>JAHDBN010000001.1:0-233323 GCA_020630335.1 Bacteriovoracaceae bacterium
AATGACAGGATAAACTTGGTCAAAAATAGCAATAGTTGATTTAAACAAGTCAGTAAAAATGTATAAAAATCAAATGGTGCCCGCGGAGGGACTTGAACCCCCACGCTTTCGCACTAGATCCTAAGTCTAGCGTGTCTACCAATTCCACCACGCGGGCAATTAGATAACGTGTATTAGAGAAATTATCGATTTTCATGAGTTTTGACAAGTGATTTTAGCAACTTACTTCATTGAAATTACAACGATTTGGGAATTCCTTTTGGAATCGCTGATAGTAAATTCTTGGTATAGGCCATTTGAGGATGTTTATAAATCTCTTTTGCCGTTCCATATTCAACAATCTTTCCTTGAAACATAACTCCAACATAATCAGAGATATAGTTCACTACACTTAAATCATGAGAAATGAAAATATAGGTTAGGTTTCTTTCGTCTTGAAGATCTTGTAAAAGATTTAACACTTGAGCTTGCACAGAGACATCTAGAGCTGAAACTGATTCATCGCACACTATAAACTCAGGATTCAAAGCAAGAGATCTTGCAATTGCAATTCTTTGTCTTTGTCCTCCAGAAAATTGATGAGGATATCTCATTAAATGGTTTTGTTCTAGATCCACTCTATCAATTAAAGATTTTGCTATCTCTAATCTCTCTTTTTTATTAACACCAACTCCATGAATCTGCATTGGTTCTAATAAAATTTGTTCTATAGTCATTCTAGGATTTAAAGAGGAGTATGGATCTTGAAAAATGATTTGCATTTTTGATCTCATCTCTCTCATTTCATTTGTATTTAGATCAAGTATATCTTTTCCATCATAATGAATAGAACCTTCAGTTGCATTTACAAGCCTAAGAATAGATCTACCTAAAGTTGTTTTTCCACATCCAGATTCCCCAACTAAACCATAGGTCGTTCCACGTTTAATCGTCATGCTGACATCATCAACAGCTTTTACATGTCCAATCGTTTTCCTAAAAAAACCAGCCTTAATTGGATAGTATACTTTTAAATTTTTTACTTCTAAAAGATTTGGGTGTTTGTCTTCTGGAAAATTAAAAGACTTTTCAAAAGGTTCAAGAGCATCTGCTGGAATCTTTTTTTCTTTTCCATCTTTATCAACATAGTCACTAACAGTTAATAATCTTTTTGGGTTATGCTTAACTCCTGGACGGCAAGACAAAAGTCCTTTTGTGTAAGGGTGAACAGCATTAGTGAAAATTTTCTTCACATTATCATGCTCAACAAGCTTACTTTTATACAAAACTAGAACATCATCCGCTATATCACCAATAACACCTAAATCATGAGTAATAAAAAGAACACCCATTTTATAATCAGTTTGTAACTTAAAGATTAAGTCGAGAACTTGCTTTTGAATAGTCACATCAAGAGCTGTTGTTGGTTCATCACAGATTAATAATTTAGGAGAACATGCAATGGCCATTGCAATACAAACTCTTTGTTTTTGGCCTCCTGATAATTCATGAGGATAAGCATGTGCTCTAGTTTTTGGATTAGGAATACCAACTTGATTCATCAATTCAATTGACCTAGTCCATGCTTGAGCTTTAGTAAGTCCTTGATGAAGTATTAATGCTTCTGATATTTGATAGCCCACCTTAAAAACAGGATTTAGGGCAGTCATGGGTTCTTGAAAAATCATCGAGATATCATTTCCTCGAAGTTGTCTCATTTTTTCTTCTGAGGCACCAACTATATTTTGTCCTTCAAATAAAATTTCACCATTAGTGATTTTTCCTGGAGGATTGGGGATAAGTCCCATGATAGCAAGAGATGAAACAGATTTCCCTGAACCACTCTCCCCGACTAATCCAACTGTTTCTCCTTCATCAATAGTAAAGCTTATATTATCAACTGCTCTTGTTAGACCTTCTTCTGTATGAAAATCAACTGTTAAATTTTTAACTTCTAAAAGGTGCTTTGACATCTAAGACTCCTTACCTTTTAGTTTAGGATCAAGTGCATCTCGAAGAGCATCACCTAAAATATTAAATGCTAAAACGATAAAAAACATCGCGATAGTTGCTCCGAAAAGTTGCCACCATACATCATTGTTTAACTCTGATCTCGCATCATCAATCATTTTCCCCCAACTAGGTACAGCTTGAACTCCGATTCCAAGATAAGATAAAATTACTTCTGATTTAATCGCAACTTGAAATAATAACGAAGCATTAATTATTACAATATGAAAAATATTAGGAAGAATGTGAACAAAAAGTTTTTTCCAATGTCCTCCCCCTATAGCAGTAACCGCTTGGACGTAATCTCGATTCTTGTGCTTAATCACTTCACCTCTAACAAGTCTGCAAAGATGTACCCATGATGTAGCACCAAGTGCAATATAAACTGCAGTTAATCCCTTACCTAAAACAAAAGAAATAGAGATTAATAAAATAATTCCAGGGATAGAAGAAAAGGTTGTATAAAACCAAACAACTATCTCATCAATAATTCCACCAAAATATCCAGCAATAGAACCTAAAAAAATACCTACTGGTATCGCTATCATGCAAGTAAACAAACCTACTGACATAGCAACTTTTGTTCCATAAAGAGTTTTTCTTAAAACATCTCTTCCTAAAAAATCAGTTCCTAACCAATACTCTGCACTCGGTGGTGCATACTCAGGTCCTACTATTTCTTGCCAATCAGAAGCTATTACTCCCATAGAAACAAGCAAAGCTATTAAGGTATAAATAACGACAATAATTAAAGATATAAGTGATATTTTATCTTTAACTATTCTATTAAATGCATCACTCCATAATGATCTTTCTTTTCTCATTGTAACTTTATCCTTGGATCAACAACTGCATATAAGATATCAGTAATCAGATTAAACACTATGTATGCGACAGAAAATAATATTGAAAATGCTTTTAATACAGGGAAATCATTAGAGTTTGCAGCTCTTACAACTTCACTTCCTAAACCTGGAATATCAAAATAGTTTTCTAAAAGTAACGAACCCATTATTAAGAATGGTAACTGAATAACAAAATAAGTAATCATTGGTACCATGGCATTTCTTAAAACATGTCTTAGAAAAATTACCTTTTCACTTAAACCTTTCGCTCGAGCGGTTCTAACGTAATCTTGATAAACCTCATCTAAAATAACAGTTCTGAAGAAACGAATGTCTGGGCCCAATGATAAAACAACCCAAATAATAACTGGTAAAATAATATAAGGAACAAAATAAGGAAATCCTTCTTCATAACCAGAGATTTCAAACAATTCCCACTCTGCTGCTAAAAATTTTTGACCTATAATAATATAAACAAGACTTGAAATACTCATTAAAGCAATACATAAAACTCTAATACTAATATCTAAGCCTTTCCCTCTATAAAAAGAAACTACCAATGAAATCAAAATTGATAAAATTGATGAAATTAAAAACGCAGGAAGAGTTAATGTTAAAGAGGGCCACGCTCTTTGCGATATAATATCAGAGATTTGTTGCTGAGTTGCCCATGATCTTCCAAAATCAAAAGTAAAAGCACTTTTTACAATATCAAGATATTGTGCCAAAAATGATTTATTTAAGCCAAGTTGCTCTCTCAATTCAGCGACTTGAGCTGCCGAAGCATTCTTTCCTAATAATAAAGGAGTTGGATCTCCAGCGACGACATTAAATAAGAAGAAAACTAAGAAGCTTACTCCTAACATTACTGGAATGAGGTAGAGTAATCTTCTTAGCGAGTATTGAAATATTTGCATTTAGAGTTTCTTTAGTAAGTCAGCTTTCTTTGCCATATTAATATTTTTATATTTTGCCATACCATGATCAAATTCAATTGATTTTGAGTTCTCAACCCAACCATGAATAAGTCCATAAGTTACTCTGTGAAATCCTATTACCCAAGGAACTTCTTCTGCTGCAAACTTATACATTTTCTCATAAAGAGCAGTTCTTTCAGGCGAGTCACTCATTATAGCTGCTTTTTCGAACATTTTATCAAACTCAGGATTCGAGTAGTTTGATCCATTTGCTCCTGGAGCTGAATTTTTAGAATATAAAAGTTGTAAAAAGTTTTCAGCATCTGGATAATCTGCTCCCCAAGCCATGGAAAACATCATAGTTTGTTTTGTATTTACAAGTTTTACAAGTTCAGGCCAAGTTACTCCCGTTGGTTTAATTTTGATACCAATTTTACTCATATTTTGTTGGAAGACTTCAGCCATCTGTCTTGATTTCGTTGAATATGTATAATGAAGAGTAATTTCAGGAAGCCCATTTCCATCAGGAAAACCTGCTTCACTTAATAACTTTTTAGCTTGTTCAACATTAAAATTTTGATAAGGCCCTTTGAAATTCATTATATGCCCAGCAATGTTTGGTGGAACTACTGATTGAGCAGCCAATGAAACACCTTGGTAAAACTTTTTATTATAACTATCTCTATCAAAAGCAGAACTCATCGCTTGCCTAAGCTTTTTGTTATTTTTGAATAGCTCATGCTCGTGATTAAAAGCATTGTATGTAACATCAAGTCCTACAACCTTTCTCTCTACAATTCCTTGTTTTTTGAAACTATCTGATAAACCCTTTCCAGGAATCATTACATTTGCAAACTCTTCAGTTGGAATACTCATAGAATCAAGCTTTCCTTTTTTAAAGTTAAGCCATCTTGTTTGCTCTTCAGTCATAATTTTTACAACTAATTTATCAACTAAAGGAATTTTTTTACCCGCATCTTTTAAAAGTCCTCTTTCTTTATCTCCAGGAGCTCCTTGAGTTGGATAAAACTCATCTCTATAATTAGGATTTTTTGTATAAACAATTTTATTAGCTTGTGTATATTTTCCAGTAATAAAAGGACCTGTCCCTACAGGGTTATTAATAAATTCTTTTCCATACTTTTGAACAGCTTCTTTAGGAACTGCGTAAGTAAATGGCATTGCAAGAGAGTAAAGAAATTGAGGGAATGGTTTACTTAAAACAAATTTTAAAGTGTATTTATCAATAGCTTGAATACCTTCAAGTTTTTCACTGTAATCTGTCTTGTCTGCTTTTCCTGATTTTTCTTTCCAAGCATTTAATCCTTTGATTTTTCCATCAATTAGCCACCAACCTTTTGATTGCTCTCTAGGATCTGCCATTCTTTTAATAGAATATACAAAGTCTTCTGCTGTAAGCTCTCTTCCCTTCCCATTAGGAAAACAAGCATTATCATGAAACATCACACCTTTTTTAATTTTAAAAGTATAAGTTAATCCATCTGAAGATACTTCTGGCATTGATTCTGCTAAGTTTGGAACTAACTCATAAGGTCTTTTTAAATAATGAAATTGAAGTAACCCTTCATAAATTCTAGCAACTTCGTTTCCAGAATATCTATCACTTGCTTGATTAGGGTCAAAGCCTTTGACTTTTGCACCTACAACAATATTAAGTACCTTTTCTAAAGAGCCATCAGCCTTTACTTTTGCTGAATCTGATTTTGTACAAGATGTTGTTATCATAAACATAGACAACACCAATGGCATAAAGAATTTCTTCATTTTAATCTCCTTCTAATCTCTTCAATGATTTTTTAAGATCTAGTCCATTAAGTGTACTGATAGCGCACTCTTTTAACAATCATTTGTGTCTTACAAGTTTTGGTGCCTTATTGGCATTGTTCAGCGAAAAGTCTCGCCGAAAGAATAGGATTTCCTTGGTTTAGAAGTTCAAAAAAGCTTTGCCTGTAGTAAGCCTTTCCTTGGTAATTCATATCAGTGTTTTTCCATATAAACTCTAAATTACGCTCAGTTTTCCTGACTGAAGTGCTCGGGCTCTCAATACTAAAAACTCTGTTTCCACTAGTACTGGTGCATTTTACTCCCAGTGCCTTCCCGCACCATTGATCAAAGTAAGATTTTAGCTTTGTATCATTTTTTTTCTTAAAATCGATGGCCTGAAAGATTTCTTTTGCAATTGATGATAAAAATATATTTAAATCTTCTCTTTTTAACTCTGAATTAGAATCTGCATAAGCATAAAATCTAGATTTTATCATTCCTACAAATCCACCTGAAAATTTATATCTATTACCTGAAATCCTTTCAACAATTAACTCTTCTCCTCCTTGAAAAGGAATATAGGCCGTAAGAATAAACTTATTTTGATGAGGGGTTTGAGTGTCATAGCTAACAGTAAAACTTTTTTCACCTACTGATATTTGCGCTCTACCTTCTGCATTTAAACAAAACCCATTCACATTTTGCTTAAAAGTTTGAAAGCTTATAGCTTTTTTGGGAAGTTCTTTAACCGTTGGTAATTGGGAACAAGATAGAAGAAATGCAAACATAAAAAAAATTTTCATGAGTAAATCTTAAAAGATTAAAGAGAGGCTGGCATCTTTTGAGACAAAGATTTTTGAATTTGCTCAATTTCAGACTTTTCTGACTCTGAGGTAGCGTGAGTTAAGGAATTTTTAAAGAATTCTTTTGCCTTGGAAGCATTTCCTAATTTTTGATAACTCAATCCTATATGCTTATTAACAGTAAAGTCTTTAGAAAGTCCTAAGCTGTAAGCTTGTAATAAATATTCAAGTGATTTTTTATACTCTTTTTTATGATAATAATACCATCCTACTGAGTCTAAAATATGAGCATCATTAGGAGTTAAACTTAAGGCCTTTTCAAGATAAACTTTTGCTTGGTCTAAGTCTTGTTCTTTTCTCTCTATATATGAGTATCCAATATAGTTATAAGCTTGGGCATTACTAGGATCGTCTTTAATCATTTTTAAAATAATTCCATCTGACGATGAAGTATCGTTTATTTTTTCATACATCGAAGCAAGAAAAAACTTATGATCTCTACCAAAACTTTTATTTTTCTCTAATTTTTTTAAAATACTAATTACTTTAGAAAACTCTGATTTTCTTTTCCAATAAATCGCTCTATTCATATCAAGATCAAAATTCAAATGATCTGATTCTTTTTTTATTTTCTTTATAGCTAAAAGATATTTTTTCTCATGGGATATATTACTTGCAATTTCTCTATTAGGTGTAAGGGCTAAATCTCTTAGTAAATTTACCTGTCTCATTTTTCCTTCATTATAATAAGTACTCTTAGGTTTAATCTTATCAAAAGAAGAAACTGCTTTAGAAAAATCTTTCTTTTGAATATAAAGATCTCCTAAAAAGAAATAAGATTTATCATTCTCTATTCCAAAAGGAAGAACTTCATTAATTGCTTCTATTGATTTATCAAAAGCGTTTAATTCTCTATAAAGATAAGCTAATTTAAATTTAACAGCAGGGTCTTTAGGATTTAGATCAACCATTTTCTCCATATAAGGAACTGCTAACTCATAGTTCTCTTTTGAGACATAATGATCCATTAATCTTTTAGAAATTAAGTAATCATCTGGTATATACCTTAAATGATTCTTAAATTTTTTAATTGCTCTGTCCGCTCTTTGAGTCTCTGCTAATATTACTCCAAGAGCTGCTAAAGATTTAGAATTTTCAGGAAATTCCTTATAGGCTCTCGAAAAGTATTTTTCACTCTCTTTTAAATTTCCGAGATCTAAAAATAGCCTACCAATCTTAAAACTCATCTCTGATTTATCTTCAACCCTTCTCATTGCTTGATGACATTTACTTAATATTGAAATAGCTCCATCTGTTGAGCTTTCCATTTCAAGAAAAGATCTTTTCAAACAAACATCCGCATCTTGTGGATGTTGCTTTAAGATTTCATCATAAATATCAGAGGCAATTTTCATATTCCCCATAGATTCATGAACATTTGCTCTTAGGTGAGCAAGATCTAAGCGATTATCACTATCTAATTTCAAAGCAGATAATGATTCTAATTCTTCAAGTGCTTTTTCAACAGAACCATTTTTTATAAGGCCTAAAACATAACGCTTAGTTAGATGAGAATCTTCAGGAACTAAAGTTCTTAATGCTTCAAAAAATAATACTGATTCTTGTAACTTATAATTATCTTCTAACTCAGAGGCCTTAAAATAAAGATCTCTAATAATATGATCTTTTTTGTAACGATCAGCTGCTTTATACTTTTGTTTCATTGATGCAAGATACCGAGATTCATTACCTTCTTTAAAAGAAGAGCACTCTATACATGGATTTTTGAAGGATTTTTTGCTTACTCTTTTTGAGCTTGAGCAAGAAGTCGTCATATTACATGAAATAATCAAGACTAAAGTAGATAATAATGGGAAGATTTTAATCAATTTTTTCCCTCCAATAACTACCTATCGGAGCACCGAGAAATAAATTAAGCCTATTTATTGCAGCTCGGTAATATTTTCATCCCAAAATTCAAGTAATTTCAATGACTTAAGCCAATGCATAAATATTTGACTCATATGGTTGACTTTAGGTGCCATGTGTTGCTAAAAACACTCTGCGTAACAGTTATGACGAACCTCGTAAATTGCATTGCAATAATTTACGTGGTCAGTCTAAACAAAATTTTAATAAAGAAGGAGTCTCAAATGGAAAAAGTGAGAATCATTAAAAGGTATCAGAATAGGAAACTATACGATACTCACCAGTCTTGCTACGTGACATTAGAAGAGATCGCTCAAATTATAAGAGACGGTCGAGAAATTAAAGTCATTGATAACAAATCAGGTAGAGATATTACGTATACTACTCAGATTCAGTTACTTTTTGATCAAGAGAAAAAGAATCAGGGCCCAGAAAATACAGAGCTTCTGAAAAGAGTTATTAAATCTCAAGAAGGAATCTTTACTGGATACATAAAATCTCTTGAGGTGCAGGCCAATATTGGAAACCATGCACAAGAAGAGAAGTTTGCTGCTCCTGTAGAAGAGAAAGTAGAAATGCCATCAGCGAATGTTGCTAACTACTTAAATAACCTCAACACAGGAATTGAAACTCCTCAGACTTTGAACTAACATTTTTTTACTAAATGTTCGTATCAAAGGAAGAGAAAATTGAAAGACATTCATTTTAAAATATTAGGCCTTATCTTAATAATGATAGGGCCTTTTTGTTTCAATAGTTATGCACAAACTCATGTTCATAATAATACTCAAATAGCAGCACCTGTACCAAACGTTATAGCTCCACCAAAACAACAAATCTCCACTCCAAATCAAATGCCTCAGGGAAAAGTTATTCCTCCGAATACCAAACCAATTCAAAAACAATACATTACTTATGCCAAAGAATCTGTTTTAGGTAAAAGACACTATATTGGTCTTGGTTTTGGACAAATGTTTCTTTTTGGAGACTATGCGAGTCTAGGTGAAGATAAGATTGTTTTTGATCTTTATTATCAATTTAAATCAAGCTTAATGTTTAAGTTAATAGCAAATGTTCATGCTCATAAATTTGAAATAGGGAAACAAGTTTTTAAAACTAAATCAGCAAATTTTGGAATAAAAGCAAAGATTTTTGATTACGATAAGTTTTCTCCTTTTGTTGGATTAGGCTTTGGACTTTACTGGCCATCAGCTGAAAGAACTTTAAATAATTCTAACTCTATAATTAAAGCTGATACTAAAACAGCGTTTGGTTTAAATGCTTTCACAGGTTTAGACTTAGACGTAAGTGAGAGGTTTAATCTGTCTTTTATGGCACACTATCATAAACCTTTTAGCGTTTCTTATGATAACCAGCCTGATCTATCTGGTGCTTATTTAAAACTTTTAATTATTCCGTCATATAGATTTTAAAATGTTTGAAATTGATACAAAACAAAAGCTAGAAAATTTCATCACTCATAATTGGAATAAAATTAATACTTTTCTTGATTCTAAAGCTGAAGGCTTAGAACTTCCTTTTTATAACTCTGTAGATATTAGAGAAAGTAAAACTAAATTCGCTCCAGTCGATAACAACCTTTATCCTGCTGGATTTAATAATTTGTGTTTTTTAGATTTAAATATTACAGCTGAAAAATTTAAAAATGAAATCTTAAGACTTGCTCCTGATGCTAAGAAAATAGCAATTATTCCAGAGTCTCATACCAAGAACTTATTCTACCTTGATCATTTATTTACAATATTCTCAATTATAGAAAAATATAATTTTGAGGTAGATATTATTACTAATGATGAATCACTTTTTCAGGAGCAAGAAGTATTAAATTTAACTTCTAAATCAGAACATCAACTTCAAATACTTAAAGCTCATATTAAAGATCAGAGATTTTCAACTAAGAACGGTAATTATGACCTCATCATTTTAAATAATGACCAATCCCAACCTCTAAATGTTGATTGGAATGAACTTGAAGACATTGTCGTACCTTCTGCAAGTTTAGGATGGAGAAATAGAACAAAGACACAACATTTTGTTTTTTATAAAAAAATTGCAGATGAATTTTCTAAAGAGTTTTCAATTGATCCCAATTTACTACAAGCAAAATTTAAAACTGCGAATGATGTTGATTTTCATACTAAAGATGGACTCGATGAGCTAGCTCATTTGGTAAGTGAAGTTAAAAGTTCAATTCAAGAGCATCAAAATATTTTTATTAAGGCCAATCAAGGTACTTATGGAATGGGAATAATGGTCGTCGACGGAGCCGAAGATGTTTTATCTATGAATCGAAAGATCAGAAATAAAATGGATATCGGCAAAAATAAGTTAAAGTTTACTTCTGTTATTGTTCAAGAAGGTGTTGAGACGGTTTTAACACATGATGGCGGACCAGCTGAAGTAACTATTTATTTAGTTGGAGGACGTCCTGTAGGAGGATTTCTTAGAGCAAACCCTTTAAAAGATGCTCAGGGAAATCTAAATGCTAGAGGAATGGTTTATCAGAAATTTTGTATTAGTGAAATTCATGAAGGCCATGATCATAAAGCCAAAGAGGGAGTCTATTCAATCATAGCTAGAATCTCGACAATTGCCGCAGGACATGAAATATTGGAATCCAAAAATATTTGATTCTAAGGATAAGTTCATGAATAAATTCAATAAATCAATTCTAGATATTATAGGAGAAACTCCTATCGTAAAACTTGGAAAAGTTGCCGCTGATGTAGAGTCAGATATTTATGTAAAATTAGAGTATTTAAACCCAGGTGGATCTATTAAAGATCGAATTGGGAAATACATGTGCCAAAAAGCTATGGATAATGGTGAACTTAAACCAGGTGGAATAATTGTTGAAGCAACAAGTGGAAACACTGGAGCGGGAATCGCTTTATTTTCTGCTATTCATGGATGTCGAGCAGTTTTTGTCATGGCAGATAAACAGTCTAAAGAAAAAATTAATGCACTTAAAGCAATGGGAGCTACAGTTATTTTATGTCCTACAAATGTAGAGCCTGAAGATCCAAGATCTTATTATAGTGTTGCAAAAGTTTTAACAGAGAATTTAGATTGTTTTTATACGAATCAATATCACAATAAAGATAATCCTGATTCTCACTATCACAGTACTGGCCCTGAAATTTTCAATCAAACAAATGGTCAGTTTGATACGTTTATTGCTGGTGTTGGAACAGGTGGAACAATCTCAGGAACTTGTACGTATTTAAAAGAAAAAATGCCTGATTTAAAAGTTATTGGAATTGATCCAAAAGGATCAATCCTAAAACACTACCACGAAACAAAAGAATTAATAGAAGCTCACTCCTATGTGCTTGAAGGCCTTGGAGAAGATTTTATTCCGTCTACTATAAACTTTGATGTGATTGATAAATTTATTACTGTGGAAGATGAAGAATCATTTCAACTAACAAGAAAACTTCTTCAACATGAAGGAATTTTTGCAGGAGGAAGTTCTGGTGCTGCAGTATTAGGTGCTATTAAGTATGCTAAGACTCTTGATAAACCAGAAAGAATTTTAGTTATCGCTCCTGACTCAGGATCTAAGTATGTTAGTAAAATTTATAATGATGATTGGATGACTTCACACTCTTATAGTTTAGGTGAGGTTGATGCTGAACTTCATGCAAATATTAATAAAGTACTTCCTGAATCAGACGTAAGTATTGTTTAACTCTTCTGTCGGAGAAATTATGAAAAAAAATATGCATATAGAAACTAAGGTTATTCACCTTGGAGGTGATGCTGATCCAGTAACTGGTTCAATAATGCCTGCCATTCATCAAACTTCAACTTATGTTCAAAAATCTCCTGGAAAGCACCAAGGATATGAGTACACAAGAAGTCATAATCCAACGAGAACAAGACTTGAAGAATGTTTAGCTGGATTAGAAAATGCTAAGTATTGTCTTACCACTGCGTCTGGAATGTCTTGTATTACTTTGATCATTCAATCTATCCCTAAGGGAAGAAAAATACTTTGTGGTGATGATGTCTACGGCGGTACTAATAGATTACTTAGTAAAGTTTTTGGTGATCACTATGAGACAAACTTTATCGATACAACTGATTTAAAAGCAGTTGAAAAAGGCCTCAAAGAAGATAGACCTTATTTGTTATGGCTAGAAACTCCTACTAATCCAATGCTTAAGATTTCAGATATTAAAAAGATTTCTAAGCTTTGCAAAAAATACAAAGCGTTATTAGTAGTTGATAACACTTTCATGTCTCCTATTTTTCAACGACCAATGGATTTAGGTGCAGACATTGTCGTTCATTCATTAACCAAATACATTAACGGACACAGTGATGTCGTTGGTGGAGCGATGATGATGAACTCTAAAAAGATTTATGATGAGTTATGGTTTTTACAAAATTCGATAGGACCGTCTCAATCACCATTTGATTCTTGGTTAGTTCTAAGAGGAGTAAAGACACTTGCGATTAGAATGAAAGCTCATGAAGAAAATGCAATAAAGGTTGCAAAATTTCTTTCAAAACATAAAAGTGTCGAAAAAGTTATTTATCCCGGTTTAAAAAATCATCCACACCATTCTCTAGCTAAAAAACAAATGTCTGGTTTTGGCGGAATGATTTCTTTTTATATAAAGGGTGGGTTAAAAGAATCTAGAAAATTTCTTCAAAAGATAAAAGTTTTTAAGCTAGCCGAAAGTCTTGGTGGGGTTGAAAGTCTTGCTAATCACCCTGCGATTATGACTCACGCATCAGTTCCTTTAAAAATGAGAAAAGAGCTTGGTATTTCTGATAATTTAGTACGATTAAGTGTTGGAATTGAGAACATTGAAGATATTCTTTCTGATTTAGATAATGCTTTGTAAATAATTACTCGCACAACTTATTAAAAAAACTAAAAGTAATAGTTTCATTTCCTTCCTTTTAAGCAAAAAAAAGCCTTGTTCTTAGACAAGGCTTTTTTAATAATTGGTACTCCCAAGGGGATTTGAACCCCTGTTACCGCCGTGAAAAGGCGATGTCCTAGACCGGGCTAGACGATGGGAGCACGGATTAGGTTAGTTAAAATTAAATGGTGATCCCGCTGTGACTCGAACACAGGACCCCCTCCTTAAAAGGGAGGTGCTCTAACCAACTGAGCTACAGGACCATCCTATTTAACTAGAAGTAAAATTTATGGTTTCAGATAGTGAATGTCAATTTGAAAAATACAAATTGGCCTTTTATTTTTAAAAGACAAGCTAGCTCCAAAATGCTACAAATCTTCATTCTAATGAACAAAATTGAAGAAAAAACCGTATCTTTCCATACTTTAGGCTGTAGGCTTAATTTCTCTGAAACAGGCAGTATTGCTAAAGGGTTTCAGGACAGAGGATACAAAATCGTTCCTTTTGAAAAAGCTTCAGATATTGTCTTTTTAAACACTTGTACCGTAACAGATGGAGCTGACTCAAGTTGTAGAAATCTTATTAGAAAGGCCAAGAAAAATAGCCCTGATTCTAAAGTCATCGTTACAGGATGCTATGCTCAAATGGAATCAGAAAAGCTTACTGAAATGCCAGAAGTTGATCTCATTTTAGGAAATACAGAAAAATATAAGGTTTTTGAGCATATTGATCATACAGATGAGACTGCCAAAATAGATCTTACTACTGAGTTTTGGGGAGCATATACAACTCCATCAGACTTTAAGCACACAAGAGCATTTCTAAAAATTCAAGATGGGTGTAACTATATTTGTAGTTTTTGTATCATTCCTCAAGCCAGAGGCAGATCTCGCACCATCTCAATAAATGATGCGCATAAAAATGCTTTAGAGCTAGTAGAATCAGGCTATAAAGAAATTGTTCTCACGGGAGTGAACATAGGTGAATATGAAAAAGGAGGCGAGAAACTCACAGACCTCGTTTCAAAAATTCTAGAGATAAAAGATCTGAAACGACTTAGAATGTCTTCAGTCGAACCAAATACTATTACAAAAGAATTGCTTACTACCCTTAAAAACTCTGGGAAATATCAAAACCATTTTCACATTCCTCTACAAAGTGCAGACAATAAGATCCTTAAATCAATGAGAAGAAAATATACCATTGAGGAGTATGAAGAAATCCTTGAAATGACTCAAGACTTTTTTCCTCACTGCGCGATAGGTGCTGATATTATTACAGGATACCCTGGTGAAACAGAAGAGCAATTTCAGAGAACTTACAACTTTTTAAAATCATCAAAAATAACTCATTTTCATGTTTTTCCTTTTTCTAAAAGACAAGGAACTACAGCTGCTAAGCTTGAAGATCATTTACCCACTCAAGAAAAGAAAAGAAGAGTTAAGAAGCTTAATTCATTAGGCAATGAAAAAATCCAAAACTACTCAGAGCAATTCAAAGGAACTACTTCTGAAGTCTTATTTGAGCAGCAAAAAAATGGGTTTTGGGAAGGCTACACTCCTGAATTCTTAAGAGTTAGAGTCAAAAGTGAAGAAAATCTCAAGAACACAATTCAAAGTATCCTCATATCTGAAGCTTATACTCCTGAACAGCATTTCATGCGAGGAAATATAAGATAATCTTATGCGTTAAAAATTTACATCAACATACTAGTTCCTTACTATAGCCTCATGAAAATTTTTATACTTTTACTCGCTTTTTCTTTACTTACTTTCTCTCAAAAAAAAGTTAAGAAACCATTTAGAAAGCTAATAGCTAGATCATCTGAATTTGATAGCTTTAATATGCCTGCTCAATCACCATTGAGAGGTATCAATCCTCAAATTAATAATAAAGATGAAGTTTTATTTAAAGTTCCTGTTAGTTCATTTCAGGAGACTGAAAAAATATTCTATCACTACTCAAGCAGTAAAAATAAAAGAAAAAAAAGAGCAGTAAAAATCTTTGAAACAAAACCTAATGAATATCTAAGTGATCCATTCTTTTCTAAAAAAGGAATCATTTTTTATACTTTTGATGTAGCTGGTACTAAGCATGTTTATCTCAAATCTAAAAAATCAAAACCTGAAATAATCTTCACTCCCTCCAAACACCAGATCAGTATGATTTTTGAGATTTTTTCATATGGTAATGATCTATATTTCAGGGGAAAAGATTCTCAAGGCAAACTAGGAATTTACAAATATCAAAGAGAAGAAAAAACGGTTTCACCTATTTTCACTGTAGGTCAGAAGTATAGAAATAAAGAAATTTTTTATATTTTTCCTTTAGCAATGAAAGGAAATTTTGCAACTTGCAAAGTCCGTTTAGCAGGACTAGATGAAAAAAATCCTGAAGTTTTACTTCGCCTTAATTTTGAAACAAATAAACATAAGGTTATCGCAAGTAATAAACTATTTAAGAAAAGTTCAATTTTTACATCTTTTAGAAACAGCGCTGCTATTAATAAAAATGGCTCGATTGCATTCATTGCACTTTCGAAAGGTGAAAGAAGTCTGTTCTTAAACAGGTTAAGCCAAGAACATATCACTACTCCGATTGTTACACCAGAAGGTAAACTAAAAAGTTTTCAACACTTTCCTCCCTCAATAAATGCAAATAATAGTATTGCTTTCCGAGGACTTGATTCAAAGAACAGAGAAAATATTTATCTTGCCAATAAAGATAAAACAGGAATAGTTTTAAAAAAATTCCAATATATCTATACTGAAAAAAAAGAAAAATCCGTAGTTATGCATGAAAAAGAAACACCTCCTTTCGGTGGGATTCCTGCAATTAACGATAAAAATACAATTATTAGTAATATAAGCTTAAGAACTCTTGATCCATATACATTAAACCCGACACATATTCAGTCAGGGATTTTAATGATTAAAAATCCTGACTCTTATCTTAAGTAAAGATAGTTTGTGAAACTTAATTCAAAAAACTTTCTTCCCCTTTTTATTACACAATGCCTTAACGCATTTAATGACAATGCATTTAAGAATTCATTAATTTTACTTATAACTTATGAAAGTTTATCAGGCCTAGGTTTTAGCTCCAAAGAAATTATATCTCTTGCAAGTTTTTTATTTACTCTACCCTACCTTCTTTTTTCATCTTTTGCTGGTAACCTCTCGGATAAAAGCTCTAAGGATGTGCTCGCCAGAAGAATTAAACTCATTGAAATCTTTATTATGGCCATTAGCATATACGCTATACCACAACGAAGTATCCCCTTGTTTCTATTATTACTTTTTTTTATGGGAATGCAGTCTGCTTTTTTTAGTCCCGTAAAATTAGCAATGCTGCCTGAACTTGTGCCTTCTAAATCATTAATGAGAGCAAATGGTTTTTTTTCTATGGGTACATTCTTTTCAATACTTTTTGGAACTGCAGTTGGCGGAGTTCTCGTCAAAGCATTTTCTCAAAACTCTATATATATAGGACTCACCCTAACAACTTTTTCAATATTAGGATATCTATCTTCATTAAAAATCCCTAACTTAAAACCTCAAAATGAAAACCTTGGCTCAGAAATTTTTTTTATTCACAACTTAAAAAGAGCTTTTGGTAACGAGGCAATCAAACATTGCATTCTTTTCTCAGCTTGGCTTTGGTTTATTGGAATGTATTATATGTCTACTCTTCCTTTGATTATCAAGAATTATTTTTTCATGGATGAAAGTGTATCTACTATTTTCATGGCCATGTTTTCAGTTGGTGTAGCTATTGGATCTTTGCTTTCAAGTAAGATTAGTAAGAAATATTCTATTAAAAATTGTATTTTTATTGGATTAGTTGGAATGTTCACCTTTCACTGCATTGGCATCTCTTTTATTAAAGAACCAATCATCAAGCTCTCTTCTTATGGTGGAATCTCTGAGTTATTTCAAAATTTTAATGCAATTGCACTTCTAATCTCTATATCTCTTCTTTCAGTATTTGGAGGTATCTTTGTCGTTCCACAGCAAACACTAATTCAAATGACTGCTGATCCCAAGGAATGCGCTCGAATGATTGCAGCCCTTAATATTTTTCAGGCCATTACTTTGCTTGCTTCATCTTTATTATTATTTATACTTTTCAGAGCAGGATATAAAACTCATTTTCATTTTTATGTCTTAGCTTTATTATACTTAATTGTTATTTTACTGATCTATCCTCGATTAAAACATTTCACTCATGAATCTGAGAAAATCTCTACTTAAGGAAAATCTTTAAATGAAAGAAAAAACTCTTTATCAAGGACAATACATACAAGTAAAGGAACAAAAGATTAATGAAACAATATGGGAAAAAGTTTACTTAAGAGGTGGAATTAGTGTTTACCCATTTTTTGATCCTGAGACTATTTTATTAGTTAAAGAATTTAGGCCTCATGAAAAACCATCTCTGAGATTAAAACCTGTTACAGGAATTTTTGAAGAAGAGTATGATGTTTTCCAAAATGCCAATAGGGAAATGCAAGAAGAGATCGGTTTCAAGGCCAAAGAAATGGAGATCATACTGCATACTAAATCAAGCGGAACTGTTAATAACTTTCAATACTTTATCAAAGCTTGGGATTTAGAAATATCTAAAATACCTAACCCAGACGGAGAAGATACAATCCAAGAAATTATTCATTATCCATATCAAAAACTTATCAAAGAACTTAGTAATGGAGACATCGCTTATAGGAATTCTTTTTTAGGGATCTATCATATGGCTTTAAAAGAAAAAATTAATCAATGACAGAGCAATCAAAGTCATGAACACCAACACTATCATATAATGCTGGTATTACTTCTTTTAAAGAAGTACACACTTTTATTTTCTCTGTATTATTTATGAACTTTGAAGAATTAATTATTGATAGATAAATTTTTAAAAAGCTTTCAAAGAAATTATCAAAATCTGCATCATTAAGACTGTTAACTATCTTATCTTCATTCTGTGCAATTTTTTTAAAGAATACCTCTAAAACTCTAATTGCTTCAATATCATCAATGCCAATAGCTCGATTAATGGAAAAAAACAAATAGTTAAAAATAGATGCTATTTTGTACTTATCTGTAAAAACTAAATTACAAGGTTTTATATAATCAGTTGCTTCTTCTCTTTTAAAAACTCTCAACCGATTTGAAGTTAAAATTTTATCTAAAGATGATTCATAATTAAAAAACTTTGAGCTCTCAAGCTCTCTGTTCATTTCTAAGCAAGTAACATTTTTAAATTTTCTATATTTCCTCTCAACTAAATAATGTGCAAAGTAATCTGCAAACTGTTCATGTAAAAAACCATAAAGTCTCTCAACTTTATCAATTTTATCGAAGGGATACTCAACAAAGCTTGGAGTTTTAAATCTAGAAAATTTAATCTCATTTTTAAAAAAATTTTCTATGATGTAATTATCTAAAAAGTGATGTCCATATTCATGAGCAATCACAAATGGAAAATTCCAAAAAGGTAATCCCCCAAAAGCTTTTTTCTTATCTGCCTTTTGGGGATTTGATAAAAATTCCTTACTCGCAGGATAAATATTGATAGCTCCACCTCTATATGAATTCTCATCATATCGTGAGTAAGATGCATTATTGGTAGCCAGATAATAATTATAAACGGTTCTTCCTTCTTTCTCTTCCTTAGAGTGGTACCTTTTAAATTCTGGGTGAATGAAAACATAAACAGGGTCAATGTTTTTATATTCTGATTTAATTGAAATTAACTTTTCATACGTTTTGTCTAAAACAGTTATTGTATTTATTGCAACTTGCTCGATTGAATTAAGACTATAAACTTTATCATGGCACAAAGAAATCTTTTCACCTAGTGAATCAATTCTCTCATCCAGGAAATCCATTTTTGAATGAGCATATAATCCAGAGATTGCAGATGTCGCTATATACTTCCCTTGTCCCCTAGACGAAACTTTTTTCAACTCAACTTCACCAGTAAATCCATTAAGCCATCTAGTGTAAAGTCCGCCCTTTTGAGAGCTATTACATTCTTCAGAAGAAGAAATATCATAAAACACAGGTTTGCTAACACCTATATCTCTAACAAAATAACTAGACGATGATTGTTCTACAGACTTTTCTGATCCACAAGAAAGTAAAAAGAGCATAAAAATGAAATGAATTCTCATGAACTATTTTTAGTATAGATAAATCCATATTGCATGGGATGAAAAATATACCGATGATTATTTACAGGGACAGTGCGTTATAGTCTATCATCAAGCTTCATTACAAGAGCTGGAGAAGAGAATTTCATTAAAAAGCTCTTGTTAACGACCTTATCTAAATGCTTAGAAGAAACACTAAAAAAGTAAGCTGAAACCAGGTTATCTTTTAAATAAACAGTATGTCCTTTCTCTGCAAACTTTCTCATAATAAAGTCTGAATCCAATAGAAGAATATCTCTCATCATAAAATTATCATTCATATATAAAATGATGCAATAATCAGACATCTCGACTAAAGATTTTCTAATCTTTACTCCTTTAGGAGATGAGCGATCTTTCCAATACGTAATAACTTCAACTCTTTTTTCATCAGCTGTATAAAAATCAAAACCTCGCTGAGAGCTTGATTTAATTTGCTTTAATCCAAGAATGCATTTTGCATACCACTCTCCTAATTGAACCGGTAAATTTTTTCCATTAGTGATAACATGCTTTTTTCTAAGAACGGAGTAAGCATTTACAACTGTTTCAACTGCATCAAGAATTTCTAATTCATCAGGATAATGCAAGAGGCCTATTTGTCTTTTCGCTTTTATCGTTAATTTTTTATTAAATTGTTTTTTATACCATTCAGAAAAATTATCATTTTCAATAAAATCAGCAGAACTAAAAACAAAACCTTTCTCTTGAAGATCTTGATATTTTTTAACATCTGAATATTTTTTTGAAATGTACTTCAAAGGCACATACATATTAGTTGAGCTCCCCATAACAAATATAGGGTCCTCATTGTAGCTGGAAGATCCATGAGTTTCAGACGAAAACTCTCTGGCCAGCTCGTAAATTTCGTTTTTCACAGCTTAACCGCCTAAATTTTAATACTTTTAACTTAAATACAAGCTTATAGTATCACGCGGCTGCTCAAAGGACTAGCTCGGTCAAATCATCGCTTTGACCTCTAATAGTATGAGCTAGAGCGCTATTCATGCTAAGAAAGTATAAACAATACAACTTGAAATCATCTTTTTTAGACTTAAGAAACTTCTCTGGATAAGTTCCAGTAACTTCGGATGTTGCATGTCGGCCAAGCAACCAAGTTACAGTAATATGCGAAGTCATCATTAAAATGTCATGAGTACTCTGAAGAATATGATTAAATTTCTTCTCACCGGCCCAAGACATGATAGTTTCCATTACTTTTTGATACGTCCCAAGGGCATGAGTTAATGTTTTCTTTTCTACTTCAAACTCATCACTTAAGCCTTGAGTAAACTCTGTAATTTCTTTAATTAAAGCAGTGATTGCTTTCCCTTGATCTTTAAGAATTTTTCTCATTACCAAATCAGCAGCTTGAATTCCATTTGTTCCTTCATAAATTTTTCCAATGATAGTATCCCTAACAAATTGCTCTACTCCATACTCTTGGCAAAAACCATAACCACCATGAATTTGAACAGCATCAATTGCAACTAGTAACCCTTGATCTGTACAAAAAGATTTACAAACAGGTGTTAGCAATCCAATTCTGGCTTCATCATGCTCATCAAAAAGATTCGCAGTATAAAGTGTTAACGCTCTCATTCCTCTCACTAAGCATCTAGATTTAAGAAGCATTCTCTTTACATCTGGATGGTGAACAATTTCTTTTTTGAATTGAACTCTTTCATTCGCATAAATTCTAGACATTTCATAAGCAAGATTTGCCTGGGACTCACCTTGAATTCCACAAGACAATCTCGCTTCATTCATCATGATGAACATAGTTGCCATCCCTTCAAACTCATCCCCAACAAGCCAACCTCTACAATCACCATCGCCACCAAAAGTTAACTCACAAGTGGCAGATGCATGAATTCCCATCTTATGTTCTATCTTTGTACAAACAACATTATTAGACTCTCCTAAACTTCCATCATCTTTCACTAAAATCCTTGGAACTAAAAATAAAGATATTCCTCTCGTTCCTTCTTCTCCTTCAGGAGTTCTAGCTAAAACAAGGTGAATAGAGTTTTCGTACAAGTCACTTTCACCACCTGAAATAAAGATCTTTACGCCTTTAATATTATAACTTCCATCATCATTAGGTGTTGCTGTTGATCTAAGAGCACCTACATCTGAACCAGCACCTGCTTCGGTTAAGCACATTGTTCCGTTCCATTTTCCATTCATCATATTAGGAATGTATTTATCTTTTAATTCTTGGTTTGCTTTTAAGTTAATAACATTCAGTGCACCTTTAGATAAACCTGGATACATTATGTAAGCACAATTCGCTCCAGTCGATAATGACTCACAACTAATCTTTAGAGCTTCAGGCACAGGTGTCCCTCCAATTTCTTCTGGGAAGCCAAGACTAAACCAACCGTTATCATGATAACTTTGGTGAAACTTTTTTAAACAATCAGGAGCAATGACTTTTCCATCAATATGCTTAACACCTTCAAGATCTGAGGGTTCTCGTGATGGAAAAATTTCATTTTCAACAAACTTATGAAACTCACTTAATATTCCTTTCGAATCAGCTTCTTCAAGTTCAAATTGTGTTAAATTTTGAATCTTTAAAAATTCAAAAAGATTAAATTCGATATCGGTTAGGTCTGCAAAGTAACGTGCCACTGTGTCTCCTTAATAAAGTCCTTTAATAGAATAAAATAATTCTAGATAAAAAAAAAGACTGAACACATATGGTTCAGCCTTTTAGGGAGATATTTAAAGAATATTTAGTTATTACTGACAGTAGTATCTAATTTCTTGATTACCAATCCAAGTTAATGCTTTCGTATAGCTCGTTCTTTGAGTTGAGAGAATTCTTAAAAACTCTACTGAATCAGTTTGAGCTGTTAGTAACGGATTAAGATATAAAGGAAGATCTGGACTAACAATATGAACAACAGTATTTCCATTTGTAAGTGTATGAATAACTTCATAAGCTAATTTTTGCTCAACTTGTCCTTCCGCTGACAAGAGACAAAGAGGAATTCTATTAATACTAACTGATCTTGATCTTCCAAGCTCTGTATCATTATCAAAAATTTGATCCAGGATATCATTTTTTGAAAATGTTTTTGAACCTAAAGAAGTATCTTCAGCATCACTCATCTGCACTCTAAATGAATCTCCAGAAACACTATAATCGAACCAAAGTCCATCATCTTGAGAGAGTTCATTATCTAAAAATCCCCAAGCAGATTCATAAGATCTAGAAATATCTATATCAAGGTCTTCAAATTGATCTTCTAATTGTTCAACATTAGTTGCTACTGTCGAACCACCAGGGATAACTCCTACAAGAGTAGTAGTTGTTGTCGAAGATACTGAGCTCCCGCTGCTGCCACAAGAAGTCATGAAGAAAGCCAGACCTAAAAGAAGAGTTAGTGTGTAAGCTCCACCAAAGAATTTATTAATAGTTAAAGTTTTCATTCTCCCTCCAGAGATAATTATTATGAAAACTATATATACAATTTCTATGCCAACGCGAAACGGCTTTAATTCTCAGTAAAGCTTAGGTTAAGTGAAAAAAAGTAAGTATGGTGTATAAAAATTAGACGATTTTAATGCTCTTCATCTTCCGTGCAGCCTTCATCTGTTTTGCTCAGATCAAAACCTTCATCCGCTGCTTTCTCTTTAGAAGCTTCTATCTTCTTAACAATTTCATCTGGTCCATCACAAGGAATGTCGTGATCATCAGTCCCACCAATGATCTCTTCTTTAGATTCAGATTCAATGCTAACTTTACTTTTCTCACTACATGAAAAAAATGAAATTAAAAAAACTAAAACTAAGTATTTCATTTTCTAATCCTTTTTAAATTTACTCTATAAAGACTAGATAATAATAAAATCAGAAAAATTACAGCGCAAGCGGTGTAAAAAACTCCATAGTGTTCATGCTCTAAGCCCGCTAATTTAATGCTCATCGGATTATTTAAATAAAAAGCATCCACTAAATAAGATGCCGCGTAAGCAACTAATACGATTGATATGATATTTATCACGACACCTTTTTTACCAATATATTTTTGAATAACTGCTATATTTGAAATATTTGTAGCAGGGCCAGCTAATAAAAATATTAAAGCAGTTCCAGGTGAAAGTCCTTTTAGTATTAAAGATGCTGCTATTGGAGTTGAAGCTGAAGCGCAAATATAAACAGGAACAGAAACTAGCAAAATTAAAAATCTATTAACATGAGGGTTAAAATTTTCAAAAAATTGATCAGGGAAAATAAAACTAATAATCGCTCCAAGAACTAATCCCAAACTTAACCAATTCACCATATCATCTAAAAGCTCTACAAAAGAAAAGTTTAAAATTTTTTGAATAATGCTCTTTTCTTTTTTCACATAGGAGTGATCATGCTTATGATCATGTCCACAGCATTCTTCTTTTTTCTCTAACTTAGAAATGTATTGAAAATCATTAAATATATGCTGAGCGACCCCTGCGATCATCGCAGTTATAAATGCACAGATTGGTCTAAAAATCGCCATGGGTAAATCTAATACACTATAACTCATAGCAATTGAGTCAATTCCTGACTCAGGAGTAGAGATCAAGAATGATGAAGTAGCTCCATTACTCGCTCCTGCTTTTCTTAAAGTCGCAGCGGTTGGTAAAACAGAACAAGAGCACAAAGGAAGTGGCACACCCAACAAAGATGCCCAGAATACATCTGAGAGCTTATTTCTACCTAATAATTTTTTAATCTTTTCAGCATTTAAAAATTGATGCACCACACCTGAAATCAAAAAACCCATTAATAGATAAGGACTTGAGATAACTAAAAAATGCCAGAATGTTTCCAGGAAACTCATTCTAGATATTTTAACACTCACTCTAAGTTTAAGCTAGAAAGCTATTCATTTAACTAGACAAATAAACCATATCTTTTTTATAATGAATCTTCAGTAATCAGCGGGGGTGTAGTTAAGTTGGTTATAACGTCTGCCTGTCACGCAGAAGGCCGCGAGTTCGAGTCTCGTCACTCCCGCCATTTTATTTTTATCAATATAAACTAAATTCATCTTAACCTAATCTTAACTGTCTTCAATTTGGTACGTCTGCTAATAAAAAGCTATTAAATTATTCATAATGAATAACAGTAAAAGGAAAACATATGAAAAAATTATTAACTCTAGCTCTTATACTAGGAACTTCTCTATCTATCGCTTCAGATTTCTCTGTTACTAAAACAGAACGAACAATGAAAGTAGTTGAAATCAGTGCATCTGTAGAGTGTGTTGAAACATCAGACTTCGATCTTTCAACTGATGCAGAGTTTACTTGCAAGACAGCTCAGTTAAGAAACAAGCTATCTAAGAAACTTGGAACGATTGCAAAGATTGAGGGATTGGACAGAATTTCAAATTACGTTTTAAACAATTCAGTTGAAGACGAAAAAAGCTATTCTATTAGAGCAAGAGTTCTATTTTACTAAATATCATATTTAAACTCGCAGCTACACTCAAAAGCTGCGAGTTCTAGTTAAATATCGGTAGCATTGAAAAAACAAACTATTTTTTTGTAATTTTACTATAGAAACTTTTTTTCTCAAAGAAAGCTTTGCTTGTATCTCTAAATCTACTTTCATTTTCTCTTGAAAAGCTTTCTCAAAATTTTCGACAAGAACCTCACTAACATCTCCTATTTTATTCATGTTTAAATCCCATTTTGGGACAGATGAATAATGTTCAAAAGCTGAGCTTGACATAAGTCTATAAAGATCTCCAGAGGGAGAGATTCTAAGAGTCGTAAACTTCTTATAATCTAATCCATACATTGAAACAACTTTTTCATAATACTCAGAAGATTCTTTTGATATTGCTAAAGGCTCTAAACTTGTATTTATTGATTTTTCATGGAAATATTTTTCTAAATGTGAAGATACAGCCATTAGGGAATAACCGTTTTTTGAGAAATCTATTATTTTTATATTTTTCTCACTGTATAAATCCAGAGATCCCAGAATATTATCAAAATGAATAAAAAGTTTATTTCTTTTCCACTTTGATAAAGGAATAAATTTTTCATTAAAAGTAGAGTTATCTTTTAAGTTTAATAGATGTCTAAAATTCGATAAAGGTATTTTTTTTAAAGATATATTTTTAATATTTTCTAAAAAAAGATTTATCGGCACAGGACTTCTTCCTACACTAAGAATAATACAATCTTTCGCTGGACAGGTTTCTGCAATCTCTAGAGCAATTTTTTTAGTTTCTTCATATAAATCATCTGATATTAGTTCATTAAAAGCAAAACTACGTAAACTTATCAAAAACAAAACAAGTATTACGATAAAATTTTTTCTAAAAAACATATATATGTATCGGATTTATAAGTAATAACATTAATTTTTAATCAAAATTATTGTTTTATTTTCTCTCTAAGAATCGAAGAAATCTATAAGTGTTCGCTCCCAAGATAGCTCCTATAGTAGGCGCTATAAAGTAAAGCCAAAGAAAATCAAAGTTTTTATACATAATCGCAGGAGCTAAACTTCTAGCTGGATTCATTGATGCTTTAGTTAAAGGGCCTCCGATAAAAGCACCCAAGAATACAGTTAGCCCTATCGCTATTGCTGCATGATCTCCGCTGGCTCTAGAATCAGTGGCAACGCTTGTAATAACAAGCATTAAGCAAAAAGTTATGATGACCTCTACCAAAAAACCAATTTCTAGGCCCACGCTAAGCGAGGTGATTCCAAAGCTATGATTCCCCTTAAAGATTAGGGAATGCATTGCAGAAGCAAGTATTGCTCCAAGTAACTGAGATATGACATAACCTAATAAATCTTTTAAGGATATTCTTTTAATGCTCCAAAATGCAAAAGTTACTGCTGGATTGAAATGAGCTCCTGAAATATGACCAAAAGCATAGATCATAATTGCAACAACCCCACCCCAAACGAAAGGAACTAGTCCATGATCATCAAGAAGGTTTAATTCCGTTAGTATCATCGATCCACAACCCAAAAAAACAAGAAAAAATGTTCCTAGAAATTCAGCTATATATTTTGAGAAGATTGTTCTTCTATTCATTTTTCTCACCTTCAAGTCAAAAATATTATCTGAAATTAATACTATCATCCACTTCTGCTATAAATACAGAGCTTAATCAACTTTCACTCGTTTAATGGAAAAGGTTCACAAAGAGTGTAGCAAGAAAGGTAATTCTTTCTTTTGTAGTAATTCAAAGTGTGAACAATAAATCTTTTCTCTTTTCCTGAGCCTCCCCCTCAGTTATTTGAGTTAATACTTACATGTTATAATTCAAGCATGAAATATTTTCTAATTATTTTATTCTTATTACCCAAAATACTTTTAGCATTAGACCCTCTCTATGCACCAGCTATTTCTCCTAAAAAGGCATGGGATCACATAACAAAATTACCTTACGATGAAAATGATCTTCCACTTTACAAGGTTAGATATAAAGATTTCTTTTCTTATTTTGGAGAAAATCTAATTTTAAAAGATTCAAAAAGAACTGTTCAATCGAGAAATCATTTTATTCCCCCAAAAAGAAAACTTCTTTTCCCTATGGGGATTTGCTTGAAAGGAGAATGGCAGATTGATGAGCACTCTCATGATTATACAGGATATTTTAAATCAGGAACGAGAGGTTTTATTATTGCGAGAGCATCAACTTCTCTTTCAAGGCCTTTTTATAAGCAATATAGAAACTTAGCTATTTCAGGAAAAGTATTTCCTACCAAGAACTCACAAGATTTGAATCCTTTAAATGCTGCAAATTTTTTATTAATGAGAGACAACGGTGGAAAGAAAAATGAATATTTTACAGAGGCTTATCTAACCAATGCTGCTCCTGCAAAATTTAACTTTGCTGCTCTTCCATTACTTAGAATTGCACTTACTGTTGGTAAGGCCTTTAATAATGCAGATACGCGTAGGGATATAAGACAGCTCTATCAAATAGCAGAACTAGGCACCAAGGCACCATTTTCCTCGCCTCGCTGGATGGTTCTGAGAGGTACAAATAAGATGCAAGAGCTTTCTCATAAACTACAAGAAAGTGATTTTCGGAGTGAAATCATAGAACTTTTAAAGAAGAATAAAACTATCGATCTTGAAATATTTGTAGCTTCTAATTTGGAAAACAAACAACCTATTTATTCTAAAATAGGAAAGATTGTTTTTGATGATTATGCTGCTACTAAAATGTGTGATGAATCTCTTCACTTTCAACATCCACCCTATATAAAACAATATGCAACACCAGAGTTAAATCAAAAACCTCATAAAAACTCTACCCTAAACAACTAAATATAGGCCCAAGGAGCTTGTCTTGATTATTATTAAATTCTCACTCTTTCTTTTATTTTTAGTAACTTGCAGTACAAACGAATTAAAAAGAGATCTTGCAGCCACAAACAATGAGAAGAGTGATTTAACTTGTCATTTTTCAAGTATCTCAAATGAAGAAAATATATATTTTGAACTAATAAGAAATCAACTAGATTCAAATTCTTCTATAGTTTCTAATACACATTTTTTTCCTTCTCAAGATTGTGAACACATACAAGTAAAAGAAAATTTCATAAAAGAAAGAATTTCTTTTTTAAACTCTTTATTATCGCAAGGGCTTGCTAAGCAATCATGGCTCACAAAACTCATTAAAGAATTCAAAAAGCATCGCAATGACTCTTTTCAAGTTTTTAAATGCCAAGAGGAAAAGGTATTAGATGATAAGGCAAATACATTTCTTTTTATTAATAAATCGAATGGAATTTCATACCGTTATCTAAGTATTGGAGCTTCGCTGCCTTTACCTCGCTCAGAGAGATCTCTAACATCACATTTGGGTCTTTGCAAAAAGAAATAATTAAACGGAGAATAAATGGCTAATATCAAATTAAAACCTATAAATGAACTTGAGTTATGGAATACTAAGGAGCTTCGAAAACTCCAAATTACATTAAAAAATAGAATAGAAAGTCTTAATTTAAAATATAAAGAACTTCCTCAAAGTCACCCTTTACACGGAATGAAGATAGAGAACTGTAAAGATTTATTAGAGGAAGTTAAAAGAGCCGAGAAAGAGTTAACAAAATAACTTTTAAAGTTCACTCATTTTTTCATAAATAGAATATCCAACCGCTGCATCTGAAGCTGCATATCTTATTTGGGAGAGCTTTAGTTCATTTCTTTCCCAATTTGAAATTTTCGCTTTTTTGGATAAACGCTTTTCTAAAAATATCGCCGTTAGGGCCCTTAAGCTAAGGTTTTCAATTTTCTTTTCTTTAGCCAATTCAGCAAGATCTATAAATCCAGCATCTTTAAAAAATGATAATTCTTTTAATGCTTTTACATCACCTGCTACAGCAACTCCTAACTTAAAGATTTTAGGATTTTCTAATATTTCTATTAATCCTTCGTTAATTGACAATTTATTTAATCTAAAAAGATAAGCTTTTTTATCTGTTGCTAACTGAAGCAATGAAACACTGTATTTCTCTCCTTTCCTAAAAGAGGCTTTCGTTTCTGTATCAAAACCTAAAACATTTTCATTTTTAATTTCTC
Organism: Bacteriovoracaceae bacterium; assembly: GCA_020630335.1. GTDB lineage: Bacteria > Bdellovibrionota > Bacteriovoracia > Bacteriovoracales > Bacteriovoracaceae > JAHDHG01. Next base: position 28,916 of record JAHDBN010000001.1, read on the forward strand.
TTATTGCTTTTAATGCATCATCTTCTTTTTCAATTAAAACTATTTCTCCTTTATATTTATACAAGGGCAAGCTATTAATTTCTTCTTTGGTGATTGATAGTTTCATATTCATCTAAGACTATTATACCGCTATAATTCAATTGGATAAGTAAAATCCAAAGATTAGTTTTTCCTAACTTGATGAAGTAATATAAACAAGTGAAATTGGAGTTATGATGCAAATCAATGTTAAGTTTCTTGAAAATCTAAAACTAGAAGCAAGCTTTGATGACTTTAAAGTCATCGCTGATCAGCCGATAAGATATAAAGGAGATGGCTCTGCACCTGGTCCCTTTGATTATTTTCTCGCATCATCTGCTCTTTGTGCTGCATATTTCGTAAAAGTCTATTGTGTTGCTAGGAACATTCCAACCGAAGACATAAAAGTTACTCAAAATAATATCCTTGATCCAGAGAATCGATACAATCAAACACTACACCTTCAAATAGATCTCCCTAGTGATATCTCAGAAAAAGATCGACAGGGGATTTTAAAATCTATGGAAAGATGTACAGTTAAAAGAGTTATTCAAAACTCACCAGAGTTTAAAATAGAAACTCTAAACACTCTCTCCAAAGATTCAGGTCTTTTAGCTGATTTCCTCTCAAATAATGATTCTCAAACCATGATTCCTGGCAAAGATCTTTCTTTAGAAAAAACAATTGAACAAATGAGTGCTACTTTAAATAAACTTGGAATTAATATAGAAATCACATCTTGGAGAAATTTAGTTCCAAATGTTTGGTCTGTTCACATAAGAGATGCTGATTCTCCTATGTGCTTTTCTAATGGGAAAGGTTCTAGTAAAGAAGCAGCTTTATGCTCAGCTCTAGGTGAGTATCTAGAAAGAATAAGTAATAATTATTTTTATAATGATTATTACCTAGGAAGTGATCTTTCAGGAGAAAGTTTTGTTCACTATCCTGAAGAAAAGTGGTTTAAATCTAAAAACAACGAACTCCCTGAAGGATTAATGGATGAATATCTTCTATCAATTTATAATCCCAATAAAGATCTTAAAGCTCATCACTTAATTGATACAAATTCAGGAAATATCGAACGAGGAATCTGTGCTCTTCCTTATACAAGATCAAGTGATAAAAAAACAGTCTTTATTCCTGTTAATTTAATTGGGAATTTGTTTGTTAGTAATGGAATGAGTGCTGGAAATACTAAATACGAAGCGAGAGTTCAGTGTCTTTCTGAAATTTTTGAAAGAGCTGTGAAAAATCAAATTATATCTAATGAAATCACTTTGCCTGATGTGCCTAAAGATGTTTTAAAAAGATACCCTCAAATACTAGAAGGCATCGAAAAACTAGAATCTCAAGGCTTTCCAGTTTTGATTAAAGATGCATCTTTAGGAGGAAAATTTCCAGTAATGTGTGTCACTTTAATGAATCCTAGAACCGGTGGTGTTTTTGCTTCATTCGGATCACACCCCAAATTTGAAGTTGCTCTTGAAAGGAGTTTAACAGAACTCTTGCAAGGAAGAAGCTTTCAAGGTTTAGATGATGTACCAGCCCCTACATTTAATAAATTTGCAGTAAGTGAACCTAACAACCTAGTTGATCACTTTATAGATTCAACAGGTGTTATCTCTTGGAAATTTTTTAGCTCCAAGAGTGATTATGACTTTGTTGATTGGAACTCTGAAGGGAACACAGAAGAAGAAAATCAATACTTAATGAATATTTTAAAAGATCTCAATAAAGAGGTTTATATCGCAGATTATAAGCATCTTGGCGTAAACTCATGTAGGATATTAGTGCCGAATTATTCTGAGATTTATAATAAAGAAGACCTTATTTGGGATAATCATAATAAAGCAATTAACTTCAGAGAAGATATTTTAAATATTCATTCTTTAAAAAAAGAACAGTTACTCAACTTATTAGATAAGTTTGAAGAACATGAGATTCACGACTATAACTTGATCTCTGAGCTTATAGGGATAGAGTTTGATGAAAACTCTGAATGGGGCCAATTAAATGTCGCAGAACTCAAGGCCCTTATTCATTTAAATTTAGGGAATCTTGAGAAGTCTAAGGAACTCATTGATATGTTATTAAATTTTAATGAGTTCCTAACTCCAAGAAAAAAGTTTTATCAAGCCCTAAGTCTTATTCTTGATGTTTATTTAAATGAAGAATTAGATATCAATGACTATACTGTGAATTTTGAAAAAATGTATGGCCCTGATCTCATCAATCAAGTTATAGATTCAATTGAGGGGAACATAAATTTCCCTGGACTAAGCAAAACAAATCTAAATTTAAAAGGTATTGATAAACACGAAAGATTAATTAAAAGTTATAAAAAACTTCATCGAGCTAGGAAACCTTCTTTATAATTACATATGGTTGAATAATTAAATATTGAAATTGAAAATTTTTATTCTCTTCAACCATTTCCTTTGTAAACTTTATTAATTCTTCTGAGTTCAACCAATTAGATATTGATTGAACTTGATCTTCTGCTATTGCTTTAGCCACTGAAATAATATCAAGATTTCCATTTAATAAAAATACTGCTCCACGATCAATATTCTTATCAAAAAGATCTAAAGAGCATGTATCAAGTTCTTTTTTAAATTTATCATCAAGATTCATTCTAATTTACTGAAGATTTGTTAGCTCAAGTAGGCCCATTATAAAATCAGAGAGTTCATTAAGATTATGAGTTTCCGTGAAAAGCTTTGTATCTTTCTTTATTTTATAAACACCCTTGCAATCAAGATATTTCTTCATTGAGATCTCTTTATTCAAGTAAACTAAATTCAACTCTCTATTTCCTGCATCACATGGATAAGGCTCTACTTTCTCAGGAACAACTTTTAATAACTTCTCTGGATTCATTTCTTTTATCTTATTTTGAATCGCTGCGACAATTTTTTTATCTAAAGTCATCACCAAAGACTTTGAAGCTCTTTTATTTTTTTCATATTCTTTAGAAGGAGTTATTCGAGAATAAACCCTTCCACTTTTCCCAAAAAGAATCTCTGAAACTTTCCTATGACTATCCGGAACAAAGCCTTCATGCTTAACATATTTAATAAGAGTATCGTCTTTAATGGTTTGAACTGAAGCAATTGATCTAGAACCTAAATCTGTACTAGAACATGATATTAATAAAAATAAAAAAAATATTTTTTTCATAACGAGGAAACCTTTATTAATTTTTCAAATAACTCTGATCACATCCAACAGAAGCTTTATTTGATGACAAACTAAATCCTTCTGGCAACCTGGCATACTCACCATAAGCTAAATTTAATTGTTCTTGAGTTAAATTTTTTACAAATCTCAAATCTGCATTTGTTAAATTGCTACACTTGAAAGATGCAGACTTCACATTTGCTTTTTCAAATCGAGCTGAAGAAAGATCTGAGTAATTAAAAGAAACGTTTTCAAGATTAGCGTTAATATAACAAGCATAACTTAAGTTCATATTTCTAAATTTTGCATTAGATAAATTTTGATTCTCAAAATTATTAGAAACACCTGTTCTTGTTGATTGATAGCGTTCTTTACATTTATCCGATTTTTCGAATTCAGTTCTAACTCCGGAACTACATCCCATTAATAATGAGAGCAATACTAAAGTTAAAACTCTCACTACTTAAACCTTTTTATAAGGTGATATCCAAACTGAGTTTGAACTGGCCCAGAAGTTTCTCCAACATTCAAGGCATAAGTTGCTTCCTCAAATGGCTTAACCATCATCCCTCTTCCGAACTCTCCAAGGCTTCCACCATTCTTTCCAGAAGGACACTTTGAAAAGTTTTTTGCTAAATTTTCAAATGTCTCACCTTCATTTAATTTTTTAATTAAATCTTGAGCTTCAAACTCTTGCTCTACTAAAATATGTGATGCTGTTACTTTGTCCATTTTCTCTCCTCAAAAATTATTTTAATGCGTTGTGAGAACCTCTAAAAACTCTCAAATATCATATATTCTATTCGCTTATTATCTATAATATTTTTTCTATTCACAAGTTCTAGCTCTAAGTTTTTCGCTGCGCGCAATTCGTTAAAAACCTTCTTTTCATCATAGACACTTATCAACTTTATGCTATTATCCGGCATCTTTTCATTTCTATAAGGAGTACAATGAAGTCAGTAATTATTTTATCTATTATTTTTAGCTTTAATCTTTTTTCTAACTATCAAGAAGTTAATACTTTAAGAAATGAGATCAACAAAACAACAAATTCAAATTTAAAACTTTATAAATCTACTTATCATGACCTATCTAAAGAAGAATTAGAAAAATTAGATGAAAAGTTAAAGTCTATCCACGCGATACTAAAAGAGAATTCAGAAAAAACTAAATATTAATAACCTTTTCATCACTTTGCTTCAGAGACTTAACACCTTTGGGTAAGTTAGAAATTATTTGATCCTGCAAGGCCAGAATTATTTCTTCTTTATAAAAAATTCTAGAAGAAATAATACTTACTTCCCTAACTGGCTTAGGAGATTCAAATTCTTTCAATTGCTCTTTTTTTTCTTTTACTCCAAGCTCTAAAGAGCTTAAGAATGGAAGTACAGTAAAGCCACCTGACTTTCTTACCAGGTTTTTTAAAACTTCTATACTACCTCCTTTAAATTGAACATTTCCAAAAACAGAAGATTCTTTCTTAACTTTACACAAATTAAGGGTCTGAGAAGCAAGACAATGCCCTTCTTCCATTAACCATAATTTTTTTAAATCAAGATCTTTAATTTTTAATTGTTTCTTATTTTTAAGTTTATGATCTTTAGAGAGAAAAACATTTAAAGGCTCATTAAAAAGAACTCTTTCAATTAACTCATTATCATAAAGAGGAGTTACTAAAATGCCTGCATCTAACCGATCTTCTTTTAAAAGTTTAACGATCTGATCAGTTTGCAACTCATTAACCTCAAGCTGCACATCTGGGAATTTTCTTGAAAAACTTTCTAGAAACAAAGGTAGTAGATAAGCTGAAAGTGTAGGTATAATCGCTAAGCGAAATCTTCCAGAAATTTTCTCCGTTGAATCTTTCAACCTCATTAAACTCTCTGCTTCACTCATTAGTTTTCTAGCATGATCAATAATCATCTTTCCTTTAGTTGTAATAAGTATAGGCTTTTTAGAACGATCAAAAATTATTGTATCAAGCATCTCTTCAATTTTTTGAATTTGAATAGACAAGGATGGCTGAGCAATAGCTACTTCTTTAGCTGCTCGTCCAAAATGACGATGATGTGCGAGAGCAAGAAGATACTTGCATTGATCTAAAGTTATCATAGTTACAAACTATCATAGCTCTGAGGAAAAGTGCCAGGTACTTTTTCTAGAATAAAGTTTAGCACTCTACTGTTTGCAAAAAGAACTTGGCACTACTAATCTTTTTATCATATTCATCAAACCTGCTAACTAATTAAAATCATTGATTTCTTGTTTTTCTTTTAGTTATAACTCAATTAACTGATAAACTAATAATGATTTTATGCAGAGTGATCCAATATCTATTACATCACTTGTCTAAAAGTTTTAAGAAAACCACGGTTAAGAAAAATCAAGAATGGAGTACAAGAAAACGAAATACATCGCCTTTGGGCTTTGTCATCGAAGAGAACGAAATTCAGATTAGAAAACCACGGAAGAAAAAACTACAGAGAAGTATGCAGGGATGAATCACGCATGTTCGCATTTAGTATTGTTCAAAGTACTAAAAAAAGCACTCACAGAAAAAGACTTCAATCTTTTCATTCGAAAATAAGATCTTTATTTTCGAACGGGTGTAAGTGAACATAGTGGACTTTAAGAAATTTTAGTTCATAGGTGATCTGTACCTCAAGGAACACTAAGCTAGTCGAATGAGTAAGACTGTAAAAAGTTAGACTCGTGAGTTTGATATGGTTGACTAGTATTAAGCTAGTAACAAACTGACTCAAAAAGCAATGGCCTTATCTTATGCGGCACGTATATGAAATTGTTGAAAGAGAACAAAGATAAGACTTATGCTTACAAGCAAATGGAGATCACGGATGCAGAAGCATAGCGTTTTCTCAAGACTAGTTGCAAACTAAAAAAAAGCCACTTCTAAAGAGTGGCTTTTTTTTTAGTTAAATTTTAAATTTCCAAGAATTGTGACTCTTGAAACATATTTAAACTATAGGGTGTTCGGAATCGAACATCCTATAGTTTCATGTTTTATTTTCTAGAATGGAATATCATCAGAAGCAAAGCTATCGTCAGCTTTGATGTCATAAGATGGCATTTCTTGAGATGGATTATTAGCAGCTGGCTGACTACTTGTATTAGTATTCGCTCCAGTTCCAGCGTTAGGATTTCCTCCTAAAAATTGAACTTGATTACAAACAATCTCTGTCGTGTATCTCTTGTTTCCATCCTTATCTTCCCACTGACGAGTTTGAAGCTTACCTTCTAAATAAGCTTGTCTTCCTTTTGAAAGATATTGATTACATAATTCTGCTTGCTTTCCCCAAACAACAATTCTATGCCATTCGGTTTTTTCATTTTTTTGTCCAGTGTTCTTGTCTGTCCAATTCTCTGATGTTGCTACTGAAAAATTACAAACAGCTGATCCATTTGGTGTGTATCTTAATTCTGGTTCTGTCCCTAATCTTCCAAGTAAAGTTACTTTGTTTACACTCATATCGTATCTCCTAGGTTATGAAATAATAAAGTATTTTAGTTCGTTAATATTTACAAGCTAGCAAGCTAAAAAGTTAGAAAATTCTAGGATTATTCTAAAAATGAAACAGATTTAAGCTACAAGGCCTTAAGGGTTATCTACTTTATACATCGCCAAGGCCTTAATTCTTTGTTCTGAATGCTCTACAATGGGAGCAGGATAAGTTTCATGTCCCAAAATAGGACTATGTAATTTCTTAGAATCCAAACCTTCTAATTCAGGAATATATTTTTTTATGTAATCCCCATTTAAATCAAAACGTTTACTCTGTGACCAAGGATTAAAAATTCTAAAATAAGGTTGAGCGTCACAGCCAGTAGATGCGGCCCATTGCCAACCACCATTATTAGGAGCGAGATCGCCATCGAGTAAAACCTCCATGAAATATTTCTCTCCCCACTTCCAATCAATTAATAAATCTTTAGTTAAAAACGATGCAACTATCATCCTCACACGATTGTGCATCCAACCAGTTTCTTTAAGTTCTCTCATTCCAGCATCTACTATAGGAAAACCAGTCTTACCTTCTTTCCAAGCTTCAAACCACTTTTTATTATTCTCCCACTTTAAATTTTTATATTTTGGCATAAAAGCTTCTTGTTCAACTTGAGGCCATCGATAAAGAACATGATAATAAAACTCTCTCCAGATAAGTTCACTAAAGTAAACAGCCTCTCCTGATTTATCTTTTTTCTCATAAAAATCTAAATCTAAATAAGCAATTATTTGTGGTACAGTTATCGATCCATTTTTAAGGAACATGGACATTTTTGAAGTTCCTAGTACTGAAGGATAATCTCTTTTATCATTATAATCTTTAACTTTCTCTTTAAACTTATCTAGCTCTTTTAAGGCAACTCTCAAGCCAGAAGCAGGAATAGGAATGCTTACTTTTTTTAAATTCTCTTCTTGATACTTTTTCAATGAATCTTCTGGTAAAGATTTTAAAATATCTTTCCAGGTTAATGAAAAAAGATCTTCTTGATTTTTCTTTAAGTATTCAAATCCTTTTTTTTGAGCATCTATTCTTTTTTGTACATCTAAAGAGACAAATGCTTCTAACCACTTTCTTGAAAAGGGTGTAAAGACTTTATAACCAAGCTCCACTTTTCCCCTGTAAACTTCATGTGGCTCAATTAAAAGATGATCTCTTCTTGTTTTAATAGAAACACCAAAAGATTTAATTAGTTTGGAGATCTTTTCATCTCTAATTCTTGAAAATGGCTCATAATCTCTATTCACTGAAAATAAGGACGGAAGTTTGTTTTCTTTTTTTAATGTTTCAAATAACTTAGAAAAAGCTTCTTCCGGTCCAATATCTAAAAATAATAAATCACTACCAATAGAGCGCATTTCATCTCTAAGCTCGACTAAAGTATTCATGAAAAATTGAAATCTATTGACTGAAAAGTCTGGCCTGGAGAGAAATTTTTTATCAAAGCAAAAAACTCCAACCACTCTCCCTTTATTTATCTTCCAATTTTCTTGTAGAGCAGCATTCCCAGCTACCCTTAAATCTCTTCTAAACCAGTGAATGCCATAGTTCTCTTGCATAAATAGAATTTCCTTATTATTGTTACTAAGTTACTGTAATCACTTTATTAAGTCATGGATAAACTTTTAAATATAAGGCCGTTTATGAAATTTCTAGTCTTTTTAATCATCTCTGCCTCTACTTATTCTGCAGTTTGGGAAAATAGAAACCAATGGAATCAAAACTGGGAAGTCCAACATAAAGAATGGATTAGAAAAAAGTTAAAATCAGATATTTTTACTAAAGGTAAATATAAGGGAATAAAAACAGATTGTGCTGATGCAGTCTATTCTACAAGAGCAATTTTTGCTTTCGAAAATCAACTTCCATTTGTTATTACAAACACTCTAGGTGGCTGGAGAAAAAGTTTATCTAATAGTACAAAGTCATTTGACCAAATAGAAGATCCCGTAGAAAGATTTATCGCTTTTATAAACAACCTAGGAGATATTGTTAGTACTTTAAGTCTTGCTTATAATGATACATTTCCCGTTGATATAGCTTTCCTATCTCCTGGTGATAATTACGTCACCGTTAATAGAGACAACTCAAGACATGCTTATATTATTAAAGATCTTTCAGAAACAGGTTATTTTCACTTACTTTATTCGAATGTTCCTCGTGGCGTTCGAAAGCTTACTAGCAAGAAAGGATTACCTACTCCTTTATTTAAAGAAGCTCCTTTTGGATTTAAAAGATTTAAATGGCCAACCCAAATTGAAAACCCTGATATAGCCATTCCTGCTGAGAGAGGTTATGGATTAGATCAATATCGCTTAAGAAAAGAATACACTTTCGAGAGTAGTTTTTTTGGAGCCTTAACTAGGTTATTACGAACTAAAGTTGAAAGTATTAAAGAAAAAATTGATAGAACTCTTGAAAATGTAAAAGTTCAATTAGAGTTTAGAAGACAAATAGTTAAAGAGACTCATGAATATAAAAAAGAAATAGATGGTAGATGTCTAACTCAAGAGGAATATTATAACTACTCTACTCCTTCTAGAGATCTTAGGATTATTAATGAGATCAACTCTCTTAAAGAGCCTTGGCTAAAGGCTAAACAAGCAGGCTTAACCTTTGCTATAGATGAAAAATATCGATTAGCTATGGATTATTTAATTGGTGATGACTTAAGTGAAGAGGCCGGGAAGAAATTCGAATCTTTATTAAAGTTTAAATATCGAAAAGGAATTTTTAGAAAGAAGAAAATTAATCTTAAGGATTTTTATGAAGGTATTCAGAATGGGAATGTATCATCAAATCCTAACGATACGTTTATGAGAAGATGGGGACATGATTTAGACAAGCCAACGCCTTGTTTAGATCAAAGAGAAATCATTAGTGAACAAAGAACTTTTCATAGTGCTGAAAAAGAAATTTTAAGCTTAGAAAAAATTACTCATTTCGAACAAAAAAGCAGTGATACTTATATTCTAAAAGAAGCTTTTGATCCAAATGGCCAAAGAAAAATTAGTTTATTCAAAATTGATAAATATGGCTTTCCTATTCAACAAGATCTTAATTTTGAAGAAAGAAGGTTAAGTACACAGCAATTATTAAAAAAACTACAAGCAAAGAAAAAATCTGTTCTCTATAGAAATGAAGTGAAAAAAAATAATCAATTATACTTAGAAGAAAGAATTGCTAACTAAGTTAAAGGAATAATAATGGGTTCATCTACTAATAATGCAAACAAAGAAGCAATCTTAATATTAGGTGCAATTATACTTGGATTAATAACAGGCTTAATTCTTTATTTTACAAACAATCAAGAAGTCGCTCTTTATGTCAAGCCAATTGGTGATGTGTTCTTAAAACTTTTAAAAATGATTATTGTTCCTTTAGTTTTAAGTTCTATTTTTATGGCCATTATTAATATTGGATCTCCTGACGAACTAGGTTCTTTAGGACTTAGATCAATTACCTACTACTTTTTTACTACCGCTGTTGCAGTTCTCATTGGCCTTGTTATTGTAAATATTATCCAGCCTGGAATTGGTGTAGATGTAGGAGCGGAACTAAGTGCAGCTCAAACATCAAAGTTTGAAGCTAGTTCTAGTAAAGGTTTGCTTAACACAATTATTGGTGTTGTCGTAGATGCTATTCCGACTAACCCTTTCAAGGCCATGGCTGAAATGAAAGTCCTCCAAATTATTGTTTTTTCAATTTTTCTAGGAATAGTTTCTTTATTAAATAGAAAAATAGCACAACCATTGATTAATTTAATGGAATCAGTTGAAAAATTATCTATGGTTCTTATTGATTGGATTATGAAAGTCGCTCCATTTGGAGTGTTCGCTTTAATGACTCATGTTATTGCAAGCTCAGGATTAAATGCCATTTATGGCCTAGCAAAATATATGATTGCTGTTCTTTTAGGACTATTTATTCATATGATTTTCTTATTAATCATAGGTTCATGGAGGCACAAAAGCTCACCTCTTCATATTTTAAAAGCTTGCTTACCTCCAATGCTAACTGCTTTCTCTACTTCTTCTTCCGCTTCTACTCTTCCTATTACCATGAATGCTGTTCAAGATAACCTTGGAGTAAGCAAAAAAACTTCTCAGTTTGTTCTTCCATTAGGAGCTACAATTAACATGGACGGGACAGCTTTATATGAATCTGTTGCTGTTATTTTTATTGGACAAGCTTACGGATTAGATCTTTCTGTCACTAATCAAATTATTATTTTTATCACAGCATCACTCGCAGCCGTCGGTGCTGCTGCAATACCTGGGGCAGGTTTAGTTACCATGAGCATAGTTCTTAGTGCTGTTGGATATCCATTACAAGGAATAGCATTAATCCTCGCTGTTGATAGAATTTTAGATATGTTCAGAACTTCTATTAATGTTTTTGGTGATTGTGTAGGAACAGTAGTAGTTGATTCTTTTGAAAAATCAAAGTGACGCTAAAACTTTCTTGGTTATCGAACTTAAATGATAATCTTTAAACTCTGATTTTTTAAGCCAAACTGCTTTTGAAGCATCAATCTTTAAAAAAGATGGATTGTTTGTTTTAAAAACTTTATTGCTAATTTTATATTTTGTAATGCTAGATTTTATCACTGGTAATTTTTTTATTCTTAAATTACTTCTTAATATTGGATATTGATGTAGATTTTTATTTATTATAAAACTAGGTAGCTCTAATTGAGAGCTTAACCATTTATCTTTAGGTCTTTTGAAAAAAAGATACTTATTATTTGCATTTAAAACAACTCTTAGTATTTCTAAGTCAATCTTAGCTTTTTGTTTTTTCTCTTTTTTCATTGGAGTAGAAAGAAACTTTTTATTTTGAAAGGATAAGCAAGATTCATTCAATGGACATAATAAGCAATCAGCCCTTCTCGCCTTACAATAAACTCTACCTATATCCATTAACGCTTCATTTAAATCTCTAAAAGAAATATCTAAATTTAAAATTTGTTTTTTCTCAAATTTACTTTTTATTTTTTTGGCACATTCACCTTTAAAATCCAGAATTCCATAAAACCGAGATAAAACTCTTTCTATGTTAGCATCTATTGCTAATGCTTTTTTATTCATCCCTATGGCCAGCAATGAATTAGCTGTATATTCGCCTATACCCTTAATTTGTATTAATTCATCATATGTTTGGGGAAAAGAATCTCTTTGAGAGATAAATTTTGCAGCAGAATGTAGCCGTCTGGCCCTGGAGTAATATCCAAGTCCTTCCCAAGCTCTTAGAACTTCTTCTTCACTGGCTGAGCTTAAACAACGAAGGGTTTCAAACTTCTCAATAAATTTTGCAAATCTAGGTTTAACGGTTGAAACTGTGGTCTGCTGCAGCATAATTTCTGACACTAAAGTTGTATAAAGAGACCTAGATTTTCTCCATGGGAGATCAGGAAAGCTCTTCTTTGACCATTTAATTAACTCTTTAGCTAGGTTAGTATTCATGTGCCTCTCGTGACTCTTACAGAATGAAAGAAAATAAAAGCCAAGGTTATTTAGTCAGATAATATCAGCTTTGCTAAGTTTAATCATTCTTATCAAAGGAGAATTTATGAAAAGAATTTTATGCTTCGCGCTATTATTATCAAGTACGGCTTTTTCGCTAGTACAAAATCAAGGAACAATTATTATTAACAAAAAAGATGGATCATCTCTATATATGGAGTGTGCCATGATGGAAATGGGAAGCTCGAATTGTGAAATGTTTAGAGCTGTAGTTATTACTCAAGGTAAAATGGAAAAGGTAAATAACAGCCTTTATAAATCTTTATTAAATTCTAAGGGTTACTACATAAATGGTGAAAAGATTAACTATAATGAGTATTTCAACACAACTGGCAACGTAAGAAATAGATTTGATAATACAGTAAATAATCAAAAAAGAGCTTTTTTCAAAACAACTGTTTCTATCCTTCTAAAGATTGCTGAAGTTGGAGTTATTATCGGTGAAACTGTTTATGATGGAGCTGTTAACACTGGGAAAAAATCTAAAGATCTTTTCTTAAAAGCAAAATACAAGAAAACCCTTAAAAACCTTTTTATGGGTGAGAAAAACAAAATAGAAAAAGTCAGTAATAGAAAATTTAAAAAATTAGTGAAATTTATTTCAAATATTTAGCATTTCTTCCGTAGTGCTCTCTGGGAGCACTACTCTTCTTTTTTTTAACTATTGAAAAATCTCTTTAGTATTACTCGGAACTTTAAACACAAAATAATCATCATTAAAGCTTACTGATTCATCAAAAGATTTAAGATAAAGATCAACTAACTTGTTATCAGTATATGTTAAAGACATTCTAGAAATTGTTCCAAAAATAAGTTTCTTTTTTGATGGATCAAAAGTCAGAACTACAGATTTAATTTTATATTCATTTTGGCCACTTTTAGTAAAGTCTAAAAAATAAGAATGCTCTGATGACTTAGTAACTTTATAAACGGAATTAGTATTCAACCCACTTTTTAAAACATCAAAAAGTTTAGCTACGACATTCTTGTTTTTCTTACTTATAAAAACTGAGCCTTTTTCAGTCTTTATAAATGGTGGTTCATATCTCCAAGAAAGCTCTTTATTAGCTACAAACTCCATATTTTGATTCTTATATCTAACATGCCCAGGATATTTGTAATCAAATTTCCCAACAACGCTTTTGGATTTTTTCTTTCCAATTTTTCTAGATGTTTCTGTTAATTCTACTCGAAAACTATGAGGTAAAAAGTTAGAAAAAGCACTGAAGCTTAGTGCTAAAATAATAAAAATTTTCATGCAAGGACTCCTTTATTGAAGTTGTACGGACACGGCCTTAGAAACTCCCGGTTCTTGCATAGTTATACCATAAAGCTTGTCATTTAGCTCCATGGTCTTTTTATTGTGTGTAATTAGAATAAACTGCGATTCAGAACTCATCTCCCTTAATAGTTGATTAAAACGCCCAACATTAGCATCATCTAGAGGAGCATCAACCTCATCTAAAAGACAAAATGGAGACGGCTTTACCAAGAAGATAGAAAAGATAAGTGCTACAGCAGTTAGTGCTTTCTCACCACCACTCATTAAGTTAATATTTTGCATTTTCTTTCCTGGAGGAGATGCAATAATTTCAACTCCAAAATCTTCGTCTTCTAATTTTCCATGCATTTGAAGTTTTGCATTTCCTCCACCAAAGATAATCGGAAATACTTGTTCAAACTTTCCATTAACTTCATCAAAAGCAATCTTAAATCTTTCTTTAGATTTAGAATCGATATGCTCAATCGCTTTTAATAAATCATTAATAGAATGTGATAATTCTTCTTCTTGATCTTTTAAGAAATCATAACGCTTCTTTTTCTCATCATAATCACTAACAGCTTCCCAGTTTACATGTCCAAGTCGGCCTAATTGTGATTTATAATTTTTAAGTCGATCTTTCGTTTCAGAAACTTGCCCAGGGAATTTTTTATTAAACTCATAAACCTCCCCTTCTACTCTTTGTGCTCCAGCATCTGTATCTACGTAATACATATTGCTAACATCATTAAGTCGCTCAGGATTTTCTATTTCTAAATGAGCACAAATCACTGATCTTAAATCAACTCTGAATTGCTCAAAAATATCTCTTGATAAAATTTCTTCATCTTCAACTGCTTTTTCAAGCTTTAATGTCTTTTCTAGTATTGTTCTATCGGACTTAGAAATTGAAGAGTTTAATTTTTGTATTTCATTCTCACTCTTCTCTAGTTTTTTAGAAAGAATGTTTAGTTCTTCTTTTAATACCTTAAGAGCTTTTTCCTTATCTCCTAAGCTTCCAGACAACTCTGCTATTCTCTCTGAATATTCAGATTCTTTTTCATTAATTTCTTGAGCAGCAGTCTTTGATTCTTCAATACTTGTCTTTAGACTCTCTATTTTTTCACTAGCTCTAAGTTTTTGATTTTTCAGATCATCTAACAAACTCTCTAATTCATCCTTTCTTGAAACAGATGCTTTAAGTTCTGTTTTAATCTTAATTAGATCTTCTTGCTTTTCTCTGAAAATCTTTTGAGATTTTTCATATTTTTGGAAAATACTATCTTTACTGCTCTCTAATTCTAATCTTTCTTTTTCTACCTTTAACAACTCAGCTGCACATTCTTCTTCTGATTCATTAAGGCTAAATCTTTCAACTGATAAATTCTTATTTCTTTTTTGAAGATTTACTAATCTATCTTGATTCACATTAAATTGAGTAGAACTAGAGTTTAACATCGCTTTAGTTCTTATAACTTCTTCTTTCTTACTTTGTTCTTTATTCTTAAGAGTTACAAGTTCTTCTTTTTTGATGCTATATTCAGCTTTAGTCTTGTTAAGATTTTTTTCTAAATTTACTAATTTATCCTGAATAATTTCTAAGTTCTCTAAGGTCTTCTTATAATCAAGATCTCTTTTAAAAAAGCTTATTTCATCACTCTCTTTAAATTCAGAAATAAAAACTTCTCCCACTTTTCTTTGAATGACATAACCTGAACCAGTGCTTGCTAGAAATCCATCCGGACATTCTTCAGATTCAACAATGAAATAACTTAAAAAGTTTTTCACTCTATCATCTTCACAACCAACAATCATATCTAATGTTTTATGCCCTTCTGAGTTAGTGTTATAAGGAACATTTTTTAAAATTTGTATATTAGCCTGCTGCTCATGAGCCCACTCTGAAACTTCTGAGTCCTTCGCATCTCCAACCATTATATTTAAATAAGGGTTTAAAAGATTATTTACTATAAGTTCATTTTCTTCAGTAACACTTATACAAGTTTTTAATTGCTTAAACCCAGAACCTATTTTTGATTCCAAAAACTTATCGTTTGAATTATTTAAAATTTCTTTTAACGCTTTAGACTTTGC
This sequence comes from Bacteriovoracaceae bacterium, assembly GCA_020630335.1. Classification (GTDB taxonomy): domain Bacteria; phylum Bdellovibrionota; class Bacteriovoracia; order Bacteriovoracales; family Bacteriovoracaceae; genus JAHDHG01. The sequence goes on from JAHDBN010000001.1 coordinate 44,518, forward strand.
ACTTAGTGATGCTTCTTCTTTTTGTTTTTCTCGTAATTCATCATCGAGCTCTGAAATTTTTAATTTTAAACTTTCAGCTGATTTTTCAAGAGATACTCGTCTTTCTTCTAGTTTTACAGCTTCTACCTCAAATGCCTCAAGTTTTTTTCTATTATCAGCATCTTGATTATTAACTTCTAGATAATAAGCTTCCAATTCTTGAATTTCTGTCACAATGCTATCTAGCAAGTGTGATTTATTTTCTAACAAAGATTTTGTTTTTGTTAACTCAGTCTCTGCTTTTGTTTGTCTAGACTCAAGGTCTCTTTGGGCATCTTGGAAATTTAAATAAGATTTTTCATCTTCTTTAAAGTTATTCTCAAACTTCTTTAACTCTTCTTCTAGAAAAGCTATATCATTGCCTGAGTTAGAACTTGGATCTTCTATATTTTCTAACTTCAGAGCAACTTCTTCTAGCTTCTCAGATCGAGATTCAACTTCTTGAGTTAGATATTCAATTTCTTGTTCTTTTTCCTCTATATAATTATTTTTATCTTCTAAAGATTTTTTAGAAAAATTGAACTTTTCTTCAAGAGATACTAACTCCATTTTTGAATTATTAAATTCTTCTTGATCCTTATCTATTTTATCAATAAGTGTCGTCTTTTTATTTTTTTCAGTTTCAATTTCTGCTTCTATGCTAGCAAGCTTAATTTTATTATCTTCCAAGCTTTCTTCAGAAGTCGTGATTTCATCAGAAAGGTTCTTAACTTTCTCTATAAGGTCTAATTCTTTATGAGATGAGACTATCAATGATGACTTTTTAATTTTATCTCTCAAAGACCTTGCTCTTTCTGCTTTTTCTGCTTGCCCTTCAAGAGTTTTTAATTGCTTATAAATTTCTTTTTTTAAGTCACTAATTCTTTCAAGGTTCACATTAGTTTGATCAATTTTTCTTAATGATTCCTTTTTCCTAACTTTAAACTTAGTAATGCCTGCAACTTCTTCAATCATCACTCTTCTTTCAACAGGCTTTGCCTTAACAAGTCTATCAATCTCACCTTGTGCAATAATAGAATAAGACTTCGCTCCTGCTCCAGTATCCATGAAAACTTCTTGGATATCTTTTAAACGAGCGGGCATATTATTTATTCGGTATTCAGTATCACCACTTTTATAAAGCTTTCTTGTTAATTGTATCTCACTTGGGCTTACTACTTTTGATCCAATATGAATGTGCTTCTTTTTTGTATTATTTAAAACTAACGAAACTTCAGCAAAAGATCCTGGAGAATATTTCTTTGAACCAGAAAAAATCAAATCACTCATCTTAGTTCCTCTAAGATGTTTCGCCGACTGCTCACCCATTACCCAAAAAAGAGCGTCAACAATATTTGATTTCCCGCAACCATTAGGGCCAACAATACCAGTAATTCCATCATCAAAATGAATAGTTGTGTGGTCTTTAAAGGATTTAAATCCCTGAATATGCATTCTTTCTAACTTCATGATTCTCCGTAAAAGCAGCTAAATATTAGTAATTTGATTATAATTTATAGGCCACTTAATGTGGAGTTTTATCCTCTGGTTATGAGAAAAAGAGAACAACATAATCTATCATGACGTGATGCGAAAACGATCTGGAAAACTACTCAAATTCTTTCTTGCCCAGCATGGCTAAAAAAATCAAACCAGGAAGCGCTATAAAAGCACATAAGATATAAAAATTAATATAGCCTGAATGCTCTGCAGCAGAGAAAAACCATGGAGTTTCCTTAAACATATTAATGATTTTCCCTGCCGCTCCAGAAAATACAGTCCTTCCCAAAGAAGCAAGGCTAGCAAACAAGGCATACTGAGAAGCTGTAAATCTTTTATTTGTCAGGTGGCCCATAAACCCAACTAGAGCGGCTGTACCAATCCCTGAACAAAAGTCTTCTAAAAAAACTATACCTGTTAGTGAAGAACTAGTAGCAACAAAGGCTAAAGCTGCAAACAATGCAGTCGTTATTGCTTGAGTAATCCCTGCAAACCATAAGGTAAAGCGATAACCTAATTTATAAATCAAGCTTCCTCCAACTAGCAAACCTGCAAGAGTTGAAAAAAGTCCTACAGTTGATGCAATCTTGCCTATGTCTGCATTGCTAAATCCCAGGTCTGCATAAAAAGGCCTGCTCATCGAACCTGCGATTGAATCACCAAGCTTAAAAAAGAAAATAAATGCAAGTATTAAAAGTGCTTTTTCTCTTTTCAAAAACTCTAAAAAAGGATTTATCACACTTTCTAATAAACTCATTTCTTTTCTAAGAGAGTTTTTTGGCTCTTCTGCCCAAAGAGTGGTTAATAACCCTACTAACATAAAGCCAGCTAACATTAAAAACATTTGATTAAATGTCCAATTCCAAGTGCTTTCATCAACGACCCAAATACCAAAGCCTGAAGCTACCCACATAGCAACTCTATAACCATAAACACCTAAAGAAGCTCCAATTCCAAGCTCTTCAGAGTTCAAGATTTCATTTCTATAGGCATCAACAGCAACATCTTGAGAAGCACTAAAAAAACATAATAATATTCCTGAAATTGCAATAAATGATAATGACTTATTTGGATCGCCAAAAGATAAAAGAATAAAACTTAAAGCCAGAAAAATTTGGGTAATAATAAGCCAAGACCTTCTTCTTCCTAATGATTTAAAAGGTGTAAATCTATCGAATAAAAATGCCCAAGCAAAATTAAAAGAATAAGCAACTGCAATCCATGAAAACAAACCAATCTTAGGAAGATCTATTTCATATCTTCTAAGCCAAAGCTTTATACTTCCATAAACCACCATAATAGGTAATCCACTAGAAAAGCCTAGAAGGAAAACGACTATAAATTTTTTAGGGTCTTTAAAAATTGTTGAAAGATTTTTTTTCTTGCTCATTCAAAAATGCTAACACCTGAGCTTGTCCTAGTCGAATAAATGCTTTGAATAAAAACGCATGAACTCTCCTCGCATCTTTCTTGCTCTCGGAAAAGCATCATGAGCTAAGTGCGCAACCTTCGATCGAAACTTGATGAGTTTATTCAGGTTTGCTTTTTGAAAAATTGCTCCTTGAAGAGAAAACAATCCTTTAGTTTGCCTTTGATAATAATTATTCCAAGATTTGATATTAGATAAATTACCAAATCCCCAATTAGCTTTACTCATAGCACCTAAAGATTTTGGTACAGCATCTAGGGTCATAAGAGAGTGGATTTTCTGGCCTTTTCTTTTAAGAAAATTTGAAAACTTTAAAGCTTCATAACTTCCCCAACTAAAACCCATCACTTGAATTTTTTTTCTTTTATCCTTAATCGAGAGCTTTAATTTTGAGATTTCATCATAACACTTACTGGCTTCTTTTATACCATTTTGAGGGAAGTAAAGTAAGTGATAGCCAGTTCTATTGGGATAATAAAAATTAATCCATCCTTCTTTTTTCTTATTATAGCGAACAAGTTTTTCTATAAAGAAATTAATAATCCCAAAATTCTTTTTGGAAAGATATTTCTTTTGAATTTTTGTATATTTCCCATATTGCCTTGAACTTATAAGAAAATTACTCATTTTATAATTTGAATATTTTTGGAGCTTTTCTAAAGTCTTATAATAATGAAGCTTGTTTAAATCATATTGAAAAGTGCCTTCAAAAATAAAGAGAAGTGGCTTTTCTATTTCTTGAATATTTCTAAGATCACATACTTTTGGAGTTTTTCCATAACCTTCTCTTAGATCAAAGAGTAAACGCTCAAAACTCGCAAAAGAGCTTAAGCTTAAAAGTTGAAGGATTAGCAAAGTACGCATTGAGGAAAATTAACAATATCAATGCTTTATAGATACCTTAAACGCGCTGAGTAATACTTTTTTACAGGTTCACTTAAGTCGTGCTGAATTAGTGCTTCTCCATGAGCTCCAATGCCCTTAAATATACCTTTTTTGCCATCTACTTCGACTTCTTTATTTTGATGAACGCATCTTTTCATAAACTCAGATGTAAAATCTTTATTCAAGTGATCCTCATAAAGAAAGATCATTAATTCTTTTGCATTAATTGATATATCTAAAAACCCATGAGGATATTCAAACTTTTTCTTTTCAGTTTCAAATAAATTTAAGCCAAGCCCTACTAATACAATTTCTTCATTGATATATTCGCATAAAATACCACCACATTTCTTATCATCAATAATTAAATCATTTGGCCACTTAAGCTTTAAATCAATATCTTTTTTCTCAAAGTATTCGCAAAGAAGAACTCCTAATTTTAAAGGAGTCATTGTTGGTATTTGAGAAGGTTTAAAACTAAAGCTCATCGCTAGAGAGTTTTCAAAATGATGCCAGCTTCTCTCTCTTTGTCCCTTACCTTTAGTTTGATTTTTAGTAATAACTACCATCGGTTCAAACTTTGTACTTATTTGGTTTTTGAGTTCATCTTGAGTAGAATGACACTCATCAATAGTGATGATTTTCATAGGAGCAATATCCCATGGCCAATATACTACGCCAAGATCCAAGAGAAATAAAAATTCAAACAGGAATAAATCCTTACGCAGCAGGAAGTGTTATTATTGAATGTGGTAATACCAAAGTTCATATTACTGCTAATGTTGAAGAACAAGTTCCGCGTTGGCTTAAAGGACAAGGAAGAGGCTGGGTAACGGCTGAGTATTCAATGCTTCCTGGATCTACTCATGAAAGAATAAGAAGAGATAGAAAAGGAATTTCAGGAAGAGCTCAAGAAATTCAAAGACTTATTGCTAGAAGCCTTCGAGCTGCTATTGATCTTGAAAAGCTTGGTGAACAGATGATTACTGTTGATTGTGATGTTTTAGTTGCTGATGGTGGAACAAGAACAACTTCTATTACTGGAGCTTACGTTGCTTTGGAACTTGCTATCAAGAAATTATTAAACGATGGAGTTATCAAGACCAACCCACTAATTAATCAAATTGCTGCAATTAGTGTAGGGGTTAGCAAAACAGGTGATATTATTGCTGACTTAAATTACGAAGAAGATTCAAGCTGCGAAACTGATATGAATATAGTCATGACTAAGGATGGAAACTATATTGAAGTACAAGGAACAGCGGAAGGAAAACCTTTTAGCCCAGATGAACTTTCAACTATTCTTTCTTGTGCTAAAACAGCTTTAGATACAACTTTTGAGGCTCAAGATAAGGCCTTAAAGTGAAAATAGTTCTAGCGAGTTCTAATGATCATAAAATTGAAGAGTTTCAATCTCTACTTGGATCTGATTTTGAAATTATCAAAAAAGAAAAAATAGAAGTAGAAGAAACTGGTTCTAGTTACTTTGAAAATGCAGAGCTTAAAGCGAGAGCATATTTTGAAAAATATCAAATGCCTGTTTTGTCTGATGATTCAGGATTAAACTTAGAAGCTTTTCCCCTTATTCTTGGCATTCATTCAGCTAGGTTCAAACCAGAATTGCCTAGCTATACCGATAAATGCTTGAGCTTAGTTGAATTATACAAATCTGAAAAAGTTACAAATAGAAATGCTTATTTTTCATGTATTCTTTGTTTTTATAAAAATCACGATGAAGTTTTCTTTTTCGAAGGAAGATCTATAGGCCAAATCTCAATGGAGTTAAAAGGCGTTAATGGCTTTGGATACGACCCTCTTTTCATCCCTACTCATCATCCTGAAGGCAAGTCATTTGCTGAAGATTCGGCCTGGAAATACGAATCTGGACACAGAGCAAAAGCCGTATTTGAGTTAAAAAAATTCTTGAGTTGAGCTAGACTGAGCCCGCAAATTAATGATAGATTAGCGTTACTAATGATTCGGGGTGTAGCGCAGCCTGGTAGCGTAACTCGTTTGGGACGAGGAGGTCGGAGGTTCGAATCCTCTCACCCCGACCATTGGTATATTCAATTATAAAGTCTTCTCCAAAAATCGATAAGCATTCTTCCATAAAATCTTTTCTTTTACTTCGCTATCTAAACTTATTTTCTCAATAGACATAAAGAGTTTCTCATAATCTTCTAACCCTTTATCCGTTTTAATTAAAGATCCGTAGTCAGTCCCTATTCCTAAAGTATCTTCGTAACCAAGATCAATAAAGTATTGAATCATTTCCCAGTAATTTTTAGTCTTAGGCGTAAATCTTTTGGCAGGACAAAGCCCTACAAAACCTTTTCTTTTATGAATCTCTTTAATATCACGTAAGCACATGGCCCTAGGTGTATCGAAAACATCTTGAACACTAGTATGAGTCATGCAAATGGTATGATGATCTAAATCATAAGAATCTGCAATTGACTTATAAGACATATGAGATAAATCTATCCACAATTTATTTTCCTTGCAGCTTTTAAAGAATTTATAAGCATTAGTTTGGTTTAATCCATAATCAGTTTTTGAATTAGTTGGAAAAGGAGGCATATCACACGCTTTTCCTAGCCAATTATCCTTAAAGTGAATAGGAATTACTCCTCTAATGCCTAAGCTTTTCAATTCTAATATTGTTTTATCAATATTATTTTCTGGAATCCACCGACATGATTCTAACTGTAATACCAAGCCTACTTCAAAATCACTTTTTAGATCTTTTTGATCATAAATAATCTTAACTTCCCCTTCCGTTTGCCTTATTTCTTTTTTTAGAAAATCAATCTGTCTTCTTAATCCAGATATTCCAAAATGAATTCCTGGAACGTTATATAAAGCTGGCGATATAATAATTTTTCGAGACAATTTCTTTGATAAGTTTATATAATCTTGCAATTTTAATCTATGAGAAAAAAATTTCTCCATGATAAAAGGAATAGGGAAAGGAAGTAAGTTTAAATGCGAATGAAGATCAATTATATACATAAGCTGATTACAACCATGCGCCCAGATCAGGATAATCACTATGAAGTCTTCTAAAGGTTTCAGGTTGATGATAAGATCCACTAAAAGAATCAAAAAGCATTTGCCATAAAGTATCAGACCCACTATTTGCTAATCCTAGTTTTTGATTAAATACTTTTGAGCCTAATTTCTGAAATAGCTGTCTCGCATTAAATCCATAAAACTGAGAAGGTTCTTTTTCCATATGACGCATTAACACATGCCATTGAATTCTATGAGTAAAATATCCATGTCCATTTCTATTTCCATCATTTAAGTCAGCAACAGAATCCACTTTTTTGAAAGTCGTATCATTAAAAATCTTTCCATCACTAAGCATCTTGAGCCAAGCATCCATGGAATAGGATTTATTTTTTAAATTTAATGCTTTATAACCCAAAGTTTTGGCACTGATGAATTTATTATCTTTTTCAAACTTTTCTAAAACCTTGATCATACTTTTTTGTTTCTCAATCGCCTGCTTTGTTTTATCAAGAGAATAAAACTTAGGTTTGTTTTGCAAGGTCATTAACATCACTTCGTCTTCAAAATCTTTCATATATCTATGAACAAAGTCTGAATTTTTAAGAAATTTATTTATTGATTGAAAAGCTTGTCTGTATTTCTTATCCAAAAGGGTCTCATTTGCGCCTACTTTAAAGTTGGGGATTTCAAATGAATAAGTATTTCCTCTATAATTCCAATTTTTTAATCTCTCATAACTTACCTTGGCATACTTAGGTTTTATTACATCCAGAAGAAAAATCTTATAATCAAAATTTCCAAATCTTTGAAAATGTTTTTCATTTTTTTTAAAATTCTCTAGAGATTTCTTAAACTGATCTGTTTTATAATTTGCAACAACTTCGATTAAAAACTTCTTCTCTTTTTTTTCAAGCGATGTGAAATGTTTTTTTTGCACTGTAGATAAACTTGAAAGATCTAATAGTTTTGTAATTTTCTTACTAATGCTATACTCATTCCGAAGATACTTCGAGCAATTTTCAGAATAACTAAAGGTAGAAAAAAAAGTTAATATTAGTAAGAATCTAATTTTACTTATCCTTCTCCGGCTAATTAATGAACTCTTGCCTGATGACAAGGGCCACCTTTTGCTCGCAACTTAGCTATACTCTCAGTGCTAAGAAGTCTTACTAAAGAGTTTTCTTGAAAACAAGATCCTGAAGGAGCTACTAATATGTATGAATTCTCACCGCAATCTTTTGTTGAAAACTTACGAGCAGCACATCTTGCAATAGAGGATGGTGCAAAAGTTACTTTGCAATTCAAGGATCCTAAGACTTGATCTCTAGTAGCACTAGAACACAGTCTATAAATATCAAAAGACCGATTCCGTCCATCATCAGGTTTATTAACTGCCGTTTTCAATGCTTCTCTTGACTGAGAAATTTTTGCATCAGTTACAACATGAGCGGCCGAATCATCAGAACCCCCACTCTCTTGAGCAAATAAGTTAATAGAACTCAATGCCAATAACAATACTAATATTTTCATATAATCTCCAAAATTATTATCTTCTTTCTACACAACCACCAGTTATAGAGTTGAACACAAATCCATCACGACAAACCGATTCATCATCAGCTCCGCCGTCTCTAGAACCTCCACTAAGTTCATCATCACTACTACTAGGATCCCTACCATCATCTTCTAGAGGTCTATCATCTTTGCTTTCACAAACCGACTTAGGAGAGATAATTACTCCTTCACATACACAAAATAATGTTGTTCCATGAACAAATGTTTGCGATCCAGCTGGGCAATCTCCTCCTCCGCCAGAACCGCCTGATGTTGGAGAAAGTTCGCCTTCCCCTCCATCTGAGCTTCCTGTTGGAGGGTTATTACACTGACTTGTTACATCTACACAAGCACCTGCATATTGAGCTGCTGCACTTGCTCCATTATCTCCCAGTAAAGCTTGAAATGCACTAGCATCTTCTGGAGTTCCGACAGTTCCATCTCCATCAACATCAATAACTGTTACACAACTATTTCCTGCTAAGTAAGAGTTCACTAAATTCTGATAAGAGTTAAAGTCAGCTTGAGTTAATTCTCCATCATTGTTGTAATCAATATTACAATTAAAAACATCAACATTTACATCTGATCCTATTCCATAACCTGTCTCTCCAAGAGAACAATAGTTTTCAGTAAGATTCATAATGTGATCTTCTAATCTGTAACCTAAGTCTTCTTGCAAGAAAGCAGATAATGTTCTGTCTTTATGAATATGCAAGAAATCATTTTGTTGATTAATTGTAGCAAACGGAATTGGTCCATACTCATTAGTCATTGCAGCAGAAGTTAAATCTAATCCCGCACTCAAATTAGATGCATGACACCCATTACACGTATTTTTATTATATCTATAAAGAGCAAAATCTCTTTGAGGATAAGGCTTCCATGTATATTGAGAACCAAGTTTTCTTTTCATTTCCATTGCCCAGTTTGATCCAAGATCATATCCATTCCCCCACGAAAGATCGTTTGAAGGAATAGTGTATTCCTTAAATGGATCTGCAATATCATTAAACTGAGACCAGTAAGCATTCTTAACATTATTAGAATGTGTTCCACTCATTATTTGTCTATGAGCTCTAATTGGAGAAACTGGACTTGGAAAAGTATCCGCTCTATCAGTAGGAGTTAATGGCATTTTTACTCTATTAAATACCGAGCAAGTTCCTGCTGATGGTTTAACTTCAAACATTGACCATTTATGATCAGGATCGAAGTCAGCTTCTCTTAAAGTATTAACTCTTACTTGGTCAGGTCTATAACTAAAAGCTGATGATTGAATCAAGTTAACTAATTGATCTTTATAATCATTACCTTGTAAACATTTAAGAAGTCCCCAGTTATAATCCCAATTAAAGTCTCCCGTTAAAGGATACTCTAAAATCATCATAGAAGGACTTGTAGTTGTTATTGTTTGAGATTGTCCACAAGTAACATTACAACTTGCTCCTCCATATCTTCCGCCGCCACCGCTACAAGAAGATGTACAAGAACCATTTATTGTTTCAGTGATCTCATCAAGCCAGAAAATAAATCTAATTTCACCATGAGATATAACATCTCCATTTGAGTTAAACTTCTTAAGATCAGGTCTATAAATAATTGCTAGTAAATCAAAAGGTGACTGGTTAATATCAAACTTATTACTGGTTCCACCTGTTGTCCCCCAGTTTCTTTGAATCTGGTCTGCTGTTTTAGGAAGATCTTTAACTATATTATTACTGCCTGGAGTTGTTCCTTTTTTAAATCTATAAGATTCAATATAAGAATTAATTAAATTATGCTCACAAAGTAGCGACCTAGGACCAGTTGGTTTCGCAACCTTACTAAATAAAGTTCCAAGATTTAGAACAAGTCCATTATGACCATTTTTTAAAGAGTTCAAAATATTAGGATCTGTGATAATTAGCGTTTTATCTCTTTCTGCTAAATTGTAAGGTTTTGCCGTTCCATTAGAATCACATAAACAAGAATAATGAGGATCATACTGACATCCATCAGTAAGAGTCACATTAGATCCATAATTTGTAACAATATCATCTAGAGTTTGATTATAATTTTCAGCATTCTCATCAGTACAACCTGTAAAAGTACAACTTCCATCATCTTGAGTTGCTGCAGGATTATAATTATTAGCTTGAGGCACATTACAACCTAATAATCCTGAACAGTCATTTGAAATAATTTGTCCTGTAAATGTAATGCCTCCACTAGATAGACTCGCAAGATAAGACTGAACCATCGTATCAAAGTCTGAATTAAAGTTTCCATACTGAGTTTGATTACATCCCTTAAAGATACAACTGCCATCTTCCATAGAATCTTCAACATAGTTCTCAGCTTCTGGGTGGTTACATCCTGGAGGAGTTCCACAATCAGCTGGCTGAAGTGTTCCATGTCCATAAGCTTCAAAAGCATCTCTTATATCTTGATCATCGTCATAGTTCATTGAACCCGGAACATTACAAGCTGCAAAGACACATTCATGATTTGGATCAGCTCCAGCGTTTGGATTATAGTTTTCAGCTTCTTCAACCATACAACCAATAATCTCTCCACAGTTGTGATCATTAACTGCTGTTCCTGTATAAGTAATTCCAAGACCAGCTAAAGCTGAAATATAAGTATCTATTTCTTGCTGACAAGACTTATCAAAGTTTTCAGTTCCTTGAGTTGCACAACAAGAAAAATTACATGTTCCATTCTCTTGAGATCCAGCTTGATAGTTTGAACCGTTACTATCAGCACAACCTAAAACTGCTCCACAATTATGCTCATCATCCAAAGCTCCTGGTGCTGGCTGTAAACCTAGACTTGCAAGAGTTGCTAAATAATCTGATATTTTTCCTGAACACTCAGAGTCATAATTAACAGTTCCTTGAGTTCCACAACATTTAATAACACAACTTCCATCTTCTGAATGATTTGGCTGGTAATTACTTGCATCACTATCAGAACAACCAAGTGGTAATCCACAATTATGATTATTATTCACTGTTCCGCTAGGAGTAATTCCTAAAGTAGCAAGCCCCGAGGTATATCCGTCAATAAGACCTTGGCAGTTAGCATCGTAATTTTGAGATCCTTGATTTGAACAACACTCTATATTACAACTTCCATCTTCTTGAGAACCAGCTTGATAATTCGTTGATCCTTGATAAGCACATCCAAGAGGAACTCCACAATTAAAATTATTATCAATACTCCCTGAACTACTAAGTCCTAAACCTGAAAGTATTGCATTGTATGCATCAATATTAGTTTGGCACTGAGGATCATAATTAGACATCCCTTCAGTAGCACAACAACTTATATTACAACTTCCATTTTCTTGGACTCCTGATGTATCATTTGAAGCTGGTCCGTAAGCACATCCAAGAGTCAATCCACAGTTTGCACTTGTATCAATTGTTCCTGCACCTGTAAGCCCTAAGCCTGAAAGAATCGCATTATAGGCATCTACCGCTTGCTGGCAATTAGCATCATAATTTGCTGTTCCTTGAGTTGAACAACAAGAAATATTACAACTTCCATTTTCTTGATGACCTGCTTGGTAATTACTAACCGCTGCATTATTAAAAGCACATCCTAAAGGTTGGCCACAATTAAAATTGTTATTAATACTTCCTGAACCTGTAAGTCCTAAACCTGATAAAATTGTATTATAAGTATCAATCTTACTCTGACAATTTGGATCATATCCTGAAGTTCCTTGAGTAGCACAACACTCTATATTACAACTTCCATTTTCTTGAGAACCTGGTTGATAATTTGAAGCATTATTATAAGCACATCCTAATGGTTGACCACATGCATGATTTGTATCTATGTTCCCAGAAGGTGCTAAACCTAAAGAAGAAAGTGATCCCGTATAAGAATCTACAGTCGTCTGGCAATTTGCATCATAGTTTTGATAACCTTCAGTTGCACAACATTTAATATTACAACTTCCATTCTCTTGAACATTTCCTGAAAAATTATCAACATATGGACTGTTTAAGTTACATCCTAATACTGGACAATTATTTGCTGTGGTTGAAATGCTCCCTGTAGAACTAAGTCCCATTCCAGCTAATAAGTTTTGATAAGCACTCTGTGCTGCTAAGCACTGAGTATCTGTTGCAGACTGATCCGATCCAGCTGGACACTTATTACAAATAATATTACAACTTCCATCATCTTTTTGAGCTGATGGATCATAATTAGACGCTGCCGCACTAGTACAACCTAATTTTGGCCCACAATTATGATTAGCATTTAAAGTTCCCGTAGATCCTAAACCTAAACCGGAAAGAATGCTATTATAAGTATTGATTTTTCCTTGGCAGCTAGAATCATAATTTTCAAAACCTTGTTGAGCACAACAAGCTATATTACAACTTCCATTCTCTTGAGAGTTAGCAGCATAATTACTAGCTCCGTTATAAGAGCAACCTAAATCTTGTCCTTGACAAAAATTTGAATTCAATTGCCCAGTTGCAACTAATCCCGCTTGCGATAAAAGATTCTGATAGCCAGAAATCATCGACTGACAATTTGGATTATAATCAGATTTACTAGCATCTGAACAACACAAGATATTACAACTTCCATTTTCTTGACCTGCTCCAGCAGTTGGATTCATTGCTCCTGGATAAGTACATCCTAAACTTGGTCCACATTGAAAATTATTCACTATAGAACCAGTTCCTTGGATTCCCATTGATTGTAATTGAGCCAAGTAAGTATTTATTTTTGACTGACAATTCAGATCATAGTTGGCTTTCCCTGGAGTCGCACAACAAGAAATATTACAAGTTCCATTTTCAACGGATCCTGGAATATCATTACTTGCAGGTTCATAAGCACACCCTAGTGGAGCCCCACAGTTAGCATTTGTTACTATTGATCCACTAGCACTCAACCCAAGTGCTTGTAAGATTGCTTGGTATTCATTAATCGCTGCTGAACAGTTCGCATCATAGTTTTCATATCCCTGTTGAGTACAACAACTAATACTACAACTTCCATCTTCTTTTACATTTGGAGCGTAGTTAGAAACATATCCATTATTAAAACTACATCCTGGCACAGGGTAGTTACAATTAAACTTATCATCAAAATTCCCAGAAGGAGCTAAACCCTTTTGAGATAGAGTACTTAGATAATCACTAATTACACCCTGACATTGAGGATCATAGTTTGTTGCATTCGCATCACCACAACATCTAATATTACAACTTCCATCTTCAGCACATAAAGAACAACCACTTCCTCCAGCCATTGGATTAGTTACATAAGGAGGTTTTTGATAATAACAACCAAACTGCTTTCCACAATTTTTATTATTCTCTAATTTACCTGAAGCTGTTACTCCAAAAACTGTTAATAAATCTTTGTAAGCATCTATTGTTTCATTACAATATTGATCATAAAATTCATGATTTTCTAAACCACAACATTCAATATTACAGCTTCCATCATCTACTGTTACATTTGGATTATAATTCGATGCTGCTGCAGAAGTACAACCTGATGTCCCAGCACAAGTTGAAATCAATTGTCCTGTAAAAGGCTTTCCTCCTAATGAGTTGATATAATTTCTATAAGCATCATCAAATGATTGTTCATAGTTTGAATAAGTATTTTCATTACAACCTCTAAAAATACATGAACCATCTTCAACTGTTTGAGTAGGATCATAATTAGTCACATAAGGACTGTTTAATGTACACCCACCTTTTTGAGTTTTACAAAGAGCATTATTAGAAACAACATCTCCACCATGTTGAGCAACATAAGCTAAGAAAAATGCATGATCTCCATTAAAATATTCTTGATAATTCTCATCACCACAAACTTCAAATCTACAAGGACCTGGTGTACTACATGCTGGCCCGATATAATCTATCGCATCTTGATGACAACATCCTTTACCATATTCTTTTTCAGTTAAACATAAAGCTGAATTTCCTGTAACAACTCCACCGAATTGTGCAGTATAGTGACTATATTCTTCATGTTTTGAAAACTCTACAAAATCAGCAGCAGGACAAGCTTCAAAATTACAAGGGCCTGCGTTTGCCGTCATTACACCAGCAACATAATTACTGGCTTCTGGATGTCTACATGCATCTCCGTAAGCCGGAGGAGTTGGAGTAGAAGAACTATTTCCTGTAATAACATTTGTTGCCTTATCAAACAAATGGGAGTTCCCTGAACATCCTGATAAAATAAAAATCGTAATCATTGAGATTAAAATTCGCATACGTACAACCTTTCTAGAATTATTATAAATGTCTCTTGAATTATATCGGAGAAATAGATTCAAAACTTTAGATTAGGAAAAACTGCCTTAAAGTCCTGACTTTTCAATGACTTAGATGTCATTAAAGGAAAAAATTGCCCGCCTTAAATACAAGGCAATTGATCAAAATACTAAGAATTAAAAACCTAGAGAAAGGCCACCTTGAAATACAAATGCTCTGGAATATAAAGATTTATTTTCATCATGAAGAACATCATATAATCCTTCAATAGAAAAACCGACTCCTTGCGAACCAGTTCTAAAACCTAATCCTAAAAACCAAGCAGGCGCATCTTTCTTAGCAGAAACAACCGATCCTATTTTTTGCTTAACCTTCAAAAACTCATATTTTGTCGTGAAATAAAACTGAGGCATAAATTTATAAATCCCAAATGCTCTAGGCCCAAAAACAGATTGAGAAAATTTAGTAGTTCCTCTTGAATCAGAAGAATAAATATAACTTACACCCAAACCAAGACCTAACTTATTATTTACTTTATATCCAACACCTGGAGAAATTTGAATTTGCGTTACATCCCCAACATTTAGGCCCACATTTCCATTAAAAAATAATCTATCAGTAAACTTTTCTTTTTCTTCTTTATGTTCTTTGGGATTTTTCTTAGGTGCAAAAGTATACCTTTTGTTTGCAAGCAAATTGAGCGAAGAGAAAAGAAAGATAAGCATTAATAAATTTTTCATGTTTTAAGTCTTACAGATTATTTTCTTGAAATCAAAAAGGGACAATTATTCTTGATAATTACGCTCTCAAAATAAAAATGCCAGAGACAAGCTCTGGCATCTAAATATTATTAATATATTTAGCTTAACTAGATATTAATATTTAACTTATTAAGAGTATCATAAGTAAGTGCTCCAACCGAAAGATTGTTCTTTCTTTGAAAACTCTTGATTGCTCTAGCAGTATCAGATCCTAAAATACCATCAATTTTTCCTGGGTTAAAACCAGCTGCTTTAAGCGCTTTTTGAACCATTGTTACATTTGCAGATGTTGCATTTGTTTTACAAAGGATTTGAGCCCATTCAGTTTTTGAAGGAGTGTTAAGAACTCTTTTAGTAATTTCTTTAAACTTTGCAGCAGTTGTTATCGGCTCTTTTCTTGCTGGTTCTAAAAGTTTTTTCACTCTCATAGTTTTTGTTTTAGCAGGAATAGTTTTCTTATCAACTCTTGAAGGAGTATCTACAACTTTTTTTCTAACTGTCTTATAAACAGCTGGGATTTCAATTTCTTTAACACCAGCTTCAACATCCATAACTGTTTCTTTTACAGTTTTATAAACAGCAGGCTTAGTTACTAAACATAAAACACCATCAGTATTTGAGTGATCAAGAGCTCCTGATTCACCTTTCTTCCAAACTTTTGTTTCAGGCTTAACCATAATCTTTTTAGTAACTGTCTTGTACTTAGGTGAAGTCTTAACAAGCTTAACACCAGCTTCTTTAACTAATACTTTTTCTTCTACATACTTGTATGTAGCTGGAATTACTTTTAGGACTTCTTTTGCTTCTTCAACCGTTACAGTTTCATTAACAAATCCATACTTAGGTGCAACTGTTTTGTAAGTAGTTGTTTCAGGCTTAATCATAACTTTTTCAGTAGTCGTCTCGTATTTTGCTGGAGTAATAACTTTTGCAAAACACTGGCCTGGTTGAGCGTTTGTAGGAATATCGTTGTTTCCAAGATTCCCAGTAGTAACGACTGTTTCTGTATTATTAGTGTCTGCGAAAACACCTACAGAAACTAATAATGTCATAAGAATAACTTTCATTTGTTTCTCCTTTAAATGATCTCATAATGAGTTTGTTGAATGTTAGATCATCCGATCAGTATTATCAACTTTAAAGGATTAAACAAAATGTATATGTATTTTTTTGTCACATAATACGCATAGCGCTAATCAAGACTGTTTTTAATTTCTTCTAATTCTTTGGAGATAAGTTTTTCAGAGATTTCAGGAACAACTTTCCAGACTTCTTTGACCAAATCTTCTTTTAGTAAATCTTTAGTTATCTCTGAAATATTATTAGTAAGCTCACTTCTCAGATCATCAAAAAATTTTTCTTTAAACTCGTTAATTAAATCTTTTTTCAACTCTTCTCTAAGTTCTTTAAGATCTACTTCCTTTGATACGTCTGCTTCGACGATCTTCTTATTTTCTCCTAACTCTTTTGGAACACTCAAAAAAGTTCTTGTATTCTCATCCCATAAATCAGTTTCAAGTTCTTCTAGAATTTCTTTTTTAAGGTTTTCCAGCTTCCTTTCATCTTCTTTTGGATCTAATTTTTCAACTTTCAAATCTTCTACGCTTAATTCAGTAACAAGACTTGTATCTATTCCCGCGGGAATCTCTGCGGGGTATTCAAGATCATCAAAGGATGGAAGTTGGGAAGGAAGATCCTCTTTAATCTCTTCCTCTAAAATATCTGGCAAAGCAATATTAGCATCATTGCTCTCCACCGATCCCGAAACTTCTTCAATCAAATTAGGGAGTTGTGGTGTGAGATCATCTTCAACAATCTGCTCTGGTAAACTCTCAGGGAGATCTTTTTCAATAATTTCAGGCAATCCCAAAATGCTATCCTCATCATAAGATGGGTTTAAACTTTCAGGCTCTTTATCAATAATTGAAGGAAGATCTACTCCCCAATCCTCTTCAGTTTCTCTATTATCTAACGGAAAAGCTTTTTCCAAATCCTCTACTACAGGAACTTTTGTATCTTCAACAAAGCCAGGTAGAGTTTTTTCTTTAGAGTTCGATTCTATATTTATAACTTCATCATAGATTTTTAAAAATTTTTCAGCATCAAAAGGCTTAAAAATATAATTCTCTATAAAATTATTCTCTACTTTGTTTTCATCAACTGTATCAAAAGTTCCAAAAAGCATAATAATTTTAATATTGGCTTTACTCTTAATTATATTTGCAAGGTCATAGCCATCTTTATTTTCGCTCAAGCTAAAATCTAAAAAAACTAAATCTCCTCCTGAACTTGATAATGTATCAAAAAGTTCTATTTCACTTGAACACGATTCAATTTCACACTTTCTTTCATCAAGAATAATTTCAACTACTTTTTGAATGTTCTTGCTATCATCTGCAATTATTACTTTATGAGTCATTACCTAAGTATAAAATTTATTCATTTCTATTGTAAATTATTAATATTGCAGAAGAATAACTGACTGATTATCTTTGTTGTCTTTTTTATTACTCATTTCACATATAATTTGTGCTAATTGTTCAAAGTTAGAATTAATAATTAAGCCTTGAAGCTCATCTAAAGATAAACTATCGACTGCTCCATCAGAGAAGAGTAAAAACAAATCACCCGGCTCTATTTTAATCTCTTTAATATAAAAACTAATATCTTTATAAAGTCCCAAAGGAGAACTAGGAATGCTTCTTCCCTTTAAGTTTTTAGAGAAATCCGCAAGACATAAATTATTTTTATAAATAGAGAATAATTCATTTTCCCTGAATAAATAGACACTACCAGCACCAACTGAAACTGTATTCAAAGAACTCTCGGCCTGAGATACAAACACCCCAGAAACAGCACCTTGAGAATGCTTATGTACTTCATGATTCTTTCTAAAAAGAGAGTTATGCGCAGAGTGAAGTGAGTTCATCAATGAATTCAATTCTAAATTATATAATGGATTATAAAAAAAAGACATTGTCGCATCAGGATCGTCACTAAGCCTTAAATAGTGTTCTGAAACTTCTCTCGAAACTAATTCAGATGCTTTATCTCCAATACCAGACCCTCCTATCCCATCAAGAACAAAAAAAAGCATTTGCTCTAAATTCATAAAACATAAATCTTCATTGCTATTTAAGAGTGGGCCTTTATCTGAATAATAAGAATATCTTTTTAAGTCCATTTTTATTCTTCGGTATAAAACTTACTAAGTTTATTTTTTGCTTTTACATAATAATGACTTTCTCGAGGTGCCAGCCTTAGAACTTCTTCAAATTTTTCTTTAGCATCCTTGTGAAGACTTATTGACTCCGAAACTAATCCCTCTCTATAAACTTTCATTGCCTTTGAATTAATTTGATCTTTAATAAGATTTACTTTGGTAATTGCTAGTCTGTTTGTAGGATTTACAGTTAATACTTCTCTGTAAGATTCATATGCATTTTTAAAATCCTCTCCTTGAAAATATGTATTAGCTTTTTCTAATAATTCATTCTCAAGAGAGTCCATTTTCTCTTTAATCTCTTTTCTTAGATCAACTCCTTCTTCGTATAAAGATCCTTCTACACTGCTTAGCTTTATATAATTATCACTTTTAGAAAATGCATTAAAATACTGTTTCTCTTGGTACAAACTCTTCACTTCGTTTAAAATTTTTAGAAAATTTTCTTTTGCCAACTTTTTCTCTTCTTCTTTCTTTTTCTCTTCTGCTTCTTTTTTCTTTATTAAATCAACTTCTCTTTGAAAAATTATAATTTCTGAATACTCTGGATCAATTTCTGCTATTTGAGATATATAAGATTGCACTAACTCTAAATTCTTATCTTTCAATGACTCTTTTGTTTTCGCAACCAACTCTTTAATTTTTTCTTCTAACTTTAGTCTCTCTTCTTCTTCTATTCTCTTCTTCTCAAGAGCTTCTAATCTTTCTAATCCTTCTTGTGACGCTAATAATAATTGTGTTGTATCTTTAAATTCTGAGTCTATTGATTTAACTAAATCAAGTTCATAAATAGCCTGATCGTAGATTCCTTCCTTAAAAGCAGCTTTTGCTAATTCATAATGCTGATTCAAGTAAGCTAGATCATCATCTGAGTGCTTAGCTCCTAACTCTATTGAAGAGTTTTCAATTAATTCAGGAGTTTCAACTTCTATTTCTTCTTTTGCTATGTCCCTTTTTACTACTCCTTGAGGCGAAGAATTATCTTCTCCTAAATATAAGAAACCAAGCATTGCAGCCATCGCCCCATAAATCATCACTTTTCTTTTATTTACTCCTTCAGCTTTTGCAAAAGAAAACAAACTCTTTTTTTGAGGAGCTTCATCTTCACTGAATACTGCAACATTTTCTTGAGAAAAAGATGCTTCTTCATAGCGAATATCTTCAACATTAACTGGCATTAATCTCTCAGATTCTTGGTCTAAAACTTTGCTTCCAAGCTCTAATAAAAAACTCACGTTTCCAATTAAAATCTCATCTCCCTTGGCAAGTTGTACTCTTTGTACCTTATCTCCATTTAAATAAACTCCGTTTGAAGAGTCTAAATCTTCTATAAAAACTTTTTTTCCATAAACTTCTATTTTGGCATGAATAGAAGAAACATCATCATCTTCTAAGACTATATGACATTTTTTTCTACTTCTTCCTATATAGATTAACTTCTTTGAGATTTGAAAATCTTGAGTCTCTATATGTGGCCCAGAAATTTTCAAATTATAGTTTAAGAAATCTGTAACTACATCAGTATTTGATTCATCTGAGACTTCACCTTCTTCAAAACTCACAATGTCATTGCCTGAAGTTTCTTTTAATACTGATTGGCTGAAATCTTGATCTAGCTCTATCGAGGATGCTTCAAGCGTATTAATAGAATCTTCTAAAAAAACACTATTCGTTAACTCATTACTTTCAATTTCTGAGTCAGCCATCGCTTCAGATCGTTCTTCTTCATTTAAAATAACAGTTTTAGATAACTCCACTGCTTGTTTTTGATCAGAATCTAGAAACTCCGTAACACTAATCGAAAAATCAAAAAGTGAAATCAAATCTTCATTAGCAAGGATCCCTTGATTTGAAGATATCCCATTAATTAAAACTTTATTAGTAGAGGTCAGATCTTTTATAGATAAAATATTATCATTAAAACTAAAAAGTAAATGTTCCCTGGAAATTCTTTGATCATCAACTCTTATGTCGCACAAAGAAGATCTTCCAAATAAGATCTCAAAGTTAGATGATTTTTCTTCAAATACATCTAGTTTGATATCATTCTTGTAAACAACGAACTTCACTTAAATCATTCCCCCGTTTTTTCTCTACTCTTTCTATTTCACTTTTTGCTTTTAAATACCTTGGGTCTTTAGGATAATTTCCCAAAAGTTTTATTATCGAACAGTAAGATACCAGTGCTTTTTCATAATTGATTGACGCAATATTTCTTTTTGCTTCTAAATTATACTGATTAACAATATGATCAATCCCTTCTAAGGCTTTTCTTTTATAAAACCGTGCCTGAGTATCTCTTGGATTTTCATCTAAAGCACTCTCAAACTCTCTTAAGGCACGAAAATAATTTTTCTCTCTTAGTTCTCTCATTCCACGTTTCAACAAAACACTTACTTTTTTACTAATTTCTTCATTTTCTTTCACTGCATTTTTTGAAATTTCACGTGCTAGACTCTTTGCATTGCTTATTTTCCTAGATACTGTTTTTTTCTTTTTTACTATTTTTTCTTCTTTTGAATCATTCTCTCTAAGAAAACTAAAAGCCAATAAAACAAAAACACAAAGTACTAAAACAGGCACTAGAGATTTTTTAGATTTCAATTTGTCATTTCTGCTTTGAGTATTAACGAAAGAATTATGTGAATATTCAATATCAACTTTAAAGATTGTATGTCCAATAATTAATCTGTCTCCTTTTTGAAGCTTAGATTGAATTACTTTTTTATCATTAACAATTATTCCATTTTGTGACTTCAAGTCAGTAACTATTAATTCTCCATTGTGCCAAATTATTTCAGCATGAACTTTTGATGCTTTAACATCATTAATACTTATGTCATTAGATTTTTCTCGTCCGATTATTTTTCTTTCATCTTTTTTGATAACAAATGATTGACCACGCTTTACTCCAGTTAGAAAGGTAATTCTAAAAAAGAAAGCATTTTCACCTTGAGGTTGTAAATGTCTTGGTAGTTCCAAAGCATTAACCATGTACTTATTCCTTCATTAATCCAATCAAATATGCTTTTGGGAAGCCATCTTTTCCCAATAAGCAATTCGCTTTTATATTATACTCCACACCACTTATTTCACCTAAATCTTCGCTAAATAAGCCTGAACTATCACCAGTTTCATTACAAAGCTGTATAATTTTGGCAGCTGTCGCTTGATTTCTTATTACATCTGATAAATCTTGATCCAACGATAAGCTCTCTCTGATACCTAAAACATCTTCAGCATTAGAATTAATACCTTTTATATATTTTTCAGAATTTAAAACTAATCCTGCACCAGGATATGCTTTTAAAAATTCAAGAAGAATCTCAACATATGACTCCTCAGTTTCTGACTGAGAAAATCCTTCTCCATCATCTGAGCTTAACTCTTGAACTCTATTTATATAAGTTTCTAGCATTTTTTCTATAGGTATCAATTCAGAGAACAACTCTTCTTTTTCGATGTTCCTCTTACCTGTGTTAGTCATTTCTTTTACTTCTGATTCTAAAACTTTAAAATGGTTTTTGGTTAAATAATAAATTAGAAATAATATTATAAGAGCAAAGACAACAGACTTTATTAAAGATTCTAAATATACAATACTATCCAGGCTTTCTAATTCTATTAATCCCTCGGGGCTAAATATTATAGAGACATAACCAACTATCTCATCTCTTTGAGTTTGAAAATTACGTGCAAAAATTCCTCTTGCAACTCCTATTTTTCCTTCGCCAAGAAATTCAACATGATGAAAATCTAAATCATTTTTACTCTGAATTGCTTCTTTTGCCGCAACGGAAAAAGAATCTGATATGTAAACATTCTTTTGAGAATCTGAATTTAAAATAATACCTCGTGCATCAAAAAGATAATAACTACTAATACTTTTTTCTTGAGCTAGAAAAGTAATATTAATTTGATCATACTCTTTTCTTTTTAACGCATTCGCATTTCTTCTATTAACTTCATGTAAATATTGCTTCGCTCTACTTACAACTTCCGTTTTCACTAAAGTTTTTGCTCTATTCAAAACTGAATCTACTGATATAAAAACACTAAAAACCACTGCTAATAAAACTAAAGCATTTAGCATTGATTTCCACTCCCAACTTTTATTTAAAGAGTAAAGCAAAGGCATGATACTTTTCTCAAAAAAATATTGTCCCTTCCCTACTAAGCTTTGTGGGATTTCCTCTTGTTCTATTGAGGGAGCAGATGCTTTGATTTTTTCTGTTTTAATTTTTACCGTTTGAAAGATTGCATTAGGTATTGCAATAACATCACCCTCTCTAATGGCCCTTTGAGTTATTAATTTTTTATTAACAAAAGTTCCGTTTGAACTGTCTAAATCAAGGATTGTTAAAAAGTCATCTGACACTATTATTTTGAAATGTTCTTTTGAAATCCCTTTAAATGAAATTTGATGGTCTCCATTTGCGTCACTTCCAAAGAAGTTCTCTCCTTCTGATAAGGCAAATTGTTTGCCTCGAATTTGTCCACCAACCCCAACTAATTTATACATAATGAATATCTAGCTGATCTCCTCTCTTAATATTAAATCTCTTTATACTCCCCGCAGGAAGTTCTAATACTTTACTTGCTTTAAAATAATAACCACTAAATCTCCATGGCTTCATTTTTTCTAACATTTTAACTACCTCATTTTTAGTATTTAAAAACACAGCATCCATGGAAACTTTCATAAAGCATGTATGAATAGACTTACATTTCGTTATAACTAATCCTTTTTTAATCTCCTGTTTTCCCATTAACCCTAAAAAACGTTCAAAGAATTTATGGGCTTCATCACAATCTATATCAAGTTTTTTTCCATTTTTTTTTATTTCAACCCTTCTCATTAGTTTATAAGCTCCAAGGCCATAGGACTGAATATAATTAAAACAATTGCCGGTAAAATAAAAACAAAAGTTGGAAGTAGTAATTTAGTCGCCGCTGCGGCTCCCTTCTTTTCAATTAATCCAGATCTTTTCATTCGAATCTCTCCAGATAAACTTTTTAAAATTGGTCCTATAGAAGCACCTACAGAATCAGCAGCAATTAAAGTTGCACAAAAAGAAGTTAATTCCAATGTATCTCCTCTCCATGCTAACTGCTTTAAAGCTTGCGCTCTCGAGGATCCTAATTGAATCTCTTTTACTACTATTTCAAATTCATCTAATAATGCAGAAGGAGGTGCTTTTTTCAAGATACGAGTAAGAGCAGCAACAAAATCAAGTCCTGCTTCTACTGATAAAGCTAACATATCAACGATAAAAGGAAGTTGCATAACAATTTCACTTTTTCTTTTGTCTGCTTTAGATTTTATCCAAATGTCTGGATAAATATATCCTAAAACCCCCATTAAAGGAGTAAGAGTTAAAGGCCAACTCGCTTCAAATCCTTCTCTCATCGCAAGATATAAAACAGGAAACGTGATAATTGAAAACAACTTAAATGAATAAAAATCAACCGATGTGATTAATCTTGAAATACCTGCAGTTGCTAACACTTTTTTATACTTTTGTTGGATTCCTTTTTTATTTTTTAAGCCATTAACTATTGGGTTTAAATATCTTCTAAAAAAAGGTGTTGAATACTTTAGAATTAATCCGTCTTTACTTGAGATAACATCTGTTTTTATATCTTCAATATTCTCAGAGTTTTTATACTGTTCTTCATCATCAAAGATGAGTTTTGCAATATTAAAAGCAGCAAAACCGATAAGGAAAATAGATGCAATATAAAGCAATAAATTCTTACGACTCAAACCTTTGTTAATTGTTCCCGCAAGAATTATTCCTGATCTATTAGTTTCTAGATAACAATCATACTTTTCTTTATTAGAACCATCAGTATTAAAAATTCCATCTGCTCCGAGAACACCTTGCTTACTTGAAAGTATAATATCTCTGCCTATTCCATCAGAGTCGAGATTAATCGATTTTTGATCCCATACACCTAAATAATTAGTAATTTTAAAAGATGCACTTCTTGTAAAATCTACTTTTCCATATGTTTCAAAATCAAAGTGAAGGGTACATTCATTTTTATTTGCATTGGCTTGATGAATATAAATTTTTCCTAAACGACCTTTATTCGTTTTATAAAAATAAATATCACCGGCCTTCACTCCTGACAAAGGAATTAATTGAGGTTGTAAACTGTCTTCATGTTTTTTTAAGCATTGTTTTTCAACTAAAGAAAATTCCTCTTCCCCACACAAAGAATCTGCGTAACTTAAGTTAAATACTAGGAGAACGCTATAAAGCGTCCAGTTCATAATAAATTTCACTTGTTTATAATAACAACATTTTAGACGCGCCGCTCAATATCTAACTTTTTGCTTTTACTTGATCTTTTTAGTTGAGCAAACTTTTAATTTGTTCTTTATGATTAAAGTTTTTAAATGAAGTACTTACTTCGCTTGGATTGAGTCGATTAAAAACCGGAAAAAACTGCCCCTTACAGTTATAAATTCTCTCAGCTTTCTTCTTAAAAATATCGCTCTTTAATGAGTTCCCAAAGTTTGACCGTAAACTCTCAAGAGATTCCATCCCAACTTCTAAACTTCGATAAATCAAAATATCAGTACCTGCCTCAAAAGCAAGACTCGTAGATTCATTTACAGAATAATTTTCTTTAATAGCATTCATTTCCATGTCATCAGAGATAATAATTTTCTCATAATTCATTTCGTTTCTTAGAAAATCATGAGCATTTCTACTAAGACTACATGGTAAACCATCTGCAAAACAAGTATTTAAAATATGAGACATCATCATAAACTCTAATTTACTTCTTATAGCTTTCTTAAATGGTTTTAATTCTCTTATCTTTAACTCTTCTAAACTGGCTTTAATTCGTGGTAACTCTAAATGAGAATCTTCTAAAGTATCTCCATGTCCAGGAAAATGTTTTGCACAACTTAAAACATTTTCAACTCTCAACCCTCTTATTGCTCCGACTAAAAGTTTTTCAACTTCTTCACTTGTCTTTCCTAACGCTCTATCTCCAATAACTGTATTGTCAGGGTTAGAAAAAATATCACATACAGGAGAAAAGTTTAAATTAATCCCACAGCTAGCTAACTCTTTTCCTAATATTTTATGTATTTCAAAAATAAGTTTTGGAGAATCTTTCTTTGCTAATTCAAGCATAGGTGGGATTGTAGAAAATTCGTTTTTAAATCTCTGCACCCGCCCACCTTCTTGGTCGACACTTATAAAAAATGGGAATTCTGTTCTGCATTCTTGAATCTCATTTACCAAAGAACAAAGCTGTTCTACATTTTCAAAATTTTTTGAAAACAAAATCACTCCCCCAAACTGATTGTCACGTAAAGCATTGCGCTCAAAATCACTTAGAGATGTTCCATCTAAACCTATTATATAAAATTGACCAAGATTCATATTTCTTATTTTACGACTAAACTAAGGCCCTGAGCAACCCAGTACATTTTTTCAAATTGATTATTTGAGTTAAACAAGAAAGAGATAATCTGACCTGAAAACTCTAAGGCAAAATAACTTATTCCGTTTTCAGTTCGATCAAAAGATAAAATTCCTTTATCCATAAAACCACTATAAACATCTGTATACATAAGTTTATGAAAAGGGAACTGATCCCACATAATCCACATTTTTAAAGAACGAACTTTGCCTTTTTTTAATTTATCTAGATTTAAAAAATTTTCTATACAAAGCTGAATCATAGAAAAGGCACAGACTAACTTAGCATTCACAAATTTTTTTGTAGTTTTCTTATTTGAAGGTTCTACATAGATATTATAATGCTGTTTATCCATATCAGATTTAATACTAGAGAAATGCTTTTTCTTATCTATCCAGGTTGTTGCTTGCGAAACAGAAGGAAACATAACCCCTTTTTCTGGAATATATGTATTTAGGAGTAAAACTTTTTCAACTATTTTATTTTCAAAATCATAAAGAATTTTCTTATAAACTAGCTTATCTTTCTTTCTGGCAAACTCAGTTTCGACCCTATAAGCTCCAGAAACATCTTCTAAGTAATACTCTCTTTGGCCTTTTTTAATCACTTTATTTTGATCTGATTCTTTAGAAGAAGCACAAGAAAGAAGAAAAAGAAATATTAATAATTTAATAATTGCTAGTAACCTGTTTTAAAAGATCCACATTATCTAATACTTTTCCACACCCTCTTACTACACATGTAGGTGGATCCTCAGCTAAAGCAACTGGTAAACCTGTTTTTTCTTTAATTAAAACATCCAATTCACTTAATAAAGCTCCACCACCAGCAAGGATAATTCCATTATCAACAATATCTGCAGCTAATTCAGGTGGTGTTTTTTCTAAAGAAACTTTAATAGCTTCAATAACTTCAGATAAAGGATCTGATAAAGCTTCTCTAACTTCTTCAGCACTAATTTCTATAGTCTTAGGAGATCCACCAATTAAATCTCTTCCTTTTACTTCGTGAGTCTCTTTATCTCTTTCTGAAGGATAAGCATTACCAAGTTTAATTTTAATTTGCTCAGCAGTTCTCTCACCTATTAGAAGTGAGTATTTCTTTTTTACATAATTAATAATTGATTCATCAAACTTATCACCAGCAACTCTTACTGATTTAGAATAAACTATTCCTCCAAGAGAAATTACCGCTACTTCAGTTGTACCACCACCAATATCTACAATCATATTTCCACTTGGATCTGTAATTGGAAGGTTGGCGCCTATTGCTGCCGCCATCGGTTCTTCAATCAAGTAGACTTCTCTCGCTCCTGATTGTTCTGCCGCTTCCTTAACGGCTCTTCTTTCGACTTGTGTAATACCAAAAGGAATACAAATAATAATTCTAGGCTTTACAAATTTTGATCCATCCATTGATTTTTTAATAAAATATTTAAGCATTGATTGAGTAACTTCAAAATCTGCGATTACCCCATTTTTCATCGGCCTTATTGCTTTAATACTTCCTGGAGTTTTCCCAAGCATCTCTTTTGCTTCTCTCCCAACAGCCAGAACTTTTTTCTCACCTCTAAATCCTTCATGAACAGCTACAACAGAGGGTTCATTCACAATAATTCCTCTTTCTTTAGCAAAAACAAGAGTATTTGCCGTCCCTAAATCAATTGCTAGATCATTTGAAAACCAATCTAATACACCTTTAAATATTCCCATTTTAATCCCACCTATAATGTCTTATAGCATCACCTCTACGAGCAATGTCCGCTGTAATTTCTATTCCTAATTCTATATGTCTGTCTGTATATGTTTTAAATACTGAGTTTGCTGATTTCTTTGTTTTGATTCCACCTCTTTTCAAAGGGCAATCTGAAACTAAAAGCAATGCTCCATTATTAACTTTGCTGGCAAAACCTGTGATAAATAATGCAGCACACTCCATCTCTACAGCTATTACCCTTTCTTCATACAATCTATTTTTAAACTTATTATCAAATTCCCAAAATCTAAGATCAGTAGAATGAACCATTCCTGTTCTATACTCTAAACCGTGTTCTACTAAAATTTGAGAAGCAAACTTTTGAATTTTAAATGTTGGTAAAGCTGGAACTTGAGGAGGCATAAAGTGTTGAGAAACACTTTCAGCTCTAATGGCACCGATAGGAAGGATAAAGTCTCCAACATTTAATGACTTGTGAACAGCTCCACACATTCCTAAAAACAAGACCGCTTTAGGTTCAACAACTGCAACTAACTCCATTACTAAAGCTGCCATAGCAGATCCAATTCCAAACTCTACAATAGTAACTTGAGCCTTTTCAGAACTTGATGCTTTAAAAGCAGAACCTTCTGTATATTTATGATCACTGAACATTGTATTGAATCTTTCAACGTAATAATGAAAATTTGTTAAAATTATTTGTGGTTGAAAATCTTCTATATCATGCCCTGTATACCTTTCAAGCATATCAACTGCTATTTTTCTTTTATCTGCATTTGAATATACTCGATTAGATCTAATTGCTTTTTGAAAAGTCATAAATGACTTAGTTTTAATGATGGGTTTTTTAGATTTCTCTATTTTCTTTACTAAAGTTTTAGCAGAACTACTTAGCTTTTTTTCCGCTTTGGTATCTTTGTTAATTTCCTCTAACAAGAAAGGATTTTTCCTTTTAGATATCGGTGATTTCTTTTTCGCTTTTTTCCTTACAGTCTTTTTTTTTGCTGATTTCTTCTTTACAGATTTTTTCTTTGAAACTTTTTTCTTTGTCAAAACTTTATCCTTATAACTATAACTGATTAATTTTCATTTTCTTATACCAAATTGATCCTTCAGAAAACCACTCTCCTAAATATCCAATTTCATTTTTCTTAGAATCTAAATAACTAGCAAGCTCTGATCTAGTCGAGAAATTATTAGCTAAAATATTTCTAGCTAAATAAACAGTATCAAACCCCAATGTCTCTAGAAGCTTTGGCATTACTCCAGCACTAGTCTTGTATTGTTGAATAAACTGGTTCTTTTTTTCACCTTCTAAATCCGTTACGTAATTTACATTTTTTAAATACTTCTTTTGAGCAACAAGGCTTCGACTTACCCAACTAGGGCCTCCAACAAATTTTGCATCTTTTATTCCTAGATATTTAAATGAAGGAAGTATCTGCAAAGCTTCTTTTGGAAAAGAAGGAATAAAAACCCAATCATATTCAATTGTAGGTTTTAATAAATCAATTTCTTCTATATCTTTGTTTTCTTTTTTATAAATTTTTACTAATTCTCTATATTCTCTTTCTTTTTGTTTTGAAAATTCAATTCCAGATAACTTACCAATCGCTGGTCTAAAATCATTTATACCTTTTTCATAACCAGATGTTTCTACTAAATCAAAACCTCGATCACCGGTTTGATTCCAAAATTCATCTAGATATCCATGTCCTAATTCATTATTAGGATAAAGAAGCACTACTCTACTTCCCAAGAAACTTAAATTCTCTTTATCCAAAGCAGCTCTAACTTGAGATTCTACAGATCCTTGAATTTCAAAAAGTAATTTATTCTTATTAAAACGACTCGTGTTTACTTGAGACAAGGAAAGAAAAACACTCCCATGTTTTCTAGCAGCTTCGTACTCTCTTTCAGAAGTATTACTAAATAAACCACCAATAACTAGTGAAACATTATCTTGAAGAATAAGTTCACTTACTTTCTCCGAAGCAATTGCAGGAATATTTTGGCTATCTTTAACGACTAATTCAAATTTCTCTGGAATATTTTGCAAAGCAACCGTTATTCCATTTAATACCTTATTAGCAAAATTTGATTTTTCTCCTGTCAAAGGCAAAATCAATCCTATTTTATTTCTTTCTATTGGCTCATGATAACTTATGCTTGATTGATACTGTAAGTACTCAGAACCAACTATAGAGGTTAATTCATCCACCGCATATCTATTACCTTGCTGCTTAAAGCTATTATTTAAGGACAGTACCAATTCTTTGAAAGCTAAGTTATTTTTTTGAACTTTATATTTTTCTATATAGCTTTTTTGAGTTTCAGGAGAAAACCCTAAAAACTTTTCTTTTAATAAAGAAAAGAACTTACTTGATAAAACATCTGATCTATTCTGATCAAATTGAAAATAATTTATGAGCGCATGTACTTCTTCTTTATCTCTTTTTAATTTATGTGCAAGAAAAAAACTAAGTAAATGTTTTTTCTTAATATCAAACTTGGGAAGTTTTGATTCGTTGATTTGAGTCAAGATTGTTGCTGATCTTGATATCTCATTTTTCTTGTAGTGAGATGCGGATAAATTTAATAAGATCTGATTTTTTAATTTAGAATTTTCATTAATTTGTCCCAAGGCCTTATTGAATAATATCTGTGATTTAGAATATTGATCTTGGTTAAAATATATCAAACCTAAAATATTATATTTCTCGCCTCTTTCAATATTAGAAATTTTCTTATCATTTAGAGTGTTAAGAAGAGCACGCGATTCATTAAACTTTTTTTCAATAATAAGTTTTTTGGCTTGCTTTATTTTATTAACAAAATCTTTTGAATACCTTGGATCATATTGTTCAACTTCTTGAACTTTTTCACTAGGTACTAATATTGTTTTTCCTTTAGGCTCATAACTCCCTTGAATAGAAGTACATGAAATAAAAAAAGAAATTAAGAAGAATATACTTTTCAAATTAAGACCTTCTTTTTCTTAGAGATAATTTACCAGGACCTGTAAAACATAAGCCAAGAAAAACAATCATAAGCTCTAAAGAATGGGATGTTTGAGAATAAGCATCTCCTTGATTTAAATGATAAGTGAAAGCTACAAACATCGTTGTAAATAACAAAAGATTTACTGGTACGAATAAAACTCCCAAAACTAAAAATAATCCTCCAAAAAATTCTGAAAAAGCTGCAAGAAAGCCAAAGACTTCTGGAGCAAAATTCACTCCCACATGAACCATTTGAGATCCAAGCCATTCCCATTTTTCAGTATTCAATAGTTTCGGGTAACCATGAATCATCATAGATACACCCAAGCCTAACCTGATAACTAATAACCCTAAATCTCGCATAAGCATCCTCTAAATATTATTTAATTACTTTGCATTTCCATTTTAAATACTTAAAAAAGTATAATGATTTCTAAAGAGATAGAAAACACGGGAATGGCCTTTAATTTAAAAACTTATCTAAATGCCAGAAGTAAAACTTTAGAGGCCTTAAACAGAATTTCTATAAAAATTCCAACTGGTATAAATGAAACTGAAGGTATCAAGCTTATTAAGAATGAGCTCGAACTTATTGGAGCTGAAAAGCATTGGCACCCTGTTAAGTTTCGTATCGGGAGTGACACACTTAAAAGCTTTAGAGAAAAGTCAGATCCTCTAATTACTTTAAAAGAAAATGATATTTTTTTTATAGATATAGGCCCTGTATTTTCATCGCATGAAGCAGATATTGGCAGAACTTTTGTTCGAGGAAGCAGTGCTGAGATGAAACTCATCAAAGATGCAGCAAAGATTATTTTTGAATCTACTAAAAATGAATGGAAAAACCATCAATCTACTGGAAAAGCATTATATCAATTTGCGGAAAAAGAAGCTCAAAAACTTGGATACACCTTAAATTTAAATATGGATGGCCATAGACTTGGTGATTTTCCTCACGCTCTTCATTATAAAGGATCACTTCAAGAAATCGATTTTAACCCAATTGAGAACCTTTGGGTTTTAGAAATTTTAATTAAAAACAAAGAAGAAACTTTTGGAGCATTTTTCGAAGATATCCTTACTGAAAAAGATCTTTAACCTTATCAAAAAAACCTTTAGACATAGGATTAGAAGTATAACCTTGTTTCTCTTCAATTTTAGAAAGCTCTTCAAAAATTGCTTGTTGTTCACCATTTAATTTCGTTGGCGTCTCAACTACTAAGTTTATGATTTGATCACCCGTCCCGTAACCATTTAATCTTGTAATCCCTTTATTTCTAAGCCTCATTCTTTTTCCCGACTGAGTTCCTTGTTCAACTTTCACTACCACTTTTCCCGAAAGAGTTGGTACCTCAACTTCTGCCCCAAGAGCTGCTTGAGAAAAACTAATAGGTACATCACAATAAATATCAAACTGGTCTCTATCAAAAATAGGATGTTCTTTTACACGAACATCTACATATAAATCTCCAGCAGGGCCACCTTTAAGGCCAGGACTTCCTTCCCTACCAAGCTTTAATTTTTGGCCATCATCAATACCAGCTGGAATTTTAACACTTAACTTTGATTTCTTTTTTATAGTCTGAACAAACATCCCAACACCATGGCACTGATAACAAGTCTGTGCGAGAGTAAAAAAACCTTGCTGTCTTCTCACTTGCCCACTTCCTTGGCATGTACTACATGTTTCTGGACTAGTTCCTTCTTTTACAACTTCTTTTTGGATAGATACTTCTCTCTCACAACCAAAAGCTGCTTCTTCAAAGCTAATATCTAAACGAGTGTGATGATCTTTTCCTCTAATTGCCTGAGATCTCCCTCTTCCTCTAGATCGTCCTCCGCCTTGTTGACCGCCAAAAAAATCTCCGAAAATATCTCCAAAAATATCTCCAAGATCCCCAAAGTCTCCACCTTGAAAGCCACCAAAGCCTTGCCCATTCATGCCAGCGTGACCAAATTGATCATAAGCTTGTCGTTTTTCTTTATTCAATAAACAATCAGCAGCCTCGCTTGCTTCTTTAAATTTAGCTTCAGCTTCTTTGTTATCAGGATTTCTATCTGGGTGATATTTTAATGCTAACTTTCTATAAGCTTTTTTAATTTCATCTTCTGAAGCACCTTTGGCAACTCCAAGAATTTCGTAAAAATCACGCTTCGACATTTCTATTCCTTAAATAACAATGGCGTACTTTTAAAAGTACGCCATAACGTAAATTATATTTTAAAAACTAAACTTCTTTAAAATCAGCATCAACAACATCGTCGTCATTGCCTTTATTAGCTTCTGCACCTGAATCTGCACTAGCTTCTGGTCCTGCTTGCTCTCCACCTGGCTGTTGTCCTGCTGCATATAAGTCTTGGGCTATTTGATGAGAAACATTTTGAAGTCTCTCTGTCGCTGCTTTTAACTCATCTAAAACTTCAGAAGTTAATTTAGACTTAGCTTCAGCAATAGCTCCTTCAAGTTCTGTTTTCTTATCTGCTGGAATTTTATCTCCATTATCTTTAATCATTTTTTCAGATGAAAAAGTTAATGAATCTAAATTATTTCTAGCATCTACAATTTCTTTTTTCTTCGTATCAGCTTCTCTGTGAAGTTCAGCATCTTTTACCATTTTCTCAATTTCTTCTTCTGATAACCCAGATCCACTTGTGATTCTAATTTCCTGAGACTTTCCAGTTGCTTTATCAATGGCTGAAACATTTACAATTCCATTCGCATCAATATCAAAAGTAACTTCAATCTGAGGAACTCCTCTTGGAGCTGGTGAAATACCAGCAAGATCAAATCTTCCTAAGGTTTTATTATCATTAGAAAATTCTCTCTCTCCTTGCAGTACGTGAATACTAACAGCTGGTTGATTATCTTGAGCTGTTGAGAAAACCTGAGATTTCTTAGCAGGGATAGTAGTGTTCTTTTCAATGATCTTAGTCATTACACCACCAAGAGTTTCAATCCCAAGACTTAGAGGAGTTACATCTAATAAAAGAACATCTTTTACATCTCCAGCTAAAACACCACCTTGAATAGCAGCACCGGCAGCAACAACTTCATCTGGATTAACACTTTTGTTTGGCTCTTTTCCAAAGATCTCTTTAACCTTCGCTTGAACAGCTGGAATTCTTGTTGAACCACCAACAAGAATAACTTCATGAATCTCTGAAGTAGATAAACCTGAATCTTTAATTGCTGTGTTACAAGGAATCGATAATCTATCAATTAAAGCTGAAACTAACTGCTCAAATTTAGCTCTCGTTAAGTTTAAATTTAAATGTTTTGGCCCTGTTGAATCAGCAGTAATAAACGGAAGATTAATATCTGTTTGTGTTGTTGTTGATAATTCATGCTTCGCTTTTTCAGCAGCTTCTTTTAATCTTTGAAGGGCCATTTTATCATTTTTCAGATCAATGCCTTGATCTTTTTTAAACTCTTCAGCCATCCAATTTATAATGACATAATCAAAATCTTCACCACCAAGAAAAGTATCTCCGTTAGTAGATTTAACCTCAAAAACTCCATCGCTAGTAATTTCTAGAACTGAGATATCAAAGGTACCACCACCAAAATCAAAAACCGCAATATTTTTGTCTTTCTTCTCTTCAAGTCCATAAGCTAAAGCTGCAGCTGTAGGCTCGTTAATAATTCTTTTCACTTCTAAACCTGCAATTTTACCTGCATCTTTAGTTGCTTGTCTTTGAGCATCATTAAAATAAGCAGGAACAGTGATAACTGCCTCACTTACTGAATGACCTAGATAATCTTCTGCTGATTTTTTCATTTTCTCTAAAATCGCAGCTGAGATTTCTTGAGGAGAAATTTCTTTCCCATCAACTTTTACCCAAGCATCTCCATTTTTATTTGAAAAAATATCAAAAGGAGCAACTTCTTTAAATCTCGTTACTTCTTCATCTGTTGCTTTTCTTCCAATAAGTCTTTTTATCCCAAAAAGAGTTTTCTCAGGGTTAGTAACAGCTTGTCTTTTTGCAACCTGTCCAACCAACTTTTCACTACTGCTAGAAAAAGCAACCACTGAAGGTGTTGTGTTATGTCCTTCAGCATTTGGAATAATTTTATATTTTCCATTTTCTAATACTGATACACATGAGTTTGTTGTTCCTAAATCAATTCCAATAATTTTTCCCATTATTTTTCTCCTTATTTACTTACGATTACTTTTGATGCGCGAAGAACTCTTCCATTAAGTATGTAACCACTTTGTTCTTCACTAATTATCTTATTTTTCTTTTTTCCTTCTTCTTGAGCGATCGCCTCATGGAAGTTAGGATCAAAATCTTTCCCTTC
The DNA here is from genome assembly GCA_020630335.1 of Bacteriovoracaceae bacterium. GTDB lineage: Bacteria > Bdellovibrionota > Bacteriovoracia > Bacteriovoracales > Bacteriovoracaceae > JAHDHG01. The sequence goes on from JAHDBN010000001.1 coordinate 79,621, forward strand.
AGTTTCTATTTTCTCTAGCCCATGTTTTTTAAGAGTATTTAAAAACTGGCTATTCACCATATCAAGTCCTATGACTATATTTTTAACTTGCTCATCATCAACCATTCGAACAGCTTTGAGGGTTAACTCAAAAGTATCGACTACCTGCACAAGATCTCCTAAAACACCTTCTAATCCAAATTTAATAATTTGAGATTTTTCCCTATCGAGTCTTTTTCTCAAGTTATCCATTTCAGCTGCCATATAAAAGTATTTTTCTTTATAATCAACTTCAGTTTCTTTCTCTGCTGCAGCTTTTTCTAAAACTTCAATGTTTTCAACTACTTGCTCTTCTTTTTCAGCTTTCATTTCCTCATTATTCTCAATTGTCTCGTTATCACTCATAAAACCTCTCAATTCCGACTTAACTTAATATGGGAGCAAAGTCATAAGTGTCAAGATTTTGATTGTAAGTATTTGATATTTTTATGTTTGCAATAGATAAGCTTTTACATAGCATTTAGTAAATATAAAACAAGTAACGGGTTAAATCTCATAAGAGGAGGAAATATGAAATTATTAATGACCTTAGTATTTTGTGCGAGCTCACTTTTCGCAGGAACAGTAGTTCCAAACATTAAGTGGAACAAAAATGAAGCAAATGATACAGGTGCAGCTGCTGCATGGAGTAAGAGATCAAATGCTACTTTAGGCTTAACACCTGAAAACTCTTTTACAAATGATTGGAGCGCTGACGGACAAGTTCTTTTCAGCCACAGTGGTTTTGTTATCGAACTAGGAGCTGATTCAGATCTAGATTTTGATAATCATAACTATAATGCTCAAGTTGGTTACATGATCAACTCTAATCTTTCTGTTGGCTTAGAGTATGACTTTGCAAATAATGATGGAGTTGCTGATGCTTCAAGACCATCACTTTCTGTAGACTATAAATTAGCAAATGGTGTTGTTATTGGTGCTGGGTTTGGAATGGAACACCCACATGGAACAGAGATTACTTCTAACCAATTCCATCTTGGAGCAGGTCATGTTGCTTCAAACTATGCTGCTGAAGTTGTTTTGAATTATGCTCCACAAGATGATGATGGTGCTTTTCAAAGAATGGGAATAACAGGTGATGTTGTGTATCACTTAGATTCAGCTTGGCAAATTCATGGTATTGCTGCTTACTCAACTTCTGAATTTGAGTTATCAGGTGGTGCTATAGAAAATAGCGCTTTAGGAATTAATGCAGAGTTTGAATATAAACTTACTCCAAACTTCTTCGTAAACGCTGCTCCTTTTTATGCTATGACAAATTCTGAAGCAGGTACCCTAGAGTCTGGTACAGATCACTTTGGAGCAACTCTTGGATTAAGAACTGTCTGGGATGCATGTCAGTGGGAATTTGACTTAGGTTATGCTGATATTAGTGCAGATCTTGCAGGAACTACAATTCTTGAAGAAGACGGATTTACTTTTAGAACTGCATACACTCACCATTTCTAAAAACTAATTTAAATTAATTTTTAAATATAAGGGGATCAAAAGGTCCCCTTTTTTATACTTCTTCTTTTAAATCTTCCAAAAATCTAACTAACACATCAGCTCTTTTCTTGGCCATCTTCTTACCTTGCTCTGTCTTCATAGTTTCAGGTAGCTTTAACAACTTCACATAGAAATGATCAATCGCAAAACTCTTATCATCTAAATCTCGATTCTTAGCAAAAGGATCAGCTCCATCAAAAATTCTAGATCCCAACATTCCTGCAACATAAAAAGTCCTTGCAAGTCCAATCGCTCCTAATGCTTCCATCCTATCTGCATCCTGAACAATCTTCGCTTCTTCACTCTTGCACTCTATCGCAGCTGAAAAAGAATGAGCTTCTATGGCATGAAATACTGTTTTTAACTTTTCTTCTGGAAACTCTAAACCTTTCAAAATCTCTATTGCTTTCTCAGCAGCACGAACAGAAGATTTTGATCTATCAGGATGATTTTTAGGATAACTAACAATATCATGAAAGTAACAAGCTGCTAAAACAGATAATCTATCATGTTTCTCTTCACACAACTTATCGGCGATCTCCCAAACTCTTTTAAAGTGATATATGTCATGACTGCCATCTTTAAAATCATACTTCTTTAAGTAATCTTGAAATTTCTCTTCCCATTTTTTTATATTCATAAAACCTTCTTTATTAAAGTGTCTAAAATAACGAAACCCTTTGATGTAAAAACAAATCGGTCATTTTCAAAAACTCCATAACTTTGTCTTTCAAAGTCATGTAACTCTTTTAGTGCAGAAGAAGAAAAATCTTCATAACTAATCCCTCGTCTTGTCCTGGCCAATGTATAAAGTTTTTCAAGATATAATTGGTTAGAGTTCAACTCCTCTTTTCTATACTCTCCATTTGGAAGCCACTTATAACGAAGTCCCTTCTTTTTACCTACAAGAAGCCCTGATCCACTAGGACCAAGAGCAATATATGATTCTTGATTCCAATATTTCCAATTATGTTGAGATTCAAAACCTGCTTTTGAATAATTAGAAACCTCATATTGATTAAACCCAAGCTTTGCCATTACCTCTGAAACTTTTAAGTATTCTTCTCCTACTACGGATTCTCCTGGAATCTTATCTATTAATGGATAACTCTCTCCAACACTTAAAATATATAAACTCATATGTTTAGGGTTATACTTATTAATCGCTATTAACTCTTTTTCTATATCTCTTTTATATTCTTTCTCAGGTAAACCAATCATGAAATCAACAGAAAAGTTAACTTGTAATTTTTGAAAAAACTCTAGTGTTTTTTTTATTTCTGAAAAATCATGAGATCGATCGACAAGTGGAAAGATTTTTTCATCAAAACATTGAACACCTATTGAAAATCTATTCACTCCATAATTAATTAATTCTAAAATCTCTTCTTCTTTATAAGTTGCAGGATCTACTTCCACACTAAACTCTTTAAGAGATGATTTATCTAAATCAAAATATTCATTAAATTTTTTTAGAAATCTAATGATCTCCTTACCCCACAAACTAGGAGTTCCTCCTCCTATGTAAATAGTCTCAAGATTTTTCAGAGAAAATTTATTCTCATTTAATATTTTTTTTTGCTTTTCAAGAGAATTTATCAAGTAATCAAGATAAACGAGATTACTTTGCTCGTCATAAAGATGCTTGTAAAAATCACAATAATTACAAAGGTGCTTACAGTGAGGGTAATGAATGTATGCAGATTTAACTTCCATCAAGCTCATACTATAATTGAATGAACAAATTAGGAATTTAGAAATTATGAAAATCATTAAAAGAAAAATTAACAACCTTAGAGTATATTTTATTCAATCTCCCAATAGTACCTCAAATAGCGTTCAATTTTGGTTCAGAGCAGGTAGCTCACTTGAAACGGGAAAAGACAAAGGAATTGCTCATTTCTTAGAACATATGTTCTTCAAAGGAACAAAACAAAGACCAGGCGCTAAAATTGCTCATGATGTTGAATCGTTTGGAGGTGACATCAACGCTTTCACTTCATTTGATTATACTTGCTATTATATTAACTCTCCTAAGTCTAAAATTTCAAAGACAGTAGAAATACTTATGGATATGGTTAGTAACCCATTGTTTTCAAAAGAAGAACTTATTCCTGAAAGAGATGTCGTGTTTGAAGAATATAGAAGATCTATAGATAACCCTCATCATTATAACTTTCATCAAATACAAAAAAACAGTTTTTCAAGTGGTTACTCGCATCCAATACTTGGAAACGAAAAGACAATCAAAAGTTTTGAAAGAAAACAACTTCTTGATTTTAGAAAGAAATATTATAACTCTAGCAATGCAGCACTTTTAATCTCTGGAGATTTTAAAAACACAACATCTTTAGAAAAAATTATAAAAAAATATAAAATCCCAAAAGGCCCAAAGACAAATTACAAGAAATTCTCTGTAAAAAAATCTAAAGATTCAATCTTTATTCATAAAAAAGATGTCGTTCAGAATTCTTTAACAATGACTATTAATGCGCCAGAATATGAAACACAAGCAGCAGTAAATGAAGATTTAGCTGTCAACTGTTTTGCTTATGGAGAAACTTGCTATCTTTATCAAAAACTTGTTAAACAAACGGGATTAGCCACTGCCACTTCTGGTTCCAGCATGTTTATGAGCAAAGGCGGCGCTCATTTTTTAAAACTTGTTTATCCTCCTGAAAATCATAAAAAAGTCTTAAATGAATTTTCTAAAATTATAGAAAAAACAAGAAAGGAAAAATTTAATAATTCAGAAATAGAAAAAATCAAAAACCAATATGTCGCCTCAAAAGTTTATGAAAAAGAAAGTCTTGAATCTCTTACTTTTTCACTTGGCCATGGCTTTGCTCAAAATGAAGACTTGAACAGCGAACAAGAGTTTATAAATAGAATTGAAAAAACGTCTCCAGTAGAAGTAAACAATTCAATCAATGATATTTTCAGTAAAAACATCCAGTTTCATCTCCAAATACCCGCTAATCATAAAGAAAAAGATTATATAAAAGAAATTAAAGCACTCGAAAAATCTATTAAAGATTACAGAACCCAAAAAACCGTTTTAAAATCTTTAAAATCTAAATACGACTCTGATATTCAGTTAATCAATCTAAAAAAAGGAATATCTCTACTCTATAAATATAATCCTTCTACTCCTACATTTGCTGCTCACGCCTATATCAAAGGCGGGGTTAGTGCAGAAACAAAAGATAACTGCGGAGCACACTATCTTCTAGGAAAAACTCTACCACTTGGACATAAAAACAAAGATTACAAAACTTTAAGAACAGAACTCGAAACTCTTTCTTCAAACTTAAACGGCTTTTCAGGAAAAAATGCTTACGGATTAACTCTTCATGGACTTTCTAAAAACTTCTCATCCCTAATGAAAGATTTTACCGATTCAATGCTTTATCCTCTATTTGATAAAGATAATGTAGATCTTGAGAAAGAAATGATTGAAAGATATATAAAGAACATTCAAAAAGATGCCGTAAAGCAATGTTTCAAAAAATTTAAAAAAATATTATTTCACAACACTCCCTATTCTCTAGATTTAATGGGAAACAATAATACCTTAAAAAAATTTGATTCTAATTTTTTAAAAAAACTTCACAAAAAAAACATAGAGACCAAAGAAATTCAAATAACTTTTTGCGGTGATATGCCTGTTCAAAAAGTTCTTAAATCTCTTGAAGGATTACTAGAATTAAAAGAAAGAAAAGTTTTTAAGTCTCCTAAATTTTCTTTTTCTACAAAACCACAAAGACATCACATTGAATTCGAAAGAGAACAAACCCAAATTTTCATGGGTTACAAAGGAGCAGCTTTATCAGACGATGAAGATATGTATCTAAAAATGCTAAGTTCGTACCTATCTGGCCAATCAAGTGCATTATTTGTTGAAGTAAGAGATAGGCAAGGACTTTGTTATTCAACACAACCTGTACACCATACTGCTTTACAAGCGGGCTATTGGGGGATTTACATTGGAGCAGGAGCAGACAAGGTAGATAAAGCCATTAAAGCAATTAATGATATACTAATTGATCTTAAAGAAAACGGTCTTCCCTTAAAAGAAATAAAAAGACTTTCTAATAGAATCGTAGGACAACAACAAATGCAGTTACAAACTAATGAAGATTTTGCTAACTATTATTCTATCCCTGCTCTTCACGGATTAGGTGTAGATTTTGAAAACAATAAAATAGAGAAAATTAAAAAAGTTGATCACACTAAATTGAATAAATTTTTAAAGAAATTTTTAAGCCAGCCACAAGTTATTATTACAGCTGGCCCTAAATCTTAGCTACAAGTATTAAGAACTTTTGAACTGATTTCTATATCAACTGTACTCCACGTTTTAGCTGTACCATTTTTCATATGATGTGGCTTACACAACTTCGATAAAGCTTCAAAAGCCTTACTAAATCCTAGTTCTAAAAGATCAATACTACCTTTTAACGTTAAAACATTTTCTACATAAGAATAATTCATATCCACTGTATGAGATTTCCCACCCCAAATTAACTCAATAATTGCTGAGTTTTTCTCTGCTTCAACTGCCATAACTATTGCTCTTATTTGTTTACCAGGAATATTTTCCAAAAGGCCCTTAAATATATTTGTATTTCTTGCTGGCTTACCAAATTCAAGACTTTCTTCCAAGATTACTATATTTGAACTCATTAAAAATTCATCTAAACTCTTAGACATTTCAGCTGTTTTAAGTTTCCATTTTTTAAATGTTCCAGTTACTCCTGTTTTATCTTCAAATTTGTAACCAGTTATTTTTAAATCTTTTCCAGACTCATCATGAATAAATCCACATTCTTTTATTTCCTCAGTAGAGCTCTCTGCAACGACAGCTTCTTCTGTGTAATCATTTTTTTCTGTTAAAACCTTTTCGACCTTACTATTTTTACGTTCAGAACAAGAAAAAAAAGCAAAGCTTAAACCAAGTAATAATATTACTTTCATATATCCTCCAAATTTAGAATTATTTTATGCTAGATCTTCTTCTTCGTTAAGCTGCTATATCAGATTTTTTGTGGATTTTAGTAATCATTTTCTCTAAATAACTTAGATTATCCTCTATCTCCATTAATTTCATTTCATAACTCATCTCATCAGTTGTATTTAACTGTAGGCTTAATCTTAAACAAAGAGCCGAAAGTAACTCAAAGCGAGTAGATAAATTTTCAAAAAATTCAGGTACATCATAGTGTTCAGGAGATATATCATTTAACTTGGAATACGCAATCTTTCCAAGCTTCATATAATACTCTTTATTAGTGATTTTTTTATTCATAGATTCAAAGTAATAACTACTTAGCAGAAGTGATTTATCTCCAATTGTTTTCAGCACTCTTTTCCTTTCATTAAGGTTAAGATTATTACTTTCCAATAAAGAAACACCAAGTGGTTTATCACTTTCAAATCGAGAAGCATCTGCATATTCATCTAAAACATCACTTGAATAAAAAATTATTTCTTGAGGTAAGGGGCTAAGAATTTGTTCATTAATTTCTTCTAGAACTGTATAAAAATAACTTTGTAGACTTTTCCCTAAAATAAAAGATGTATTTTTTTTATCCATATTCTATTTTATCAATAGATTATAATTAAACTAAATATCTATACTTTTTTTCCTGACTATTATGCTTTTATATCTAATTCAAGCATTAAATGCCCTGACTCGATACTCTGATTCTCTTCAACGTTCACTAATTTAACAACAGCATCTGCTCCTGCTTTAATTTCATTTTCCATTTTCATTGCTTCAAGAATTAAAAGAGTATCACCTTTTTTAACTTCATCACCAACAGAACAAAATAGCTTAACAATTTTTCCTGGCATTTGGGTAACTAGTGATCCAAAATCTTGCTCACCAACTCCTGATGGTTTAAATCCTTTGTAGACATTAAACTTATCAGAAGCTATAGAAATATCTTTTAAACTCTTAAGTTTTATAAGTTTTTTCCATTCTTTATCATCAGAAGAGAAAAATAAAGAATCTCCTATTTCTTTTATAGAATAAATTTTTTCTAATTTATCTTTTAAGATTTTATAACCATTCTTCGTTTTCTCAATATCAAAAACAACTTCATTTTCTCCTGAAAAATAATATCTCATTATATAATTTCTCCTAAAATAGCAGCCATCATAATTTCATCACGTCTCTCAGAACTAAGCTGAATCTTATCTTGAGGTGAAACTTCTTCTATGTATTTTGTAGAATAGTTTCCTGATTTGAATTTCTCTTCATTCAAAATTGCTTTATGTAACTCAATATTATTTTTAAGTCCTACAATCTCTAGTCTCTCTAAAGCATCTCTCATCTTTCTTATTGCTACATCTCTATTAATTCCAAAAGAGATAAGTTTGCCTATCATTGGATCAAAATCAGGTGTTATTTCTATTCCTGAATAAATACAATGATCGAATCGAATTCCTTGAGGGAATGAATAATCAAACCCAGAAACTACTCCTGGAGCTGGTAACATGGAAACAGGATCTTCAGCGCAAATACGACATTCAATTGAATGACCCTTTTGAGAAATCTCTTCTTGTGAGGAAATATCTAATCTCTCTCCAAGTGCTGATTTTATCATATTGGCAAGTAGGTCTATTCCTGTTGTTTCTTCAGTTATAGGATGCTCTACTTGAATTCTCGTATTCATTTCAAGGAAATAAAAAGATTTGTCTTCATCCATGATAAACTCAACAGTACCCGCTGAATCATAATTCACTGCCGCTGCCAATCTTACACCTGTCTCACAGATATTATTTCTTACCTTTTCATCATTTCCAATAAATGGAGATGGTGCTTCTTCTACAATTTTTTGATGTCTTCTTTGAACTGAGCATTCTCTTTCATAGACGTGAAAGATATTTTTTTTATCAGCCAAGATTTGAACCTCTATATGACGAGGGTTCGTAATATACTTTTCAACTAAAAGTCCTGGGTTTCCAAAAGAAGACTGTCCCTCTCGCTGAACTGCTGGAAAATTTATTTCTAATTCATTCTTATTTGAACAAATTCTCATCCCCTTTCCACCACCGCCTGCAACAGCCTTTAAAAGAACAGGGTATCCAATCTCTTGTGCTATTTCCTCTGCTTCTTTTATGGACTCTACTTCTCCTAATGATCCCGGCACCGTTGGTACATTTGCATCTTTTGCTAATTTTTTAGATTTTGCTTTATCACCCATTAAATCTATAGCTTCAGCGTTAGGCCCTATGAAAATAATTCCCTCATTTTCAACTTTTCTAACGAATTCAGAATTTTCTGCTAAAAACCCATATCCAGGATGAATGGCATCAATATCTAATTTTTTTGCAAGTTCTAATATTTTATCTTGATTAAGATAAGTTTCAGAATTATTACTTCCTTCAAGCCTAGTCCATTCTTTACAATAGCTTAAGTGATAAGCTTTAGGCTCATTATCAGTCCAAACTCCAACTGAAACATGTCCCAATTCATTTATGGCCTTCGCTATTCTTATCGCTATCTCACCTCTATTTATAATTAATATACGCTTACTCATAATTGAATATTTCCATGCTTTCTTTTTGGTCTATGTACTTTTTTATTAGATAAAGATCTTAAATACTGGATAAGTTTTTTTCTCGTATCTTCAGGGAAAATAATTTCATCTAAATAACCTAGTTCAGCTGCTTTATAAGGGTTATTAAATTTTTCTTCGTAATCTTTTATTAATTCATTTTTTTTATTTTCAAAATCTTGCCCAGAAAGACCTTTTAACTCATTTCTAAATATAATCTTAACAGCACCCTCTGCTCCCATCACTGCAATTTCAGCATTAGGGTAAGCAAGATTAATGTCTGATCTAATATGCTTACTCGCCATAACATCGTAAGCACCACCATAGGCTTTACGAGTAATTAAAGTGATCATGGGAACTGTCGCTTCACTAAATGCATACAAAAGTTTTGATCCATGTTTAATAATTCCACCGTACTCCTGAACTGTTCCAGGTAAAAATCCTGGCACATCAACCAACGTAATAATAGGAATTTCAAAAGAATCACAAAAGCGAATGAACCTTGCTGCTTTCATGGATGATTCAATATCTAAAACTCCAGCTAAGAAGTTAGGTTGATTCGCTATGATTCCAACAGAATCACCACCTAAAGTTGAAAAGCCACAAAGAATGTTTTTTGCATACATTGGCTGAACTTCAAGAAAGTGAGAATTATCTACAATTTCTAAGATTAACTCTTTCATATCATAAGGTTTCTTAGAATTACTTGGAACAAGAGCATCTAATTTTGTGTTCTTTCTATCTATTCTATCTGAAGTATTTTTTCTTTCTACTTTCGTAAAATTTGAATTAGGAAGAAAAGAGAGTAATTCTCTGGTTCTCTCAAAACAATCATCTTCATCTTTGCACATAAAGTGAGCAACACCTGACTTTTCATTGTGAGCTTTTGCTCCACCCAAATCTTCTTTGGTAACTTCTTCATGCGTAACAGTCTTTATTACTTCTGGACCTGTTACAAACATATAAGATGTCTGATCAACCATAAAAATAAAGTCAGTAATAGCAGGAGAATAAACGGCTCCGCCTGCACAAGGCCCCATAATTAATGAAATTTGTGGAATAACTCCAGAGCATTTAACATTTCGATAAAAAATTTCAGCATATCCTGCAAGAGAGTCAACTCCTTCTTGAATCCTTGCTCCTCCAGAATCATTAATACCAATAACAGGAATTCTATTATTTAAAGCAAAATCCATAACCTTACAGATTTTTTTAGCAAAGGCTGCTCCAAGAGCTCCTCCCCAACATGTAAAGTCTTGAGAGAAAACAGCAACTTGTTCACCATTTATTTTCCCTATTCCAGTGATTACACCATCTCCAAGAAATTTTTTATCATTCATTCCAAATTCATGACATCGATGAGTCACGAATTTATCAAATTCCATAAAAGAACCCGGGTCTAATAATTTTTCAATTCTTTCTCTTGCAGTGTACTTGCCTTGATCATGCTGCTTTTGAATTCGAGCTTCGCCTCCACCAAGAGCAGATAAATTAATTTTTTCTTCTAAAATAGATTTTTTGTCGCAAGTAGTCATATCGTTCTCAATTCACAAATTAAATTTACGATATTTTAATATTCAGGAGCGTTAAATCAAGAAAAGAGTTTAAAACTTTTGCTTTATATTAAAAACATAAAGCAAAAGTTAATAGATATATTTTAAGATGCTTTTTTTACTCGTTTATCAAGGCCATACTTGTCAACCTTCATAATTAAACCAGCTCTACTGATACCTAATTCCTTAGCAAGCTTAGATTTATTAAAATTTGTCCTCTTAAGCCCTTCTTTTATCATATATGCTTCAAGCTCTGAAAGTGCTTCCTTAAGACTACCGTTGGTATTAATACCCTTAAGCCCTCCAGTTGCTCCACTGCCACCTGTTTTTTCCAAAATCCTAGCACTTAATAAATCAGGAGTAATAATATTATCCTCTCCAGCAAGAACGATTAATCTTTCAATTTCATTTTCTAATTCTCTAATATTACCTGCCCAAGAGTAATCCAACATTTTCTCTAAACATTTTTTGGAAAAAGTTTTTAATTGATGTCCTTTCTCTGCACATTTTTTTTCAAGAAAATGTTCCATTAGCAAAGGAATATCTTCATTTCTATCTCTCAAAGGTGGAAGATTAACATTAATAACATTTATTCTATAATATAAATCTTCTCTGAACTCACCCTTCGCAATCATTTCTTTAAGAGGCTTATTTGTAGCTGCTATAATTCTCACACTTACCTTTTGAGGTGTAGTCGAACCAACAGGAGTAAATGTTCCTTCTTGTAAAACTCTAAGAAGTTTTACCTGCATAGTAAGAGAAGTATCACCTATCTCATCTAAAAATAAAGTTCCACCATCTGCCATTGCAAATAGTCCTTTCTTATCTTTAACAGCTCCTGTAAAAGCTCCTTTAACATGACCAAAAAGTTCTGAATCTAATAAATTATCATTAAAAGCTGAACAGTTTTGAGCTAAAAATAATTTATCTTTTCTTGGTGAGTTATAATGAATCGCTTTTGCTACTAATTCTTTACCTGTTCCATTTTCACCTTGAACAAGTATCGTTGACTCAGAACTAGAGATCTTCTCTAGCAAAGAGTAAATTTGCTGCATCTTTTTAGATTTACCTATCATCATATGATAACGATACTTATTACTTACTTCAGAGTTAAGATCTTTAATTCTTTGCTCCCTAGAAGTAATCTCTTGTTGATAAGTTGATATCTCATCAGAATAAAGGGCCATAAGCTCTTTTAAATAATCTAACTGAAATGATTCCAGTCTAGATAACTTCTTAGCTGCAAGTTCTGCTTCTTCTTTTAAATGACCAATATCTTCCATCTTTTTGATAAGTTTCTCTGAATCAGAGGATGCAAAGTTTGAATCAGCAAAAGAATAAGCAATTACATAACCTACCATTGCTCCATCTGCTCTTACTTCATTAATCATCCCTTTTACTCCAGGATAAAAAGTATCAAACTCTAGAACTTTTTCATCTGAATTATTTAATAGTGTTACTGCTGAATCTAAATCTTGAAGAAAAATTTCCTTTCCTTTAGGAGATGTTATTTGATTCTTAAAAAGATAAGAATTAAATTCAAAAGATGATGGATCTAAATCACTTTGAAGTTTTCCAAATTCATCCAAGAAAACTAAATCAAGAGAAAACCATTTACCTAAAATTTGATGTAATTTTTGTATAACATGTAAATCTTTTATCATTTCCCAGTTAAGCATTATATACTCCTTGTAAAATTAGTTATTAATTTATCGGAGCAAGTGTTCAAAAACTTAACATCTCAATATTTCATGTTAATATTTTTTAAAAATTCTAAGATTTTGAATACCAATTATCGGATATAATCACTTAAGCGAGTTTAAGAATTTTGTATGAGATTCACTCAACCAGCTCTGCGGTCCAGTAAATTTTCTGACTACTTTTTGATTTTTCTTATTAAAAATATATGTTTCCGGAACCTTTGCTGTTCCAAAACTTTCATAATAAAGATTATTTCCGTCTAATAAAACAACAATCTTTTTACCTTCAATATAAGTTTTATATTTATCTAAATGCTTTTTCACTTTTCGAACTTCATCGTTTACTGCCACTAGATAATATGTCATATCACTTTCAGATTTATTTACCATTCTTAATAAATCTGGAAATTCAATTTCACAAGGAGCACACCAGGTTGCCCAAAAGTGTATAAATGCATACTTACTCTTACTCTTTTGAACTAAAGATTTTATGTTCTTGTTTTGGCCATCTAAACTCTTAAAATTGATATCTGGAAGTTGCTTGAGAATCGACCCTGTATTATCTTGATGAGTAATACCCTCACTAAAATATGTATCTATATTATTTTTTTCATACTTTGCATAAAAAAAGGCCACAAACAATGTGGCTGATATTATTAAAAATCTTTTAGCCATATTCTTTTATTCAACAAATGAGATATAACTCATTTTTGCACAATCTCCAACTCTGCCTTCTGCTAGTTTAGTAATTCTAGTATAACCACCTGGTCTAGTTTTAAATTTAGGTGCAATCTCTGCAAATAATTTAGTTACTGCAGGCTTATTATTAATTTTTTTGAAAACTAATCTTCTATTAGCAACAGTATCTTCTTTTGCAATAGTCACTAACTTTTCAACCGAACTTTTAAGAGCTTTCGATTTAGCATGAGTTGTTTTAATTCGACCATGATCAATCAATTCTATACAAAGATTTCTTATCAAAGATTTTCTATGTGCCGGAGTAACGTTTAATTTATTTTTATGTCTATTATGTCTCATAATTACATTCCTTGATTATTACCATCGTTACCATTATTTCCATTGTTATTTCCAAAACCATTATTTGGGTTGTTTATCGGATTTGGATTACCAAATGGATTCATATTAGTATTAGGCTGCATTTGTGGTTGTGGTTGCTGTACTGGCATTTGTCTTTGCGGCATAGGCTGAGATGGCCCATGTGCATTCATAATTGCTGCATCGACTTTCATTCCAAGTCCAATTCCCATATTATTTAAAATTTCTTTTATCTCATTTAAAGACTTTCTACCAAAGTTTTTAGTTCTAAGCATTTCACCTTCTGTCTTAGAAACTAACTCGTAGATGTATTTAATATTAGCATTTTGTAAGCAATTAGCAGATCTTACAGACAGTTCTAACTCAGATACAGGCTTTAATAATGCTTCATTTGTAGGATTACTCGCAACAGCTGCAGGCTTATTAATTTCAATCGGTGTATCTTCGTCTTCAAAGTTTAAGAAAACAGTTAATTGATCTCTTAAGATTTTAGATGATAAAGAAACAGCATCAACAGGATCAATTCCAGCATTTGTCCATACTTCTAAAGTTAACTTATCAAAGTCAGTTCTCTTACCAACCCTAGAGTTTGTAACTGTATAGTTAACCCTCTGAACTGGTGAAAAGAGTGTATCTATATAAATATAACCAACAGGTAACTCATAAGCATTTTTATTATCATCTGCTGTTACATACCCTTTTCCAAGACCAAGAATGATTTCCATTCTTAAATTTGCTCCGGCAGATAAGTTGCAAATTACATGATCCGGATTTAAAACCGTTACATTACCATGCTCTGAAATATCAGCAGCTGTAACCGCTCCTTCTGTATTTTTCTCTAAAGTCAAAGTTACTTGTTCTTTATCTGATAACTTAAACTTTACTTCTTTTAAGTTAAGAATGATTTCCGAAACTTCTTCTTTTACATTTGAAAGAGTACTGAACTCATGTTCTGCACCATCAATTTTAATAGCTACAATTCCTGCACCTTGAATAGAAGAAAGCAAAACTCTTCTTAAAGAATTACCAAGTGTAAGTCCGTATCCCCTTTCAAGAGGCTTCGCTACAAACTTACCATATGCTTTAGTCAGTTCATCATTATCAACTTCTAAAGCTCCAGGCTTTATCATTTCTGTCCAATTTTTACTCATGTATGAATCATGCAACATGATTTAACTCCTTAAATATATTTAAATTCTTATACTCTTCTTCTTTTTGGAGACCTACATCCATTATGTGGGATAGGACTTTTATCAGCTACAGATGAAATTCTAATTCCAACACCAAGTAATGCTCTTATTGCATTTTCTCTTCCTGCTCCAGGACCTTTAACTTTAACGTCAACTGAATTTACTCCGTGTTCTTTTGCTTTTTTAGCAGCTTCTTGAGAAGCAACCTGAGCAGCAAAAGGAGTTGATTTCTTAGAACCTCTAAATCCTAATCCTCCAGCACTTGCCCATGAAATAGCATTTCCATTTGGTTCTGCAAAAGTCACTATTGTATTGTTAAAAGATGCATGAATATGGCACACAGCGTGTGGAATATTCTTCTTAACTCTTTTTTTACTTTTATTAGCTTTAGCCATTATTTCTCCTAAAAATTACTTCATCGACTTAATAGATTTTTTACCAGCAATCGCAACAGCTTTACCTTTTCTTGTTCTTGCATTGGTATGAGTTCTTTGTCCTCTGACAGGAAGACCTCTTTTATGTCTCGTTCCACGATAACAATTTAAATCTTTTAATCTTTTAATATTTAAACCAACTTCTCTTCTAAGATCACCTTCTACTTTATAAGCATCCAGCGCATCTCTTATTGATTTAACTTCACCTTCTGTTAGTTCATTAGAATTTTTTTCTAAATCAATTCCAGCAGTATTTAATACATCTACGCCGATCTTTGGACCAACTCCATAAAGTGATCTAATCGCGATTCTCATTGCTTTGTTTCTTGGAAGGTCAACACCTAAAATACGAGCCATAATTCTTATCCTTGTCTTTGTTTGTGTCTAGCGTTTTTCTTACAAATAACTCTTAAAACACCTTTTCTTTTAATTACTTTGCAATCTTTACAGATTTTCTTAACTGATGATCTTACTTTCATAGTTCTACCCTTAAATTATTGTAAAAAACTTGCTATCTGCTTCGTCACTGCCTCTATTTCTAAATCAGCATCCACAGACTTTAGCTTATTTTTACTCTTATAATATTCAACCAATGGAGCTGTTTCTTTTAAATACACTTCCATTCTATTTCTTACTACTTCTTCGGTGTCATCTTTACGTTGAACCAAAGCCAACCCAGTAACGTCACACACACCTGCAACCTTAGGAGGATTTGTTTTCAAGTTATAGATATGATTACCATCACTTGAAACCCTTCTATTAACTATTCTCTCTACCAACTTATCCGTATCAACATCAAAGAGAACTGCTAAATACTCATTTTCTTCCATGATTTCATCTTGAAATATCTCTGCCTGAGAAACATTTCTAGGGAATCCATCGAATATATATTGTTTACTCGATAAGTCAATATTTGCTTTCAAAAGCTCTGCTACTAACTCATCTGAAACTAAATTACCGCTATCCATAACAGTTTTTATCTTAGTTCCAAGCTCACTTCCTTTACTTATTTCACCTCTAAGCAAATCACCTGTTGACACATGGCAAAAAGAAAACATGTCATCAAGTTTTGCAGCTTGCGTTCCTTTTCCGGCTCCCGGAGGACCAATGAAAATAACGTTTTTCAACCTAAAACCTCTTCGCTCTCGCTCCGCTATATTTACCTCTAGATTTATAAATTTTGTTATATCTATCAGAGATCAAAAAGCTTTCGATTTGTCCTAAAGTATCAATTGCAACACCAACTAAAATTAACAGTGATGTTCCACCCATAATCATGGCAATATTGGCGGGAATATTTAAAAAACTAATCATTAAGAAAGGAACTATACAGATTAAACCTATGTAAACCCCTCCAAACAATGTAAGTCTTGCAACAACCCAATCTAAAAATTCTGCAGTTTTAGTCCCTGGCCTAATCCCTGGAATATAACCACCATTTTTTTGCAAAGACTCTGAAATATCTTTTGTTTTAAATTGAATCTGAGCATAGAAATAAGCAAAGAAAACATTTAATCCAAAAAATATTACTCCATATAATAATTGTCCTGGTATTAACATTGCTTGAATTTGCTCAAAGACTCTTTTTACAGCTCCCCAACTATCTGGTGCGAAACTAAAAACTGTAACCGGAAATGACATTAACGCTGAAGCAAAGATAGGAGGCATTACCCCTGAAATATTAAGCTTCACTGGAAGATGTGCTTGCTGACCACCATACACTCTATTATTTACAACTTTTTTAGCATACTGGACTGGAATTTTTCTTAAAGATCTTTCTAGATAAATAACTATCCAAAAAATAGCTGGGATACTTAGTAAAAAGATAAGTAAAACCATTGGCTTCATCTCTCCACTTCTTGCAAAACTAATTGTATCTCTTATACCTGCAGGCAAACTAGCTGCAATACCAGCAAAGATGATTAGAGAGATACCATTACCAATACCTCGTTCTGTAATTTGCTCTCCTAACCACATAACAAACATTGTTCCAGTAGTTAAAGTTATCACGGCTAAAAATTTAAATTGTGCTCCGGCATTTAAAACAACACCTTCACCCTGAGCTTCCATAAATGTTGCTAGCCCAAAACCTTGGAACAAACATAAAACAACAGTAAAATACCTAGACCATTGAGTAATTTTCTTATGTCCATCAGCCTCTTTTTGAACTTCTGCAAAATAAGGAAAGCTTACAGTTAATAAACTGAAAATAATCGATGATGTAATATATGGCATTACCCCAAGAGCTAATACCGAAAATCTCGACAAAGCTCCACCTGTAAATTTGTTCAACATTCCAAGTGCTGTTCCACTTGATTGATCAAAAAAAGTTTTTAGCGCAGCACTATCAATCCCAGGAACCGGAACTTGAGATACTATCCTAAAAATACACAAGAGAGCTATTGTAAAAAATATCCGTTTTAATAGCTCTTCAGACTTTGCAACCTGAGTATTGTTATCCATTTTATACCTTTATATCTTGTAAACTAATTTTTTTATTTCGTTTCTTCTTTTATCGTTCCACCAGATTTCTCTATCGCTTCTTTTGCTTTTGCAGAGAACTTCTTAATTCCTATAAAAGTTAGCGATTTGTTAAAGTCACCTTTAGCTAAAATCTTAATGTCTCTTGTTTTGTCACTACCTCTTAAAAGTCCACAACCAACTAAAGTTTCTCGTGAGACTTCTGTACCATCGAAATGCTCCTGAAGAGCTCCAAGATTTAAAACAGCATATTCTTTCTTGAATCTCGCGTTACTAAATCCTCTCTTAGGTAATCTCCTATACATTGGCATTTGACCACCCTCAAAACCAACAGCAGTGCTACCACCACTTCTTGCTTTCTGACCTTTGTGACCTTTACCTGCCTGACAACCTTGTCCAGATCCTTGGCCTCTACCAATTCTCTTTCTTTTTCTTGTTGCTCCCGGACTACTTAAATTATTTAAAGTTAGCATATCTATATTCCTTAAAAACTTTTTATTCTTTAATATCTACCCATTGGATCATTTTCTTAATCATCCCTCTCACACAAGGTGTGTTTTCAAGAGTTCTAGTCTGACCAATTTTCTTAAGACCAAGGCCTTTTATTGTTCCAATTTGTTTCTTAGTACATCCAATAACACTTTTCTTTAATATCACTGTAATTGTCTTGTTCGCCACTTCAGTTTCCTTTGTTATTTAAGTCTTAGACCTTTTTGATCTACACCTCTTACCTCTGCAATCTTCGATAAAGATCTAAGATCTTTAAGAGCTGCAAAAGTAGCCTTTACTATATTATGAGGATTATTCCCTCTTAATGATTTTGTTAAAACATTCTTAATCCCAGCAAGTTCTAAAATTGTTCTACAAGCACCAGCAGCTTTAATCCCCGTACCATCTCCAGCAGGTTTGAACAAAATTTTTCCAGCATCAAATTCACCAAGAATATTATGAGGAATAGTCCCATTATCAATAGGCACTGAAATCATTTTCTTTGCAGCTATTTGACTAGCTTTTCTTATTGCATCAGGAACTTCTTTCGCTTTCCCTAATCCAAAACCTACATTACCGGCTTTATCACCAACTACTATCAAAGCAGAAAATGAAAATCTACGACCACCTTTAACAACTTTTGCAACTCTATTAATAGCTACAACTTTTTCTTCAAGCTCTACTACAGGCTTGTCATCATTTGTTGTCTTACCTTTAGGTGCTCTATCTTTTTTCCCAGTTTTTTCAGCCATTATATCCCCTTAAATCTGTATTCCAGTTTCTCTAATACTTGTTGCAACCGCAGAGATAACTCCACAATATTTTTTACCATTTCTATCAAAAACAGCTTTTTTTACATTTAAACCTTGAAGCTTATCCCCAACTGTTTTTCCAACAATTGCAGCAGTCTCAAGATTTCCTTTATCTGCAACCTTATTTTTGCCAAATGTTTGAACTGTAAAAAGTGTCTTCGCTGTTACATCATCAATAACCTGAACCATAATATGCTTATTAGATTTCACAGTACAAATTCTAGGTATTTCAGCGGTTCCTGAAATAC
Source organism: Bacteriovoracaceae bacterium (assembly GCA_020630335.1). Taxonomy (GTDB): domain Bacteria; phylum Bdellovibrionota; class Bacteriovoracia; order Bacteriovoracales; family Bacteriovoracaceae; genus JAHDHG01. The sequence continues at coordinate 98,676 of JAHDBN010000001.1, forward strand.
TTTTTCTAATTGAAAGCTTTCTTCTATATTCTCTAAGCTTTCTTACACTTTTAATCTTACGTTTACTTTTTCTTATCATAATAAATTCCTAATAATTATGCTTTCGCACCAGTCTTACCAGCTTTTCTAATAATCACTTCATCAGCATATTTAATTCCCTTACCTTTATAAGGCTCAGGTGGTCTAAATGTTCTAACTTTTGCAGCAACAAACCCTACTAATTCTTTACTACACCCACTGATACTGATCGTATTCTTCTGAACTTTTGCATCAACACCTTCTGGAAGTGGATAAACAATAGGATGAGAATATCCTAAGCTAAGTTCTAAATTTCTTCCTTTAACAGCTGCTTTATACCCAACACCATTAAATTCTAGATCTTTATTAAAGCCTTCCGTTACTCCAACAACCATATTGTGAACTAAAGTTCTTGTTAAACCCCATAAAGATTTAGATTTTTTTGTAGTATTAAATACAGCAATATTGATCTCTCCAGCCTCTAGCTTAAAATCAATTTCAGGCTCATAAGTATAATTCAACTCACCTTTTGGACCTTTAACTGTTACTTTTCTATTTTCAACCGATACATTTACTTTTTCAGGTATTGTAATCGGCTTCTTTCCTATTCTTGACATAATTAACCCCTAAAATTCTCTACCAAACATTGCAGAGAACTTCTCCTCCAACTTTTAACTCTCTTGCTTTTCTAGAAGAGATAATTCCTTTAGATGTAGAAAGAATTGAAACTCCAAGTCCACTACAAACCCTAGGTATATCTTTATAACCAAAATACTTTCTAAGTCCTGGTTTAGAAGCTCTTTCGATTTTTACAATAGCATTATCTTTTAAATAAACTCTTATAACTACTCTCGAATCTTCGGTAGCCTTAATCTTAAAAGACTTAATAAAACCCTCTTCTTTTAAAACCTTGCAAATATTTGCTTTGATTTTACTACCAGGGATATCAGCCTTAGTGTGTCCTGCATGCCCTGCATTTCTTATTCTTGTAAGCATATCTGCTATAGGATCAGTCATCATAATTATTTACCCCTTACCAACTGGCCTTTGTAACTCCTGGAATAATACCTTCCAGAGCTAATTCTCTAAATTTAATTCTCGAAAGGTTAAATTTTCTATAAACCCCTCTACTTCTACCTGTTAAAAAACATCTATTTCTATGTCTTACCGGACAACCATCTCGGTTCAATTTATTTAACTTAATCATTGCGTTTTCTCTTTCATCGTAAGAAAGATTTTCATCAATAACCATAGCTCTGAGTTTACTTCTTTTTTCTCTTTGCTTATCAATCATTTTTTTTCGTTTTTGATTTTTTACAATCGAACTAACTTTAGCCATCTTATCTTTTCCTTTAATTATTTCTTTGTTTTAAAAGGCATTCCAAAACCTTTCAGTAATTCTCGCCCTTCATCATTAGTATTAGCAGTAGTAACCATTACGATTCCTAAACTTCTAATTTTATCAATTTTATCGTAATTAATTTCAGGGAAAGTAATTTGTTCTTGAACACCAAAAGTATAATTTCCTCTTCCATCAAAACCATTCGGATTTAATCCTCTAAAGTCTTTTACCCTTGGTAATGAAAAATTCACTAATCTATCAAGAAACTCATACATTTGTTTACCACGTAAAGTAACCATCGCACCTAATGGCTGACCTTCTCTTAATTTAAAAGTTGCAATTGAATTTTTTGCTCTCGTAATAACAGGCTTCTGACCAGTTATTGCTGCTAAATCAGCTGAAATATTATCAACCATTTTTGCATTTTGAACAACATCTTTAGTAACACAACTAACAACTATTTTTTCTATTTTAGGTACCTGGTTAACGTTTTTATACGCAAACTTTTCCTGAAGTTTTTTCTTAATTTCGCTATCGTAAATACCTTTTAACCTGCTACTCATTTTTATTTCCTCTAAGTTTTATGAAAGCTTTGTTCCACATTTTACTGCGATCCTAACCTTCTCACCTTTATTATCTTCAATTCTTACTCTAGTTGCTCCACCAGTTTTAGGACTAACAACTGCAATATTACTCATATGAATACTACTCTCTATATCTTTGATCCCACCGTTTGGATCTTCTTGAGTAGGCTTCATTGCTTTTTTAACAACATTAACTCCTGAAACTATTGCTCTGTTTTTTTTCCAATTAAGCTTTAGAACGTTACCTTTCTTACCTTTATCTTTTCCGGCAATAACAATAACTTCATCATTTAGTTTAAGCTTTTGCATTTTCTCTTCCTTTAAAGTACTTCGTTCGCTAACGAACAAATCTTTGTAAAACTTTTCCCTCTTAGCTCTCTTGCTACAGGGCCAAATATTCTTGTTCCTACTGGATCTGCATTGTTGGCAGATAAAATAACAACACTATTTTTATCAAACTTTATGTAAGATCCATCTTCTCTTCTTATTGGATACTTAGTTCTAACGATTACAGCTTTTTTCACATCACCTTTTTTTATTTTCCCACCAGGTAAAGCTTCTTTTACTGCAACAACAATTATGTCACCAAGTCTAGCTGTCATTCTTTTTGAACCACCCAATACTTTTATACACTGAACTTCTTTAGCTCCTGAATTATCAGCTACCTCTAGTCGTGATTGCATTTGGATCATATTTTTCTCCTAACCTCTCCTTAAACAGAGGTGATTTTCTTAATTAATTGAATAAAGTTCCCATTTTTTTAATTTTGAGTGTGGTCGTGATTCGATAATAGTAACGACATCACCTTGGTTTGCTTTACACTCTTCATCATGCGCGTGATATTTTTTAGATCTCGTCATGAATTTACTGTAAACAGGATGTTTATATCTTCTTTTTACTTCAACAACAATACTCTTTGAACCTGAAACACTAACAACAGAACCATTTAATTTTCTTTTAAATTTTGTATTTTCACTCATAATTAATTTGCCTTTGTATTTCTTAATTTACTCTGCTGAGTTTTTAATCTCGCAATGTCTTTTCTTGTTGCTCTTATTTCATGGCTTTTTTCTATTCCTGAAGTTGTCTTCTGGATTCTCATATCAAATTGCTTAGTTTTAAGCTCTTCAATCTTGTTGATTAGATCTTGCTCACTTAATGTTTCTATATCTTTCATTTTCATATAACTTACCTACTTAATTAGAGTTCTCTTTTCTAATGATTTTTGTTTTAATCGGTAATTTGTACATAGCTAGACGCAATGCAGCTTCACTGATATCTTTTTCTACACCTTGGATTTCAAAAATTACTCTTCCAGGTTTAACTACAGCAACCCAATGCTCAGGAGATCCTTTCCCTTTACCCATTCTAACTTCAGCAGGTTTCTTCGTTAGTGATTTATCAGGGAAAACCTTGATAAATACCTTTCCACCTCTTTTTGTATGTCTAGATATAGCAATCCTTGCAGCTTCAATTTGTCTATTAGTTAAATATCCACAACATGTAGCTTGAAGGCCAAACTCACCATAAGTAAGTGTGTTTCCTCTTAAGGCTTTACCCTTCATTCTACCTTTCTGTTGTTTTCTCCATTTTACTTTTTTTGGACTTAACATCTCTTATTCCTTTACTTGTAAATCTCGCCTTTATAAACCCAAACTTTAACACCGATGATTCCATAAGTTGTTTTAGCTTCGGCTGTACTGTAATCAATATCCGCTCTTAATGTGTGAAGCGGAACTTTTCTTTCAGAATATCCTTCAGTTCGCGCCATCTCTGCTCCACCAAGTCTTCCTGAACACTTAACTTTTATACCCTTTACACCTGATCTAAATGCTTGAGTCATCACTTTCTTCATAGCTCTTCTAAATGCAACTCTTTTTTCAAGTTGTTTAGCAATATTCATTGCTATAATTTTAGAATCAGCATCAGGTCTCTTAACTTCTGCTATATTGAAAATAACTGGTTTAGAACCTGCTATCTTTTTTAACTCAGCTCGGACTTTATCAATCCCAGCACCCTTCTTACCTATAGCTATTCCAGGTTTTGCAGAATAAACCGTTATTTTAACCTGGTTAGAAGTTCTAGATATTTCTATTTTTGAAACTGCTGCATTAGCAAGTTCTTTATTTAAGTAATTTCTTATTTTCAAATCTTCTACTAGATTTTCTGCGTAGTTATCTTTTGTGTACCAATTTGAATGCCATGGCTTTATATAACCTAATCTAAAACCATATGGATGTACTTTTTGTCCCATCTATTCCTTCCTTTACGCTTCTTTTAAGCTTACCGTTACGTGGCTAGTTCTATTTCGAACTCTAAAAGCTCGCCCTTGAGCTCTTGGTTGAATTCTTTTTATTGTTTTTCCTTCATCTACATAGATCTCACCCACAACAAGTGTATCTAAATCGTACTTCCCATCTTCATCAGCAATTGCAAGACCACTATTGATTAACTTGGTAAGCACTATTGCAATTTCTTTTTTAGGGCAATACCTAAGGATTGAAATTGCTTCTTCAACTTTTTTATTTCTAACTAAATCTGCAACTTGTCTTACTTTACGAGGTGCAATTCCAATTTTTCTATTTTTAACTGTAATAGCCATATTTTACCTTCTTATTTCTTCTTTTTATCAGCACCATGGCCGTAATAAGTTCTAGTTTGAGAAAATTCTCCAAGTTTATGACCAACCATGTTATCAGTAACAAAAACTGGAATAAATTTTTTCCCATTATGAACAGCAAAAGTGATTCCGATAAACTCAGGAGTTATAGTTGATCTTCTAGACCAAGTTTTAATTACCTTATTACCTTTTTGCTTATCTTCTTCAGTACAAGCTCTAACTTTTCTTAATAGGCCCCAGTCACAAAAAGGTCCTTTCTTAATCGATCGTGCCATTACTTTTTACCTCTTCTCTTAACAATAAACTTATCTGTTCTCTTGTTCTTTCTAGTTTTATAACCTTTAGTTGGTTTACCCCAAGGAGTACAAGGATGTCGCCCTCCTGAAGTTCTACCTTCACCACCACCATGAGGGTGATCAACAGGATTCATAGCAACACCTCTAACTTTAGGTCTTCTTCCTAACCATCTAGTCTTACCGGCTTTACCAATATTAACCTGTTCGTTCTCTAGGTTTCCTACCTGACCAATAGTTGCTCGGCAGTTATCTTTTACCTTTCTAAGCTCACCAGAAGGTAATCTTAAAAGAGCTTCTCTTCCTTCCTTTGCCATAAGTTGAGCATAAGAACCTGCAGACCTAGCCATCTGACCACCTGATCTAGGATAAAGTTCTATATTATGAACTAAAGTTCCTACTGGAATATCTTTAAGAAGCTTACTGTTTCCTACTTTGATATCAGCTGAGTCTGAAGAGATAATCTCATCTCCCACTTTTAATCCAAGAGGAGCAATTATATATTTTTTCTCACCATCTTTATAAGCAACTAAAGCAATATTACAAGTTCTGTTCGGATCATATTCAATCGTTTTAACAAAAGCTGGAATATCAACTTTGTTTCTCTTAAAATCGATAATTCTATATTTCTTTTTATGTCCTCCACCTCTTCTTCTTACTGTAATTCTACCGTGAGCATTTCTACCCGCAGTTCTTTTCTTAGGCGTAAGAAGTGACTTCTCTGGAGAGCACTTTGTTAAACCTTCACTAGTAAGAACAGTCATTTTTCTACGAGAAGGAGTATTTGGTTTAAACTTTCTAATAGGCATTTTATATTCCTTTAAACAATTCTATTTTCTGGCCATCTTCAATGAAAACATAAGCTTTCTTTGTTTGACTCGATTTCTTAACACCCTTCCCTACTCTTTTTGATTTTCCAGGAAGGATACTAGTTGTTATTTTTTTTACTTTTACATCAAAATACTTCTCAACAGCTTTTTTGATTTCAGGCTTAGATGAATCTTTAAGCACTTGGAAGCAGTAAACATTTCTTTGTTCAGTTAACAAAGATGTTTTTTCTGTAAGTATTGGTTTTAAAATTATTTCACTTAAATGTGCCATCTTATTACCCTAGCCTCTTCACTAATTTATCAAATGATTTTTTCTCGATAATTAAATTTTTAAATTTAACTGCTTCATAAACACTGAAGCCACAATCACCTAAAGTCTTAACTTTTCTAATGTTTCTAGCTGCTAATAAAACTTTATCTTCATTATCCGAAACAATTAAAGCTGGAAGTAAATTTTTACTCTCTAGCTTTTTTGATATCTCTGAAGTTTTTCCATTAGAATTAAAATTATCAACAACAAATAATGAATCTGAGTTATGCTTATCAGCAAGAATAGATTGAATAGCTCTATTAACTGCTTTTTTATTAAGCTTTTGAGAAAAATCTCTCGGAGTTGGACCAAAAGCAGTACCACCACCTACAAGAAGAGGAGATCTACTTGAACCTCGTCTAGCGTTACCAGTACCTTTCTGCTTAAAAGGCTTCGCTCCACCACCTCTTACTTGTGATCTATTTTTAGTAGAAGCTGTACCTTGTCTTCTTCCAGCAAGAGTTGCTTTAACTACTTGATGGATAGTAGGAACAGAAATTACTTCTGTAGTAAGATCAACGTTAAACTTTTCAGATTTAACTTCATCAAAACTATCGTTATAAATTTTTACATCTGCCATTTTATCCAACCTATTTCTTTATTGATTTTTTTATTTTTACAAAACTGTTTTTATGTCCAGGAATTGAACCCTTCACTAACATGTAACCCATATCAGTATTCACTTCCATTATTTTAATGTTTTGCATTGTTCTTTGCTTATTACCCATATGTCCTGGCATTTTCTTTAACTTGAAAACTCTACCTGGTGTTGCTCTGTTTCCAATTGAACCACCTGTTCTATGAAACTTAGAACCATGAGTTGCGGGTCCACCTCTAAATCCATATCGCTTCATTACACCTTGAAATCCTTTACCCTTAGTCATCCCTGTTACGTCTACAAAGCTTTCAGGAGTAAAGTTTGAAACTATATCTAACTCTTTTCCAATTGAGTTTTTCTCAGCTGAATCAACTCGAACTTCGAAAAACCTTGCAAAGTTTTCAGATGTTCCAGACTTCTTCAAGTGACCCTTCGTTGGCTTATTTATAAGATTTTCTCTTTTAGAATAATATCCCACTTGATAAGCGTTATACCCTTCTTTTTCTTGAGTTTTTACTTGAGTCACTTTATTTGGAATAAGCTTTAATACTGTAACGGGAACATTTTTTCCGTCTTCGTTAAAGTATCGTGTCATTCCTGCTTTAAGTGCATAGAACTCGTTAAGAGAAAATGTAGCCGGAGCTTGTTGTTCTGATTTTGTATCAACTTCAGCATTTGCATTTTCAGTTTCTACAGTTGTATTTTCTTCTGTCATTTTTCCTCCACAGCATCACCCAATAATCCATATATGGGATGCGTTCATGGTTAAGTTTAAATTTTGTCGGGCTAAGAGTTTATACTAAATACTAGTATTTAATCTCAACGTCAACACCTGCTGATAGGTCTAACTTCATTAGGCTATCAACGGTTTGTTGTGTAGGGTCAATAATATCTATTAACCTTTTATGTGTTCTCATTTCAAATTGCTCTCTAGACTTCTTGTCGATGTGAGGCGATCTAAGAACAGTAAATCTATTAATTTCTGTCGGAAGCGGAATAGGTCCAGCTATTCTCGCTCCCGTATTTTTTGCAGTAAGTACAATCTCTTGCACAGAAGCATCTAAAACTTTGAAGTCGTATCCACGTAATTTAATTCTAAGTTTATTTTCTTTGCTCATGTTTTTCCTTACTCAATAATCTCTGAAACAGTACCAGCACCAATAGTTCTACCACCTTCTCTAATCGCAAATCTTAATCCTTTCTCCATTGCAATTGGAGTGATCAATTCTGCTGTAAAGCTAGTGTTATCTCCTGGCATAATCATCTCTGTTCCTGCTGCCAACTCGATTGAACCTGTAACGTCTGTTGTTCTGAAATAAAATTGTGGTCTATATCCCTTAAAGATTGGTGTGTGTCTTCCACCCTCTTCTTTAGTTAGAATATATACTTCACACTTAAATTTCTTATGTGGCTTAACTGATCCTGGCTTAATTAAACACTGACCTCTTTGGATATCTTCTCTCTTTGTACCTCTAAGAAGAACACCTACGTTATCCCCTGCTCTACCTTCATCAAGAAGCTTTCTAAACATCTCAACTCCAGTAACTGTAGTTGTTGTAGACTCTTTGATTCCAATAATCTCAATCTCTTCACCAACTTTTACGATCCCTCTTTCTACTCTACCTGTAACAACTGTACCTCTACCTGAAATAGAGAAAACATCCTCTACTGGCATTAAGAAATCTTTATCAATATCTCTTTCTGGTGTTGGAATATACTCATCAACCTTAGCCATTAGTTCTAAGATCTTAGTTTTTCCAATATTTTCATCTCTTCCCTCTACTGCTGCTAGAGCTGATCCAGAAACGATAGGAATATCATCTCCTGGGAAGTCATAAGAAGATAAAAGCTCTCTAACTTCCATCTCTACTAACTCTAATAACTCTTCATCATCAACCTGATCTACTTTGTTTAAGAAAACAACGATCGCTGGAACACCAACCTGTCTAGCAAGAAGGATGTGCTCTCTAGTTTGTGGCATAGGTCCGTCTGCTGCGTTAACAACAAGGATTGCACCATCCATCTGAGCTGCACCTGTAATCATGTTCTTTACATAATCGGCGTGACCTGGACAGTCTACGTGAGCGTAATGTCTGTTAGCTGTTTCATACTCTACGTGTGCTGTATTAATTGTGATCCCTCTAGCTTTTTCTTCTGGAGCTGAATCGATATCTGCATAAGACTTAGCTTCAAGCCCTGAAGCTTCTGCTAAAGTCATTGTGATTGCTGCTGTTAAAGTTGTTTTACCGTGGTCGACGTGACCAATTGTTCCGATATTTACGTGTGGTTTAGATCGGTCGAATTTTTCTTTTGCCATTTATAAACTCCTAAATAAGTTAAAAATAAATCTGTTAGATCAGATGTATTTACTTTTATTTAGAAGATTCGTCAAATAAAAAGCTTAAAGTCTGTTTTTCCAGACTTCCCTAGACCCATCGCTTCCATTTAAACTGTGTTGTACATCTTCTTTTGACGTAGAAAATCAAAAGAAAGACAAAGAACAATATTCCGAAATATGAATAACTAAAATAAGGCTTAAAATATAGATCTGTTCGATTATAAAACGACAATACCCAAATACTTCCCAAGGCTGCAAGTACACCCACTCCACCCCAGAAAAGTAAATTTAACAGAATAGAATTAAAAAAATCTTTATAAATGCTCTTACTATCAACAGAGAAAACTAATCTTGTTGCAAAGATTTCAGGATTCATAGCAAGAGATTTATCAAAAACAAAAACCGAGAAGGTGCATAGACCTATCACTATAAAATAAAGAACAAGTGATAAAAGATTAACTTTAAAATCCGATGCAAGCTGAACAGCAGGATCTCTTTCTAGGCTCATGATTTCGAAAACCGCTTTAATATCAGGATTGGCAAAACCTTTTGCAATAAGAATAGACTCAAAAGCTTTCCTTAACTCATTTAATTTTTTCTCTGATACGTTTTTTACAATAAACTTTTTAACTTGAATTGTTTTAGTGGCCCTTAGCTTTTTTAAGGCCGTAAGTGGAAAGATTAAAGATCTATTTTCTTTTGAATTATCAATATCGAACTCCCAACCTCCGATAACTTTAAACCTCTTACCTTTTACATAGATATGAGATTTTATAGCATTTCGATCTCCAAACATTATTTCTGCTGCCCCAGGTGTCACAACAACAATATTATCAACGAGACTACTCTTATTTCTTGAAAAAACATTTCCTAAGGTCTTTCTTCCCTTCACACTTTTAAAAAATTGATCAGTAACAAAATAAGATCTCATCATTTGATTTTTTAACTCACCTCTCTTGTCACTGGAACTTACTATCAATTCTTCATCCATAATTACTGCAGTGGTATCTTCAAGTTGTCTCTCCACTGCTTCAAAAACTTCAACATTTGAATAGATTTTATTTCTTTTATCTGGAGACATTTTTATCTCAACAAGGTTATAACCAGGCTGCAAAAAGCTGCCCACCTCAACCTTTTGCTTCTTTGCTCCTCCCTGTACAAAAATAATAACTGTCACTAAAAAAAAATAAGAAGCAATTAATGCCCAAATACTAAAAACATGATTATCTACAAGTTCATGAATGTCTTTAGGCAGCTTTAGCATTTACATCCTCCTTAGAAGGTACAAAGCCATCAAACTGAAAAGATGGTAGCGCTCTATTCACTTTGAAATGTTTAGCAAAAATAAAAATTGGTATCTCATGCAAAGACTGCAATCTTTTTAATTGTTGAAAAATATCTTCTGATTGCTTTCTAATAAAATCTCTACCAAAAAACATAAAGAAAACTTCGGATTGAAAAAAGTTTACAGTGGCAAGAATAAGAGCTTGGTCTTCTTTTGAAAGATCTTTCCAATAAGTATTTAAGTATTTTTGATAACCAAGAAACTTAACTGCTTTATATACTTTCTTAGAATCACCTTTTTGAGTAATATTCATAACCCAATCAAGAACTTCTTTTGTCATCTTATGTCGAATAAAATGAGGTAAACGTACCAACCTAAAAAATCCTATTTTTGCTTCTCTGTTTGTTTTATTATTAAAGACTTCCCATTGAAAAAATGGATCTAGTGATTCTCTATTTGTTAACACTTGCAAAAGAGCTGCTTGAGTGTCTGATGCACAAGTACTAGTAATTATTTGATCTGATTTAAAGCTAAATTTTTTTTCTTCATGTATGACTTTTGCATCATCAAAAAAGTCATAAGAAATGTAAAAATCATTTTTTGCCATAATCCCTCTTTATTTTACTCTGTAGTGAGTGATAACTTTATACTTACCCAAATTTGGCGCATAAACAGCTACTAGGTCCTCAGAGTCAATCCATTTCTTCGCTTTTATCTTTAAAATATCTCCTTCTCCTGTTTGGACATAAAATTGAATAATTTTTGCTCCTGTATTTTCGCTAGTCATATTTGCTAGTTGTCTGGAAGGATCAAGTTTTAAATGATCGCTTTGTTCAATAAGATTCTTATCTTTCATATATGAACCGGACATAATCATTCCGTACTCAACAAGATCAACATCTTTAGCAACAAGCTTTGTAGGAACATTTATCTCAGATGCTATCTTGGGAACCCAGAAAAGATTTTTATTTTCTTTTACTGATAAAAAATCTTTTCCCCTTAATATATTTGCTCTTACCCTTGTTCCAGAATGAAGTGCTACAAACTTTGATTTCTTACTTCTCTTTAAGTCTGCTATTGCTCGGAAATGTCTCCCCACACTCTTTGACTCTTCTATGTTTCCATAAATTTTTCTATTTATTGTCTTTATTTCTCCATCAAATTGAGCTTCATCAAATAGAGGAATATAAGCTTTTATTTCATCATTAATATTTATGTTTGCTACAACATCTTCTGGTATTTCTAGTTTAACTCTATAAGAAAAGTTTTTTTCAGCAATCCACATCCCTGGTTCGATATGCTTATTTCCAATTGCTATCGCTTGATCACCAACGATCCAATTAACTCCAGTAATAACACCATCATATGGAGCTTTAATATATTTGTATTTTTGGGAATCTGATCTTCCACTAGAAACAGTTCTTGCCGATGCATCTTTTAATAATTTATAAAATACATTTCGTTTTTGTTGTGCTTCAACATGAGAATAAAATCCAATTTTTTCAAGGTGCTCTATTCTATTAAGTGCTTTTTTAACTTTAGATTTATCCCAAAACCAATTATCTTTATATCCATATTTTTTTCTATCATAAACTGTATATGAAGTTCCCCTAGAAGGAATATCTACTGGCTCAATCTCTGCTAGAATCTGGCCTTTCTTTACATGCTCCCCGGGTTCAACAGCAACCTTAACAACTATTCCTTCACGTTTTGCATATAATCCTCTTTCATCTTTAACATAAAGTGTCCCAGTTACTTCTATTGGGGGTAATTCCTTAGAATCGAGCGGAAGTTCACCAAAGAATTCATATTGTTTAGAAACATCTTTAAACTTGTACTGAGTTACATAATTAGGAATAGCTAATCCTAAAGCTAACAGAAATAAAAACAGTACTAATTTTTTTGCAAAATTCTTTTTCATAGTTTCACCAAACTTGTTCTTAACCATCTTCCGGTATTTATAGTTACTCTTATCTTATACACTTCATGTTCTTCAAGAAGTTCATCTGTTTCGTTTTCACATATTTCAAAGAGAAAAGGAGCTCCAGTTATAAATCTCTCACCCATTGTTTTTTTAGGAGAAATACAATGAGCATCATTTTTTTCATCAATTACTTCTGAACCAACAGCTGTTGCAATAATACGAGAAAGAGTCCGAGACTTAGGAGTGAAATATAATCGTCCTTCTTTATAGTCTGCTGAGCCAATAACCACCTTGAAATTAAATCCTATAAAAATCAGATAAACAGTTGCTAAAGCTGCACATACCAAAACAATAGAAGTAGCTGGAGCTTTTTTTAAACGAATTTTCTCGTAGTAATTATCAAAACTCATGCTGCAATAGACTCCTTAAACAATTCTTTAATCACTTTATTTTTCGCTGAAATTTTTATTCTTTTTTCCTCTAGCTTATCTTTGTTATTAACTAAAACTATATATCCTCCTAAAGGATGATCTATGTGAAGATATTTTTTAAATTTGTTTTCTTTATTTTTTGTAAGATAAACCTTAGGTGATGATTTTTCGGAGAAAACTTTATCAAAGCATTCTTCCATAGAAAATCTTTCATTAAAAGCGGTATTCATTTTCCAATGATTGTATAAAAATTCTCCTAATTCCTTTTTTTCTTTTTTAATATTTAAAACATTAATTTTATTTTTCTTATTCAGACTAACAAGGTTGTCCATTTTCCCTATTTCATTATGATTTGTATTTAGTAAATGAAAGGTTGATTTATTATTTATACTTTTAGCCTTATTCACTAATTTTGAAACAGACTTTGGATCTAAACTGTTATTCTTATTGATTAAGAAAAAAGTATTATATCGTTTCGATACAATTTCAATTGTTTCATTTGTGATGCTAGAAAGACAAATAGTTCTTTTTGTATCTACAACTTTAGACTCCCAATAATTTATAGTATCAACGAGATTTTTTTGATTAGAAGCATCTACCATCCAAAGATTCACTTTTCCTATTGAATCATCTAAAAATTTTCTCACTTTCACCCATTCTTTTTTCTCATCGTAATCTCTTAGATAACGTTTTGGATGAAAATTATTAATCCCATCTATAAAATATGCTTCAGGGTTCTGAGAAAAAATCCACTGAGTAACAGATTGAATTGGGCCAATGATTCGGTAACATACAATCAACAAGGCCCATACTGTCCCTAGAGACCAGTCTCCTTTTCTTTGGAAGTAGACTGAAAGAAGAATAACTCCTACTATCGAAAAACTTCTAAAAAATCTAATGACATTATCAAATGCATTACGACTTTTTAAATTATTAATTCTTCCTCTTTCTAAAAGATAAGTTATTGAAAAGAATTTCTTTGAAATCTCTGAAGGTTCTCCAATATATTGAAAACTATAATCATGTTTAACAGCATTCTCTATATAAGTTTTTTCTTTTGTTTCATATGATTTTGCTACTTTAAAGTTGTATGAACTATGTATTTTTTGAAAATAAGCAAGTGCTAGAGATAATAAAATCAATGCCGCTACAAATAAACCTGCATGAAAACCCATGCTACAAGCAATAATAGTCATTACGATAACAACCATTACATCTTTATACTTTCTCCACTTTATATTAAAATTGTAAAATCCATACTGATAAATTCTTTTATTCCAAATATCTAGAAATTCATCATGCTTTTTTCTATCTTTTCTAAGTAGAAATTGATTAATTAAATAGTTTTTAGCTGTAAGTACAAAGTTCTCATATAAGTATATAAGCCTACTATTGTAATTAATGTTTACAATCAAAGAAAGTATTTCGACCGATGCCAGAACCGCTATTGAATAAATCAACCCATTACTATCTTCTAAATATATAAAAGCATCAATAATTGATCGTGCTAAAATAGGTGCTGATATATAAGATATTGAAATAAAAAAAGAAGAAATAAGTAATATTACTTTCTCTTTAAAGCTTAATTTATAAAACTGTAATTTCTTTTTATTTTTCATTCAATACCAAATATCCGAAGTGAACGTCCTTTTTGATTGTGTTAATTTTTTTTATCATGTCTCTTAATTGAAAAATATATTTTTTATACTCTTCCAAATCCATTCTTTTAGATTTTGCATAACCATGAACGGTATTAAACATCTGATCCAAGCTTTTAAACTGTTCTTTTAACAATACTAAAGTTCCGAGAGAAGAAAGCCCTCGGCTCATTGATTTATCAACGTCTCGCTTATAATCTAAATTTGAAATTTCGCACAAGTGTCGATCAAGCTCTGATCTGTGATCTTTCCCTCCTAGATTAAAGGTTAAATCTACTCCAACCCTCCAAACATCTATATGAGAATTAGTATCCATTGTTTCGACATCAAAATAACTTCCATATAATGTTGGAACAATAGGCCTTCTTTGCTGAGCATTATTAGCATTACTTCTTTGAGATCTTAATAAGCAAATTTTACTTCTGCTTGTATCTAAGTTTTTGGTATCATAATTTCTAAAAGCTTTTTCTAGCTCAGTATGATTAACGTTTTCTATATCAAGTTTTTCAAGGTCACATTGACTTAACAAAGACTTGTACTTTTTGATTTCTTCTTCTATAAACTTCTTTTCTTCATGAATCTCTATTACAGAGGTATCCGAAGCTATTTCAGATCTATTAGTCCTTAACATTGATCTTTTCTTTGGCAAGTAACTAATTGCGACTTCATTATAAGACCTCTCTAGGTAATTACTCCACCAAGTTAGATATTTATATTCGTAAATTAACTCTAGATATTGTCTTTTAAGATCTTCTTTTATTAGTTTAAATTCTGTTTTAATTGTTTTCTTATCAATCCTCATTCTCTTCGATCCCCCAAAGAGATCAATCAAATCAACTCCTGATAACTTTAGTCCCATTGACAACTTTTCAGTTCCTAGTTGAGTATTTCTTAATTCATTATCACTAAAGTTCACATCAAACTTAGGAATTAGAGATGATAATCTTTGTCTCGTTAAAGCTGATAATTCCTTCTTGCTCAAATCTTCTAGATGTGAATAATTAAGTTGATCCTCTATGCATTGGTCTAAAGTTATTTCCCTATATAAATGATTTTTTTTATCTGATAAATACTTTGTACTTCTATTGTTAAAGTTTTCTACTCGAATATCTTCTTGTTTAAAATCTTTCTTGTTTTCATAAGTATTGTTTTCTTTCACTAAATTGGTTTTCTTAAGTCTTTCTATTGCTTCTTGATTAGGATCAAAACATAACACTGGCAAAGAGTTTATTAATAACATCAACAACATATACTTCATGATTTTTTTATCGGAATTTTCACTTTTAAGTTAAGAACTTTCTTCAATTTTAAGTAATTTGCTCTTTGCCTAGAAAAGTTTGCATTTTAAGAAAAACTCAACAATTTTAATCAATTACTGAAAAAGCGATAACTATTTGAAAATAAAAGGAATTGAAAATAAGTGAAAAGAAAAAAAATTCTTTTGGTATTCTGATCTGGTATTGATTTTTATGCAGAGTGATCCCCACTTCTAACCGAGTAATCACCTAAGCATTTTGATCATAACCGAATCTGCACTAGCAGGCGATAAGAAAACCGAACCTACGATGCCAACATCGAAAGTCCACGGATAATTTTCATCGCACGCACAGTACATGAGTAAGTGAATTGAGTTTTAAAAGATTGTATCAATATTATATTTGATAAGTCTCTAAAGTCTTAAATCAAAAGTTTATACGAACACCGTATTTTTTTACAATGAATAACCTAATTTGTTATTTCACCGTATTTAAAATTAAGTGTTTTATTAAGCACCGCTAATACCTTGTTTTAAACACCGTATTCTTTTTGCACCGAAATTCCATAACTGGTTTTTCACAGCAAACTGATTACACAGTTTATTTCATAACTTTAGCACCGCTTCTTAAAACGAATTATTTTTTATACATCGAAATTCCATAACTGGTTTTTTAACGTAAATTAAATACACCGTTCTAAAGAACTATTGATTTTTTACAGAAGAGCACAAATATTATTTTGTACATTCCAGTAAAAACTCTTTCATCGAAAGTAGAACAGCGAGCATGAATCTAATCCAAAGGGCCTAGATAGGCACAAAGGAATGGAAGAAATCGCAGCTATGCAGCTGAGGACAGATCAAAAAGCAAAGGTAAGGGGAAGAACTGTGGACATCCTAACTTGTTAATTTTTTGTTTTACTTATGTATTACAGTTATTGACTTGATTTAGTTTATCCGGGCCTTGATCGCTTTATGCTTTCATCGTCTATGATCTTTTCCAAGTGACGGACGCTTTTGCTGGTTTGAGATTATTTTGACTTCGGTCATTTTTATCTCGAGTTTGATTGTTTTGGTTTTGCCTTATTACACTTTTGTACGTTTGCTAACGTCTTTTTGACAGTAATAAGATTCTACTCAGAACTCTCTAATTTCAGACTCTTTTTTCTTCTTTGATCTTCGGATCATTTTTGATTCTTTTGTCTGGACCAGAGAGCTCCGATTGGCATTGAATTATGCTGATTGTTGCTCGCTCAGAGCCTTTTTAGTCTTGCGAGTTTTCTTTTTAGTTTACTGCACTTCTATTTGGTTCGAAGGCCATGTATTAACATTGATTTCCAGGGTTTTAAGGAATCCTTTTAATTTTTTTAGTACATGCTTTGGATGTTTTAATCTTTTGGTTTTTCTTTGAGTTTATTCTCCTCGACTTAACCTTTTGATTATTTCTTTGAATTAACCTCCTTAAAATCTTTATTGATTTTTAGATTTAATTCATGGCCATTATTCTCATTTGATGAGTTTAATGCATTGACTTAGTAATGTTTGATTAATTTTGATTGGCTTTGCTTCGTCTAAAGACATCTCTTTTAAAGAATTTTTACTTCGGTTATTTTTCTTTTTGAGTTTTGGTTTAGTGTTTTTGGTTCTTATTAAATTTAGTTCGCTATTTTTAATTTTTCCAGACACAGGGGTTTTATTTTTGCTTCTTAAGCATTAGATCTTTTAGCATTTATAAAATTATAATTTTGAAGCGTTTATTTGTTTTTTCAACTCTTTGCTTTATTATTATCGGGTCATTACTTTTTGTTGTTTTTTCAACTTTGAGCTTTGGTTTAGTTTTTAGTTTGACATTTTTATGTTCTACTGAAAAACGGGTAAATATTAAAAATTATATTTTTTATGATTTTTATGTTTATTAGAGTTTTTTAACTCTATTTTGAATTATTAATTTTGCGATCAATTTTTAACTCAAACCTTTCTTTGTTATGTCTTTTAGATTTTGATCTATTAGGGATTTATGAGATTATTTTTATATAATTTCTAAATTCAGTAACTCAACCTACTGGTTCTATATTCTACTATTTATATTAGAGTATTGAAACCTGTTGCCTTCTATGAATTAGAAATGACTTTTGTCATTATATAATTTTTAATTATAGCTAATTCTATCTTGAAATCTAATAAGTTTATCAAATATTATTTTTGATAAATTCAGTAGTACGTTTTGTATTCATTAGATTTGCTTCGTCTGTTGTTTCTTTTGCTTAAGATTAACAGACTGTCCGAAAACTATTGCGTATTATGAAATCTTGAATTATCTTCAATTTTTTTAATTCGCGCTGAACTTTTTCAAGTAGACTTATTGAACAGTATTTTCAAAAGTTTTATCAGTTTTAGTTTTGCCTCGTCGTTTACATAAACATTGTTGTTTTTATAACAATTATGATTTGAAATCGATCTTAGATAAAAGATAATTTGCTTTTGTAAATAAGATTTTATCAAGGAAGATCGACAGAACTTCAAATTTCATAACTTATAAATATAAGTTTAAGAGATTATAGTTTTGCGACATCTGGAGTTAAACTTCTAGAAATTATTAATATTTTAATTTAATTTCACGTTTAACAAAGGGAAGATTACCTACCATGGAATAAGATGAAGATCTTAATTATGGAAAAAGTGGTAATTTATAAAGAAGGCCGTTAAATGCAGTAGCATTTGTAACGGCCTTTTTTTATTTCTACTGCTTAAGAATAAAAAATTCCTCTAGCCTCTAAAACACCTATTGTTTTTTGCTTACTCATTTTTTCATAATGACTTAACATCATAGAAAAAGTTGCTCTTCCTTGAGTCTTAGATCTCAAGTCTGTGCTATAGCCAAAAAGACCTGATAAAGGAGTTAGCGTCTTTATAACTTCTCTACCATCTTTCCCCATGTCTATAGATACAACTCTTCCTTTTTTGCTATTAACATCTGAAATCACATCTCCTGAAAACTCACTAGGAGTATTGATCTCAAGATTCATCATTGGTTCCATTAATAAGATTTTTGCTTTTGTGCAAGCTAGCTTAAATGCATTTGCTCCTGCTATTTTATAAGCAACTTCATTTGCTGTATCTTCATCATAGTTAATATTTGTAAGTTCAATTTTCAAAGAGTGAAATGGATATCCCGCTAAACCTCCACCAGGAGAAGCATCCCTGATTCCTTGTTCAACTGCCTCATAAATTTCTTTTGGTATGTCTCTACTCTTATGTTTTTGCTCATATTTTATTTCGCAATCACCTTCAAGAGCTGAAACTTTTACTTCACAAGCTCCATATTGAATTTTCTCTGAAACTTCTTTTCTAAACTCTGCACTTTGAATAGCTTCAGACTCTATCGTTTCTCTATAGAAAACTTGTGGCTTCCCAATATTCACTTTTACTTTAAACTCTCTATCCAAACGATCACAAATAATATCAAGATGTAACTCGCCCATTCCATAAATTAACAACTGTCCTGTCTCTTTATTGTTTTTGAAATTAAATGAAGGGTCTTCTACTTTTAAAGTTGTCAGTGCATCAACTAACTTATCTTGATCTCCCCCTGTTTTTGCTTCTATTGCTTTTGATATAACCGTTTCAGGGAACTCCATTAAGTCATAGACTATTGGGTTTTTATAATCACAAAGAGTCTCACCAGTGATTGTATCTTTCAGGCCTGCCAAAGCAACAATATCTCCAGCTTCAGCATTTTGAATCTCGGTTCTTTTATTTGCATGTATTCTTAAAATTTTCTGAATTCTTTCTTTTTTTCCTTTTAAGGGATTAAAAACTGCATCTCCAGATTTAATCTTTCCTGAATAAACTCTAAAGAAAGTTAGCCTTCCTACAAATGGATCAGACACTACTTTAAAGGCCATTCCACTGAAGAAATCGTCTACGCTATTTTTTCTTTTGATTTTTTTATCCTTATCTTTTACCGAGTAACCTTCTATGTCTAATAAGTCTTTAGGAGAAGGGAGGTAATCGTTAACAGCATTTAATAATGTTTGAACGCCTTTATTTTTAAATGCAGATCCACATAAAACCGGAATAAATTTATTTTCTATAACATTTTTTCTTATTCTTGATTTAAGATATTCAACACTTAACTCTTCACCTTCCAAAAACTTTTCCATTAATTCATCATCAACATCAGAAAGATCCTCAATGAAAGATTCTCTCTTGTTTTCAACTTCAGATAATTCTTCTTCAGTCAGTTCGCTTATTTCAAATTTTTCACCTAAATCATCAGACCATAAATATTTTTTTTGTTCAATAATATCAATTAAACCTTTATAGCTATCTTCTGAACCTAAAGGAATATGAATGGGCGAAGCTTTTTTACCCAATTTTTCTTTTAATTCCTCTACTACATTATAAAAATCTGCTCCGACTCTATCCATCTTGTTAACAAAAGCAATACGAGGAACTTTATAAGTATCTGCTTGTCGCCAAACCGTTTCTGATTGAGGTTCTACTCCTCCTACTGCGCAGAAAACACCAACCGCACCATCTAGAACTCGCAGAGACCTCTCTACTTCAATGGTAAAATCAACATGTCCAGGCGTATCAATTATATTGATATTGTGTTTGTTCCACTCGCAAGTAGTAGCTGCAGAAGTAATGGTGATGCCTCTTTCTTGTTCTTGAATCATCCAATCCATTGTTGCTGCACCATCATGAACTTCACCAATTTTATGATTTATTCCAGTGTAATATAATATTCTTTCAGTAGTTGTAGTTTTACCGGCATCAATATGTGCCATAATCCCGATATTTCTTGTTTTACTTAAATCACTCATAATTATTTTTTAATGTTTAAAAGAGGAACTGAATCACCCATCATGTATTGAGGTAGAACTCCATTCCATTTCATTATAGTTTCATATTCAATTAAATTTCTATTTGCTTGTAATGCATTCGCTCTAATTCTCATCGATTCAGCTTCTGCTTCTGCTTCTGTGATTTTAATCTGTTTATCATTCTTGGCTTTTTCTAATAGGTTTAAAGATTTTTTAGATAACTCAACAGCTATAACTTTATCTTTTACCGCTTTTTCAAAAGCATCATCAAAATCAATATTTACTAATTCAAAATTTACAACATTTAATCTTTTCTCTTTAAGACTCTCGGTGATTTTCATTCTAATTTCTTGAGTTGCCTTCAATCTATTTGTAATAATATCAACTGCTTTATATTGGCCAATTACTTGTTTAATCGAAGCTTCAATTATTTGAGGTGCTAGTTTCTGAATAAAATCTGGTCCTATCTCTTGATAGATTTCAACAATGTCTGATTTATTTGGATACAGGTTAACTGAAAAGTTTGTTTCAACAACTTGAGCATCTTGAGAATAACACTGAACAACTTGTTGCATCTTAGTCTCTCTAACAGGAATTTTTACAACTCTAGTTATAAATGGAACAACAAAATGAAAACCTTCATCTAGTAAACTTTGAACTTTACCAAGCCTAATTTCTACTCCTCTATATCCTGCATCAACAACAGTCCAAGATCTCATCACTAAAATAAAAAGAAAAAAAGGAATCAATAATCCCGTCCATTTAAAATTAAACTTAGGAACATTATAAACAGGTCGCTGATTTCTCATTTAGGTTTCTCCAAAAAAAAAGCACTCAATAAATGAGTGCTTTTAATATATTAAATTTAAATTGATTTAACTACCACTTAAGGTGAGCGAAAGCTTTGTTTGCTTCAGCCATCTTGTATACATCTTCTTTCTTCTTAATTGATCCACCTCTACTATTAGCAGCATCAACTAATTCATCAGCAAGTTTTTCCATCATTGTTTTACCACTTCTAGAAGTAGCATTATCTCTTAGCCATCTAATCGCCAAAGATTGTTTTCTAACTGATCTAACTTCGATAGGTACTTGATAAGTTGCACCACCAATTCTTCTTGATTTAACTTCAACAGATGGCTTAACGTTACTCATTGCTTTTTTAAAGATTTTAATACCTTCTTCATTTGCTTTCTTTTCTATCAAGTCCATTGCCCCATAGAAAATTTTCTCAGCTACAGATTTTTTACCATCTTTCATAATTCCATTGATAAATTTTGTAACAACAATATCGTTATAAACTGGATCAGGTAAAACTTCTCTTACAGGTGCTCTATGTTTTCTACTCATTATATTTCCTTATTACTTTTTAGGTTTCTTTGCGCCGTATTTAGATCGTCTTTGTCTTCTTTTGTCGACACCACTTGTATCTAATGTACCTCTTACTGTGTGATATCTAACACCTGGTAAATCTTTAACTCTTCCACCTCTAATTAAAATGATAGAGTGTTCTTGAAGGTTATGTCCCTCACCACCAATGTATGAAATTACTTCAAACCCACTAGTAAGTTTAACCTTACATACTTTTCTCATTGCCGAATTCGGCTTCTTTGGAGTTGTTGTATAAACTCTTGTACATACACCTCTTCGTTGTGGACAACTTACAAGTGCTGGAGATTTCGTCTTGATCGTTTTCGAAACTCTCCCTTTTCTAACTAATTGATTAATAGTAGGCATTATACCCTTCCTTTTTACTTTAACGCGCGGTAAAAACAAATATCACGCTTTATTCACCATGACAATACTTAGTCATTATAATTGAAAATTTAGCTCATCAAATTCATTATCATTTTCTACTTCAGCTTTAAAGTCTACGTAACGCGGTACACCAGTACCAGCTGGAACTAATCTTCCCATAATTACATTTTCCTTAAGTCCTCTAAGAACATCTTTCTTACCTTCTAGCGTCGCTTGAGTAAGAACTTTTGTTGTCTCTTGGAATGATGCTGCTGAAATAAAAGATTCAGTAGTTAATGATGCTTTAGTAATCCCTAATAATAATGGGCTCGCTTTAGCTGGCTCTAAGCCATCAGCTACTAATTGCTCATTTTCAGTCTTAAATCTAGCTTTAGTAACGTTATCACCAGGAACAAACAAAGAATCTCCTGAATCAACAATTTGAACTTTCTTAAGCATCTGGCTAACAATTACCTCAATGTGTTTATCATCAATATCAACACCTTGAAGCTTATAAACATCTTGAATCTCATCAACAATATATCTAGCGAGAGCTAAAGGGCCAGAAACTCTAAGGATATCATGAGGATTCACAGGTCCATCACTTAACTGATCACCTGGCCTTACATAATCACCTTCGTTCACAACTACATATCTACCTTTAGGAATTGCATAAACCATTGGCTCGATAGTTGGATCTTCAGACTTAACTATAATTCTTCTTGAACCTCTAACTTCCGGTCCATACTCAACAGTTCCATGAATATCAGAAATTTGAGATGAATTTGCAGGCTTTCTTGCTTCAAATAATTCAGCAACTCTTGGAAGACCACCGGTAATATCTTTTGTTTTCGTAGTTTCTCTTTGAACCTTAGAAATAACATCACCAGCTTTAACAAGATCACCATCGTTAACCGTTACGTTTGCTCCAACAGGTACTCGATAAATAGCAACCCTTTTCGTTCCTGGAACATTTAAAGGCTTACCATCTTTTCCACAAACCGTAATCATTGGAGCCTTACTTGGATCTTTAGACTCGATAATAACTTTGTGAGAAAGACCAGTTACCACATCTACTTGCTCAACCATATTGGTTCCAACAAGAAAATCTACTAACTTAATTTCACCTGTGACTTCAGACATAATCGGCATTGCAAATGGATCCCATTCTAGAATTTTTTCACCTACACCAATTTTATCACCGTCTTTGAAAAATAAAGTACCACCATAAACAGCAGGGTATCTCTCTTTTTCTATTCCATTTTCAGTCTTGATAATAATTTCACCAATTTTATTCATAACAACAAAACCAGCACCATCTTCTCTTTCTACAACTTTTACATTCTCAAGCTTTATGATTCCCGAAGTCTTTGCTTCTGATTTATTTACTTGAGCACCTGCAGTTGCAGTTCCTCCAACGTGAAACGTTCTCATCGTCAGTTGTGTTCCTGGCTCACCAATTGATTGAGCAGCAATAATTCCGACTGCTTCACCAATACTTACCAAGTGTCCCCTTGCAAGGTCTCTACCAAAACAAGTTGAGCAAAAACCATATTTTTCTTCACATGTTAAAACTGATCTAACTTTTATTTGGTCGATATCTTCATCTTCAATCGTCTCGATATCATCTTCAGTGAACATATGTTCTTTCTTGAAAATCACATCACCAGTTTTTCCTACAATGTCATCTACTGCAACTCTACCTAAAACTCTATCGCTAATATGTTGTGTAATTTCTCCTGATTCAATTCTAGAAGTCAGGATAATTCCTTCAGTAGACCCACAATTTTCTTGTCTGATAATTCCATCTTGAGCAACATCAACTAATCTTCTAGTTAAGTAACCAGAGTTTGCTGTCTTAAGTGCAGTATCTGCAAGACCCTTTCTAGCACCGTGAGAAGAAGCAAAGTATTGAAGAACTGATAGTCCCTCTCTAAAGTTTGATGTAATCGGAGTTTCAATGATTTCACCAGAAGGCTTGGCCATTAATCCCCTCATCCCTGCAAGTTGTCTAATCTGAGCTTGAGAACCCCTTGCTCCAGAATCGGCCATCATGAAAATTGAATTAAATGAAGGTGCAGTTTCTTTATTTCCTTTATCATCCTCAAACTCTTGAGTTGATAAGTTCTTAATCATAACCTTTGAAAGCCTTTCGTTTGTTTGGGCCCAGACATCTACAATTTTGTTATAACGCTCACCATTTGTAATAGCACCTTCGTTATACTCATTTGTAATTTGATCAACTTCATCTTGAGACTCTTGGATAATTGAAGACTTCTCATTTGGAATAACCATGTCTTTAACGTTAATAGAAATCCCGGCTTTAGTTGCGTACTCATAACCCATTCTCATAATTGCATCTGCAAAAAGAACTGTGTCTTTCTCTGTACCACTTCTATAAGCTTTATCTAAAAGTTTCCCAAGAGCTTTCTTGTTTAGAATCTTATTTATGTCATCATATTTCAAACAACTCGGAACAATATCAAAAACAAATGTTCTACCAACAGTTGTTTCTTTCATTTCTCCATCAATTCTCACTTTAATAGGAGCTTGGAGGTGAAGATTATTTGTATGATAAGCAAATTGTGCTTCTTCTTTAGAAGCGAAAGATCTTCCATGTCCTCTTGAGTAAGGTCTAATTCTTGTCATGTAATACATTCCAAGAACAATATCCTGAGAAGGAACAATAATTGGCGTCCCATCTTTAGGTGAAAGAATATTATTCGTACTCATCGCTAAAACTCTAGTTTCAATTTGAGCTTCAACAGAAAGAGGTACGTGAACGGCCATTTGATCACCATCAAAGTCAGCGTTAAAAGCAGTACATACTAACGGGTGAAGTCTAATAGCTTTACCTTCAATCAGTACTGGTTCGAAAGCTTGAATACCAAGTCTGTGTAGAGTTGGAGCTCTGTTTAACATTACAGGATGCTCTTTTACTACCTCATCAAGGATATCCCAAACTTCTTGCTTCTCATGATCAACCATCTTCTTAGCAACTTTAATTGTTGTACAGTGACCTTTTTCAATAAGCTTGTTGTAGATAAATGGCTTGAATAACTCCAATCCCATTTTCTTTGGAAGACCACATTGATGTAACCTTAAGTTTGGTCCAACAACAATAACCGATCTACCAGAGTAATCTACCCGTTTACCAAGTAAGTTTTGTCTGAATCGACCTTGTTTACCTTTAAGCATATCTGAAAGAGATCTAAGAGGTCGCTTATTTGCACCAGTGAAAACTTTACCTCTTCTACCATTATCAAAAAGAGCATCAACTGCTTCTTGAAGCATTCTCTTCTCATTTCTAATAATAATTTCTGGAGCATTAAGTTCCATTAATCTTTTAAGTCTATTGTTTCTGTTGATTACTCTTCTATAAAGATCGTTAAGATCTGAAGTAGCAAATCTACCAGCTTCTAGAGGAACTAGTGGCCTAAGATCTGGTGGAAGAACAGGAATAACATCCATCATAAACCATTCAGGATTATTATCTGATCTTCTAACTGATTCTAAAACTTTAAGTCTCTTAACAAGCTTAGCTTTTCCTAAAGCAGTAGTTACTTCTTTAAGAGCATTTCTAACTTCTTTATATTCTAAATCGATATCTAAGTTTCCAAGTAACTTTTTAATTACTCCTCCACCCATTCCAACTTTAAATTCAACTCCAGCTTCTTTTAATTCATTACATTTTTGCTCTGAAAGAATTGTTCCGATATGAAGTCCACCTTCCTGCTCAGCAGTCGATGATTCAACAACAATGAATGCTTCGTTATATAAAACTCTTTCTAAATCTTTTAATGAAAGATCTAAAAGAGCTCCAATTCTTGAAGGCAATGATCTTAAAAACCAAATATGTGCGACAGGAGCAGCAAGATCGATGTGACCACATCTTTCTCTTCTCACTCTTGAAAGTGTAACTTCAACACCACACTTTTCACAAACTACACCTCTGTGCTTCATTCTTTTGTATTTTCCACAGATACATTCATAATCTTTTATTGGCCCAAAAATTTTAGCACAAAAAAGACCATCTTTTTCAGGTTTAAAAGTTCTGTAGTTAATAGTCTCTGGCTTTTTTACTTCACCATATGACCACTCTCTAATTATGTCAGGAGAAGCCATCTTAATTGATACAGCTTCAACGCTAATCGGATCTTTTGGTTTATCAAAGAAATTTAATAAATCTTTCATTTTTATCCTTCTATTTAAAACTTAAAGTATTGGTTCTGGTTTTGCTTCTTCTAACTTTACATCTAATGCTAATGCTTGAAGCTCTTTTACTAAAACGTTAAAAGATTCAGGAAGCCCTGGCTCTAAAATCTTTTCACCCTTAACAATAGACTCATACATTCTTGTTCTACCGATAACATCATCAGATTTAACTGTTAAAAATTCTTGAAGAGTATAAGCTGCACCGTATGCTTCTAATGCCCAAACTTCCATCTCTCCTAATCTCTGACCACCAAATTGAGCTTTACCACCCAATGGCTGCTGAGTAACTAGAGAGTATGGACCAGTTGATCTTGCATGAATTTTTTCATCAACAAGGTGATGAAGTTTCAGCATATACATGATTCCAACTGTAACTTGCTCAGAGAAAGCTTCACCTGTAATTCCATTGAAGAGAGTCGTTTTACCACTCTTATCAAGGTCAGCAAGTTGAAGCATATCTTCGATATCAATTTCTTTAGCACCATCAAAAACTGGAGTAGCAAATCTAACTCCGTTTTCTAGTTGCTTACCTACTCTTAATACTTCTTTATCACTAGCTTTCTTAAGCCATTTATCTACACCTTCTTCTTTGTAGATTTTAGAAATTAAATCTCTAAGTGAGTCTACTTCTTTTTTCGCACCCATCATTGACTTAATTTTTTCACCAAGACCTCTACCAGCCCAACCAAGGTGAAGCTCTAAGAGTTGTCCAATATTCATCCGCGATGGAACCCCTAGTGGATTTAAAACAATTTCAACAGGATCTCCGTTTGCAAGATAAGGCATATCTTCTACTGGAAGAACTCTTGAGATAACACCTTTGTTACCGTGTCTTCCGGCCATCTTATCACCAGCTTGTAATTTTCTCTTAATCGCTACATAAACAACAATTTTCTTGATTACACCTGGAGGAAGAGTGTCTCCTTTGTGAAATTTTGCAATTTCATCATTAGACTTCGCTCTAACTTTTTGAATATCATTTCTAACATCTGCAAAATATTCAGTAAGT
This sequence comes from Bacteriovoracaceae bacterium, assembly GCA_020630335.1. GTDB lineage: Bacteria > Bdellovibrionota > Bacteriovoracia > Bacteriovoracales > Bacteriovoracaceae > JAHDHG01. The sequence continues at coordinate 125,952 of JAHDBN010000001.1, forward strand.
TTACCTTCTGATTCCGCACTAAGAGGTAAGAATCCTAAAAGATCAAAAGGTACATTTTTCAATGCATCTTCAGTAATCTCTGAACCTTTTGCAATTAACTCTTGAGATCCATCTTCTGAAACTAATGCATCAACAGTTTTTTCACCCTTAAGCATTTTTACAATTTTCTTAAGAGCAAAACTCTTAATTGCATTTATTTCAATTTTTTCATCTCTTCTTATTAATTTCGTTTCTTCTTCAATAATTTCTTTAGATCTAGAATCAAGCTCGACACCTTCTCTAGTGAAAACATTAACATCAATGACTGTTCCTCTAACTGAAGAAGGAACTCTCAAAGAAGAATCTTTAACGTCTCCAGCTTTATCACCGAAAATTGCTTTTAATAATTTTTCTTCTGGAGAAAGTTGAGTTTCACCTTTTGGTGTAATCTTACCAACTAGAATATCTCCAGCTCGAATGATTGCTCCAACTCTAATTATACCAGCAGCATCAAGATCACTAAGAGCTTCATCACTGATGTTAGGAATGTCCCTCGTAATTTCTTCTTTACCTAATTTCGTATCTCTTGCCTCTAATTCAAAGCTCTCAATATGAATTGAAGTAAAAACATCTCTTTTTAATAAATTTTCAGAAATTAGAATTGAATCCTCGTAGTTATAACCACCCCAAGGAGTAAATGCTACAAGTACGTTCTGTCCTAAAGCAATATCTCCTAAGTGTGTAGCTGGCCCATCTGCAATAACATCACCAGTTTTTACACTATCGCCTTCTTTAACAAGGGCTTTTTGGTTCATACAAGTGTTCTGATTAGATCTTTGATATTTTAAAAGTTTATAAATATCTACTCCAGACTCTCCAGACTTTGCATCATTTCTTTGAACAACAACTCTATTCGAATCAACAAAGACAACTTTCCCTGAATTTTTGGCAAAAAGAATTGCTCCTGAGTCTTTAGCAACTTTCGCTTCAACACCTGTACCTACGATAGGTGCATCAGTAACAAGAACAGGCACTGCCTGTCTCATCATGTTTGATCCCATTAATGCTCTGTTGGCATCATCATGCTCTAAGAACGGAATCAAGCTTGTTGCAATCGAAATCATCTGCGATGGAGCAACGTCCATCATATCAATATCTTCAGAACCAACTAGTGCTAATTCACCCTCTTTACGAGCAGGAATTAGATTTCCAGAAAACTGCTTAGTTTCTACAGTATCAGCACTTGCTTGTGCGATAATTTTTCCTTCTTCTTCAAAAGCAGAATAATATTCAATCTTATCTAAGATTTTTCCTTTCTCATCTACTTTTCTATATGGAGTCTCAATAAATCCATATTCTGAAACACTTGCATAAGTAGCAAGAGAAGTAATTAGACCAATATTCGGCCCCTCTGGAGTTTCAACTGGACACATTCTTCCGTAGTGAGTTGCATGAACATCTCGAACTTCAAACCCAGCTCTTTCTCTTGTTAAACCACCTGGGCCAAGAGCTGAAAGTCTTCTTTTATGTGTAACTTCTGATAATGGATTTGTTTGATCCATGAATTGAGAAAGTTGAGAAGAACCAAAGAATTCTTTGATTGAAGCTGCAACTGGTTTCTGATTAATCAGGTCATGTGGCATCATTCCATCTAATTCTTGGATTGCCATTCTTTCTCTAATTGATCTTTCCATTCTAACAAGACCAACTCTAAATTGATTTTCTAATAACTCACCAACAGCTCTAACTCTTCTGTTTCCAAGGTGATCGATATCATCGACTTTACCTTTTCCATTATTAAGATCAACTAAGTATTGAGCTGTTCTAATAATATCATCTTTAGTTAAAACAGTTTTTGAAACAGGTATGTCCATTCCAAATTTATAATTGATTTTCATACGACCAACTTTAGAAAGATCGTATTTGGTTTCATCGAAAAACAAAGAATTGAAAAGCATCTCTGCAGCTTCAACTGTTGGAGGCTCTCCTGGTCTTAATCTCTCAAAGATCTTAATAAGTGCTTCCTCAGAAGACCCTGTTTTATCAAGAAGAATTGTGTTTCTTACCTGATCACCAAAGTTAACATTATCTATATATAAAACTTCTATAGTTTTAACTTTTCTACCAAGAAGATCAAAAATAGCACTCTCTGATAAAGCTTCATTTGCAGCAACAAGAACTTCACCTGTCTCATCATCGTAAATATCTTTAGCTGAAACTTTTCCTACTAAATTTGTAACATCAATTGGTATTTTTTTAATTTTTGCATTTTCTAATTTTTTCAAAGTAAGTTTTGTAATCTTCTTACCTTTTAAAACTATCGGCTTTTTAGCTTTTGGATCAATGATATCTTCAATAGCTCTTGATCCTACTAAAAGATTGAAATCTAATTCTCTTTTGAAATCATTGTCTTTCAAGTGAATAGTTTCAGTCTTGTAAAAGAAATTTAATATTTCTTCTGTTGAATAACCCATTGCTTTAAAAATTACTGAAGCATGGATTTTTCTTTTTCTATCAATTCTAGCGAATAAAATATTTTTGTGATCAAATTCAAAATCTAACCAAGAACCTCTATGAGGAATAATTCTTGAAGAATAAAGAATTTTCCCACTTGAGTGTTTTTTCCCTCCATCATGTTCAAAAACAATCCCTGGAGATCTATGAAGCTGGGAAACAATTACTCTTTCAGTTCCATTATAAACAAATGAACCCGTCTCAGTCATAAGTGGAATATTTCCAAGATAAATTTCTTGCTCTTTGATTGAAGAGATTTTCTTCTCTGCATCTTCATCATCATCTTCGTTTTGCTCGAAAAATAATAATCTTACTGTAACTTTAAGTGGAGATTCATAAGACATACCTCGTGCTCTACACTCCTTAACAGAATATTTACTGTCTTCAAGAGAATATGAAACAAACTCAAGGCAAATTGAATTATTAAAATCATAAACTGGGAAAACAGATTTAAAAACTGCTTGTAACCCTTTATCTTCTCTATCTTCAGCTGAAATATCTTTCTGAAGAAAAGATTCATAAGAATTAACTTGAAGCTTCATTAATCCTGGAGTTTCTAAAGCATAACCACATCTTTTGAAATTTTTTCTATGCCATTGATTTTGTCCGAATACGTTGGCCATATTGATGACTCCTAATATTTAAAATTCTTAAAATTACAAAATAAAAACAGGATGAAGAGTATTCTTCATCCTGTTTAGTCTAAATAATCAGTAAATTACTTAAGTTCTGCTTTTGCACCAGCAGCTTCAAGCTTTTTCTTCATTTCTTCAGCTTCTTCTTTTGAAACTGCTTCTTTTAAAGTTTTAGGAGCTCCTTCTACCATTTCTTTCGCTTCTTTAAGACCAAGTCCTGTGATTGCTCTAACTTCTTTAATTACATTGATTTTCTTCGCTCCAGCTTCAACTAAAACTACATCAAATTCAGTTTTTGCTTCAGCAGCAGCGCCACCAGCAGCGCCACCAGCAACCGCAACAGGTGCAGCAGATACTCCAAATTTGTCTTCTAATTCTTTTACAAGATTTGCCAAGTCCATAACTGACATTCCTGAAATGTGATCCATTAATTGTTCATTTGTTAAACTCATAAATATTCTCCTAAATTATTTAATTTTTTATTCTTTGTTTTCTTCAGTTCCAGCATCTTCAGTTTTTGTTTCTTCTGCCGGAGCTTCTTCCGCTGCTGCTTCAACAGCAACTTCTGCTTCTCCACCTTCTTTCTTCTTTTCATTAACCGCATGAAGCACTCTTGCGAACGCTGAAATTGGTGCCATGAAAGTAGCAAGTAAAGTTCCAAGCATCTCGTCTCGAGATGGAAGTTTTGCAAGTTGCTCAACCTCAGCTGGAGTTAATGGTTTATCCATTAAAAATCCACCCTTAAAGTCAATTAACTCATTTTCTTTTCCTGCTTCGTAGATAACCTTAGCAACGCCAGGTGCATCTTCGAAAGCAAAAGCAATAGCATGTGGACCTTTTACATCTTTAAATAGGTCCTCAAGATGAGTTCCCGCTGCAGCTCTTTTAAACAAAGTATTTCTTGTTACTACAATTGATCCATTTGCATCTCGAACTTTCTTTCGAATAGCTACTGAATCATTTGCACCAACTCCAATCATGTTTGTTAAAAACACAGCTTTGGATTTTTCGATACTTGTCTTTAGGCCTGCAACAATCTCTTCTTTTTTCGCTCTAGTAAGCATTGTTACCTCCTTTGGTGTTATGGAGGGGAGCTTCGGCAGGACTTAAAAAATCTATTAGATTTAAGCCGGCTTTCTTCAACCCCAAATTATTATTAAATATTTAAAGCTTCAAATGTATCTAGCTTTACTCCTGGTCCCATAGTTGTACTCATTATTAAAGATTTAAGAAATACACCTTTAGAACTTGCTGGCTTAGCTTTTATGATAGCTGAAGTAATCGCGTGAAAATTTTCATAAATTTTCTCATCATCAAATGATTTTTTACCGATAGGTACATGGATGATTCCAGTCTTATCAGTACGATATTCAACCTTCCCTGATTTTTGCTCTTTAACTGCTTTTTCAACATCTGTTGTAACTGTTCCAAGTTTTGGGTTAGGCATTAAACCTCTTGGTCCTAAGATTCTTGCTACTCTACCAACTTTTCCCATCATATCTGGAGTTGCAATTACTCTATCAAAGTCTAACCAACCACCTTGAATTTTCGTGATAACATCATCACTTCCAACAAGATCTGCTCCTGCAGCTTCTGCTTTATTGATATTCTCTCCAGAAGTTATCACTACAACTCTAACGTTTTTCCCTGTTCCACCAGGCATTACAATTGCACCTCTAATCATCTGATCAGCATGTCTTGGATCAACTCCAAGTCTAAATGCTAAATCAATTGATTCATCAAACTTTGCAAAGCTTGCACTTTTACAAAGAGAGATTGCTTCTTTTGCTGAATAAGTTTTGTTCGAGTCTATCTTAGACATCGCTTCTGTGAATTTTTTTGATCTTTTACTCATTACTTTCCCCTCGGTACAAACGGTAGTTTAAACACCTACCTCCCGTTGTTTGTTTTCTTATGCTTCGTATTCTTTATAATCTAATTTTAATCCCATTGATCTACATGAACCTTCAACTGTTCTTTTTGCAGCTTCTATATCAGCAGCCGATAAATCTGGCATTTTTACTTCAGCAACTTTTGTTACTTGCTCTTCATTTATTGTTGCTTTTACTTCATGTCCTGGCTTGTTTGCTCCAGACTTAAGGTTTAAATCTTTCTTTACAAGATAAGAAGCTGGAGGTGTTTTAGTGATGAACGTAAACGATCTATCAGAATAAACTGTAATAATCGTTGGAAGAACTGTTCCAGCATCTTTTTGAGTTTTTGCATTAAAAGCTTTGCAAAAATCCATAATATTTACACCTTTCTGACCTAATGCTGGTCCAATTGGTGGAGATGGGTTCGCTTTCCCACCTGCTATTTGTAATTTAATAAATCCAACTACTTTCTTTGCCATTTTTTACTCCAAAAAACTATTAAGCCTTCTCTACCTGTGAAACATCTAACTCTACAGGTGTAGGCCTACCAAATATTGATACATTAACTTTTAATTTACCTTTTTCATTTATATTCTCTACCGTTCCAACGAAAGAAGAGAATGGTCCTTCTATAACTTTAACAGAGTCACCTTCGTTAAAATTAGAAACAGACTTTTGAACTTTGAATCCATCTTTTGCCTGGCCTAGTAAAAACGCAACCTCATCATCTTTTATTGGTGAAGGTTTCGACTTATCACCACTAACAAAGCCAGTGATTTTATCAGTGTTCTTAACTAAGTGCCATGTCTTATCATTCATGATCATTTTAACAAGAAGATATCCTGGGAAGAATTTCTTCTTCATATTTCTTTTCTTACCCTTAACACTTATCGTAACGTCTTCTTCAGGAAGAAAAACTTCTGAAAAATATTCAGTCATCTTATGATTTACAATTCTATCTACTAAAGTCTTCTTAACTCTAGCTTCGAATCCACTAAACACATGAACTACATACCACTTAAATTCAGGAGTCTCACCTTTTGAAAGAAAACTAAACTCTTGAGTTTCTTCATTCTCTTCTTGAGTTTCAACTTCTTCTTTTTCAATATCTTCTGATTTATTTTCTTCAGTCATATAAACTAATTCCTAAACCCAACCAGGTAATAAACTTAAGCCCCAAGTAGCAAAGTAATCAAACAATCCAAGAATAAAACCGCAAATTGTTACTAGTATCATTACTTTCCAAGTCATAGATAAAGTTTCATTTCTATCTGGAAAAATTACTTTTACGATCTCTGAAAATGATTCTTTTAAAAAAGATGATGTCTTTTCATTTTTTAAAATATAAACAAATGAACCAATTGATAAAATAACAGCAACAGCTTGAGTAATTAAACCATAAGATCCTAGTTTTGATTCCAGCTCAAACCATTCTCCGATTTGTTTAAAAAATCTGATAAGAATGAAGCACAACATAATGCAAGTTATTGCGACACTTGCATTTAACCATTTCGAATTATCTTTACTTAGTTTTGTTGCCAAAAGTTCCTCCAAAAAGACATTAAACCTATCTTAAACATAGATATATCTGCCTTTAAAAATGCTTTTCTAAATATAGAAACTAAAATTATATACAGTTTTAAATGCGAAAAGACGAATGTTATTTACGGTGCGGTGCATTTATTCAACATGAGTATCTGAGCATATCATCAATATTATATGGAAAAAATTAATATAATTAGCTGGAATGTAAATGGAATCAGAGCCGTGTGCAGAAAAGGATTTCTTGGTTGGGCGAGCAGAGTAAAGGCCAATACTATCTGTTTGCAAGAGGTTAAGGCACATTTAGAAGATATTCCACTAGAGATAAAAGAAAATAAAAAATTTAGTTTCGCATCGCACGAAGCTCAGAAAAAAGGGTATTCGGGTGTTTTAAGCATGAGCAAGAATGCCCCTATAGAGACTGAGATTGGAATTAAAAAAAAGAAATTTAAATCTGAAGGAAGAACCTTAATTCACTTTTATGATAAATTTATATTGTTTAACTGTTATTTTCCTAACGGTCGCCGTGATCATTCTAGGGTGGATTACAAGCTCGAGTATTCTGAAGAAATTAGAAAGTATGCAAAAAAATTAGAAAAAAAACACAATAAACCAATAATTGTATGTGGAGATTTTAATACTGCTCACAAGGAAATTGATTTAAAAAATCCAAAAACAAATAAAAATACAACTGGGTTTCTCCCAAGAGAGCGAGAATGGATTGATAAATTTATTAAAAGTGGGTTCAGAGATTGCTTTCGTGAATTACATCCTGAAAAAAAAGATGTTTATAGTTGGTGGAGCTACAGAGGAGATTGTAGGAAAAAAAATGTAGGATGGAGAATCGATTATTTTTTTGTTTCAGAATCTCTTATGCCTCATGTGAAAAAATGTGAATACTTACCCAAAGTAGAAGGATCAGATCATTGCCCAATCAGAATAACTTTAGAAATTTAAAAAATTTATTAACCAAACATTGGGAAGTGTTTTTTTTCTTAGCTGGTTTTGTATTTGATATTTTCACACTTGGTGAAATCGATGAGACATGGAACATTACCTCGCAATCACTTTATCTTTTTCTTGCCAGCGTCCTTCTTTATTTTGAATTCAAAACAATTAATCCTGAAAAAATTAGAAATTCAAAAGTCTGGAGTTTCTTTATTAAATACTATGACGGGATTTTTCATTTTCTGATAGGAAGTTTAATTAGTGTCTTTACTCTTTTTTATTTTAAAAGTACTTCATTTGTAACCTCTTTTATTTTTATTGCATTTATTCTTTTTATTATGATTGCAAATGAATTACCTATATTTGTAAGACTAGGTCGAATCTTTAAATCATTTTTACTAGGCTTATGTACCTGTTCATTTTTTACCTATATAGTCCCTCTTTTAATGAAAGAAATTGGAAGAACTCCTTTCTTTATAGGGATTGTAACTTCTTTAACGTTGTTATTTTTTGTGTATTTGATTTATTCTAAATTTTCAGAAGACAAAGTTTTTAATCATTTTCTCCTACCTTCATTCGGAGCATGTTTTTTATTTCTTTCTCTTTATATCTTTAAAATTCTTCCCCCTGTACCTTTAGCCATTAAAGATATTGGAGTTTATCAAAAAATAGAAAAAATTGATGGGCAGTACAATTGCTATCATCAAAGGATTTGGTGGCAGTTTTGGAAAAAAGGTGATCAGGATTTTTATCTGAATAAAAAATCTCGGGTTCATGTTTTCTTTACTCTTTACTCTCCTTCTAATTTTTCTGACTCAGTAATTGTTCGCTGGAGCAAGAGATCGAAAAAAGGATGGATTAAGTATGACGATATCCCTATTAAAATAACTGGTGGTCGAAAAAAAGGTTTTAGAGGTATTGCTTATAAAGAGAAAATTGTTTCGGGGGAATGGAAGGTTAGTGTTAGAAGTAAAGATCTGCGAGAAATTGGAAGAATAAAAATTAATGTTTATCCTGAGGAATTTAGGGATCCGCTGGTTGTTTTGTCTAAGGATGTTTTTTGAAAAATGGCGGGTGCAGAGGGATTCGAACCCCCAACCTACTGATTTGGAATCAGCCGCTCTACCAATTGGAGCTATACACCCTATAATTAGATTGTCTTAATAAGATACTTTCTGAACGTTTACTGTCAACTATTTTTAATTTTTTCATGGATTATGCCGATCATTACAGGTGATAAAATATTTAATTATTGTCATTTCAGGAGTTTCTTTTTTATCAATGTCTCAGGACTATTTGAAAAAGGATACTCTAATATCTCGGTCTCAGTATCTTATTAAGAAAAGTAAAACAGAAAATCTAGACTCAAGAGAAACTTGTAATATTGTTAAAACAATCACACCTCCTTTTCAAACCTCAGGTAAATACCAACAAGGTGATAAAGTATATGAAAATCTTCGTGATGAAAATTCAAACATTAAAGCGAGACTTCCAGTTGGATCCTTGATTAAAACTTCTAATCTTTTATCAGATGAGATTGAAAAGGAACTCATTACTATTCAGCAAGAAAAAATTAAACTTGCAGATTATCATTTTAGAAATATTCCTGAATATAAAAATCACAGAGAAGTTTTTCTAAAACACCTAAATCTTGATGATATTTCATCCATTCAAACTTTAGGAGTAAAGTTTCTCAATCTTGATCAAAACTCAAAAAAGCTTTTCAGGCCTTTTGAATTACTTAAGAATAGTTTCTCATCAAGTGAGAAAATTAAAAAATCTCAGAAAAATCTTTCTAGACTTGGAAGAGTAAGGGTAAATGTCGTTCTTTCAAATAAAAAAATTATTGATCAACTCTCAAGAATACATCCAAGTAAAAAACACGTGAACTTTACGAAACTCACAGGATCAGATGACCGACCAATTAGTTATCAAGGTGAAGATGGTTTTTTAGATCCAAACTCCTTAGGTTTATACAAAACAGGAGGTAATGTTTTTTATGTTAAAAGAAGTACTGCCTTATTCAAAACAACATGGAACGATGGAGTAGAAGAGAATCTTGAAGGTAGTATTTTAAAATTTAAAGTTGATTTTGATTCAAATAAAAATCTTTTTTATTATCAAGCCAGGGAATGTTGTTTTAGAGAAAACACCTCTCAAGGAACAAAGAAAGTATGCCATCTTAATAAATATCTTTTTGATGTAGAAAATAAAGATATTAATGTTTCTTCAGAAAAATGGATAGATCTTACTGATCCTTGTTGCCAAGGGAATCTCTTGAATTCACTTGAAGTATTACCCCAATCTCAATATAAAAATTTTTTAAAAGTACTTGATCTTTTAAAGAGTAATGGTGAAGTAGTTAACTACGGCGATCTTGATTCTTCTCTTTTACTAGCGAAAGATTTAGCACAGAAGTCAACTCGTTTTACTTCTTCAGGTAATAAGAAAAAAGAAAAATATTCAACTATTCTAGATGATGATCTTTTAAAAATCCCTCTTCATAACCCAAGAATATTAAATATAAAAAACAAATCACGAGAAATACTTGATGGTCCTTTTAATACTTTTAATTACTCTCCTCATGAAGGAAAAAATGAATTAAATGATACTTGGGCAAAGCCTATTTCTGCTTGTGCTTTTTTACAAGTTGCTAAGAAGTGGCAAGATACTAAATGCTCAAAAGGAAAAAATCTATGCAGAATAGGTTTTGGGCATGTTTATCATCCTAGTCATTTATCCTATTTTCCTGATCGCAGTAGCACTCCTCATGAATCTCACTCAAGTGGAGAATGTTTTGATTTTAGACCTTTTACCAATAGTCCTGATCACGCTTTTGGGCCTATGGATCACAGATATCAAACTTATAATAGAAAACTCACTAAAGAATTTATAAACCTTTTAAAAGAATCTGGTGTTAAAGATATTGTTTTTAATGACTCTAAAATTAAGAATACTCGATATGTAGATGGCCATCATAATCATATTCATGCTTGTTTTAAGCAAACTGATCCTGATATAAAAAAAACATGCAATAATGGCCTTTAATTATTCGTAACTTTTTCGGCATGAACTACTAAGTAATTTTTTGTCTTTTTTTTCAAAAGAAAACTTTACATTTTTTTGATTTTCTTTATTTAAAAATATGCTCGTTACATCATCATGCTTGTTTCTAGTGAAAGAGAAATCTCTTCTATTTAAGCCAAAGAAACCTTTCGCTAAGATTGCTTTTACAGATGAAAAACCAGACTTAAGTCGTTGATCTACAACTCTTTGGACTAGTAAAGAGCCATTAGAAGTTTCTTTAAAAGAATATGCTATATGTTCTAATTCAAAGTTTTTATTACTATCTTGATATTCAAAAGTGCACACATAAAGAATGTTTTCCGTATCTATTATTTTTTCAAATAATTCTGAATATGATCTAGTGAGATATACTTTTTTAGTTGTTGTCGTAACATTGATCTTTGTCGTTTCTTCAGCTTCACAACCTATAAAGCACAAGAGCAATATTAAGAAAAGAGTTTTAATTAAGTGAATCTTCACAATATCTCACTGCATTTATTTGATTTTTATTATTTCCAAATGATAGGCTTGCAATCTCTAGATCACTTTTATTATCATAAAAGCTTAATCCTCTTTTAGTATCTATGACAAAATCAGATCTTCTTGGAAACATAAACCATCTAATCTTCTTTGGTGAAGTAGTGGCTGCTCTTGACAAGGTTCCTAAATTATTTTTATCAGCTATTCTTCTATGTAAAGAAATGTGTTTCTTTAGCCCTCTTAGCTGAACAGAGTAAGTAAAAAGAACAAGCCGGTTTTGTAAAGATCTATCATTTTTCTTTTCAGACCCCTCTTCACATATTGCAACGAATCTTTCACTAGGTGAGCGCTGAGCAACCATTTCAAATAGTCTTACACCTTGAAGCTTCCTATTTCTTTGGCTATTAAGTGAATTGTCTACTCTTACAGAATTAGCGTTATTGCCATCACTCCCACAAGAAATCAGAAGAGCAGTGAATAAAGTTAAAATTATTTTTTTCATATTTTTTCCTTTTCTTTATTTTAACAAATAAAGAAAAAATAAACTTCTTAGTTTATCTTATTTACAGACTTGTTAAAATTTTAAACAAAAAAAGCCCTCTAAAAAGAGGGCCTTTATATTTTTATTTTTTGTTTTTCTTATTTTAAAGAAGATTCAAAACACTGAACTTTTGTTGTACTTTTTTGATTCTTTTCAAATTGAGGGAAACCAACCCAATGAGCATCTAAAGTATCAATATAATCTTGACCTTTTTCTTCATCAAATCCTTCTCCAACTTTAATCGTATTTTCACCAAGACTTAAGATAATTCCTTCTTCTCCCTTATCATTTACACCTTCGGAAAAGTCTTCTTTGCTAACCTTTGTCTTAACTTTAAAAGTCTTTGTTTTCTTACCTCTTTTAACAAATTTTGTATTTTCAAGATCTAAAGTTCTAAAGAAAATCTTAGCTCTTCTTCTTTTTCCAAAAATACTTTTGTTTTTGAAACTAATTAATACATAATCTTCTTGAGTATCTCTACCATCTGTAAAATCAGTTCTTAATTTACAATGATAAAGGTATGTTTCATCTTTTTCTTCTTTTTGAAACTTTTTAATAAATGGTTCGATATCTGCAACAACTGTAACTACTTCTTTCTCTCCTGTTTCAGCATCTGTAGCTGTATTATTTGTATCAATCTCATTCTCACTTCTTGTATCAGGTGTTGTCATATCCACTACTTCATCACTTACCTTGCTATCACCTTGATCAATTTTAGTAACCTTACTACTTTTATTTCCACAACTTGCTAAACCTAATGCTAAAAGTACTATTAAAATGTTTTTCATAATCTATCCTTTGTTAAAATTATTAACTTTTAATTTTCTATATAAATTCTATCTCCAGATAATGATCTGAAAGAGAAAGGATGAATTTTTTATAATGAATGTAAAAAAAATAAACAAAAAAAGGGCCTCATTTGAGGCCCTTTATATAATAAAACTCTGTAATTCTAGCTACTTACTCAATAATCTCTGAAACAGTACCAGCACCAATAGTTCTACCACCTTCTCTAATCGCAAATCTTAATCCTTTCTCCATTGCAATTGGAGTGATCAATTCTGCTGTAAAGCTAGTGTTATCTCCTGGCATAATCATCTCTGTTCCTGCTGCCAACTCGATTGAACCTGTAACGTCTGTTGTTCTGAAATAAAATTGTGGTCTATATCCCTTAAAGATTGGTGTGTGTCTTCCACCCTCTTCTTTAGTTAGAATATATACTTCACACTTAAATTTCTTATGTGGCTTAACTGATCCTGGCTTAATTAAACACTGACCTCTTTGGATATCTTCTCTCTTTGTACCTCTAAGAAGAACACCTACGTTATCCCCTGCTCTACCTTCATCAAGAAGCTTTCTAAACATCTCAACTCCAGTAACTGTAGTTGTTGTAGACTCTTTGATTCCAATAATCTCAATCTCTTCACCAACTTTTACGATCCCTCTTTCTACTCTACCTGTAACAACTGTACCTCTACCTGAAATAGAGAAAACATCCTCTACTGGCATTAAGAAATCTTTATCAATATCTCTTTCTGGTGTTGGAATATACTCATCAACCTTAGCCATTAGTTCTAAGATCTTAGTTTTTCCAATATTTTCATCTCTTCCCTCTACTGCTGCTAGAGCTGATCCAGAAACGATAGGAATATCATCTCCTGGGAAGTCATAAGAAGATAAAAGCTCTCTAACTTCCATCTCTACTAACTCTAATAACTCTTCATCATCAACCTGATCTACTTTGTTTAAGAAAACAACGATCGCTGGAACACCAACCTGTCTAGCAAGAAGGATGTGCTCTCTAGTTTGTGGCATAGGTCCGTCTGCTGCGTTAACAACAAGGATTGCACCATCCATCTGAGCTGCACCTGTAATCATGTTCTTTACATAATCGGCGTGACCTGGACAGTCTACGTGAGCGTAATGTCTGTTAGCTGTTTCATACTCTACGTGTGCTGTATTAATTGTGATCCCTCTAGCTTTTTCTTCTGGAGCTGAATCGATATCTGCATAAGACTTAGCTTCAAGCCCTGAAGCTTCTGCTAAAGTCATTGTGATTGCTGCTGTTAAAGTTGTTTTACCGTGGTCGACGTGACCAATTGTTCCGATATTTACGTGTGGTTTAGATCGGTCGAATTTTTCTTTTGCCATTTTACTCTCCTGTATAACGTTTCAATAAATTATGAAAAATTATCACTAAAATCCTCTCTACTGACAAGAATTTTACTAGCTAAATAATATTGTATTTCTTAATATGACAGATTATTAGCGCTCGCGTGGCTCAGGGGTAGAGCACTCCCTTGGTAAGGGAGAGGTCACGGGTTCAAATCCCGTCGTGAGCTCCAGTATGAAATTCCTAGTCTTTATAATTTTCAAGAAAAATATTAGTATATTTATATAATACTAGGATTTTAGATGTCAGAAATTATTCATGTTGGTTTAGGAAAAGAAGAAATCACGCCAGATGTGACTGATGCTATATTTCTTGGATTCGCTAGGCCTAATCAAAAATCTTTAAATATTAAAGAGAAACTTCATGCTCGCTCATTAATCTTTAAGAATAGTGATACTTACTGGATATATTCTAATTCAGAGATTTGTTTTATTACAAATAAGCTTTATCAAGAAGTTTATAAAAAATTAAAAGAACATGATTATTTCAAAGATCTTAAAAGAGACCAGCTGACTCTTTGTGCTCAACATACTCATTCTTCTCCGGGAGGATATGATGAGTATGCTATTTATAATATTCCAAACAAAGGTTTAATTCCAAAAGTTTTAGATCGCTTAACCGATGGGATCGTCTCATCTATTATTCAAGCTTATCGTGACCTAAAACCTGCAAATTTAGAATACAAGGAAGGTTTTTTTCAAGACGAAGATGTTTCTTTTAATAGAGTTTTAAATGCTTATATAAGAAATCCTGAAGTCTCTAATAAAAATATTAATAAAAAAGAAGCTGCTCCTAAAAAAGTTCAAATGTTAGTTATAACTAGAGAGGGAAAAAAATCATTTATTAATTGGTTTCCTGTGCATGGGACTTCTATTGGAAGTACTAATAGAGATATTCATCCTGATAATAAGGGTATGGCTTCAAAATTCTCAGAAGAACAAGAAAACTTAGAACTCGCAGTTTTCTCTCAAGAATGTTCCGGAGACATTTCTCCTAATTATATTAAAGAAAATGCAAAACATAGAGGGTTTAGAGGCAAATTCAAAAATGATTTTAAATCAGCTGATTTCAACGGTAGCTTGCAATCTAAAAAAGCCCTAGAAATATTAAACTCTAATCAGGGTTTTAAACTTGGGAGTTTTATTGACTCTGATATTATGTATTTAAATTTTGGAAAGCTCTCCTTTAATGAAGATGTGAAGACAACTTCTGGCGCACTTGGTGTTTCTTTTTTAATTGGATGTCCCTCTGATGGAAGAGCATTTAGTGATTTATTAGGATTCTTTCTAAAATATATAGTTATTTTTTTAAATTCATTTTATCTTTTAAAAAGCTATTTGTTTAATAAGGAAAGATATCAAAGGAAAAAGTTATACTATAAGCTTCAGGCACCTAAAGTGGTGGTTCTGGCAACTGGAAAAAGAGAGTTTTTATCTGACTCTAAATCTTGGCTCCTGAAAATTCTTAAACTTGCCGATCCCTTAATGGGTGAATTTTCTAATCAGTACTTTAAAGGTGCTCTTAATGAAAATAGTTGGCTACAAGAAATTCTACCAGTTCAATTTAGCACCTTAGGAGAACTGCTCATTGTTTCTTTACCTTTTGAGCCTACAACCATTGCTGGCTTAAGAATAAAAAAAGCTCTTGAAAAAGAAATTCAGCATACAAGTATTAGCCAAATCATAATCAATCCATATTCAAATTCTTATTGTGGATACGTTACTACACCTGAAGAGTACGAAGCTCAAACTTACGAAGGTGGACATACACTTTATGGTAAATATACATTGCCTTGCATTCAAAATGAGCTTGTTAAAATTTTTAGAATTTACATAAAAAGAGAAGAAAAAAGACAACTCGACAAATCAACTCTTCCTCCTACGTTTTCACCTAGCGAACTAAGCAAAAGAACTAATGAATTCCTTTAATTAAATATTGTTTAAACTTATAGATAAGAGTCTATATCTTTGTTATAATAAGTTTTTGGAATATTAATGAATAAATTTTTAATAACCCTTTTTTTATTTTTTAGTTTGACCCTTCTAGCTGAAGATTTGTCATGTAATAGAATTGCTTACGTGAATTATCAAAAAATTTTAGTCGACTCAAGTTCTACTATAAAAGGTGATGGCCTTAAATACTTGCTTGATAAAGATCCTATTGCAAAGTCTTACTTAGAAACTTATCAACAAAACACTCTCCCTTCTTGGAAAACAGCATTTATTAATACCTTTGGTGTCGCCCTTGCTGCTGTTGGTATATTTACCAACGGAGATTCTGGAATTACCCATAGGAACGTATTGGTTGGTGCAGGGTTGAGTGTTATAGGTATTAACTATTTTATTAGTAGAAATAAATATAAAAAAAATGAAGAAAACCTCATGATGTCTATTAGAGAATATAATAAAAGAAATACTCCTAAGATATATTTCTCTCCAAGTGGGAAGACAGGAAGTGTTTTAAAAAACTGGAAGTTTGGATTTCAAATAGCGAGGAGTTTTTAATGGAAACAAAATGTTGGAAATGCCAGAAATCAATAAACTTCGATGGTATAAAAGTAATGCGTACAGATGAGTGTGAAAGTTGTTATACCGATTTAAGAGTATGTAAAATGTGTGAGTTCTATGATCTTCATTCTTATAATGAATGTAGAGAAAGCATGGCCACAAGAATTGTAAATAAAGAGAAAGCAAATTTCTGTGACTACTTTAAATTAGGAGTCCCAGGAGGAAATAATAAAGAAGACCTTTTGAAAGCTGCAGAAGCATTGTTTAAAAAACAAGGATAAAAAAATGAATTTTCCTATGACTATTCCTGGCAAAGAATCTCTACAAAAAGAATTAGATGAACTAATTAAAGTTGATAGAGAAAATATAAAAGTCGCCATCGCTGAAGCAAGAGCTCTTGGCGATCTAAAAGAAAATGCTGAATACCATGCGGCAAAAGAGAAACAATCACACATAGAAGGCCGAATTGCTGAACTTCAAAATAAAATTGCAAAAGCGAAAGTTGTTGATGTTTCTAAATTATCTGGAAGCAAAGTAGTTTTTGGAGCAACTGTTACTATCTTTGATCATGAAAAAAATACTTCTACTACCTTTCAACTTGTTGGAGAGGATGAAGCAATGGAGCATAAAGATAAAATCTCTTATATCTCCCCTCTTGGAAAATCTCTAATCGGTAAAGAAGCTGGTGATGAAATCACTGTAAAGGCACCGAAAGGAGATATCATTTATGAATTAGAAAATGTCGAATACATCTAAACTTCTATGGAATTCTCCCATTGAAGAGCTGTATAAAGGTAAGAAATTACCTAAAAGTATAAGTCTTCTTAAAGAAGCCAATATTCATACTCTTAGAGATCTTTCATGGATATTTCCTACTAAATTTTATCATGTTCATAAAAACCCTTATCCTGAAAGTACTAATGATGGAGATTACGTAAGAGTAAATGGTTTTCTTAAGAATATAAAAACTCGTCCAATTTTTAGAAAGAGAATGAGATTTTTTCAAGTCTCTGGAACTCTAGAAACTCAGAATGGCGACTTTTCTTTGATTTGGTTTAATACTTATCCCAATTTAAAAGAAAAAATTGAAAACTATTTTTCTGAGAGTACAGTTGTAACACTTGAAGGAACAGTCTCTACCAATGGTCCATGGACACAAATAGCTAATCCCACATTTAAGCAACAAGGCGATGATACTGTTTTAACTTATCCAACAGTAAATAAGGTGAGAGGAAGTTTTATTGAAAAGATGATACAAAAAATCCCTCATGAATTATGGGAAGAACTCCCTGAGTTAAAATTTCACCAGGTATCTTTAGCTCAATCTTTAAAATCTTTACATCAGATTGGTGATATTAGTTATAACGATGACTATATTGATAGAATTAAATACGAAGAATTTTTTCTTGAACAATTAAAAATTGCTTTAAGAAAAGATAGCAAGGAAGAACAGTCTCAACCCCCTTTGAAGTTTTCTAAGAAATTACTAGAAAAAAGCCTAGATATTTTTCCTTATCCTTTAACTGTAGATCAAAAGCTATGCTTTGATGAAATCATTAAAGATCTTGAATCCACTTACCCTTTATCAAGGTTAGTCCAAGGGGATGTTGGTTGTGGAAAAACTAGTGTCGCAATTCTCGCAATGAAAGCTGTATATGAGTTAGGGTTTCAAGTTGCTTTTATGGCCCCGACTGAAAATTTAAGTTATCAACACTTCCAAAACCTTATTAATTACTTCCCAGAAGAAAAAATTGCATTTTTATCATCTTCAGTCAGTGCTAAAGAGAAAAAAATCATTTATCAAAAAATTAAAGAAAATGAAGCAAGAGTGATTATTGGCACTCACAGTTTATTTCAGGATAAATTAGAATATCATAATTTAAGATTAACGATTATTGATGAACAGCATAAGTTTGGTG
Source organism: Bacteriovoracaceae bacterium (assembly GCA_020630335.1). Classification (GTDB taxonomy): domain Bacteria; phylum Bdellovibrionota; class Bacteriovoracia; order Bacteriovoracales; family Bacteriovoracaceae; genus JAHDHG01. The sequence continues at coordinate 144,130 of JAHDBN010000001.1, forward strand.
TAGATCAAAGAATTCAATTTTTGAATAAGTGCACCGTTCCAAATTGCTTATTAATGAGTGCTACACCTATTCCAAGAACTCTAAGTCTTACCCAGTATGGTGATTTAGATATTAGTATTATTAAAGAAATGCCTGCTCATAAAAAAGGATTTAAAACAAGAATTGTAAATTCTGAGAACATGTCTAAGTTCTTAAGTTTTTTAAAGACACGTTTAGATTTAAATGAGCAAGCATATGTCGTTTTACCCAATATTGATAAAACTGAATTTCGTAGCACTTATTCAATTGAAGAAGTTCATGAGCAGTATAAGAAGTTTTTTCCTGAAACTAATATCGCTATATTACATGGCCGTTTAGATTCTGATGAGCAAAAGTCCATAATCCATGATTTTAGAGAAAATAAGATTCAACTTCTAATTAGCACAACTGTTGTTGAGGTAGGAATACATGTTTCGAATGCTACTTTAATGATTATTTATCATCCAGAATACTTTGGCTTAAGCTCTCTTCATCAATTACGAGGACGTGTAGGAAGAGATAAACTTCAAGGCTTTTGTTTCCTTATTATCACCAATAAACTAGGTCCTCAACAAAACCAAAGGTTAAGCTTTTTTGAAAAAGAGAACGATGGTTTTAAAATTGCTGAGGAAGATTTACTTTATAGAGGGGAAGGAAATCTTTTTGGAAAAACTCAATCTGGTGCATCAAACTCTAGAAAAATCTCTAATTTGTTAGAAGATATTGTTATTTTTAATAAAGTTATAGAAGATTTCAAAGACTTTAATAAATCAGACTTTTTAAATCACATTCATTTTTATAATCTAAAAGAAGATAAATATATAGGACACTTAATATGATTAAAATTTCTTTTATAAAAGCTCCTAATTCTCAATACCTTGGAGATAGGACTGTTGAAACAAATTTTTCAACACTAGGAAATTCAGGAGTGTTTTGTGTACTCAAAGAAGACCTTTTTCTTCCTTTAATCAATCTAGAACTAAAAGACGGGTCTCTCGAATTCAAAACTAATTATGAACAAAAGGTTCAATTCCAAAGCAAAGAAAGAATTTTAGATTTTCCTTTTAAATTAAAAAAAAATGACACTTTAAGCTTTGGCTCTTTCGAAATTTTAATTAAAGATATTGCTACTTCTAAAGAAAAAACTCCTTATAAAGAAATTCTTAGAAACAACTTTGAAACTATCAAAAAAGATGAGAATAAATTTAAACTAGTTAAAGAGTTACAAAACCTCTCATCTTAGTATCACTTTGACTCCAAATGTATAATTTTTCCTTACCTTGCTTTTTTTCATTTTGTAATAATTGATTTCTGTACTATTGTATTAAGCAACAAAGGGAATCAATCCCAAACCAAACATAGGAGTTGTTCATGGTAAAAAAAATCGCAATTATCTTTTTAATTTCTTTTAGCACACAAGTATTTTCTGGTGGGAAAGGCGGATTCGGAATTATACCTGCAGATCCTCCAGGGAAAGCTCTTCCTTATAATAATAACTAAGGATTTATCAAAGGTGCGAAGAGTCTATTCATCGCAGAGGCAAGTTGAGATTTTTTATACTCTTGATGACTAGACTCACCTACTGTATTAATTTCATGACTTTCTTTATCTGTAATTTGTACTTCGTAGGGATAGAAAAACTTTAGATCTTTAGCAATGTTTGAGGTGTCTAAAGTATTTAATTTAGAAAGAAAGTCTTTATCCTTTGTTTCTTTTTTTAAAAGATCAAACTGAAAGTAAAATGGATTCGTATAGCTTATCAACTGTCTACATGTAAAATGTATGGCTTTATATTCCTCTAAGGTATGCTTGTTTTTATTTTTTTTTATTATCTCTAGTGGGTTCAAGGCGATCATTTTTTCTATATATTCATTTCTTTCTTCTTCCCCCTGGACTTCTCTTAAGATCTCTTCATGCTTTATTTTGAAAGCAGGAAAATCAACTATCGTATTATGAGATCGACTCGGTTTAATATTATGAGGCGTTATTATATGTTCTTCATGTAAAAAATTAACAACTCTAAGACAATCATATTTTGATTCGGTAATTATTCTTATTCCAATTCTATCAAATAATTCTTCTGCCACATTTTCTTTTTTATGTAATAATTTAATAACAACACTTTCTCTCGTTTTTTTTGATTTTGTCTGAAACTCAACAATTGGAATTTTTTTATTTGAAGATTTCAAATAAAGTTTATCTCCTATCCTATCTAAAAACCTATAATATCTATCAAAAATTTGAGTCTGAATAATATTAAAATAATTCTGTCTTAAATCTTTATCTACATGAATGAGTGTGTGCATAACTTTGAGTATGATTCCGGCCCATATTCCTAGTTCTGAGTTTTGCTCTCTTTTAGATCCTGATAATAAAAAAAGCTCTACTACATTTGTAATCCCAGTAATAGTTGAAGGGATTTCAAGATCTAGTCCATCAGGGTTACCTTCCTTTAGAAAATTTTTTCTTAAAAAAAGCATTGCTTCCTGAAACTGACCAAACATTTCAGCATACTCAATAGGATTATTGATATCTATCCCATAACCATTTAAGAAGTTTATAACATCACTTGCACTTTTAAACTCCGTCAGAAAGCTTTTAGAATCAATAACTGATTGATTATTTAGAATGACTTCTAAAGCATCAAAGTTTAAAGAGTTCTTTTCATGTAGTTTGCTTTTCATTAGAGCATCATTATTAGATAATGAAATACATTTAACAAGTGAATAGAAAATGACAACTTACCAAAAAATATTACTGAGTTTTTTTTATTCTGGTTACTCACCTAAAATGCCAGGAACAATAGGCTCTATTGCTGCACTTCCTTTAGTTTACCTATTCTGGAATTTTTTAAATACTGGCATTAGCACCATTTTTTTTGTTGCCCTACTAACTCATTCATTCAGAGTCATCTCAAAGGTAAACTTAGATTCCAAAGATCCATCTTGGATTGTCATCGATGAGGTTTTAGGAATTTTCTTAGGAATGATATGTTTATTTTCCTTTCAATGCTCATTTCTAAATATTCTTATTTTATTCATAAGTTTTAGGGTTTTTGATATCTTGAAACCTCCATTCGTATCAACATTTGATAAAATGAACTTCCCTGAGGCCATTATTATTGATGATCTTGTTGCAGGAATTTACGCAGGAATAACTTCCTTTATCCTTATTTCTTATTTAAACTAAATAAAAATAAAATATTTGATAAAAGTGTTTCGTTTCGGAAATATTTTGTTTACTACTCTTATACGTATTGTTAGCGTATATTATAATTGCTTTCAAATTTATACATCCAAGGAGAACAAGCATGGGAACTAGTACTTTTGAAAATTCACCAGAAAAAAAGAAGGCCTTAGAGTTAGCTCTAGGTTCAATTGAAAAACAATTCGGTAAAGGCGCCATCATGAAGTTAGATGGTGAGGCACAAAAAAACATTCCTGCCATTTCTACAGGGTCACTTCAAATCGATCTTGCTTTAGGGATTGGTGGAATTCCTCAAGGAAGGATTATTGAAGTTTATGGACCAGAATCCTCAGGTAAAACAACATTAACATTACATATCGCAGCTGAGTGTCAAAAAAGCGGAGGAACAGTAGCATTCATTGATGCTGAACACGCTCTTGATCCTCAATATGCAAGTAAGCTTGGAGTAGATATTCCAAACACTTTAATTTCTCAACCTGATAATGGTGAGCAAGCATTAGAAATTGCAGATGCTCTTGTCAGATCAGGTGCTGTAAATTTACTTATTGTAGATTCAGTTGCAGCACTAACTCCTAGAGCTGAAATAGAAGGTGACATGGGAGATGCTCACATGGGCCTTCAAGCAAGATTAATGTCTCAAGCATTGAGAAAGCTTACAGGCTCAATTTCTAAATCAAATTGTACTGTAATTTTTATTAACCAGTTAAGAATGAAAATTGGAGTAATGTTTGGAAATCCAGAAACAACAACTGGTGGAAATGCACTTAAATTTTATTCTTCAGTAAGAATTGATATTAGAAGAATTGGAGCTCTTAAAAACGGTGAAGATATAGTTGGAAACAGAACAAGAGTAAAGATTGTTAAGAATAAGGTTGCTCCTCCGTTTAAAAAAGTTGAGTTTGATATTATGTATGGAGAGGGAATCTCGAAAACTGGATCACTTCTAGATATGGCAGTAGAAGAAAAAATTGTTGAGAAAGCAGGAGCTTGGTATTCATTTGAAGGAACAAAAATTGGACAAGGTAGAGAGAATTCAAAAGCTTTCTTAGCAGAAAACAATGATGTTTTTGAAAAAATTAAAAAGCTTGTACTTATGAAGCACGATCTTATTCCTAATGAGAAGATTGTAGAAACTAATAAAAATGAGCCAATGGCTAAAGCAGCTAAAGAAAAAGCTACAAAGAAAACTAGTAAGAAGCTTCAATAAAAAATTATTAAAATTTTTAATTTTATAAGCCAGTCGAAAGACTGGCTTTTTTATTAGATATTTCTATAACAAAGCATTTCAAGGGAATGATCCATTATAACCCCTTCCCCGTCTTCGCTATTTTCTGAGAATTTTAAAAGGGCCAAAGGTTGTTGTTCGTGTTTTTCAGTAAAAGTAAAAATAAGATAGGCATCTTCTTTTCCTTCTCCTGCTATAAGTTCAGTATTTTCAAAAATAAAGAAAATATTGGAAATTTCTTTTTCTAGCTCCATCTCATCATTATAAAGTTTCACACTACCTTCTGGTGTTCCAAATCCAGTATCACTAAAGCTAAATTCATAGGTTTTTCCAGAAGCTTCTAAGCATGTAAAAGAGTACTCACCTGCATTTGAAAAAGCTAAGCTTGATAGGCATAAAACTAATAATAAAAACTTCATATATCTCCAATTTAAAACCTATTTAAACCAAATATAAAAAAGCTTGTAAATAAAGCAATCCTTATAACAACTATCATCAAACCAGTTTTTACTGGTCGCGTTATTTTAAATACAAAATATAATCTAACACTTCTTTTTCTATTCTTTGCTCTCTACTATTATATTTTATGGATTTGAAAGCGGCTAAACTTGTAGCAACAAAGCTTTTAGCTGCAAGGGATTATTCATCTAAAGAGTTAATTAAAAAGCTTATTGCTCGTGGATATTCTTTAGAGACTTCTGAAAAAATAACAAAAGAATTTCAAGATTTTGGTTATATAAATGATCAGCAGTATCTTAACGGAAGAATTCGTTATTACGCTAAATCTAAAAAATCTCCTTTTTATATTCAACAGAAAATTAAATCGATTGGATTCAACGTAAGTATTGAAATGATTAATGATGTTTTTGATGATTTAGAACTCTCTATAGAGCATGATCTTTTCTACCATCTAAATAAAAAATTTAAATATGATAAATCTTCATGGGATTCATTGGATTATTCTGAGAAATCAAAAGAAAAAGCCAAACTCATGAGGCATTTAATATCAAAAGGTTATAGTCATTTTGATATAAACAGCTTGATTGAAAAAGTAAAAGGAGAACAAAATGAAAGCTCTAATTTCTAGCATATTAATAATTATTTGCATTTCATGCTCAAAATCTAAAAAAGCAAATTTTGATAATCAACTCAATGTTCCTCTTTCTAGTAATATAAGCTCTCTTGATCCCGCGATTGCCTTTGATGCAATATCATATGCAGTTCTTGGTCAAGTATATGAAACTCTTTATGAATATGATTATAATTCAGAAAAACCAAAAATTATTCCACTTTTGGCTGAAAGCTTACCTCTTATTTCAGATGATCAATTAACATATACTTTTAAAATTAAGAAAAACATTTTTTATCACTCTCATCCTAGCATTTCTAAAGAAAGAACTGTTAAAGCTCAAGATTTTGTTAATCAAATCAAAAGACTCGCTTACACCCCTCTTAAGGGACAAGGATTTTTCTTGTTTGAAGGAAAAGTAAAAGGAATAGATGACTTTAAGAAAAATACTAAGAATTTTAATGATCTACTTTCTAAAAGTATTCAAGGAGTTAAAGTTATAAACGACCATGAATTTAGCATTGAGTTAGTAAAGCCATATCCTCAGATGCTTTATGCAATGACTATGATATTTACAACACCGCTGCCAGAAGAAACTCTTAGAGCTACAAACAATTTAATCGATTCTTATGAAATAGGTACTGGCCCATATACTCTCAAAACATTTAAAAGATCTCATAAGGTTGTTCTTGAAAAATTCGAGAGTTATCATGATAAAAGATTTCCAAAAATAAAAACAATTCACCTGCCATTCATGAAAGAATCTCAAACTCAATGGCTAAACTTTCTTAATAAGAAAATTGATTTCTTTGGTTTAGGTAAGGATCATTACAATTTAGCTTTAAATAAAAAAGGATTTCTAAAGGATAAGTATCAAGATAAAGGTTTAAAGCTTGTGAAATCATCTTCTTTAACTTACTGGTGGTTTGCTTATAATATGAAAGATTCTATTTTTTCTAAAAATAAAAACCTTCGCTTAGCATTTGCACATGCAATTGATCGTAAAAAATTCATAGAGCTTTTTACAAATAATACTGGTGAACTAGCAAATTCAATCTATCATCCTTTTCTTTTTGGTTATGATAAAAACCAAAAACCTGGATTTTCTCACGATATAGAAAAAGCGAAATTCTTTCTTGAGAAAGCAGGTTTTAAAAATGGGAAAGGCTTAAAGCCAATTACTATGGATTTAAGAAGTTCAAATAGTGAGTCTCTTCAACAAGGTGAATTTATAAAAAATCAATTATCTAAAATTGGTGTAAATATTAATATTCAAACGAATACTTTTAGTGCTTTTTTGAGAAAAGCTAGAGAGGGAAAACTTCAATTTTGGTTGGATGGCTGGCATCTAGACTATCCAGATAGTGAAAATATTCTTCAACTTTTAAGTAATAGTAATCACCCTCCTGGTGTTAATTCTACATATTATAATAGTCCAAAATTTGAAGAACTATTTAGCCAACTTAAGATCACTCCTGACGGTCAGAAAAAACAAAATCTTATGAAGCAAATCGAAGCAATTATCCAAGAAGATCAAGTATGGTCAATGTTATTTTATTCAAGAAGTATTAAGCTATACAATGATAGGGTTAAAAATTATAAGCCTTCTCCTTTAATAAATAATTTCTTTAAACATTTAAGTTTATAGGCTTATTTTAAGATTAGAGAGTAATTTAAAATCTAGAAGCGATAGATATAAACTTTTGTTTTCCGTTTTCATAAACTTTCCTTTTAAAAAGTACTCTTGATTTAGCTTGAAATCATAGCTTGATTGTAAATAGATTTTTTTTATCGCTAAGCCATTATAGAATCCAGAAAAATCAAACTCATAGTAAGTAAGTCCATATCTCTTTTTAAGGCCAACGCATAACGACAAAACGTACAATATTTTCATACTTACTGGAATGCAATCTTCATGTATACATAGAGTCCTCAAATGGCTGAAATTACTTGACAGCAATGGCAAAAAATTTTATTTGTTAAGTCTTAAATTCTTTTAAAAAGGTATAGAATGGCTAGAGTAACGATTGAAGACTGTTTAGAAAAAGTTGAAAATAGATACGAACTTGTACATTTAACAGCAAAAAGAGTTAAGCAACTTAAAGATGGAGATCAGGCGACTCTTCATACTAAAAATAAAGATGTTGTTACTGCACTTAGAGAGATTGCTGCTGGAAAAGTTAAGCACTCTGAGATCAGTGAATATGACGAAGAAGAATTCTAAAAAATGCCTATATATTGGATTAATGGATTAATCTGTTTACTTTTTTCACTCCCAATTTACTCGAATATTAAAAAATCAGAAGCTATGCTTCTTGGAAGCCTATATGGCGATGCCCTTGGTGGCCCTTTAGAGTTTTCTAAAAGAAAGAAAAATTCATTATATTTTCAAGCTTACAAAAAGGGAAAATCTCCATTTGCTGCGTGGACTGACTTTGCTGAACCTGGAAGCATCACTGATGATTCTAGGCATAAAATCATTTTTTTTAATACTATAAAAAAATACAAGAAAATTTCTAAATCTAATATTGCAAGAAGTTATATAGATTATTCTAAAGTAAAAGATAAGTACTTTCCTCTTAGGAAGAAATGGTTAAATGAATACTCCCAAGCAGCCTCTTGGGTTCTAGATCTAAAGACTCGTCATAAAAAACCTCCTGAGACACTTTTTAATTCAGTAGCAAATGTTTCAGGCCAAATGTTCTTTATTCCTCTTGCTGCTTTTTATCCGAACCAACCTCTTCAAACTTATTTAAAATGCTTTGAATCAAATTGGTTAGATCAATCAGGTGCGAAAGATTTTAATTGTATGATTATCGCTGGCATTTCTTCTTTGCTAAAAGAAAGATCTTCTATGCATGATTATATCAAAACTATTAAATCTATAGATCCATTTAAGCTAAACAATTCTATTTATACAAAAAGAAAAATTTCTTTTTTTTTAGATCAAATACTTACTTTAGTTTCAAAGAATTATTCCTCTCGTAAGAATAGAAAAGAACTAAAAAGAATTTTAAATATACAGTATGGATGGGAAGATCACGTAGCTTTTTCGATAGTAACCTTTTATCTCCTAAAATATCCTAAACATCCACAAAGAGCTATAAATGAGATTATTGAGTTTAAATGGGATACTGATACATATCTACAATTAGCTTGTGCAATAATTGGAGCAATTCACGGAAAAGATTTTTTTCCAATAAAAGAAAGAAATCTTCTCATTCAAAATCTAAAAAAAGATTACGATCTGTCTTTTGAAGATTGGCTCTTACTTCTTCCTGGGAAAAGCGATTTTTAATACTTCATCAAAATGTTTTACAGGATAAAACTTTAAGCCCTTACGGTGACGTTCTGGGACTTCTTTTAAATCTTTTTTATTATTAAAAGGAAGTATGATTTCTTTTAGCCCTGCTCTTTTAGCAGCTAATACTTTTTCTTTTATCCCACCAACGGGCAAAACCTTACCTGTTAAGCTTAACTCTCCAGTCATTCCCAGAGTTGTTCTTATCTTTTTATTATTAGCAAGGCTATATAAAGCTAGAGCCATTGTAATACCTGCACTTGGTCCGTCTTTAGGTGTTGCTCCTGCAGGAAGATGTAAATGAACTTCATGACTTGCAAGAAAATCTTCTTCTTCTTCTGAATTTTCTTTTTTCTTTTTAGAAGTTTTCTTTTTCTTTTCTTTAATTTCATCTTCTTGAAGAATAGATTTCACATAACTATAAGCAAGATTAGCTGATTCATTCATCACATCACCTAACTGTCCAGTTAATTTAAAACCTTTACCTAATAATGGTATTGATTCAACTTGGAGTATATCTCCTCCGTAAGCTGTCCATGCTAATCCTGTTACAATTCCTGGACTAAGCGTTTTTTCAAGTTTTTCTGATGAAAATCTTTTTGGCCCAAGATACTTCTCAAGAGAAGAAATTTCAGGAGAAAACTTTTTAGACTTTTTAGATTTTCTTTTTACTTTTTCTAAAACAGCTATTCTACAAAGCTTTGCTACTATTTGCTCTAAACTTCTAACTCCAGCTTCTCTTGCATAATCATGAATGAGTTGTTTTATAACTGTTGTTTTTAATTGAAAGTCTTCTTTTTTCAATCCATGTTTTTTTAATTGCTTTGGTATAACCCACTTATTTGCGATAATGACTTTCTCTTCTAATGTGTAACCACTTAACGTTATAAGCTCCATTCTATCCAATAAAGCTTCAGGGATTTCACCTACATAATTAGCAGTTGCAACAAATAATACTTTTGATAAATCAAATGGAACATCAAGGTAATTATCAATAAATGTTTTGTTTTGCTCAGGGTCTAAAACTTCAAGAAGAGCTGATGCTGGATCTCCTTGATAAGATTGTCCTAATTTATCAATCTCATCTAACATCAAGACTGGATTATTTACTTCGACTCTTTTTAAAGCTTGCAATAATTTACCTGGCATAGCACCAACATAAGTTTTTCTATGCCCTTTAATTTCAGCCTCATCTCTCATGCCACCAAGGCTAAATCTATAAAACTTTCTTCCTAGAGCTTTAGCGATACTTTTACCCATTGAAGTCTTACCAACACCAGGAGGCCCTGCTAAACAAAGAATTGTCCCATCGTAATCATTTTTTATTTTTCTCACTGCTAAGAACTCTAAAATTCTTTGCTTTGCTTTTTCTAAACCATAATGATCTTTACTTAAGATTTTTTCAGCTTCATCTATATCGATATCTTTTTCTGAGCTTTTGTCCCATGGAAGATCTACTATCCAATTAAGATATGTCCTTGTGACATTATACTCTGGTGAAGTTTCTGGGATGTTTTGAAGCCTTTCTAGCTCTTCTTTGGCAACTTTTAGAACATCTTCTGGAATATCTCTTGTTTCTAGTTCTTCTTGAATTCTTTTTACTTCTTTAGATTTATCATCATCATCAAGGCCTAACTCTCCTCTAATGATTTTTAATTGTTCTTTAAGATAATATTCTCTTTGGTATTTATTTACTTTATCATTTACCTCATCAGTGATTTTCTTTTGAATATCAGCAACATCTTTTTCTCTTCTTAGATAAACTAAAAGTTTTGCAAATCTTTTCTTAACAACAAGTGTTTCAACAAAATCTTGTGCTTCTAAAATATCAAGCGATAAAGAAAATGCAACTAAATCTGCTAATGCTCCAGGAGATGGAGAATTAAGCATTGCAAGTTTCATTTCTTCATTAAAATAAGGATTGATTTCACTTAGTTTTTTTACCTGATTAATTACTGACCTTGTATAGGCATCTAATTCTTCATCATGATTTAAAATATCATCATAAACTTCTGGTTTTGCTATAATAAGTTTCTCATCAGAAACAAACTTTTTAGCTCTATATCTTTTTAATCCATGAACTAATAAGTTTACTGATCCATCAGGTAATTTTAATTTTTTTACAACCTTACAAATAACTCCAACTTTATATAAATCTTTCGATTTTATAGAATCTAAATCTTCTTCATCAAAGACATCTGCTTCAAATTCAATACTAGGATTAAATTCTTTATTCTCAGAATCATCTTCCTCTTCAGATCTTTCTTCTTCTTTATACTTAACGAGGTTAAGAGAAATATAACCAACCTTTCCGACGTAATCATCAAGCTCTGAAGTATATTTTTCTTCAGACATTACTACTGGTGCAATCATACCAGGATAAATAGGTGTATTCAGAATAGGAATAACAACAACTTCACTTGGGAGTTTTCCTTCTAAATCTTTAGGACTGTCATAATTAATTTTAATAGTCGTACTATCACTCATAAATATTCCTCGTTTATAGCGAATGTTTAATAGTCATAGGATAATTCACCCAAGAAAACTTGTCTCTATCTTTCCTGAAGGGGAAATTTTTAACTCATAATCAGCATAATTACTAAATACTTCATGATGATCAATTAAGCATACGGAATTGCCTTGATCCACTAGATTTCGAAGAAATTTAGCTATTGCTGGAAGTTCTGCTTGGGATATACCAAAAGATAGATTTTCAAGAATAATAAACTGATTATTTTGCTTCTTGATTAACTTAGAGAGTAAATAAATTCTTTGTTTTTCTCCACCCGAAAGAGAAGAAATTTTTCGATCTAAAGATAAGTAATCTAAATTTAATTTTTTAAAATACTCATAAATTTTTTTAAATTTTGGTGTTAGTGGGATTCGATCAAGAATTTTACCCATGGGCGAACTTAACGCTTCATAAATAGTTTGAGATCCATCATTAACTTCTGCATACTCTGGCTTGATTCCTTTGGCATCACATTCATCACAAACTAGCCGTATATCATCCATATAAGGCATTTCTACTAATTCGTAACCACTACCCTGGCACTTATTACATTGACCTAATTTAGAGTTCGAAGAAAAGTGGCCAGCTTCAAAACCTGATATTTTAGAAAGCTCCAAATTGGCGTAATACTTTCTAACATTCCCAGATAAATCAGTTAAGCTTCCTACGCTTGATCTACTAGTAAAACGATTTAAATTTGCATCGATAGTAATTATTCCATCTGGTAAGTTCTTAGGTGAACTTTTTATAATACTTTTCTCTAATAGTTTATTACCTAAATATTCAGAGTGTAATTGATAGTTTAAATCGTTTGCAAAAATATTTTTTAAATAAGTAGTTTTCCCTGATCCTGTTTCACCTTTAACTAAGCAAAAAGAATTATTGGGAATCTTGGAGCTAGAATAGCTTCTGTTAAATACATCAAACTTATTACATACAAAGAATTCTTTGCTCTTATTTCTTTTAATCACTTCATTTTTTAACTTTTTACTCTTTTTAAACTTACCTTCATAAACAATTTTTCCACCTTGAGGTCCAGCTCCTGGCCCAAGTAAAAACAAGTGATCAGAAGCCTGTGCTAGTGTTTCAGAATGTTCAACTAAGACAACAGTATTTCCTTGATCTTTTATTTTCTTCAATCTTTTAACTAAAAGTTTTTGCTGATTTTTATCAAGACCAACACTGGGCTCATCAAACACAAATAAGCTTCCAGTTCCCTCAAAAGAAAGATACTTAACAAGTTGTATCCTCTGATACTCTCCTGCTGAGAGAGTTTTAGTTTTTCTTGATATATTTAAATGTCCTAAGCCAATATCTATTGATGATTCAAGAATAAGTTTTATTTTTTTCAATAAAAGTTCAGAACTTTCATTGTTTGGTTTGATTTTAAGAATTGATTTAAGAAGCTCCTCAATATTCATCTTATAAGTGTTAGTAATGCTAATTTTTTTATCTATTCTAAAATTATGATAATTTTTGTTAATTCTAGTCGTTAAACATTCATTGCAAGGTTCTTCTACTTGTATTTTCTTTAAGATCACTCTAATGCCAGGCTTATATTTTTTTCTATTTAAATATTTTTCTATTTTGTTAAAACCAGTCCATCCCCCTGATCCTTCATAAAAATTTTTTTCAAACTCTTTTTGGATTTTTTTTATAGGAATCGAAGTAGAGATTTTTTTCTTTTTTAGAACTTTTTTGAATTCATTTTCCATCGAAGAGAATCTATTCATTCTAAAAAGAAGTACTCCTTCTTTATCGATACTTAAAGATTCATCAAATAAGCGATCTTTTGATATTACTAAATTGGCTCCAAAGCCCTTGCACTTAGGACAAGCTCCCTCTGCATTGAATGGAGAAAAATAATTTTCTGATATTTTTTCTTGTCCCTCGTAATCACATTTAGAACAACTTTTAGATTTAAGGTAATGAAACCTTTTTAGATCTTCATTGTTTACTTTATAAAAAATCTCCACTTCTTCTTTTATGGAAGTATTAAGTTTTTTTATACTCTTCCCTTTAACTCTTAAGATTTCCCAATAAGAATCTTGGAGATCAAAGTCTCTAATTTCACCATCTTGATTACATGTCCGAGGAGGCAAAATGCCTTTTCCTAAAATCTTTATAAAAGATTTTCTTTTTATAAAAAAATGAATTCTATCAGTGTCTTTAATTTTTTCACTCTTTAAAAACTGCTCTGAGAGATCTTGCTTAAATAATTTAATATCATGATCTGGGCAATACTCTTCAGAGAGATTATAAAATAAGCTTTGAATTAAATGAGTTACTCCAAGGCTATCAGAAACCGTAGTTCGAGATCCCTTAACAGGATTAATTTGCTGGAGCCCAAAAACAGGAAGCACAGGTGCAACTCTATCTACATCTATACTTGCAGGTTTCTGACTAAAAAATCGTAGATTATTAGGATAACAATTCATTAGCCTTCTTTTAGATTCTGCTAAAAGAGTGTGATACGCTAAAGAGGTTTTCCCTGAACCCGAAGGACCCATGAAACAGGTAATTTCTCCTATTGGTATCTTTAGAGATAAATTTTTTAAATTGTTTACCCGGACACCTTCAAGGTGGATATAATTTTTTTTAGCCATAGGTAAAACGTAAAAAGAAAAGTTCTATCTTTTCGAGAATTGGAAAGATTTCCTTGCTCCAGCAAGACCGTATTTCTTTCTCTCAACTTTTCTAGCGTCTCTAGTAAGAAATCCAGCTTTCTTTAATTCTGGACGATGAGCTGCATTTATTTTTTCTAAAGCTCTAGAGATCCCAAGTCTTATAGCTCCCGCCTGACCTGTAGAACCGCCACCTTTAACGTTAATATTAACGTCATATTGGCCATTAAGCTCTAATAAATTCATTGGTTGATCAACTACGTATCTACTTGTTGCTTTTGGAAAATAATTTTCAAATTCTCTTTTATTGATAGTTATTTTTCCAGTTCCTTGTTTAACGTAAACTCTAGCTATTGAAGATTTTCTTCTTCCGACTGCTTGTGCAAGGTAAGTGTTTGTAGTTGTATTCATATATTAATTCCTATTATTTTGTTTCGTATCTATTTGCTGGTTTAAAAGTCTCAGGATTTTGTGCTTCATGAGTATGCTCTGGACCAACAAAGATTTTCAACTTCTTTAATTGTTTTCTACCAAGAGAATTCTTAGGAAGCATTCCTTTTACAGCATGCTCAAGAATCGTTTCTGGTTTTCTTTTGAATTGCTCTCTAGCAGTTCTATCTTTAATCCCACCAACGTAACCTGTGTGCCAGTAGTATTTCTTTTTATCTAACTTATTTCCAGTAAATCTAATTTTTTCACAATTAGTAACAACAACGAAATTCCCTGAATCAATATTAGGTGTATATTTAGGATTATTTTTCCCTCTTAAAATGTCTGCAATCTGTGTAGCAAGTCTTCCTACTACTTGATTATCTGCATCTATATGGAACCATTTTGCTGAATCAACTGACTCTTGATTCGTTAAATTTGTTGTCTTCTGGATAAACATATTAGCCTCAATAAAATATAAATTAAGTTTAAGTTATGAATATATAATAGTTATGAGGATTTAAGTCAATATTTTGAATAAATTAACGCTGTGCTAAAAGAACCCAATACTTAATCTAAACTCCCCAGGGCTTTCTTTTCCAGCAATAGTTGTTCTTCTTTTTAGCTTGAAGCCATAATCAACATCAATTGTTCCTACAGGCGTTACATATTTAAGAGAAAGCCCAGCAGAAGTTCTAAGATCTAAGGGCCTATAATTATTAACTTGGATATTTCCAGCATCAAAAAATAGACCCATTACAATACTTTCACCAAGAACGTATCTAGGTTCAAATTTAAAATTGGTCATGAATGCTTTGTTATCAATAATGATATTACTTATATCATTAGAGGAATCAATCATGTTGATTTCTCTTTCTTTAAACCCCCTGACTAAATCAGCTCCGCTGAGTCTAAACACTTTAATACTTGGAATAAATCCAGTGCTTTCACTAAAGCTAGGCTTTAGATCAGTCGCATGATTTGTCTGGACACCGAAAGATAAAGAGGAAGCCAAATAAAATTTACTAGTAATAGGAAGATAGAATTTAGATCGAGAAACAAACTTTCCGAAGCTCACTTCTGGATCACAGTTAGCTGCGACGAAGCTACAACTATTATCACCTTTTTGAGAACCAAGAAAAGATTTCGCTATTTCATAAGATAATTGAAGCCAAAATCCTGATTTAGGAAAAACAGGGTTATCTCTATAATCAATAACAATACTTGGAGTAAAACTTCCAATCTGAAATGCGCCCTCATCGCTTGGGCCATTGAGGTTTGGACTCGCATTAAATTGCTCAATACTCTCAAAAGAATAAGTTCCAGTTAAACCAAAGTGTCTTCCAAAATCTCTCTTAATAGAATTTGATACTCTGAAAATATCCGCATCAAAATCAAACAACCTAGATCTTGAATAACTTAGAGTTGTAAAGTTATCCCAATACGATTTGAAAATATCAGGATAAGAATAAGAACTTTTTAAAGAATATTCTAAGAATTTGTTTTTCTGCCTCTTTGGATGATTGTCTAAATCCTCCAAACTCAATCGATAGTTAACTCCTGCTTGGATATCTAGGGTTTGATTTAAGCCTAGCAAGTTTTCTCTTGTAAATCTTGTTCCAAGTTTTAAACCTAAATCAGTTCTGAAACCTGGAGCAATTTCTAATGAGCCAAAGTTTTTCTCCTCTAACTTAATAGCAATAACTGCCTTTTTATCTCTTCCTCTACTTTTAGAGTCCAAGATTTCTGTTCTTATACTTTTGAACAAATTCAGATTGCTAATGCGTCTTCTTACTTCTTGCATTGCTTCAGGTGTTAGCATCTCCTTTTTAAGGCTAGATAAACTTCTTTCCAAAACAGAGTTTTTAGTTTTCTCTAGTCCTATAAAAATAAATTTTTCGATTTCATACTTTGAAGACCTATTAACTTGTATGAAAAGATTAACTGTTCGATTATTATTTGAATATTCAACAATTTCATTATCGTCACTAACAATTCTGGAGTAAAAATATCCTTCAGCAAGCATTTTCTTTTTTAGTTCTTTTAAATTTTCGGAAAAAATTATTGGGTTAAAAAAATCACCTTCTTTTAAGTCAAATATTTCATATTCTTTTTCTAAGTCATTCTTTTTTTCATCAACAACTCTTATGCTTCCGACTTTAGTCTGATCACCTTCCTCTATTTCTATTTGAACACTCGCTTTACTTTGATTCATCAGAAGTCTTGCTTTTGAAGAGAGAAATCCATTTTGTATATATAAATTTTTAATTGATTTTATGAATTGTTGATAATCCTTTTCTTCCCATATTCCCTTTTTACTTAAATCCGATGATATCTCATCAAAAATATCCTTAAGCTTCTGAGTTGAGAAAAATTTATTACCTCTGATTGACATGTTTTTCAGCTTTAATCTCTCTGCTTTCTTCAAAATAATTTTCTTATGAATTAAACTCTCATCACTTTGATCTACTTCAGAAACAATTTCAAACCTTCTATTTGCGTATCCTTTTTTATCTAAAAAATCAGCTATTAGTCTTCTTATAGAAATTTCCGAATATTTCCTACTGCCTCCTGAAAAGTACTTTCTGATCTTTTTGTATACAGATTTTTTAACTATCTCATTATTCTCATCTTCAAAATCGAATGAAACTCTTCTTAAATCGCCACACTCCACTCTATACCTATCACCTTCAAGCTTGACATTTAACTCTGAGAAGTAGAAACCTAAATCCTTTAGAACCTTCTGAGTTTCCTCTGTTAATCTTATCATACGGTTTTTATCATAAGGTTTTTCTATCAAACCTCCCAATACTGTCTGTACTCTTGATTTTGCAAAATTATTATCACAAGAGTATGAAATATCTTTTATAAATTTCTGAATACCTTTCTCTATTTTATAATGAACTAATAAGCCATCTTTATATTTTTCTTTAACAAAACTCACCTTGCTGTTTTTATAACCTTTCGTCTTAAGAAACTTTTCAATAGACTGAATATCTTTTTTTAAAACAGCTATATTTTCGTAGGTGTTTTTTTCTAGGAATAAATTTCTTTCTATTTGTTTTCGAAGAGATCTTTTAATGCCTGAAATTTTTATTTTTTTAACCTTGGCTCGCTCATTAATATCTAAATACAATACTTTTTCATTCAATTTGAAATGAAATTTTTTGTAATTACTTTTCGAGTAAAACATTTCAAAGACTCTGAGAAAATCTTTTTCATTTTGGTACTGTCGCACTAAGTTTTTTTTATTTTTTCCAAAATATTTGCATGTATCTTTCCCCATACAATTGATAACTACTTTTTGAACTTCAATTGAAGATGAAAACAAACTCATTGATAAAAATAAAAAATACAATATTTTCATTACTTAAAAGTCCACCTAAACTTAACATCTGCTCCAAAGGATTGAGTTGGAGCTGCACCTGTTTGATTCTCATCTAATGTATTTTCATAAACACCTTCTAATAAAACTTTATCACTTATCTTATAGTCAATATCTACTTTTGTTGTTTGGCCTGAATCTCCAAGTACAGTACTTGATAAATCGATATTCATTTTGTCTGTTATTTTTCTACTAAGTTTTACATTCGTCGCCGTTCTAACATTCGATCCAGGTGCACCACTTCCTTGAACTCTTCCACTTAGATATGATGTGTTTGAATCTAGTACTTTTGTATTTACATTTAAAGTTAATCCTAAAGTTTTCTTTAAAGTTTCGTTTATTTTGAGTTGATTAAATAAAAAACTTCCTACTCCAGCACTTGCCAACCCTTCTCTTTGATCATCTGTTAGGTCTTGATTAGCTGACTCATCAGCATAACCAAATGCCAATAAAGAAAGAATGCTTGATCGTTCTAAAAAAGGTTCAGAGTTGAACTCAAAAGATAAATTTTCAACTTCTCCATAAGAAGAAATTCCTAATTTATAATCAGAAATTAATGATTCACCTTCATATTCAATATTAGGATTTGTAAAATCACTTTCATCATCAAAACGAATAGATAGTTTTTTTGTTAAAATTTCATTATTATTTAAAAATATAAAGTTCTCATCTTGCCTTCTTGTGTAAATATCTCCTTGTAATTTAAAATCTGTTAACGGGCCTAACACTCTTAATTTTCCATAGAGTTGCTTCTCTACTATTGAGTTTTTTACAAATAAAGGTTTACTTAGCTTGGTATCAATATTCATCTCGAACCAAGACTTTTCTTTTTCTTCTTTGTTTTCAGGTAAGAACTTTACTCCTTGAGTAGTAAACCCTTCTTCATTTTCGATGAATTTTTCAAACTCATCAAGAACCTTACCACCCTCAATTTCTAAGACTCCATTAATTATAAATGGAGGTTTTTTTGAAATAGCTGATCCTTTACCATTCAAGAACACATAGCTTTGTTCATTGATGTTAATTTTTGCTTGATCAAATTCATATTTAATATTCATTTTGGGATTACTACTTATATTCGCAGAACCATTCATGCTGAAATGACCATCACCAAATTTACTTTTAAATTTTTTAATTTTAAAAAAGTTGTTATCCAACTCAACATCAAACTCTCCTTGCTTTATCCCATCTGGCCATGAAATATTTCCAAGATTAAACCTTGATGATTTCAATTTTAAGTTTGATTGAACTTTTTGCTTTTTTCCTTTGAGTATATGTTTTAATGAAAGTGGCCCATTGAAGTCAATAAAGCTATCCATTATTTTAGACAACTTCAAAGACTCGATTTCACCCTTTGTCGAAATTTCATAGCCAGTTGATATATGCCCACTTCCTTTAGAAGTTAGTATCGTTTTATCAAGAGATGTAAATGCTAAATCCCAATTTTTAATAAAACCATTTTCTATCAAAACTTTCTTTGGTTTTGAAATCTTCAAATCTATTTCTTCGTGATCAAAAGAAAAACTTCTAATATCACCATCAAGAGTTAAGCTTTCAAATTGTTCTAAATTAAAATTTAAAAACAAATCAGCTTTGCACTCACCTTTAAGATAAGGATGATTAAGATCATAAGTGCTAAATAAATTAAAAACATAATGCCATTTATCTATATCAACTTTAAAGTTTAACTCTGAGCTGCTTGGAATTCCTTCGTCAAAAACCTTTCCCTTTAACTCTAATAAATCATTTCCAAAAGAAGAGTCAACTAAGTATTCTCCGTTTAGATAATCAATCTTCATTTTTGAAGAAGGAAATTTTTCCATTAGCATTTTGCTATTAAGTAATTTTAAGTCAAAGTTAAACTTTTCTTGATTCTTATCCATTATTCCTTTAAGTGTGAAACTTAAATTTGAAGAAAACCCTGGATTTAAATACCTATAAAAACTTAAGTCATTTGTAGTATAATTAGTACTTGAAAAGTTAAAACTCAACTCATCTAAAGAATCTATGTAGTTCATGCTACCTAAAACTTTTGCAGAACCATTTGATCCTAGAATTCTATTCATTTTCAAATTCATATCAGAAAAAACAAAATCAATCTCTGAGTAAGTAAAATCTTGCAAGAAGAATGATAGATTATCTGACTTAACTTTCCCTTTTATTTCTAACAAAGGTAAATCAACCTTCCCTGAAATATTGTAAACACCTCGAACTTTGCCTTTTGTATAATCCCAATAATATTTGGGAATACTCGTAATTACTGGATAATGTGACTTTTTAATATCTTCTATTGAGAAATCTACAAAATTAAATTTCCCATCAACATCTAAGCTCTCCATATCGACCAAAGCTCTCCCAGAGTATCTTCCTGTTCCAAGTCTTCCTTTTAGATCGTTAAAAGCTATAGTGTTTTCTCCTAAATTAATAAGGATTTTTGATTGAACTTCTCCTAAAGCGAATTCAGCAAAATTAAATTCTTTTGAATTTCCCTTCATTGATATCTTGGTTTTTTCAACTGTTCCTGAAACATTTATGTCAAACTCAGAACTCCCCAAGACAGGAAAATCTAAAATATGATAAACATCATTAAAATTAACTTTCGTAGATGGTGACTTTATAGACACTTCATCTGGAGAAATATGGCCGACTACTTTCGCTGGAGAACCCGCTTGATTAATAAGCGCACTCAGGTCTAATCTTTCATTGGAATTATTGTAACTAAACAAGCCATTGTTTAAAGATATTTTTTTAAACTTTAATATTTCTCCATCTACATCAAGTGCTAGATCATAAAAAACTGAATCAATGATTTCTACTAAAACCTTACCCTCCGGAATCGTAAGTTTAATTTTCCCACTCACCAAGCCCTTTAGTTTACTTTCGACCGTTGGTATTACTTTTAATGCCTGATACAGAGGAACTTTTTTTAATGATAAGTTTAAACCTTTTGGAAAAACTCCTTTTTCGGATTTTTTAAAAATCAGTTGTGATTCATTAAAGAAAACTTCATGACCAGAATTATTTAAAATTGCTTTATCTAAAAATAATGAATGATTAGAATATCTATAATCAATAAGACCTTTTTCTACATTAGAGTATTTTGATAAAAACTTATTTAAAACCAAGCCCCCTGAAATATCAGGGTTCTCCAGGCTTCCTATAATTTTAGAACTCATTTTTATTAATCCACTCAGTCCATGATCTTTAATGATCTCAGATGGAATTACTTCTTCTGCTATAAATTCAGATGTCGCATTTAATTTCAAAGAAGGATCTTTAGATGCTATATTATTCACGAGTCCATCTAGTTTTAAGTAGCTGAAATCTTTTTTTGCAAGAATTTTTTTAATGCTAAGATTTTTCTTATCAAGTTTTGCTTCAATCTTTAATAAATTTGCTGAGATTTTATCTGAGTAGTATAGATCTTTCGCGACTACGTTT
Organism: Bacteriovoracaceae bacterium; assembly: GCA_020630335.1. GTDB lineage: Bacteria > Bdellovibrionota > Bacteriovoracia > Bacteriovoracales > Bacteriovoracaceae > JAHDHG01. The sequence continues at coordinate 165,341 of JAHDBN010000001.1, forward strand.
ATATGAAATCTTTCTTTTCTTGACTCAAACTCTCCTTGTTCTACATAAACTTCTTTTTTTTCTCCTAGCCTAATTAAAATATTCTTTAATTCTGCGCCATATAAATAAATATCATCATTTACTTTTAAGCCATTTGTTAAATCTTTAAGTATTTTTTCTACCTTAAGATCTAAGGGTTTCTCTTCTTTGGATTTTTTTATCTCTGGTATCACAACAACACCATCTTCCAGGGAGACCAATGAAAGACTTAGGTCTTCATCATATCTATTAGTAAAAAATCCAAGACTCGCTTCTAAGGATTTCGAAGAAATTTTTAAAGAATCGATGTCAGTTACTTTTGCTTGGAATTCAAAATCCTTAAATTTGATTTTAAATGGGAACCCACTCAGTTCAATTGAAGAAAAATCAATCCTTTGTATTTTATCTGACTTTATAGAAGAAGATATCTTTGTCTTAACCCATGAAGTAAAGTAGGGACTTTCAATAATATTTGCAAGAACACTATAAAAAAGGCCTATTCCAATAAGAAGAAAACTAAAAAATAAGACAACTCTTTTTTCTTCCACTAAAAACCTTTTCTCAATTTCTCTAAGGTTTTCCTTGCTTTAAAATCACTTGTAAGAACAAAGTCTAAGAAATTATATATATTTTCGTTTTCAAAACTCGTTACATATAACTCCCCGACATCACTGTAAAACTTTTTTCCTGGATCTTTTAAGTCGAATTTTTCTATTTCTATCTTTGTCTCCAATATCGCTAAAATTTTTCTAATAATATAAATTTCGGTATTTTTAAGTGCCATTTCTTTTAATTCTAAAAAAATAGGTTTTTCTAAATCACTTTCCAGTACTGAAATATATTTTATGTTTTCAAATAGGCACTTTTCTAATTCAGAAGTGTTGAGAGTTAATAAGTTTTTATAAAAAGTATAAGTATAATATTTCGTTAATACTTTTTTGGTTCCAACTTTTTTTAAATCTAAAGATAGATTAACAAAATTTCGATACTTCAATGAATAAACGAAGAGTTCATCTAAACATGATAGAATTCCCTCTATATTTAACAAGCCAGAAAGCTTCTCTAACTCAGATAATTTCTCTGAAAGATAATGATTTTCCATTGTTATTATTATAACAATCTATATAAAAATTTGTTCTTATGTCATTTTAAGAAAATTTGTCGAGTATTTTCCTGACTTAAAAAGTTCATGTTTTAAAATGTTTTGGTGAAGGGATATATTAGTATCTACCCCACCTATAATCATTTCAGAAATAGCCCTTTGCATTTTAGCAATGCATTTTTCTCTGGTATTTGCTTTTACTATCACTTTTGAAATCATTGAATCATAAAAATGCGGAATTTTATAACCAGTATAAATATAATCATCTACTCTGACACCTAAGCCACCTGGCCTGTGATAATGATCAATTTGCCCAGGTGAAGGAATAAAGGTTTTAGGGTTTTCGGCATTTATTCGACACTCCATTGAATGTCCATCAAATTTGATATCCTTTTGAGAAAATTCTAATTTCTCACCATTCGCTATCTTTATTTGCATTGAGACCAAATCTATTCCTGTTACCATTTCTGTAACAGGGTGTTCTACCTGTATCCTTGTATTCATTTCGATGAAATAAAACTTTTTATCATCTAAGTCATAGAGAAATTCTACTGTTCCAACTGAATTATAATTCACTTTTTTCGATAATTTTAATGCCGCCTCACAAATTTCTTCTCTTTGCTCTGGACTTAATATTTGTGAAGGAGATTCTTCAATTAATTTTTGATAATTTCTCTGGATAGTGCAATCTCTCTCTCCTAGATGAATCACATTTCCAAAATGATCTCCTGCAATTTGAACTTCTATATGTCTTGGGTTCTTTATATATTTTTCAATAAAAAGTGTGTCATCTCCGAAAGCTAACAAAGATTCTTTTTTTAATTTTTCAACTTTTCCTTCTATTCCTTCTATTGATTCAAGGATTTGCATTCCTTTCCCACCGCCACCAGCTGATGCTTTAATCAAAAGAGGAAAACCTAGTTTTTCTAAAGATTCTTTAAAGTTTTTATTAACTTCATTGATTTCGAAGGTTTCTAGTACTGGTAGGCCTGCTTCTTTAGCTATTTTTTTAGATTCAATCTTACTACCCATTTTTTCAATAATTTGATAATCAGGGCCTATAAAATTGACCCCACAATCAGTACACATTTTTGCAAAATCTGTATTTTCAGAAAGAAAGCCATAACCTGGATGTATTGCATCTGCATTTGTTATCTCTACGGCCGAAAGAATCGCCTGAGGGTTCAAGTAACTTTTTAATGCTTGAGGTGGCCCTATACAAACTGATTCATCTGCCATTTTTACGTGCAAAGAATTCTCATCTGTCGTTGAATGAATACTTACGGTTTCAATTCCCAGTTCTTTACAAGATCGAATCACTCTAATTGCGATCTCTCCTCTATTAGCAATTAATACCTTTTTAATCATTCTAATGCTCTATGCTTTTTTAATTTTGAATAACTTTTGATCAAACTCAACAAAGTTTTCATTTTCTACTAATATGGCTTCGATGATTCCATCACTATCAGCTTCAATTTCATTCATTATTTTCATCGCTTCTAGTATACAAAGTGTTTCACCTTTAGAAACTTTCTGCCCTACTTTTACAAATGGTGGTTCTCCTGGAGATGAAGAAGAATAAAAAGTTCCTACAAAAGGAGCTTTGATAAAATCCCCTATATCTTCCTTCTTGGATACATTTTCTTGCGAACTAATGTTCCTAGGTATCATTGTTGTTGAGTTAGCATAAGGAAAAGCAATGGAAATTTTTTCTTCCTTATTCTCATAACTTATCGAGCTAAGATTTTCTTCTTTTGCCAAATCAATAATTTTTTTAATATTTTCTAAATTCATCTATTCTTTCACTCTTTCAACGTAATCAGAACTTCTTGTATCTATTTTTAAAAGTTCTCCTACTTTAATAAAAAGAGGTACATTTACCTGAAGACCTGTTTCCAAGATAGCTTTCTTTAATCCTCCTGAAGCAGTGTCTCCTTTTAAACCAGGATCTGTTTCAGAAACCCTAAGCTGAACAAAGTTTGGTAATTCAATAGAAATAGGTCTTTCATTATAAAAAAGAACATCTACTCTCATACTTTCTTGCATAAAGTTTTTAGCGTCACCTACAACATCATGATTAATATTTATAGATTCAAATGTTTTTTGATCCATGAAATTGTATCCATCACCATCTGCATAGGTAAACTCCATTTCTCTTTCATCTAAATCTGGCTTTGCAAAAGTATCAACTCCAGATTTGTATGTTTTCTCTAAAAGCTGACCTGTTTCTAAGTTTTTCAGTTTAGCCTTTACGAACGCAGACCCTTTTCCTGGATTAGTATGCTGAAAATCAACAATAACAAATGGCTTTCCATCTATTTCTAGTTTTAAATTTTTTCTAAAATCTGAAGTCTTAAACATTTTCCATCCTTATTTCTTAGATAAAAGCATTTTAATTGCCCAATAATAGGCATCTTTTCCTAGTCCACCCATTATGAAATCTACCGATCCCGCAGTCAACATTTTATGCCTAAACTCTTCTCTAGCATGGGTATTCGTCAAATGAACTTCAAATTTGGGAATCTTTAAGATTTCCAAGGCGTCTCTTATACTCACACTTGTATGTGAGTAACCTCCTGGGTTAATAATCAAAGCATCAAATGACGATTCAATTAAGTCTTGAATTGCTTCTATGATTTCTGCTTCTGAATTAGATTGAATCCATGAAAGCTCAACTTTATCATCTATAGTTTTTTTATTTGTCTCTTGAATAATATTCTCTAAACTCATCTCGCCATAAGCAGGATCTCTTAATTCCAAGAGGTTTAAGTTCGGTCCATTAATTATTTTTATTTTCATTTTTATCTACTAGCAAAAATATTTGCTCACGTTAAGGAAAACTTTGCTCTAATGATTGCTGCTCTATTTTTAATCGCCTCATGGAATGCTAAGAACTTTTTTTCTAAGTTTTTTTCATCGATTACAGTTCCATAAAGAATTCTATGTATTTTTTTCTTTTTCTCTAAAGACTTATGATCATCGGGGGTTGTTTCTAAAATTTTATCTATTAAATCCAAGGCCTTATCAAAGTGCTTTTGAGACATATAGATATCTACCATTGTATGAGTCATGATTGGTGACTCTAAACTTAAATCATCTTTTATTTCTACTGCCTTTTCTTGTTTGAATGAATTTACAGTCTCTATAATATCTTCTTCAATCACCTCTTCTTTTTCTTGAGAGCTAATCTTTTTCATGTTCCAAGAATCAAACTCATCAGATTTTAAATTTATAGATGAATCAATTTCACTTTCTTTCCAGTCTTCTATGTTTGATTCTTTATTTTCTTTTCCATCTATTAAATATTTTTCTCTAGCATAAAGATTACTTTCAAGCTCAATCACTTTTTCTTCTACTTCTTCATCTTGTGGGCTCATAAAAAGAATATACTTATAAGATTTCAAGGCCTCTTCATGCTTTTTTAAATTGTAACAAGAGTCTGCATATATTTTTTGAAGCTTTATATTATCTGGAGAACTTTGAACATAAGGCCTTAAAACATTATAGCTTTTACTAAACTCTTCTTGATCTAAATAGCAATGAGCCAAGACAACATGTCCAAGTAAATAATCTCTATTATATTTCAAACCTTCTTTTAAAACTTGAATCGCATCGTTTAACATCCCTGCTTTTCTATAACTTTCTGCAAGTGGGGCAAACACTCTACTTTTAGGATTTTTTTCATACTGATTTAAGTATTTAGATAACATGACATTTCTTGATGACATCTTTAATCGATGACCTCAGCAAAGTCTGCGTTCTTTTGATTTATTATTCTTGGTGTAATGAATACCATTAATTCTTTTCTTCTTTTTTGAGGGTTATAACCATTACTAAAGAGCCAACCAATAATTGGAATTTTTCTAAGTAAAGGCACTCCACTTTGCTCTCTAGACTCTGAAGTTTGATAAATTCCTCCTATCACAATAGTTGAACCATTATCAACAACTACATTTGTCTTAACTGCATTCTCAGTCTTATCAGGAGGTGCTTCTCCTGATTGGGTGGTAAAACTTTCTTTTTTAAGATCAATATCAAGTTCTATCGAGCCATCTTGAGATACAAGAGGAGTAACATTTAAAACTAGATCTGCACTTATAGGCTGATAATCTGTTTCAATAGCACCATCTATTGTGATGTTCGTTCTATAAGAAGTTTGATCAGAAGTTGAAATTGTTGCTGTTTTTTTATTCTTTGTTACTATTCGAGGCGAAGTAATTATTTTAGCTTTTCTTTCAGTTTCTAATAATCTCAGATTAAAATCTAAATTTAAAAGTCTTTTATAGACACTTACAGTTCCTCCCAGCAAACCATTTCCAAGGGATGCGGAGTTGAAATCAAAAATTGCACTCCCTCTACCTGGTCCTGCATTTGGTCTTGCTTGATACTTACCTGTAACTCCACTATTAAGCCCAAACTCTTTATCCAAACTCTCATTAACTTCAACAATCCTAGCTTCAATCAAAACTTGTGGCACACGAGTATCTAGTAAATCTATAATCTTAGTCATCTTGTTAATGTTTTCAGCTGTATCTCTAACAATAACTTTATGAGATCTCTTATCCATTGAAAGAGTCCCTTTACCTTTAGTTTGAAACTGTCGTATATTTTCAGCTATATCTTCAAGATCACCATGATTAATTGTAAAGATTCTGGTTTCTATTGGATCTTCTTCTTTTAATAAATCACCATCATCCATATTCTTTTTTGCATTAGCTAAAAACTTTTCTTTAGTTATGATTTTTAAAACATTTCCATGTTTTTCAGCTACTAGCTCATTAACACTCAAAATAGAATCCAGCGCCTCATCCCAAGGAACATTGTTCATACTCAAAGAAATGCTTGATCTCTTGCTAACAGAATCACTCATAATAATATTAAAACCAGAAGTCTCTGCTATTAAATTCATCACATCAACCAAAGGTGCATCTTTTACATTTATACTAATTGGACTCCCAATATATCTTTTTTCCCCAGACTGAGTAAGATTTGAGATGACATCATAGGTTGCTGCCCCTTGATCTATTGGAGCTTCAGCGTAACTTTCTTCTTGATAAACAGGTGCAGCAGCTGGTGCGTCAATAACACCATCTTGAAAAGCTCCAAATCTATTTTCTATTAAAAGCTCTACTTTATCTCCACTTTTTTCAATTCTTGATTGAACATTTTCTCTTAACTGAACCACTACTTTTATTGAATCACTATTCTCTTTTTTAGCGCTTACATAGACAGTTGATCCTGAAAACTCTGAAGTATTAATTGGCCTTAATGTTTGAGAACTTGCACTCACTCCACTTAAATTTAAAACAATCTGCTTGTTTGAAGGAACATCTGATTTATTTATCTGAAAATCTCCAGTGCTTACAAATGTTAACCTGCTCACATCACCCGTTTGCCTAAAAGACATATTAGTAATTTGTGCACCAAAAAAATTAGCTGAAAAAATTATGCTCGATAAAATTAATAGATTTTTAAACATCACGATCTCATCCTTAAGTATCTTTATTAACTATAATTTTAAGAAAATTATCGTGAAATAGGAATAACTGTTTCTATATATTCTTTTTGGCCATATACATTAGTAATTTCCTCAACAAATATTAGGCCTTTTTTGAGTATTTGCTTAAGAGTAATATCTCTTCCCGCAAGCTTCATCCCTTCCGTCATAGTAACTAACTCTCTACCTCTTTTACCATTTTTAACCAAAGCTCTTTTATTGTTACTAGCAAGTATTATCGCTTTTACTTCAATTTTACTTAAATTAAGTTTTAAACCTTCAGATTTTCTATTTTTCTTAGATAATTTTTTCTTCACTTTTGATGTTTTTTTACTTGAAGATTCTTCTTCTAATCCATCAAAGTCTGGAGATTCAAAAGGATCTCTCATATCTACAGACTCATCAAAATCTAATATTTCTTCAAAGTCATCTTGAGAGCTTATTGAAAAAGATAACAATAATAAAAAAATTAAATATTTCATCTCTTCTTCCTATTTTTGTCTTCAGTTTCTGCCACGCTACTATAATGAAAAGTTTCAATTACAGCTTTAAAGTCAACAAGTACATGCTTTCCAGATTTTTTTAAAGTTTTATTCTGAACCTTCAAAGAATCTATATTAAATATTCTATCTAGTTTTTTTATTTTCTCAAAAAATACTAAAAACTGTAAAAAAGTTCCCTTACCCTTGAACTCAATTCCATTTGTAATATAAAGTCCATCATGATTTTCTTTCTCGTATTTTGGTTTAAAAGAAATATCTCTAATATTCAGATCTCTCGCAACGGATGATAATTCTTCTAATATCACAGTCTTATCACTAATTGGTGGAATCAACTTACTTACTTTATCTAAGTTGCCTTTTGCTTCCAAAACTTTTTTTTGCAACTCATCAACAGATCCCTTACTCACAGATTTGATTTTCTTTATATCTTCTTGAATGGAATTATTATTGTTATTAATTTCTATGATTTCACTATCTAATTCTTCCATTCGTTTGCTTTTTTCATTATAAAAGCCATAAAACTCCCATAAACCAAAAATTAAAATAATAAATGGTAAAAACTTAAAAAGCGCTTTCAAAACTTCACCACCTTAGAACTTATATTAAATTCTTCAACTCTTCTCTTTGATGGCTTCAACGTTTTTGTAACATAATTATCTAATTTTGCTTTCTTGTTTAAAAAAACCGACTCATTTAAATTTTTTAAAAACTTATTAATGCTTAAGAAAGATAAAGCATAGCCATTGATTTTAAGTTTTTCATTCTTAAGACTTATCTCTAAAATCCAAACATCTCTAGGTATATTCTCAGAAATATACTTCATTAACTTCATAGGATTATTCTTTCTATCAAAAACTTCTGAAACAATTTTACTTTTTTCTGAAAATTCTTTTTCTTTTTTTTCTAAATCTTCTAACTTTGCTCTTTCTTTTTCTATTCCTCTTATCGATCCTTTAAGTTTTCCTCCAGCTAATCTCAAAGAAGAAACTTCTTCTTCTTTCTTAGTTATCTTCTTTCCCCATATATCTTCTAAAATAAACTGAGGGCCAAAACCTATAAGGGCACACAAAGCAAGTAAAGAGATATTCAATCCACTATCTTTAACACTTGAACCAAGACTTCCAGCAAGGCTAGATTTCTTTGCACTCTCGTTATAATTTAAGTTAATCTTGATCAATCTTACTCCTAATCAAAATTTCTCAACGCTAGACCTAAGCACACCGCTCCTGAGTAAGTTAAATACTCAATAAGTCCTTCGCTTATATTGCTTTTATTTGCTAACCCAATTTTTCTTAAAGGATCCAACGTTTCTACTGAAATATCTAATACCTCAATTAAGCCTTCGACTATTCCCGGCTGTCTCAAGCTTCCCCCAGTTATGAAGCAATGCCTAATTCTATCTTCAGAGTTTGAGTTCGTATAAAAATTAACAGCATCTCCAACCATCCGAACAATTTTATCTGAGATTTTTTTTATCGCTGCTAAAACTTCATCAGGATACTTAGTACCAGTAACACCTATTTTTTTTAAATCTTCAGCCTGATTAAAATCTAAGCCTACTTCTTTTTGAATTTCTTCTGTTGCATTCACTCCACCAATAAGTAAAGTTTTCACCAAAAGAGGCATTCCATTTCTATAAACTATAATCTTTGTACTTTGCGCACCAAAATCAATTAGCAATGTTCCTTCTTTATACTCATGAAGATAATCACTATAATTGTATTCAAAAATATTTATTAAAGATAAAACTTGTAAATCAATAACCTTAGCTTTTAACCCAGCAGAATTTAACAATTCCATATACTGAGTAATCTCTTGATTCTTGGCTGCAGCCATTATGACATCACGATTAATATCATTAGTTTTATCCATTATATGCAATGAAATCTCAGCACTATCAATGCCAAAAGGAATAAACTGTTCTGCTTCCCAATTAACATGATCTTCAATATCATCAATTGGTCCTTCTGGAGATTTCATTGTTTTCACAACACAACCACTACCACTTAAGCCAATACAAGCTTCCTTGGATTTAATATTTCCTTCAGCCAGAGAAGATCTTATTTGTTCAACAATTTGTGCTCTATCGTTGATTTCTTCTTCCAATATTGCTGATTCAGTCAAAGGTGCAAAAGAAAAAGACTTTAAAACAAATTGATTTTTCTTAGATTCTTTAAGTGATGCAATCTTTACAGCACTTTGGCCTATATCTAATCCAAAAATTGATGATTTATTAATTAATCCAGAAAACACATTCTTCCTTTTATATCTCTAAATTATAAACTAGGTATTTCTAAAACAAAAATTTTTAGTTTAGCCAAAAAGAGAAATAAGTTTATTTTCAAGAAAGTTCGGATACAAAATCTGAATACTTGATACAATTAGTATGGCTGGCCCAAAAGGAACGGGCTTATCAATTTTAGAAATTTTTCCAAAAATTAAATAAGCAAATGTAATAAAAATGCCAAGAATACAACTCAAAGTAATTGTATGAAAAATATTAATAGGCCCCAAGTAAATACCTATTACTCCAAATAAAACGATATCTCCTCCGCCTAGTCCGATTTGCCCGCGATACTTTTCATAGATAAGACTAAATAAAAACAAAGGAACAAAACCGACAGCTCCACCAATCAACCAATGCGTCCAAGAATATTTAAAAATCACTAAAGATAAAAATAATGCTCCAATTACTAGATTTATTCCATGAGGAAGAATGAAATGTTTAATATCTATGAAAAATTGACAAATATATAAACTGAAAACAGCAAACAGTGTCATCATTAATAAGTAATCATAAGAAAAATTTTTATACAAATAGAGCGCTAAGAAACCTGTCGTTATTTCAATAAATGGATATAAAAAAGAAATTTTCTTTTTACAATTTTTGCATTTCCCTTTCAAGAAAATAAAACTTAAAACTGGAATATTTTCTTTCCAACTCACCATTTTTTTACAATTAGGACAATTAGATCTTTTAAAAACAATATCTTCTTCTCTAGGTATTCTATAAATTATCACGTTTAAAAAACTTCCAATTAATAATCCAAAAATAAATACAAATGCTTCTATCATTTAAATTCTCTATTGCTAAAAATAATTAAATTAATAAAAAATATTGCCAGGGCGTAACTTAAGCCATGAGCAAAAACATAACCAAACCCATCAAAACTAAAAGATTTCTCTCCTAGTACGTTGATAATGTTTAAGTTAAAAAAATCTGGTAATAAAAAGTTAAAAGAAGACAATAAATTTTTCACTACTCCTTCAGGGAAATACTTAGAATTTTGAATTGATTTAAAAAGATTTGAAAAAAAATAAAGACTAAGTACTAAACAAAAAGAAATATAAGAGTTTACAAAAAAAGAAAACAAATTAGATATTCCATAAACAAGAATCGCAGTTACAAATATAAAAACACTTACACAAAAGAAGTTTGAGATACTAAAACCTACAAACCAAGCATAAAGCATGTACAAAGAAATACTAATAATTACTTGATTTGAAAAAAGTATCCCTAAAGAGCTAAAACTATGTGAAAGATAAAACTTAGTTCTACTAATTCCTTGCCCTAAAAGAAAATGAAGAGTTCCATCTTGCTCTTCTTTTTTCATGTAACTTGATCCTATTAATGCTGCTTTAGAAATTATAAAAAAAGTTAAAAAAGAAAATCCTAAATCTAGAATTGTCTTATCTACTGTTTTATATGTAACCAATGAAGTTATGAAAACAAAAAAAGTTATAAACAAAATCCCAAGCAAGGCTAAGTAAAAATGATTACTTCTAATATAATTCGTAAAAAAAAGCTTACTCATACTTATTTATTTTTCCATTTTTTATTGTATAAACCTTATCACTTATTTCTTTTATATGCTCAGAAAGATGACTAGATATTAAAAAACTTTTACCTTCATTTCTTTGTTTAAGTATTATTTCTTTCATTTTCTCAATTGATACCTTATCTACTCCGGAAAAAGGCTCATCTAAAAGAATCAATTTGTTTTTCCCAAAAACTACTATCAAAAAAACAAGTTTTTGCATCATTCCTTTTGAGAGTTCTGAAATCCTTTTGTTTTGAGGGATGGAAAAATTTTCAAGAACCTCAGATACTAACTTACTTTTCTTGTTTAGGATTAATGAAGTACATTCACTTACCTTTAATGATTTATAAAACCTTAATTTCTCAGGGAGATAGTTCACTTGATAAGATAAAAAATTTTTCTCTTTATCTACTTTAATTAACCCTGATATTACCTTTAACAAAGTGCTTTTCCCCGCACCATTTGAGCCCAAAAGACCAATAATCTCTTTATCTTTTATTTCCAAGGAAAGGTTATCTAAAACTTTTTGAACTCCTCCTCTCTTGGATATAGGATAAGTCTTGGAAATGTTATTTAGATTTAGCACATTCATTTTTTTTACTCTTGCACTTTATTTTAAAGTAAATATTTCTCTTCCGGAAATTAAAAAGGAAAATAATTTTCGTTTTTCTAGAATTACGAAGAGTTTGATTGGAAATTTTAATAAATCACTTGCGAGCTTTGTATGGATTAAAACTATCCTTGACTCTGATGATCATCATCACAAAGATAAAGACAAACCATGGGAGTTTTATAGATTTCAACTTATAAGTGATCTTTATCCACTTTTTTTTGAAAACTATGAGTTTTCACCTCTTTTTTTATCTGTCGTCCGAAACCACCCAGACAGTGCTTCAATTTTATTTGATAAAGGAATTCACTATTTTCCTAACAAGACAAATTTAAATCTTTTTGCTGCATACCATTTTTTAAGTGAAAGAAATGATAAAGATAAAGCTTATAAAATCCTAAACAGAATAATGGAAGAAAATAAAAACCTAAATTCTATGGCCACAAGTATTTATTATTCACTTAAATCAAAAAAAATGAGTAAGAAATTTTTATCTCGAGAAATTCTAAATAGAGTGAAAGACCCTATACTTAGAAAATTTATATTAAAAAAAATTAATCAATAAACGATTACCAACCAACTTGTATATGATCAAACTTTTTAACTTCGTTAACTGTCCATTGATCAGTCTTGCCATCAACATTTGAAATATTCCCAGCAGCTGCTGCTTTAAAAGATCCAGCCTCAGCACTTGACTCTGGTAATGTTGGAGCGGCTCTTCCACCCAAACTTTTTTTCCCAACGAAAAAACTCACACCTTCTCCTCCTCCAGTACAAGCTGATGATAAATCTTCATTATCTGCACTCGGAGTTAAGAAACCTGTCGTATAAAATAAGTTTTTGAGTTCAGCTTCTGAAGGCTTATAACCCATAAAATCTAAACAAGTATGATACATTCCATACTCACCATAAAAAGTAACTTCAGCGTTATACATTGCACTTAAAGAACCTTTCGCTTCTACAGTTCTTACCTTCGCTTGATTATTCATTAAACCTGGGACAAACATTGCTGCCAAGATTCCAATAATTGCAACTACAACCATGAGTTCAATAAGAGTAAAACCTTTATTACTTATTTTCATACTTAAATCTCCAATAGATTAATTATACATTAGATTAAAAAAAATCATAGAAATACAAATAGTTTATTATTTTAATATTTTGACAATTTTATCAGGCAACTCCACTTGCTCCAGCGAAGATCGGCATATACATTGCTGCTAAAACTCCACCAACGAGTACCGCCAATACTACAATTAATATAGGTTCTATTAATTGAGTCATAGATTGAACACTTCCTTCTACTTCAACTTCAAATACTTTCGAAACTTTCTTAAGCATTTCATCTAAATTTCCTGTACTTTCTCCCACGTTTATCATTTGAGTAATAAGGTCAGGGAAATAAGTAATTCTCCCAAGTGGTGCGGCTAAAGTTCGTCCACTCACTACAGAAGCCCTTACTCTTTTTATATCTCTAGAAATGATAGAATTTTCTACTGTATCAGCACAAACCTCTAATGCATCAACAATTGAAATCCCAGAGCTGATCATAGTTGCTAAAGTTTGAGAGAATGAACTTAGATTCCCTTTTATAATTACATTTCCCAATACAGGAATTTGCAAGATTGCTTTATCAAATATTCTACGACCATCTTCAGTTTTTCTTAAAAAATAATAAGCTCCAAAAAAGAATGCTATCGAACCAATAATAAGTTTAAAAATATTCTCTCTGAAAAAATCTGAAATATTAATAACAACTTGAGTAATCCAAGGAATCTCTTGTTGGTTTTCTTCTAGCATCGAAACAAACTGCGGAACGACAAAAGTCATTAAACCAACAAATACTATGACTCCAATAAAAGAAACTATCGCCGGATACATCATCGCTGATTTAATCTTTTTTCTAAGAGCCATTTTCTTTTCTAAGAAATCATCTAATTTATTTAAGATCTCATCTAATATACCTGCTACTTCACCTGCTTTTATTAATTGACAGTAAAGTTTACTAAAGTTTTTATCTTCCTGCATAGAATCACTTAGAGTTTGCCCTTCACTAATTCTTCTGGAAATTCTAAGTAAAGATTTTCTAAGATATGGATTCTTTTCTTGTTTTTGTAAAATTTCAATAGATTGTAATATTGGAACACCTGCATTTACTAGAGTGGCTAATTGCTTTGTGAATCGTCCAATATCTTTTTCTGAAAATCCTGATGATATATTTAAATCTGCTAACAAATCAGAGATGTTCATTTCTGAAAAAATATTTGGCTTAGCTAGTTTTTTTGCTCTTATTCCTTTTCTTCGAAGTAATCTTTTCGCATCTTTTTGATCATTTGCTTCTATCGAACCAATAACCCTAGTTCCTGTTTTATCGAATCCCTCGTATTTAAACTCAACCATTACGATGCCTTCTTCACTTTTTCCAAGCCAAAATGTTTTAATAACTCTTCGGGTTTGTTCGAATATGCAATTGCATCTTCTCTTGAAATAAATCCTTTCTCATAAGATCCAATCAAGGATTGATTCATAGTCACAATACCCGATTGATCTTGACCTATCTGCATTTGAGAATAGATTTGATGAATTTTATCTTCTCTTATTAAATTTCTAATCGCTAAATTAGGAACTAAGATCTCTTGGCTTAATTGTCTTCCGCCTCCAATTTTAGGTACAAGTTGTTGAGCAACAACACCTTGAAGAACAAATGAAAGTAAGTTTCTAATTTGATCTTGCTTATCTGATGGAAAAACATTTACGATCCTGTTGATTGTTTGAACAGTTGAATTCGTATGTAAAGTTCCAAAAACTAAATGTCCTGTTTCTGCAATCGTTAATGCTGCTTCTATTGTTTCTTGATCCCTAAGTTCCCCAACCAAAATAATATCAGGGTCTTGTCTTAGTAAACTTTTTAAACCATTTTTAAAACTAAAAGAATCAGCTCCTATTTCTCTTTGGTTCACAATACAACCTTTATGCTTATGAACAAATTCAATAGGATCTTCTAAGGTAATAATATGTCCATTATGTGTTTGGTTTAACTGATCTATAATTGAAGCCAAGGTTGTTGATTTACCAGAACCTGTTGGCCCCGTCACAAGAATTAAACCATTTAGAGCTGAGGTAATATCTAGTAAAACTTTTGGTAACCCAAGCGCATCAAAGTCAGGCACAACTGAAGGTATTAATCGAAAAGCTGCTGAAAGTTTTCCTTGTGCATAAAACACATTAACTCTAAATCTTGCAAGATTTCTTACACCAAAAGAAAAATCAATCTCTAAGTTTTTTTCTAGCTCTGCTTTTTGCTTATCACTTAAAACTTGATAAATAATTTTCCTACAAACTTTTTCAGTTAACGGTGTTACTTTTATTCTAACAATATCACCATCTATTCTTAAAGCAGGTGCAGCTCCTGCGCTCAAATGTAAATCCGATGCACCTTGATCAACCATTAGTTTAAAAAGTTGTTGTATTTTTATTGCATCAATTTCTGTAGTTGTTGCTCTTTGAGTAATCGTTGGATCACTATCTAAGATAGTGGTGGCATCCATAGAAGAACTTGGATTATCTAATATAGTTGTTACATCTACTTTAGAAGGTATTTTTTTATTTTCTTCACTCATAATCTTTTCCTAAATTATATCAGCTGATGAACTTAACACAGCTTCTTCTAATGATATCAATCCTTGAGCAACCTTCATTAAGGCACTCATCCTTAGCGTTCTCATTCCTTCATATATTGCTCTTTGCTTAATTTCATCAGTTGATGCTCCGTTAAGAACTAAAGATTTTATTCCCGGAGTAACTTCTAAAATTTCATGAATAGCAACTCTTCCTTTATTTCCAGTCTGATTACAATGATCACACCCTTTTCCTTTGTATATTTTCACTTTTGCTGCTGACAGTGCTTCTAATCCACAAGCAACAAGTTCATCACTTGTGCTTTTAACTTCTTCTTTACAGTTCTCGCATATTTTCTTGCATAATCTTTGAGCTGTAATAACACTTAATGAAGAAACAACTAAGAATGGTTCAACTCCTAAGTTTAATAACCTAGTTACTGTTGATGCTGCATCGTTAGTATGTAAGGTCGAAAAAACAAAATGTCCTGTAAGAGCTGCTTCTACTGCCATTTCTCCTACTTCTGTATCTCGAATTTCTCCAACCATTATAATGTCTGGATCTTGTCTTAAAAAAGATTTTAAAGCTTTAGCAAAATCAAAACCTATGTCTTTTCTAATATTCACCTGATTGATCCCTTCTAGATTAAATTCACAAGGATCTTCCGCAGTTGAGATATTAGTATTAATGGTATTTAACTCCATTAATGCCGAATAAAGAGTCGTTGTCTTCCCACTACCCGTTGGCCCCGTTACAAGTGCCATTCCATAAGGTTTTTTAATTCCCGATTTAAAAATTTCTAATTGCTTCTCAGTAAATCCAAGTTTAGTCATATCCAACTCAAGACTTGAAGAGTCTAACAAACGCAAGACAATTTTCTCTCCAAAAAGTGTTGGAATGCTAGAAACTCGGTAATCAATTGTTCTGCCAGCTATTCCAATCTTCATTCTTCCATCTTGAGGAAGTCTTTTTTCAGAAATATCTAGCTTTGCCATAATTTTAAATCTTGAAATCATTGCAAGAGATAATGCCTTCGGAGGACTGCTAATCTCCACAAGTGAGCCATCAATCCTAAATCTTATTCTAAATTTTTTCTCATAAGGTTCTACATGTATATCAGAAGCTCCTCTATAAAAAGCATCGGCGAGGATATGATTAACCAAAGAAACCACATCACTTGTAATATTGTCTAATACTTGTTTTTCATCTTCCTGCACTTCTGTTTCATCAATTTCTTCAATTGAATCAACTAACTCTTTAACTGAAACTTTGACTCTAGAATAAAGTTTTTCCCATGTAGAAATATTAGTTAAAACTATTTCGCATGGCTTTCCTAAAATCTCCATGCATTCTTTTAGGTTTTCTTTTGCGTTGGGATCAAATGAAGTAAGTATGATTTTATTGGAAACTTCATTGACAGGAATAAGTCTATATTTGGTTACAACTTTTTTCTGCAAGACAGAAAGTTGTTCACTTGAAATTTCATCCTCATTAATTTTTAAAATAGTTAGCCCATTAGCCTCAGCCATTAAATGCATAAACCTGTTTTCATCAAAGTTTTCCAAGTCGTGCAAATAAAACTCAGCAAAGGGATCATTCTTATGAGTAACATCAATCTTCTTCAACTCTTTTTGAGTTGCCATCCCTGTGGAACTTATCAATGAAGAAAATTGTTCGTTTAACATAATACCTCTAGAATATTTATCGGATAAAATTTAAAGGAACTTAAGATATAAACCCAGAAAGGTATTACCTATAATTTTTCATTAAAGTATGATTTTGCTTGATGAACATCTTGTTGTATTTGATTAATTAACTCATTTACTGATGAGTACTTATTTTCTTCCCTGATAAAACTCATGAACAAGACCTCTAAGTTTTCACCATAAATATCTTCATTAAAATCAAAAATATTTGTCTCTACAATTCTTTCTTTAGAATCTTTGAAAGTCGGTTTTGTTCCTATGTTCGTAATCGAATGATATATCATATTTTCATATTTTACTTTAGAAACATATACACCATTCAAGGGAATCATTCTATTGTTCTTGAATTTAATATTTGCAGTAGGGAATCCTATTTTTTTTCCTCTCCCATCACCTTTTATAACAATCCCAGATAAAGAAAAATTTCTGCCTATTAATTTACTCGCTTCCTCAACTCTTCCCTTGTCGAGATGATTTCTGATCTCGGTAGAACTAATCACTTTTCCATCTACTGCATATGAATCGCAAGAATCAAAACTTACTTCCAAATTGTTTTCTTTAATGTATTTTCTTAGATTCTCAACTCCACCTGATTTCTCTGATCCAAATGAAAAATCATGGCCAAGAAGTATATAAGAGATTTTTTGATGACAGAAAATGTATTCCCTAAGAAATTCTTCGGGAGATTTTGTAGAGAAATCTCGGTTAAAAGGAAGCTCTACTAGGTAATCAATTTCTAATTCTGTAAGGTTTTTTCTTTTTTCTTCATAACTGCAAAGCAACTTTAATGTAGAGGGTGCTATGACTTCTCTGGGGTGTGGAAAAAAAGTAATCACAACTGAGATACCATCTTTTGACCTAGAAGTTTTGACTAGTTTCTCTAAGACATATTTATGTCCTAGGTGAACACCATCATAATTTCCTATCGCAAGAAATATCTCTTTATTAGGTTCTATTTCTCTAAGACTCTGAACTATCTTCATTGTTTAAACTTTTATTAATAATACCTTCTACTTCATTAAAGTATTTTTTATTAAAAGTCACATCTATTTTCTTCTTATTTTTGCTATATTTCGCTAAGGAGTGAGAATCTAGTAATGTTAAAAAATACATCTTAGCGTCGCTACTAAGCTCAGAGTTCTTAACTTTAAGCCTAGCATTTTCTGATTTTTCATTCATTCCATCTAGGTAACGATAAACGTTGGCATAATTAAAGTTTTTACCTGAAAGATTTTTAAATCTCCTATTTTCTAAAAAATTTAAAAATGTCTTTTTATCAAAAAATATTAATAGAAAAAAGATAACGCTCAAAAGCATGAGTATTACGTTTATAGATTTATGAATACTAGAAAAAAGAGATTTCTTATTGGACTTTATATAAGGACCCAATATATTTCTATCAAAATCAAATTTAATTGGATTTATTGTACTTACTTTTTCACCATTTGATCTAACAGCTCCTCCCCTAACAATAATAGCTGGAAATTTAACCTCGCTAAACTCATAACTCTTTGTTTCTGGATTAAAAAAACTAAACTTAAGATTCTTAGCTTTTTGATCATGATTAAACTTAGGTAGAAAAGTATAAGTAAAAGTTTTAGTTGCCGTTAAATCATGGTTCATTTGCAATTTAGAATCACTTTCAAATTTTTCAAATTTTTCATTGTTTAAAAAGTCTGGTGCTTGATAAGATTCTAAGTTCCCTGGGCCAGATACACTAAATTTAATTTCAATAGGTTCATTCACTAATACTTTTTCTTTGTTCACAGATAAAGTGAAAGTATGCTTTCCTACTAAACCTGTAAAACTTTTATCTCTACCTTCAATAGGGAGATCTTTTGAACTGATTTCAACTTCTGAACTTGCATAGTTCTTTTTTCTTCTTTCTCTAAATCCAAAACCAAAGCCTCTAAAAGGATCTGCGCCACCTCGAACAGGATAAATCACCTGAGCAATCATTGGATCAATTATCGCTTTAGATTTATCTGTATACAAAACAGAGCTATACAGAAGTATTTTCATA
Organism: Bacteriovoracaceae bacterium; assembly: GCA_020630335.1. Classification (GTDB taxonomy): domain Bacteria; phylum Bdellovibrionota; class Bacteriovoracia; order Bacteriovoracales; family Bacteriovoracaceae; genus JAHDHG01. The sequence goes on from JAHDBN010000001.1 coordinate 184,239, forward strand.
TACTTCTCACCACCAATTTTAACCATTTCTTTTTTCTGAGCTTCTTTTCTAAATCTTTTTAAAAAACCTTCAAGTTTAGGAAAGGCCAAGATGTTGTAATTACTAACTTCAACTTTGTAATAAAGGTTATAATCTAGTTTTATTTGTTCATTTTTATAAAGATCTTTCTTAGAAACATCTGCTCTAATAAATATGTTCTTGTCACTTTGCACTGCTTTCACAACTTCTATTTCGACCTCATTATGAAGATCAGTTTTACCTTTTACTACTGTATGAATGTTTTTTATAAGAGCTCTACCTTTTTTCAGAGGCCTGAAAGAGTAATTAAAAATATACTCATCTCTTCTCTGTGTTCTTCCATTTATGACTGTAATATTTGAAGAATACCCTCCTTCACTTTTAGCCACCTGCTCAAGATTTTCGAGGTTAAAATTAATTTCGGGTTTCTCATCTGATGAAACTTTTACTTTAATATCAAAGATTTCTCCAACTCCTACTTTTCCAGGTGCTTCCACTCTAAGTTCAGCTGAAAACAAAGAAAAGCTAATAAGAAACATTATTATATACTTCACTACCAATCTCTCCTTTGCTTAAACCCTTTATCTTTTGTTTTTGTGTTCATAAACTTTTTTTGCATATTATTATCTTCATCAACTAATTGTTTTAAAACTGTTGGCAAGTTTTTCATCTTACTCTCTTTCTTTTTACCTTCACCATCTTTATCTTTGGATTTTTTCATTTTATCTTCTTTGCCTTCTTTCTCATTTTTTTGATCTTTACCTTTTTGATCCTTGCTATTTTTCTTGTCTCCCTCCTTCCCTTCTTTTTGATCTTTGTCATTTTTCTTATTGTCTTTTTTTTGTTTCTTCTTCTTCTTTTTCTTAAGTGCCAGCATCGTGTTTTCACGAACTTTGTTTTTTAAATCTTCATATTCCTCTCCACTTTTATCTTCTAAGTACTTATCTAACTCCTTAAGTTTGCCAATAGCATTTTTAAGTTTATTTTCTTTTAAATCTAAACTTGACCAATTAAAGAAATCTTCCTTGTTTCCTTCTTTTATCTCTTTTAAATTTTCTTTATAAATCTTTCTGGCTTGATCATTTTTATCAAGACGCAAGTACAAACTTGCTAAATCCATTTTTTCTTCCTGCGACAAACCTTTTTCTTTCCATTTTTTCAAATATTTTTTTTCTTTTTTCTCAAACTTCTCCATTTCTTTTTTCTTTGCCATCTTAGAGGCTGGATCAAAGTTTTGAGCATTTGCATCAGTGCTGATTAAAAAGAACATACCTGCTAGAATATAAGGATTAAAAGATGAGAATATAAAACCCAACATTAGTAAAACAACTCCAGGAACCAATAGATATTGAGTTAAAACAGGTTTAGTGCTTACTCTTCCTTTAACACTTTTTTGTTGATCTGAAGCATCAAAAAAACTTAAAATTTCATTTGTAGGTAATGAGTATGTTGAAGCAACCCAGGTTTTGGAATATTTAGAAAGGCTAGAAATTTTTTCTAAAGATTCTCTATCCAGCTTCGTAATTACTTTTTTACCATTTCTTTCTTTAAAACCTCTTGAAACTCCTCTTCTATCTCTAAGAGGAATATTAGAACCTTTCTCAGTTCCAATTCCTACTACTGCGAGATTAATAGAATCAGAAATTTTTAAATCAAGCTCATCTGAACTTTCTGCATCAGTTAAAACTAAAACGTTTCCACCATCAGACCCATTGGTTCTTAAATACTGCTCCGTTTCTTTTATTGCTTTAACAATACTACTTCCTCCACCTAGCGCTATTTTATCTGAGATCCCAGAGATTCTAGCATCAAGTAAGTCTTGATCATTTGTAAAAGGGACAATTCTTTTAGAATTATCTGAAAACAATACAACTGAAATCTTATGGCCAATAGAATTTTTTACAAAATGTCTTGCTATAAAAGACGCCTTAGATAATCTATTCGGCCTAACATCATCAGCTAACATACTTAATGAATTATCAATTAATAATACTGTTTTCTGTTCTTTAACATCATCTTCTCTAGATTCTTCTTTCCCTCTCAAATCGAGCAAAGAAAGCAATAACAAGCCCAAACCTATTGTTTTAAAAAAACTTGAAACAATTGAAAATTTTGATCTCTTAAAAAACCAATGATCTCTTACCCATCTAAAAAAACGACCTTCTTCCTTGAAACTAAAAAAGCTAAACAATAAAAAAACAATAATTACTAAGAGTAAATATTGCTTGTAAACAAAATTCAAAAAGCCTCCCTTAAGAAAAACTTTCTCAATACTTCCGCTGCAAAAAACAATAAAAACCCAATAAAAAAATATTTATAATAAAACTCTTCATAGACTCTTTGATTGTTAACTTTAATTTTTGTTCTTTCTAACTTATCAATCTCAGACAAGATTCTTTTTAAAGCTGATTTATCTTGCGCCTTAAAACTCTTTGCACCTGTTAGATCTGAAATCTTTTTTAAAGTTTTAAAATCAAAAGAACCTCCAGGTATTCGTTGAAAACCGCCCCAGCCTATTGGTATACGTGCATTAGAGTCACTTCCAAGGCCTATAGTATAAATCTTTATTCCAAATTTCTTAGCTTGCTCTGCTGCTTTAATTGGTGTTAAATTTCCAACGTTACTAGCTCCATCCGTTAATAAGATAACTACTTTCTTTTTAGTTTCACTTGCTTGTGACCTCGCAACAGCTAAACCAATAGCATCTCCTATATTAGTTCCAGATCCTAGAAACCCAATTTTTATATCAGAAATATATTTTGTAATAAGCTCAGTGTCTGTTGTTAAAGGAAGTAAGGTAAAAACTTTCTCTGAAAATAAAATAACTCCAATCCTATCGTTTGGTTTTAGTTTCGCAAACTCTTCAAGCTTTTCCTTAGCCACTGCCAATCTATCAGGTTTCAAGTCTCTTGCTTCCATAGACTTTGAAACATCTACTACCAAAAAAATGTCTTTTACATCTTTAGTATTGCTTGAATAACTTAAAGGTTTTCTTGGAAAAGACATTGCATAAGAAATATACAAAATCCCTATTACCCCAATAACATAAATAATTACTTTAAGAGAAAATTTAAAAGAATCTTTTCTCTCACTTCCAAGCACCAGCCCTTTATGAAAGACTCTCCAAAAACTCAAGCTCCAGGCTACAAGCAAGAGCAATCCCAAAATAGAAAAATATATTGATTTATATTCCATTTCTAAAACGACTAAAAGCCAACCTCACCTCATTTAATTCTTCATCAGACCATTTTTCTTGGTACTGATATTTATTAATAATTTTGAAAAAAAAGGATGAGTCTGCACTGAACATTTTCATCCATTTATTTTTATTATGATAGATACTTTCAAAATCATCTCTCTTTTTAGCTTTTGAGAAAGTTTCTCTCCAATACCTTTCTTCTTTTTTCCTTTTTTTTGATGATCTTCTTTTCTTAGAAGTTGCCAACCACCAAGAAGAGCCAATTAAGATAAGCAGTAATAAAGAAATTAATATATATTTAGCAGTGTTCTTACTAATGGAACTTGTTTGTTCTGGATCTCTAGAATAAAAATGAAAGCCTCTTTTTTCATTAATTTTTTCTTTACTAAATCTTTCAAGGTTATTTACTTTTATTTTTAAATTATCATCTTCTGATTTTAGAAAAATCTCATCTTTATTAACTATATTTTCATAAATTCCTTTAAGCTTTATTTCGTTTTTAGCTAGATCTACACCTCTAATTTCAACAATATGAATGAAACCTAATTTTTCTTCATTTTTTTCAAAAATTTTATTTAAAGCAGCTTCTGGAATCGCTTGATTAAGCTCTAAAGTAAAATTGAAAGAATCTCCGTTTTTCACAAGTTTTTCTGAATCAACCTTAAGAAGAGCTTCGTAATCTCCCCCTAAAACATTAACTGCTAAAAAGAAGAATATAATAAATTTACTCATATCATCTCCTTTACAAAGTCTTCTAAATATTTTGATTCAATGTTTAATCTCTTGATTTTTTTATCTACCTCAACTTTTTGTTTTTCTCCCCTAAAAAAACTAAAACCTGAACCACTAGAGCTCACTGATTTAAAAGAATAAGGACTACTGCTATTCTTATCTAAAGGAGAAACTAATTTAAAAACATTTAAGTTTTTATTACCAATTAGCTTATTTATCTCTGATAAAAATGTAGAATCATAAAAGTCACTCAAAAGAATAACTTCTTTTTTTCTTGCAAGATAACTTTTCAAAGTTTTTATTTTTTCAGAAGGATCCATCTTACTATTGTATTCTCCATCAATTCTTACTTTACCATCTTCTCTTAAGAAACCCTTTTTTTCTAAATGAGACACCAAGGAAACTATTCCCTTTTTTCCTGTTAGCTTTGGAAGATCAACTGCTTTTTCAGAAAGCAAAATAACCTTTTGATAATCTTTGCTTTCTTCTGCTAGAAGATAAATGAGACAGCTTACTTCAAGTGCCATTTGAAGTTTCGAAACATAATTAAAACCTGTAAACATTGTAGGACTAATATCAATAATCGTTACAATTTCAACATTTCTTTCTTCTTCAAATGTTTTGATATAAGTCTTGTCTGCTGACTTAGCTGATAACTTCCAATCAATAAACCTAACATCATCGCCAGGAGCATAAATTTGATGTTCTCTAAATTGAATCCCTGAACCTTTAAATTTTGATTTAAAAAGACCTACGCTATAACTATTTGCTTTTTTAAATAAATGAGCTTGTAGTTTTGATACAACTCGTTCTATTTCAATTAGATTCATCTTTTATAAACACTTAGCAGCGATTTCAGTTGTTATTTTCTCGACATTCATATTATCAATGATCGCTTCATAAGAAAGGACGACTCTATGGCCTAACACTTGTGGAATAATAGACATTATATGATCAGGACTAACAAAATCTTTTCCATCTAAAAAAGCTTTAAATCTTGCAATTTTATAAACCCAAATGGATGCCCTTGGGCTTGCACCCGCCGTAATAACTCCATTGTATTCTTTTCTAAAGTTTTCATTGCCAGGTCTTGTTGAATGAATCATTTTCACAATCATGCTTTTAATTTTATCATCAACATAGACCGCTTCTGTTTTTTCTTTAATAACAGAGAGATCGGAAAGAGTAAGCATTGGATTTATTTCTCTGTGAAATTGTTTTTTTAAATCTAAAACTTTTATTTCGGATTCAAAGTCAGGGTAATCAACATTAATCTTCATCATAAATCTATCAAGCTGAGCTTCTGGTAAATTATAAGTCCCTTCTTGTTCGATAGGATTTTGAGTAGCAAGTACTACAAAGGGAGCTTTTAAACGATGTGTTTCATCCCCAATTGTTACTTGCTTTTCTGCCATCGATTCTAATAACGCTGCCTGAACTTTTGCTGGAGATCTGTTTATTTCATCTGCTAATAAAATCTGAGTAAAAATAGGACCAAATTTTGTACTAAATTCTTCTTTTGATTGATTATAAACCATCGTTCCAATTAAATCAGATGGCAAAAGATCCGGAGTAAACTGCACTCTCTTAAAATCAAGATCACATAACTTACTCATTGTTGAAACACTTAGAGTTTTTCCAAGCCCAGGCATACCTTCTATTAACAAATGTCCTTCGCAAACCAAAGCACAAAGAATTCCTTCAAGCATATTGTCTTGGCCAAATACAACTTTTTTTGCTTCGTTTAAAGTAGAATGAACTTTTTCTAAAATTTCAGACATAAACCAAATCCTCTTCTAATTTATAGTTTTAAAACCTATAAAATTATACCCGAAAAGAAATGTTTTTGCTGAATACTCACCATTACCTGACAAAAATTGATAAGTGAGAAATAAAATATTTTTACTTAAGAACTGTTCCAATTCTCCAGGGCCTAAAAGAGTACTGGGGATTCTCTATGTTTTCCCATGGAAAATTAAAAGGAAGATTCACAGCAAACCAAACCGCCTGCGCACTACCTTTTATATGTTTAAAAGGAACAAAACCCCAAGACCTTGAATCTGCTGAATAATCTCTATTATCACCAATTACTACATACTGATCCTTGGGAACTGTAATTTTGTATTCACCATTAAAAATAGATGGATCAAAATTATTCCAATCACCTTGATTTTTATCTATTTGAATGACATGTTCCACATCGCCTGTTTGAACCTTAAAAAAATCAAAATCCATTCTTTCATCAAGATATTTTTTATCCATATCTTTTAAAATGATTCTGCCATCGTGAGGAACTTTTTCTTGTGCAACTCCGTTAATATAAAGAGTTTTGTTGATATATTCTAATTCATCTCCCGGAATTCCTACGACTCTTTTAACGTAGTTTATACTCGTTTGATGAGGATATTTAAAAACTATAATATCTCCATGCTTAACAGGATGGGGTCCCGTTAAATAAATAGGGTCCTCTTTAAAAACATGACTAAAAGGAAGCTTGAAACCATACTTATATTTATTAACTAAAATAAAATCGCCAATCAACATTGTAGGAATCATTGATCCAGTTGGAATTTTATAAGGTTCAAAAACTGACGCTCTGAAAGCAAGAATAAGAATGATAGCTATAATAGTTTTTAAATTCATGCTGTTTAGCTTAATAAGATAGAAGCTCTATGGCAATTTAAGGGAATTTATATCCCTTGCATATAACGAAATACTCTTTACTAACTTTTCTCGTTGACTTGGGCCTAAGAAAATTAATTTTTTCAAATTGATTTTTTTGATCTTTGAAAAAATTTTGAGCATCTTGGCTTTCAAAAACTTTAATTACAAGATCACCACCTTCCTTCAAAAGTATGGGAAGCTTATAAAAAACCAGCTCAACCAATGATAAACTTCTTAATTGATCTACTGTTTTAATTCCAGTAGTTTTTGGTGCCATATCAGATTGAACAACATCAAACTTTTTATCCACCCCAATATCTGCAAGTTCACAGATATCTTCTATGCTCATTTGATAAAGATTTAATCTTGGGTTTTTCGCCAGCCCTTCATTTACTTCTTGAATATCTACTCCTGTAACCATTCCTGAAAATTTAGGTTTCTGAAGAACGTATTGAATCCACGAACCTGGATAATAACCAAGGTCTAGAACATGCGAACCTGAATTTATAATTGAATATTTTTTATCTATTTCTTCGAGCTTGAAGGCGCTCCTTGCTAAATAATTATTTTTTTTTGCAAGATTGAAATAATGATCTTTGACCTTAAAACTCATAGATTCCTTTAAAACTGTCCATAAAAGTCAGTTTAATGCCGTTTAGCCATCTTTAATTATTTTTTATTTAGCACTTTCTCCACAAGAAATCTATTTCTTTTCCACAGTCAAAATAAAATGTTTTTTATTTCCAACAGCTTTTTTTCAATAATTTCAATCACTTAATAGTACGAAAATAGAAGTGTCAATAATATGTTCTTATGTAAGACCTTTTTTCCACAGATATTCTTATACCTGATTAAAAACATCAATTAGAGCCAATTTAATAGGTTCTTTATACGATACTCAAGACTTGAGTCCAATAAGCAAAACACTATATAAACAAGAAATATTAGGTTTGCTTTGTTTTTTAAAGGATTTAAGCGAATGATTATTTTAGAAATAGGGAAAATACTCAAAAAAGAAAACAGAGCTAAAAGAAAGAAAGATCTAATCGCCATCGTTTCTAAGAAAAGACCCCACAAAAAAGCAATAGTGAGCAAAATAAAAACTCTTAAAAGATTTGTTTCTTCTTTCCCATCAAAAATATCTTTAAATAAGAAAAAAAGACCAGGGATACTTAGTATAAAAATTGCTTTCTTTTGAAAAAGATTTTGTGAACTCTTCAATATCTCCGGAAAAAGATATAACTGGTTATTTAAATCAAAGCCATGATGAAGAAGTAGAGTTAACAAGGTAAAAACTCCTCCAAGAGAGGTGTATTTTAAAAATTGCCTTAAATACCAAGAAGATCTATTTTTTTTAGCCATAACTAAAAATGTAATCATGAACACCATGTGAAGGAATAAGATTTTTATATTCACAATAGTACAAAAATATCCAATAACTCCAACAAGAAAGCCAGATCTATATGTTGATGAACTCAATGCCCATGCAAAGCTCCAGCAAAGCATAATACATACACTCACAGGGAAAATATCAATAATCTGAGTATCTAAAAATGAATAAGTAGACCTACAAGAAAGCAATAGTAAACAACCTATTAGTGAAATTTTTCGTGAGAAATTTAATCGCAGTAGGCAGTAAAAACTTGAAATAAATAAAGTTGAAAAAAGAAAATATGAAAACACAAAATAAGAAAAATTATTTTCACTTCTAAGTTTTTCTCCGTGAGATAAAACCATGTCATAAAAGCTCCACAACTGTTCGTGAATAACTTCTTTGGAATCTAAGAATGTTTTAATTGCATCTGTTCCATAAAACTCAGGAAATACAGGAATAGAAATAAGAATTAAGGAAAACACCAAAAACAGCAAAATTTTTTCAAAACCATCCATGAATTTTAACTCTGAAAACTCAAAAGATATTCTCTGATCTATAATTTTTCTTTTTGTTGGCCAAGAAAAAGTTAAAGTTACTAGAATCCAAAATGCCCAGTAAAAAAATTTTGTATAAGGTTGTCCGAAAATAAAAATAAAAGAAAAAATAAAAAGACTTAAAACTAATCCAATAATTACTCGTTCTAGTATTCTATCTAAAGAGGAGTTAGCCCTAGCATAAATTTTAAAGCGGTAATTAATCTCTTTTCCCCATAAGTACCAATTTGAGGTCAGGAAAACAAAGTATAGAAATACACTCAAATATCCATAAATTTTATTCTCATTAGCTAGGTATTCGAAGCTAAAAGGAAGGCTTAACCCTAAAGTATAGACACTAATTCTACTAAGAAAAAACCCAATTTTTTTTAATATCCAATTATTTTGCATATAGCCAATTGTATCTAAGATACTCCTGAATTAAACTTCATTTATGTCAAACATACCTCATATGTTTCATTCTAAAAAGCTTTCTATCTATTCTCAAATGACAATAGACTTAAAAAACTATCCTTTTTTGAAATCTGTAAAAAATGAGAATCAGGCTAATGTAAAAATTTTCTCATCTCCAAATAATAAATTTATTATAAATATCAATAACAACAAAGAGTTGCTTCCAATGGAAAAACTTCCTGTTTTCTTGGATCATCTTAATCAAACAATTAATTCTAGGCAGATAACAAATTTAAGAAAAAAGGAAGCTTTTCAAAATCTAAAGTTCCCAGCCAAAAGAAAGATCATAAATAATTTTGTTAAAAATTTTTCTACTACATATCAAGATATCATTAAAGAGCTTATTAAATCTGAGAAGCTTGATGATATTCCCAAGAAACTATCTAAATTAGATGATTTAAAGTCTTATAGTTCATTTATTATGCTTACTCAGCACAAAGGAAGATCAAATGCTTCTGTCTCTGATTTTGAAAATAAAAAACAAAAAACCTATTATTTATCATCAAGTTCTTTTAACTCTATTTTTAAAGCAATTAAAAAAAGTAAAAGCAATGCTTTCTTAAACCAAAAAGCAATCAGTGAAGAACTAAGAATCGTAGGTAACTTTCTAGGTCATGCTATTAGTTTAAATAAGCTTTCTATTATACTAATCGTTTCAAGAAATGACCTCATTGCTCCTAGTCTAAAAGAAATGAATATATTTTCTGATTTCGTTAACCAACTAGACATGGCCTTTTCTTATATTGAAAATAAAAACAGCTTATTACTTGATACTAAAATCTTTCTAGAGATTTTTAAAAAAATTGGTTATTCAATGGAAATTGAAACCCCTGAAGAAGAAACTCTAACTAATACTCAAGATCAAACTTATTTTTCTCAAACCTATTCTCCTCCTTGGTCGTTTCTTATATTAAAGTATTCGGCAGAAGAAAATTCATTTTTAAGTCCTGATATTTTTCATTATCACCGAATTAGATTGCTTGGTGAATTGTTTAATATTTTAAAACATGAATTAAGTAATCCTATCTTAGGGATTAATATGGTTTTGGATATTTTAAGAAACGATGAAGCATTTAAAGAATCCAAAGAGCTTCTCGATGAAGTTAAGCTGGCAAGCTCAAGAGCACAGAATATTTTAAACAACATGACAAACTTATTTATCAAAGATCAAGATAAAAGAGAGATTTATGTTAAAGATATTTTAGATACCCTGACTGCTATTTTAAAAAGTGAACTAAGACTTATTAAGTATTCATTTGATATCTCGGAAGAGCATCAAAATATAAAGTTAGATACTAATATAAGCTCCATTATCCAAATTCTTTTCAACCTCATTTATAACGCCATTCATGAGCTAAAAAATAAAAAAGAATCAAAAAACTTATATTTAAAGACTCAGGCAGATAAGTCTTTTTTTAGCTTTATTATAGAAGATACAGCTAGTGGATTACCTCTTAACATCAAGGAGAACCTGTTTAAACCCTTTTACACGAATAAAGAATCAGGTAATGGTTTAGGTCTTTCACTCTCAAAGAATCTTGCTCTAAAAAACGGAGGTGATCTTGTGTTAGAAAAATCAGATTCTTCTGGAACTATTTTCAAGCTTCTCATACCATTAAACAATGAAGAAAATTCTTGTCATTGAAGATGAAGTTTTAATCTTAAAATCTCTAGAGCTTATATTTAAAAGTAAAGGTTTTGAAGTTGAAACTACCACTATGGGTCAAACTGGTTTAGACATGATTATAAATCAAGACTTTGATCTCATCATCACTGATCTCATGCTCAATGATTTAAGTGGTTTTGATATATTAGAAGGTAGTTTAAAAAAATATTCAAGACTTGAAGTTTCTCAGAAATTCATTTTGATGAGTGCTTATCATTCAGAGCAAATCCTGGAAAAAGCTGAGTCTTATAATTGCAAATTCCTAAGAAAGCCCTTTGAGAATATACAAAAGACCTCAGAGGAGATTATAATTAAACTTAACAATGGCAAATAGAGTAGCAATCACATTAAAACCTAGCGGAGATCACCAATTCAACAATACAGTGAATCATGTAGCTACTTGGTTTAAAAATAAAAATATAGATTTTTGCTTTTTAGAAAAAGAAGGAGAAAGATTAAAAGCTATTATACCAGATGCTAGTTACTCTTTGATTTCTAAAAAAGATCTTTCTAATAATAAATTTATCTTAACCTTAGGTGGAGACGGAACACTTATAGGTACTTGTAGAAAAATGTTAAGCTCAACTCCTATTTTAGGTGTGAATTATGGTAAACTTGGTTTTATTACAGAGTTTAGTGGTCATGAGATGTTTGATGCGCTTGAAAGAGTTTTAAAAGATGATTTTACAACTAAATCTGTTCAAATGTTTCATGTAGAAGTTTCTAGAGATAATAAGAAAATTTTTGAATCCCGCTTTGTAAATGATGCTGTGTTAAGTAAAAATAATATCGCTAGGCTCTTTGAATTATCTGTTGAATCAGATAATTCTCCAGTTTTTAATGTAGCAGGAGACGGTTTAATTATTAGCTCTCCCTTAGGCTCTACTGCTTATAGTCTAGCCGCCGGTGGCCCCATCGTTCACCCAGGAGTTGGAGGATTAACCCTTACACCAATTTGCCCTCACGGATTAACTCATAGACCTTTGATTATCCCTGATGAAAAATCAATGAATATTCAATTATTAGATAATCAAAAAGATGTCTGCCTGACAGTTGATGGGCAAGTAACATGTGATATTACATCCAAGGATATTATTACTATTAAAAAAAATCTTAAAGATAAAGTTGAATTTATAATTAATCCAGATAAAGATTATTTTTTAACATTGAAAGAAAAGTTTTATCTTAGTCGAAGAGCTAATTAATATCTATATAACTAATATTTTGATTAATACTTATAAATTTATTATCCACAGGTGGGAAACCTACATTTTTATAATAATCTAACTCTTCCAATATATGACTATGTCCTAAAAATATTAAATCAAATTCTTCTTTTAGTTTATCAACATAGCGCAAATACTTTCCCTGAGATTCTTCCCTATTAAAGCCCTCTTGCATTTCTTTAGATTTTTTTGAAAACTTTTCTTTTAATTTACAAAGACTCTCAAAGGATAAAACTCTTTCTATAATAAATTTTGAAAAACTTCCTCTTATGAATTTTCTATATTTCATATAAGATGTGTTCTCTACATCTAATTCATCACCATGAGACATGTAGATTTTTTTTGAATCCAATATAAAAGTTTTTTCTTTTTTTATATATTCAAAACTTTCTTGGTAATCCTTAGAAACATGTCTTCTAATAAATTTTTCAAAGTGAAAATCATGATTACCTTCAAACCACCATACTTTCTTAGTCTTAAGCATTGTTCTTAATTCAACAAAAAACTCTGAATACTCAGATAAATACTCAATATGTGGTCCTATTAATTGATCAAAAATATCCCCAAGAAAAACAATCACATCTGCTTCTAGTGTTTCTTTTTTGGAAAGAAACTTTAGTAAAAGATCATACCTTTCATCATCTTGTGATCGAACATGAATATCAGAAATTAAGCTAAGTTTCATGATTTTTTAATTTTCTCAATAAGTTTAGTACTAGAATACCCTTCTATGAACTGAAGAGATTTTACTTCACCTTTATTTTCTAAAACAAACTCACTTCCAACAATCTCGGAAACCTTCCAATCTCCACCTTTAACTAAAACAAAAGGTGAAACTTTTCTTATTAAATCTAAAGGCGTTTTTTCATTGAAAATCTCTACCCAATCTACACTCTCTAGTGATTCTAAGAAGAATTTTCTATCAGATTCATTGTTAATTGGTCTTGAGTCTCCTTTTAACCCCTTAACACTTTCATCAGAATTAAGGCCAACAATTAGAATATCTCCCAATTCTTTTGCGCTCTTTAAATATTCTAAGTGTCCTCTATGAAGAAGATCAAAACATCCATTGGTAAAAACAATTTTCTTATCTGAGTTTTTCTCTAAAAAGGACTCTAGATTCATTTAGATTTAATTTCAGTCCAAGAGATTGCACTTGAAAACCCAAGAACTTCAAAAATTCCTGCAGTAAAAATAGAACAGAAACTAAAGATTGCTCTCAAGAAAGTTTGAGCAAAGCTTAGATCTTCTTTTCTTTTAGATTCAATACTTAAGTCTAGAAGGTGCATTCCTAAAGTTTGATTTGTTGTTTTCCAAAAAATTGAAAAATAAAAGATATAATACGTTATAAAAAATGGCGCCATGAAATAAGTCCAAAAACTTGTATTCTCAATAAGATTTAAATTCATTGTTCCAAGAAGAAAATAATTAATAAGAGTAGATACTATTAATACTGAGCCAGTGATAACAACTAAATCAATTAACCAAGAACATAACTTCTTAAAAAAGCTAATTGTTTCTTTACTAGAAACAAAGCTAGAACTTTTCTTATTTATAATTGGTGTTTTTTTATCTACAGAAGCATTAGGCATTTTGAATGTTACTGGTTTCTTAGCTTTCTTATTTTCGAATTTAGCTTTTCTTTTTATGCTTTCAATATCTCTTGATGTAACAGTTGTTTTTTCAACAAACTTTTTATATTTTTCCTGATTAAAACCAAGTCCTTCAGTTAAAGGATTAAAATTAAACTCTTCTTCAGAAAGATTAAAATTATCAAGATTATCCATGCACACACTCCTAAATCTTATAGATTTAGATTCTCATATTTATCATTGCCTGTACATGCCCTATTGCATAGCTAAGAGCATTGGGAGAGCGCATAATATTGGTTTTAGCGTTGATTTCAAATAAATTTGATACCTTTTCTAGCTCTTCTATCTCTTTAGAAGAAAAACCACCTTCTGGCCCAATAATAATTAGGATTCTTTGATCTCTTGTTGGTCTAGCTTCTTGCTTAGATTTCTCTAAATCTCTTTGAGAATTAAAAAAGAAAATAAAATCATAGTCTTTAAATGAAATTTCACTAAGCTTAATTTCTTGTTCAACATCTAGTTCATAAAAAGCATTTGATTGCTCTATGGAAGATTGAATAATTTTTTTCATTCTTTCATCTTTATAAACTATTCTTTGAGAGTATTCTGATTCAAATACTATAAGTTTTTTAACATCGCATTCTATTGATTTTTTTAATGCTTCAAAAAAAGCATCTTTTTTAATATGGCCAAGCGCTATATCAATATTTCTATTATCAGATTTTTTTTCTGTAGTTAAAATTTCTACTTCTATTTCATTTTTTAGAATATTTATAATTTTTGATTTTGCAAAACTCCCTATTCCATTCAATAGGAGCAATTCTTGCTCCTTTTTTACTCTTAATACATTTTTTAGATGATGAAAGGCTTCACCTTTTATAAGAAGCTTATCAGACTCACTAAAACTAAGATTTCTTAATAGTATTGCTCTCATTTCTTTTTCATTAATAAAGCGACCCAATCACCATCAACCATCATTAATGAATTTTCATAATTAAGATCATTAAAATGACTAATGATTTCTGCTTCTTGGCCAACTAAAATTCCTGACAATATTAAGTTTTTACAATTTAACTCATTTAAAAATGCAGATTCTAGCAATAGAACATTCTTTAAGATATTAGAAAAAACAAGATCATAACTTTTATCTTTGATTCTTTCTTTTTCATTTGGCATTAATACATGACAATCTCTAAGAGAGATCTCGTTTAAATCAATGTTCACCCTTGTATTTTCCATCGCAGCTTCTTCAATATCAAAGTAGCAAACTTTAGATGAATAGATTTTTTGATGACCTATTCCTAAAATTCCAGAGCCACATCCAAAATCTAGCACTTCTTTTACTTCTTGATCTTCAAGCCCTTTTAGAATCTTAAGACAAAGTCTAGTTGTCTCATGAGTTCCAGTCCCAAAACCCTGTCCTGGATAAATATAAATTTCTTCTTTTTTATTTTCTGTTTTCTCCCAGGAAGGGACAATTGATAAATTCTTATAACCCAGATCAATTCTTTCGTAATGCTTCTTCCATTCTTCAGACCAATCCTTACTTTCTACTTCTGAAAGATCTTTTCTGATTTGATGTACTTCTAGCAAATATTTTTGAAAATCTTTTGCTTCATCAAGATCAGAGAAGTATATTTTTTTACCTTGAGATTCTATTAACAATTCTAATTTTTGAATCGAATCATCTCCAAGATCTCCACCACAATAACTTAACTCTCCAAGCTTTTCATCTATTTCTGATTCTTCTAACTCGCCTTCATAGACTATTACTGATTCGTAACTTTCTATTTTTTCAGACAAGCCTGGGTATTCTTTAGCTGAAAGAGTTATTGAGTGGAATTTCTTCAAAATTTTTAGCCTTTTATGTTACTAAGACTTATATCACTAACTACCCATATATAGCTTAAACTAGGTAATATCTTCATATTTTCTAAATCACTCTGGTGAAATCTTCATTTTTGAGTTAAAAAAAGTGAGCAAAATAAGGATTTTAATATGTATATTCTCGCTATTGCAGGTGGATCAGGTTCAGGTAAGACGACTTTTACCAAGAAACTTATAGATAAGCTTCCATCAAGCGAGATTACTATGCTTTCTATGGATTCTTATTATCTGCCAAATCAACCTCAAGAAAACTTCACCGAGTCAGGAAAAGCAAACTTTGATCATCCTGATGCTTTTGACTGGGAACTTCTGTTTGAACACCTTTTTATGCTTAAAAATGGTGAGACTATCGAATCTCCTATTTATGATTTCGAGGAATCAAAGAGAGTTCAAAATAAATCCATTAATCTCTACCCAACAAAAGTTTTAGTTTTTGAGGGTATATTTGCTCTATACGATAAAAGAATTAGGGAAATGGCTGATGTTAAATGCTTTTTAAATGTAGATGCTGATATTAGATTTATTAGAAGGCTTCACCGAGATATCCAGGAAAGAGGAAGATCTCTTGATTCAGTAATTTCTCAATACTATGAAACTGTTAGGCCTATGTATCAAAAATATTTAGATCCTCAAAAACAATACGCAGATGTTATTGTTGGAGAAGAAACTGACAATGCTGCTGGCATAATCTCATCAAAGCTAAAAGAAGTTATACATACTACTTTCAATACCACAGAAAACTTGAAAGAATCAGTAAGTGAGCAATCCATCCAACAATAAATATGACTTAAAATTTACTCCTATAGGTGGCGTGGGCCAGATTGGTGGGAATATGAGTTTAGTTGAAACTCCTCACCACGGTATCATCATAGACTCAGGAACTCTTTTCCCTAGAGATAAAGTTCTTGGGATTAATTACCTTATTCCAGATTATGAAGATGTCGACTTCGCTAAATTTGATTCTATTTTAATCACTCATTGTCATGAAGACCATATTGGTGGGTTAAAACTACTTTTAAGAAAAGCTCCTTCTCTTAAAATTTATTGTTCTCACTACACATCTATTGTTCTTAAAAACAAATTAAAAAAAGATCTAAACTTAGAAGTTATAAACAATCTTCAAGAAATCAAAATAGGTGATATTAAAATCATCCCTTTTGAAGTTGATCACTCAACAGCACAAACTTTTGGTTTTTTCATTAATGCCAATAATCAGTCTCTAGTTTTTGCTTCAGATTTTAAATGTCATGAAAAATCTCTAAATGTTCTTGAAAATTTAAAATCAATTAATAAAAGTGCCAAGGGATCTAAGAATTTTGTAAGCTTTCTAGATAGTACAAGTGTAAGAAAAGTTGGTTTTAGTACTCGAGAAGAAGAGGTCTATACGGATTTGAAAAAAGTTCTTTCAAGGGATCAAAGAACACTTATCACTCTTTTTTCTTCAAATATTCACAGACTTAAATCAATTATCGATATTGCTAAAGAAATAAATAAAAAGGTTCTTCTTTACGGAAGATCTATGCATTTTAGTTTTAAATGTGCAGTAGATGCTGGCCTTTTAAAGAAAAGTGACGCTTTAGATATAGAGATGGAAAGTAGTATCCAAAATCATCACCTAGTCTTAGCTCCTGGATGCCAAGGAAGCTTTAGATCTACACTTAAAAATATTTCAAAAAATATTTCTCCATATTTTAAAGTCCAACCTGGCGATCAAGTTGTTTTTAGTTCAAGTATTATTCCTGGAAACGAAAAGCAAATTCAAAGCTTATATAATGCTTTTACTGATCTTGGTGCGGAGCTAGTCACTTACAAAGATTTTAAAATACACTGCTCTGGCCATGCTGGACAAGCTGATCTAAGCACTTTTATGAAAAAACTAGATCTCACTCATCATGTTCCTATTCACGGAGAAACTTTTTTATTAAAAAAGAATTATGATTTTATTAGTGCAACTTTTCCAAAAATTAAAACAAATTTTATAAGAGATTTTGACTCCGTAGTATTCAAAGACAATGATATTGAAGTCTATGATCTTTCTTTTAAAAAACCACTTCTTATTGATTATGCTCACAATGAAATCCCACGTTCAGTCATCTCTCAAAGAAGAAAAATTGCTGAGAATGGAATGATTATCATGAATAAAGAGACATTTAAACTTGTTAGTTATGGTGTGAATATAAGTGAAGGTAATCTGAATAACCTAGAAGCTAAGAATAAAAAGAAAAATTTTCATAATAGAAATTCTGAAGAGATTAGGATCTTTTTACGTCGATCACTTCAGAGCATCTTGGGTTATAAGCCGATTGTTGTGGTTAATTAATTTCTAATCTTGCTATAACCCAAAACGTGTAAATAATACATTCGTTCAATTTTTCTTTTGGAATCATGATATACAATCATTGAGCAAGGATTAAAAATGAATAATATGTGTATTTTTATAGTGTCTGTTATGAGCTTAATTAGTTATGCTAAGACTAGCTGTTCTCACAGTACTCCTTTTAATATCAATGATCATTTTTCGACTCCTAACAATATAAAAGAGATTGAAATTAAAAAACATAAAACTCTCACTCACTTATTAAAAATAAAAAACATAAAAACTTCCTGCAGAGAAATCCCTGAAATTTCTGAGAACTTTGATATATTTGTTAAAAGTGTTGTAGTGGAAGGTTTACAAAAAATTGCATCTATTAACCCGAAACTCTTTGCAAAGGCGCGGAAGAGATTATTTTATCATCGAGTCAGAATAGATTGTTATAAACCCAAAAGACAATCTATCTTTGCTGCAGGCAAATATGTTCCTTTTCTAAATAAAATAACCCTGGGTGGAATGGGATTACATGATACAAGAAACTTTGTTCTAAATAGTCAATCCATAATTAATAGTGATGATAATTTTATGAAAACAGCTTTGATAGCTTATAAAAATATCATTTTTCACGAATTTTTACATTTTTTTAAATTTGATAACGTTAGAAACAAAATTCATAATGCTGGTTATACTAAAAATGATTTAGTTTATTCTTGTTCATTTATAGCTTATCCTTACAATTTAACACATGCTATAGATTATGATGATGCTTTAAATGCTTGTAAGTTAAAAAAATACTCTCACTAGGAACTCTGAAGAGATTAGAATCTTTTTATGTCGATCGTTACAAAGTATTTTGGAGTATAAGGCTGATTGTGGTTATTAATTAATATTATTAGTACCCAAAATAAATATACCAATTTTCTTCAATTTTCTTATATCCAATATCTGTACTTTTACCTTTATATTTATAGCTATCTAATTGATTAACCAATTCTCCAGGTTCTTCTATATATGCATATCCTTTTGTACTACCAGAACCAACGATTCCCAAACTACTCGAAATAAATTTTATTTCACCAGGTCTGCTGTAGGCGTTAAACCCTCTTGGTGTTTTGAGCTTAGTAAAAATATCCCTATAATATTCATGCGCTCATCTGTAATTCCAATAGAAGAAGGATTAGCAGGAGACGTCCAATTACTATCTACTCTCAGTAAGCCTTTATCTTTTTGAATCATTCCTAAAAGTTTTTTAAACACTGGTCTGTTTTTTTGAAAATCAAGAATCAAATCTTTGTCGCTTTTATGGACTGTTTTCCCAGAACTTATTATAAAACTTATTAAGAATGAAAATATAAAAAAAATTAACAACAGAATTAAAAAGAATTTAAAAAGATGTTTGAAAAAATTCTTAAATTTCACAGTTTCTCACTTCTAATAAATCTAACATGATTACTTAATCTTTAACTCTTTTATATTTACTCTTGTTACAAAGAAGAGAAACACTAGGGCTTGGAGCATCCTCTGCCGTATAAGCTTTCTTGAAATATTTCTTATCATAATACATGTCCGCTAAGATTTTACCGCTTGAGTTGACTTTCATTTTTAGAAATAAATCATCTGAATTGTTTTTACTAAGATTTTTGTCTCCGCAATCAATGCTACCTACAGGGCCTTTTCCTGATAAAGACTTAGGTGTGCAGATATAACTAAAAGTTGAATAATTTCCACTGGCATGTAAATCATTTAGCTTGTAAATCCTCCCATCATTCTCGTAGCCAGCAGCTCCATTGAATTGACGATAAAGATAGTATTCATTGTTTATTCTTTGGACACCTATTAAATCTGGATAGTAGTGACCACTAGTACTATATTCTGTATAACCACAATACCAATCATTCTCTATTAGTAATTTTTTATCTCTTTAGTTTTAGAAGTAGTCGTAATTTTTTTAGTTTCAAATCTTTCATCTAGAGTTCTATTTTCTATAAAACTACAACTACACAAAAAAATTAGTAAAATTCTTTTCAAAAACGTTGTTAGTTTCTATTCCTCAAATAAGAAGGCGTATCAAACTCATCCTCATCAAAGTTAATAAATCCAAGCTTCTCAGCAATCGATTTTGTTCTATCCTTACTAATCTCAGTGTTTATTCTACTTGCCTCAGCAACAGGCGCTAGAGCTACAGGAGCTTGCGGTAAGCTTTCTGAAGGCTTAACTTCTTTTATAGCTTCTCTTAGTGAGCCAGATGGCAACTCGTGAGGAGAAGCCATTCTTGAAGGTTCATGAGAGGAGTAACTTGGAGCATGCACATCAGCTCTTTCATCATTTCTAATTGCTCCTAAACTCTGAGCAAGCTCTTCTCTTGAAATATTTATATCATTAGGAGTAACTTGAAATTGAGAAGTCTCAAGTCCTGTCGCTATAACAGTTACTTTTACTTCTTCTCCAAGCTCTTCATTTATTACCGTTCCAAAAATAATCTCTGCTTCCTCATCGGCTGTTTCCATGATGAAAGTCATCGCTTTATTTGCTTCACTTGTCGTTAGGTTTGAGCTTCCTGAAATATTAACAATTAAGCCAGTTGCTCCATTAATTCTTACATCTTCAAGTAAAGGAGATTCTATTGCTTGCTTAGAAGCTGCTACCGCTCTATCTTCTCCACTTGCAATCCCTGTTCCCATTAAAGCAATACCTTTACCTTTCATCACTGCTCTCACATCTGAGAAATCAGAATTGATAAGACCTGTATTATTAATAAGATCACTAATTCCTTTTACAGCATTTAATAAAATTTCATCAGCTTTCTTAAACGTATCAACTAAACTCAAATCTTCACCAGCAACTTCTAATAATCTATCGTTAGGAATTGTAATAAAAGAATCAACGTTAGAAGCAAGATCTAAAAGGCCTTCTCTTGCTTGTCTCATTCTTTTTTTCCCTTCAAAACCAAAGGGCTTCGTTACAACACCTACAGTTAAAGCACCAAGCTCTCTAGCAAGTTTCGCAATTACTGGAGCAGCCCCAGTTCCTGTTCCACCACCCATTCCAGCAGTGATAAAAACCATATCAGCTCCTGAAAGGGCCTTACTTATAGTATCGTAATCTTCCATTGCAGCTTTCTTTCCCACTTCAGGATTAGAACCAGCTCCAAGGCCTTTTGTTATATCTTTACCTAATTGAATTTTTACAGGTGCTTGATTTGCATCTAACGCTTGAACATCTGTGTTTGCTACTAAATAAGTAACACCACCAAGTCCTTCTTTAATCATTGTATTTACTGCATTACATCCAGCTCCACCAATTCCAAAAACTACAATTTTAGCTCCTGATTTAGTTTCTTGATTTTCTGCTATTTCAAACATAATTCCTCCTGAATTAAAAAATTTCTTTAAATACTTTTTTTAATGACTTCCCAAATTTAGTCATTATATCGTTTTCATCATTTTGAACTCTAGGTTTTACCTCTTCTTCAAAGTGATTATTTGTTTCATCTCTTTTTGATTCTAATAATAATCCAAGAACAGTTGATAGCTTTGGATCTTCCATCACATTAGTCATCCCACCAAAAGTAACTGGGAAGCCAATTTTTACTGATTTTTCTAGAATATATTCAGCAAAAGGAATCATATCATTTAATAATCCACCACCACCGGTGATAACGAATCCAGCATTTGTTCTATCTAGAAGATTATTATTCGTTAAAATTTTCTTAACTATACTTAGTAATTCCTCAGCTCTTGCATTTAATATTTCACTAATATGCTTTAATTCAACCTCTTTAGGTGTCATTCCAGATACACCTTGAACTAAAATATTTGCTGAGTTATTTATTTTTTCAGGAAGAACTGTCCCGTGATTTATTTTTATTCTCTCTGCTTCATCATGCGTACATTTTAAGGCCACAGCTAAATCATTCGTAAAATGATTTCCTCCAACAGGAATAATTTGAGACCAAACTAAACATCCCTCTTTCCAAACAGCAAGATCAGTTGTCCCGCCGCCAATATCTATTAAAACTACCCCAAGTTCTTTTTCTTCTTCGCTTAATACAGATCTAGAAGAAGCAACTGGCTGTAAAATAATTTCATTCGCTTTTATTCCAGCTTGATCAACACATCTAATTAAATTTTGAATTAAAGTTGTTTGTCCTGTTACTATATGAACATTGGCTTCAAGTCTTATCCCGTGCATTCCTATGGGATCTTTTATTCCTCTTGTATTATCAACTCTAAACTCTTGAGGAAGAACATGAAGAATCTCTCTATCTGAAGGAATCACTACTGCCTTTGCTGCATCTAAAACTCGCTCAACATCTTCTTCGCCAACTTCTTTATTTTTGGTTGCAACAACACCTGAGCTATTAAACGAATATATATGGTTTCCTGCTATCCCTATTGTTGCTTCTGAGATATTTGAAAGACCAGACATTAATTTTGCTTCTTCAAGCGAACACCTTATAGATTTAACTGTCTTATCGATATTAATAACACAGCCTTTTTTTAATCCATAACTTGGATGTGTTCCTACACCTAGAATTTCTAATTCATTATTGTGATCTTTGGCAATGATAGTGCATACCTTTGTCGTCCCTACATCAAGAGCAACAATAATATTTTCTTTTCTCGTTTTAGGTTTCATGAGATTCCTTTCTCAAATCTTGGACTCAGATTCCTTCTTAGTAGAGTAATAACTCTACTTTAATGCTATAAACGGTGTGAAAATTTGACAACAATTTTTTTTGAATTTAAAAAACGAACATATTGTGGATACTTTTTCTTTTGATCAAAATACTCAATTGATTTTAACAATCTCTTTGATTTATTCTTCCAATCATCCTGACCGACAAAGGCGGTTATTGCATGATTAGGATTTCTTATAATAATAATTAGCCTGTCGTTCTCATCAATTATTAAATCTGAAATTCTTCTAACTAATTTCTTATCAATCTTTTCTAAGTAGCGTGAGATATCTATGAGTCTTTGTTTATTGATTTGTGACTTATTCATAGAAAGTACTGGCAAAGGAGCCGTTAATATTTTTTCAGCTCTTAGGGCATTTTCATAGTTAGGATCAACTTTTTTTCCATTTTTAGAAAGCACTGAAAAATAAGACTCGGTCCCATTCTCATTATAAACCTGCAATCTTGCTAATGGCTCAGGACAATTAAATGAAAGATCTAACTCATTACTTACAGGATTAAATTTAATATCATAACTAGAAAGAAAAAATTTACTTTCAAGATCTTTGTCTAAAATATACTTTTTCGCTTCAAGTAAAGATTTACTTATTCTAAATTTATCTAATATTTTAAGAGTTAAATCACCAGTCGTTTTCTTCGGGCACGTTCCAAATTCAACTTTGTATTTTAATTCATGAAAAGAAATTTCATTAGAAAAAACACTTACTGAAAAGAATAATAAAAAAAGAAATTTCAACATTATTTAATTATAAGAATATTGGACTTCGCATTCAAGAACCAGTCCTTTTTGTTTAAACACCTTATCTTTTATATCAAGTATAAAAGAATCTAGATCTTTTAATGATCCAGATCCAAAATGCTCTATAAAATTTCCGTGAATTTCACTTATCCTAAAATGCTCACTTGAGTATCCTTTTAAATCTAAATCATCTATTAGCTTACCAACTGGAATACTTTCAAAGTTTTTAAAAACACATCCACAATTATACGTTTTTAATGGTTGAGTTTCTTTCCTGTAATTCAAATATTTTTTTATTTTATTGCTAGTATTAGGATCAGATTCAAAATGAAGAAGAGTAGCTCCTAATATAACTTCACCTTTTTTTAAAAAATTATTTTTTCTATATGAAAAACTCTCATTGTTCTTTTTAATAATTTCAATTTCTTGTTTATTATTTAAAATCTTAATTGACTCCACAAAATCAGAAATCTCTCCCAATCTTGTTCCCGCATTCATAAAAATAGCACCACCTAAGCTAGCGGGTATTCCAGTCATTGCTTCCCATCCCTTTATTTCATTTTTCATGGCAAGTGAAATTAAATCATTTAGTGACACCGAAGCAGGAAAATATGTCTTTTGCTTACTCATTTGAAAATCTTTTTTATCAAAATCAAATTGAATTTTAATATAGAAAAAATCATTCGCATTTTCAGGAAACAACTGATTGGCACCCCAACCAAGCATTCTCCAATTCAACTTCTTTTCATTTAAAATCTTCAAGAGATCAATGAGTGCTTTCTCAGATCTAACGGTTGCTAAGTTTCCAACGCTTTTCAATCTCATTGTAGAATATCTAGATAAATCTTTACTAAACTCTAAGTCTATATCAGAGTTCTGAATGGAAAATTCTTTGATCATATTTTTTAGTAAACAAGGAAAAGAATAAACCAAGCAATAAAGCATTGGCCAATAAAGAAGATCCCCCGTAACTAATAAATGGTAAGTTTAAACCTTTAGTTGGAAGTAGTCCCAAAACAACACCCATGTTTAAAATTGCTTGGAAACAAATTGTTCCAATTACCAAAATGGCAAAAGAAGATTTTGTTTTATTCTTTAAAGATAACGCCATTTTAAAACCTGAAAGAGCAAAGCTCATAAAAAGTGCTATTAAAATAAAAACCCCTACAAATCCAAGCTCTTCACCTATTACACTAAAAATAAAATCATTATAAGCTTCAGGGAGATAAAATAATTTTTCTCTGCTATTTCCTATACCAGCTCCGAAAAAGCTCCCGTGAGCAAAACCAAGAAAAGATTGTATTATTTGAAAACCACTATTCATTGGATCTTTCCATGGATCAAGATAACTCATTAATCTTTTCACTCTATACGGAGCAAGAACTAACAACCCACTCATAGCAATCACAGATGAAAACAAAAATCCATAAAACCATTTTCTTGGAAAATTACTTAAGAAGCATGCAAACAATATATTACAAAAACATAAGAAAAACATTCCATAATCAGGCTGAAGTAATAAAAGAAGTAATGGTGCAAATAAAATTGTAGCTTTTTTTATTTTCTCTTTTTGACTCCAAATTTCAAAATGATGAAAAAAAGAAACTGCTGTTAATAAAGCAGAGTATTTAACAAATTCTCCAGGTTGAATAGTTGTAAAACCTAAGTTTAACCATCTAGATGCACCTTTTATAGTTACTCCAATTTGTGGAATAAATGTTAAAAACACAAGAAAAGTAAAAAACATATGAAGAGGGAAAATAGATTTATACCAAAACTCAAACTTTGACTTTGATAAAACCCCTATACAAACAACTGAAAAAAATACAAAGATTAATTGCTTAATAAAAATATAATTAGAACTTCCAAACTCTTCCATCGCAAACATATAGCTTGATGAATAAATCATTCCTAATCCAAATAATGCTAAGCTAATGAGGGTAAATAAAAATATTCTGAGATTTCTAGTAAGTTGAAGAGCGTCCATTCCCTTTCCTTAAATTTGAAAAACTAATACCTATAATTGATAGACTAGTTTTTTATAGTAATTACCCTTCTCTACATAATCTCTAAATACATCAGTAGAACTATTTCCTGGGCATAATACTATTGTATCACCATTGCGTGATTTCTGGTAGGCAATCAAAACTGATTCATCAAAAGATCCGACCAAATAAGTCTGGGTTGAATCACCAATTGCTCTGTTAAGTGACTCCTTACACTCACCAACTATAACTAAGAGTCTTACTTTTTCATTGATAACATTCGTGAACCCTTCAAACTCTTGTTCTGTATCTTTTCCACCAGCAATTAAAATAACTGGTTCTTTAAAAGATTCCAAAGACTTTTGAAGATCATACATATTTTCAGATTTAGAATCATTGTAAAACTTAACACCATTCTTCTCTATAACATATTCAAGCCTATGAGAGATTCCTGGAAACTTAATAATGCATTCTTGAATTGCTTCATCCGAAGCTTTTAATGCCTTACAAGCAGTTATTGCAGCCATTAAATTTTCTCTATTTCTAGGCCCAATAATTCTCATCTTGTTTACTTTAAACTCTGAGTGGCAATGAACATTAGAATGAATTCTTTTATCATGAAAATGGGTTCCTTGAATATCTCCAACTATTCCCATTTTTACAAACGATCTTCTTGAATACCAACAAGTTTGAGCATTCATATCCTTGAAAATTCCAAGAGAAGCAAGTTTATCAAAGTTTAAAATTAAATGGCCTTCAGGCCCTAAGAGATTTGCAACAGACAAACAAGTTTCAATATATTCTGAAACAGATCTAAACATTGGCGGAATTTTTATTTCATCAAGGTTTGGATAGACAACCAATATTGGTTTTAAAAAATTCAAACTCTTAATTTGTTGTGGTGATAATTCAACAATTACATAATCAACATCTTCTTTATCGTCTAATAAATGATAATTAATAAATGGTTCTTCACTAGTTCCACCTACAAAAACGTTTTTCTTATCTAGTTTTAAAATATAAGCAATCATATGAGCGATAGTTGTTCTACCGTAACTTCCACAAACTGCAATAATTGGTTTTGTGCAATAACGAGCTGAAAAAGTAAATTCAGAATAAACTTCTTTCCCGTGATGTCTTGCAATTTCTAACTGAGGAATATGAGGATCAACTGAAGGGCTGTAAATAATTATATCAGCTTCTAAGAAATCTGCTTCTCTATGTTCACCTAAAACCAATTCCGGAGTCGGAGAAATTTTCTTAACTCTTTTTACTGGTTTGTTAAGATCAAAGATAGGCCTAATATCTGTAACTTTAATCTGACACTCTAACTTATTAAAAAAATTAATAAGAACAAAACTTGTTTTACCAAGTCCAACAATTAAAACTTTTTTGCCTCTATAATGTTCCATAATACCTCTAAATAGATAGTAAGAGCTTTATCGCAATTTTAAACTCATAAGAGCTAATACCATAAAAATCAAACTAAGTATCCAGAATCTTACGATAACTTTCGGCTCTTGCCATCCTTTTAACTCAAAATGATGATGAATTGGCGCCATTTTAAATACTCGCTTGCCACGAGTTTTAAATGAAAATACTTGAATCATGACAGAAAGCGCTTCTAGCACGAATATACCGCCAAATATCAAAAGCAAAAACTCACTTTTTGATAAAACTGCCATAATTCCTAGCGCACCACCCAAAGATAATGAACCTACATCTCCCATAAAAATTTCTGCAGGATATGAATTAAACCACAAAAATCCAAGAGACGCTCCCATTAACGCCGTACAAAGAATGGTAACTTCTCCAAGGCCTTGAACATAAGGGACAAATAAATAATCAGAAATCTCAATATTTCCAGAGATATAACAAACTATAGTTAATGTGACGAGACTAGTTACAATTGGCCCTACCGCTAAACCATCTAAACCATCTGTTAGATTTACGGCATTACTTGAGCCAACAATCACAATTGAAGAAAAAATAATAAAACCAACAAACCCAAGATCTAAAACTGGGTATTTTAGAAAAGGTAAGTAAAGCTCCGTAGTCACCACTTGATTATTAACTAACCACGAACTTACAAGTATAGAAGTTAAAAATTGCCAAGCAAGCTTTCCTTTTGCACTAACTCCTTTTGTATTTTTTTTTGCAACCTTCAGATAATCATCTAAAAATCCCAATCCAAAATAAGAAAGTATGACAAAAATTGCTGCCAACACAGGCTTTGATAAAAAATTTCCACATAAAAGAATTGCTGAAAACGCACTAATAATAATTAAAACTCCTCCCATCGTAGGAGTTCCACTTTTTTTCTTATGAGATTCTGGCCCTTCATTTCTGATGAGTTGACCAAACTGTTTTTTCTTAATGAAACTAATAAAAGTTTTTCCAAAAAAGATTGAGACGATTACTGATATACAAAATGCAATAGCAGAACGAGTCGTTATATATTTAAAAACGTTAAAAAGAGCAAAGCTTTCGCTTAATGGATAAAAAAAGTGATAAAACATCTTATTTATTTATATCGAAGATTTTCTCTAGTTGTAAAGAACGACTTGCTTTGGCAAAAACATTCTTATAGTTATTCAATTCAACATCCCAATCAACATTATTAATATTTAAGAAAGTTTTAAAATTTTTATCAAAACCTTTTTTAAAGTCATCTGAATATTTTCCTATATAAATGACTGGTAATGACAAACCAGATACAAAAGAGCCAAGTTCTTCATGATATTTTTTTGAGTTTTCCCCAAGCTCATTCATGTCACCTATTAATAAAGCCGCTGATTCTAAATTATTTCTCTGTATATGATCGAGATAAGCTTTTATAGCGACTCTCATAGAGCTTGGGTTAGCATTATAAGCATCTAAAAATACTTTTTTATTTTTCCAACTTATCCACTGAGATCTATTATTCGTTGAAGAAAAAGAAGCACAAGCTTCTAATAATTCGCTCTGTCTGTCATTTATTAAAAAATTAGCAATATTAAAAGCATTAGCAAGGTTTGAGAAATTATAATCTCCAATAATATTTGAATTTTTTATTTTTATATCACCATTCAAGACAAAACCATTTTCAAAGGTATAATTAAAATCAGATTTATTCCTACCAAAAGTTTTACTCCCCTTGCTGGTTAAATTTTTAATGTGCTCATCATCATTATTTATAAGAAAAAATCCTTCTCCATTAGTTAAACCATAAATCCTATGAAAAATCTTTGTTTCTTCTTTAAAAACATCTGTAGTTGTTTTAAAAAACTCCATATGTGTATGGCCAATATTAGTCGTTATTCCAACTTCAGGGAAAGTCATCTTACAAAGTAACTCCATTTCTCCTGGGTGGTTACTTCCATATTCTACAATGGCGTACTTATGAATATCAGGATTTAATCTAAAAATTGTAAAAGGTACCCCAAAATGATTATTATCATTTTTCTTAGTAGCAATTACATCTATAGATAAAGAATCAAATAAATGTTTCAACATTTCTTTCGTTGTTGTTTTCCCATTTGATCCTGATATTGCAATAGTCTTAACTCCTTTATCATAACAGTCTTGGGCATGCGCTTTACAAAGATAAAAAATAAAATCTTTTATCGAATCAACTGAAACTAAGAATCCAGATAAGTTTTTTGCCTCTAAATCTTTTTCTTTACTACTTTCAAAAACACTTATTTCACAATTTTCTAAAGATGAAATAAATTTAAATGCATCATGTACTTCACCTTTGATGGCCAAAAAGCAAGTATCATTTGATACTCTCCTGGAATCAGTAGAAATTTGATAGTTTTTTTTCAAAGACAAACTACTTCCAAAAGTTTGGATAATTCCAGGATAATTTAGTATGTGCTGAGTATTAATCATTTATATATTTTAAAATTTCTTCTTTATCATTAAAAGGAATCTTTTCAC
Organism: Bacteriovoracaceae bacterium; assembly: GCA_020630335.1. Taxonomy (GTDB): domain Bacteria; phylum Bdellovibrionota; class Bacteriovoracia; order Bacteriovoracales; family Bacteriovoracaceae; genus JAHDHG01. Next base: position 213,263 of record JAHDBN010000001.1, read on the forward strand.
CTTTGATGTCCAAATAAGGTTCATGTCCTTTCCCTGCTATTAAAAAAACATCTGAATCTAAAGATTCCATGCCTATTTTTAAAGCTTTAACCCTATCAATCTCCACTAAAACTTTTTTTTGATCTTTGAAGCCCAAAAAAGCATCTTCGATAATCTTACTAGGATCTTCAAATCTAGGATTATCACTAGTCAAAATAATGGAATCTGCATACTTTTCCACAGCACTTGCCATAAGAGGCCTTTTTGATGGATCTCTATCTCCTCCACAACCAAACAAAACTTTCAATTTTTTTTGAGAGAAACTCTTTTTCAAACTCTCACAAATTTTAAGTAAAGCATCTGGAGTGTGAGCAAAATCAATAACTATTAGAGAATTTTTATACTTTATAAAATTAAACCTTCCATCTGGTGCTGAAAAATTTATTTTTTTAAAATTTGAATCTTTATTAAAAATCTCTTTAAAAAGAGCATATGCTAATGAAATGTTTTTCTGATTAAACAAAAGTCCCAACTCTGGATTGTTTTCTATTTCTTCTTTTGAAAAATCTAATTTTTCTACAGGTATAGTGGTAAAACTAGAATCTTCTATTTCTTCCTCTATTGGGACCAGTATTTCTTTTTTATCTAAATGCCTTAATATTTTCAGTTTTGAATTAAAATACTCTTTCATCGTTTTGTGATAGTCTAGATGATCTTGAGAGAAATTAGTCCATGCAGCTAAGTTAAAAGGAATGTTATAAAACCTCTCTTGCTCTAAGGCATGCGAGCTTGCTTCAAGAATCACATAATCTGCATCTTTAAACTCATGTAAACATTTCCTTAAATCTATAAACGAGGGAGTAGTTAAAGAAAAATCCATTTTTTTTTCTTTATTATAAAAAACACCTAAGGTTCCTATTCTTAGTACATTCTTTTTTTCATGAAAGATTAACTCTTCTAGATAATGAGTGGTGCTTGTTTTACCATTAGTTCCTGTTATTCCTGTAACGTGGTTTAGAGACAAAGGATAAACCTCATCAAGTAATCTCTTTTGAGATTCAAGCCAATTTTCCTTATCTATTAATATTTTATTTTCTTTAAGCCCGTTATAAATATCCATTGAATCAGTAATAACTAATTTAAAACCTTCTGTTTTATCTAAATATTTTTCATAACTCTTTGAAGACTTAAAAAACAAAGCAGAGTCTTTTTTTTGATTTTGAACTTTCCATTCAATATCTGAAATTTCAAAATTATCACCCTTGAAATCTCTACATAGATCTTTAAGAATCTCTAGGGCATTAATCATATTGAGGTTTTCTTAGGATAATCTTTATTGTTTTATCTTTAGGAACAATACTAAATGCTTTAGGGTTTTGTTTATCTACAATCCCGTATCCATTAAGCTTAACTTTAAAATTAGTTTTCTCAGCCAGACTTAGAACAGATTTTCTATCAAGTCCTAAAAAGTTAGGAACTTTATTCTTTTTTATTCTTCTAATAGAAGAAGATATAAAAGAAATTTCATCTTCTTCTTTTAAATCATCTAAATTTGCCAATGTTTCTTTTATATTATCAAACTCTTTATTCTTGAGAAGAAGAGATTCTGAAATTTTTCTAAAAGTAGGGGCCGCAACCTCACTACCATAATGTCCATTTTCTTTAGGATTATCTATATAAACAAAAACAACAAATGGCTTTTTCACATTTAAAGGATAACCAACAAAACTTGAAACAAACTCTTCTGTACTATACCCACCTTCTTCTTTATTTAATTTTTGAGCTGTTCCTGTTTTACCTGCTATATTAAAACCATTAATCTTAGCACTTTTTCCAGTTCCCTCATTAACAGCTTTTAGCAACATTTTATTAACAGTATTCACTGTTTCCTTATTCATAATAGGAATGCTTGCTGGATTGTTATCAGCTTTCAGAATAGTTGGCCTTACTTTATATCCACCATTGGCAAAAGGTGCGAAGAGATTCATCACCTGCATACCAGAAACAGCAATCCCATGCCCAAAGCTAAGATTACTAAGTCTAATTTTTTTCATTCTTTTAGGTGTATCAAAAATTCCTCTAGACTCATAAGGAAGTTCTATATTAGTTTTATTCCCAAGCCCAAACTTCTTAAAGGTATCTACTATATTTTCAAAACCTACTTCAAAAGCAATTTTAGATGTCCCAATATTAGAACTCTCCGCAATAATATCAGTAACTGAAAGCCATTTAAAATTATGTCCATCACTTTCTTTAATAGTGTATTTACCAATATCCATTTTTCCATTTTCACAATAAAAAATTGAATCTGGTTCAATGATCTTACTGGTTAACCCTGCAACCACTGTTAAAGGTTTTAAAATAGAGCCTGGTTCAAAGGGATCAGTTAAAAAAGATAATTTTCTATTCTTCGCATCACTCCTGCCTGGTTTATTTGGATCAAATGATGGATAGTTTGCCATAGCTAGTATTTCTCCAGTTCTCGCATCCATTACGGCTGCGCCTGAAACATCTGCTTTGTGTTTCTTATGAGCTTTTTTTAAAGCCGTTTCTAAAACATCTTGAACTTCTTTATCAATACTTAAAACAATATCTTTGGGTTCATGGCTTTGCGTAAGGTTTTCAAACTTTATAGCTCGACCCTTTGCATCTCTAACATAAGATATAGTTTTTTCTTTACCTTTCAGAGATTTATTAAATTTTCTCTCTATTCCGTTTCTGCCAATATTATCAACATCTACAAAACCAACAATCTGGCTAGCCAGATCATTATTCGGATAAAACCTTCCAGTAAATGCTTCGGTATATACACCTTTTAATTTTTTTATTTCCTTAACTTGCTTTTCAGTTAAATCAATATTTCTTGTTACCCAAGTAAATTTCTCTCTATCTTTTATTGATTCATAGATAGAAAACTCTGATTTATTTTTTAAGACTTTTCCAATTAATTTAGAAGTTTCTTTTTTATCTTCAATTTCTTGAGGCATAACAAAAACATTGAATCGATTAACGTTAATTGCAAGAGGGTTTTCATGTCTATCTAATATTTGACCTCTATTGGGATAAACTTTTGTTTTTCTAATAAACTGTTTCTCAGAGTATTTAATTAACTCATCTTTTTTGATAAATTGTAAAAATCCTACTCTTAACAAAACCCCAAGAAAACCTATACATATGAAAAAAAAGACTAGATAAGTCTTTATCTTCAAATCTTCATTTTTTTCAAATTCTTTCATTTTAAAATAATTATTTGCTTTCTACTTGGCTCACTTAATTTATTTTTCTTAGCATATGATTTTAGTTTCTTTGGTGAAAGAAATCTTGCTCTATCTGCTTTTAACTCTTTATTTTCAAGATTCAATCTATTGATTTTATTATTTAGATTGCTGATTTTATAATCCAATTCCACACATTGCATTCTTGTATAAACAAAAGAAAAGCAAACACCTGCAATCAAAACAATTAAAAATAAATATGACTTTGAATTTCTTCTCACATAAAAATTATAGCACTATTTTCTCAATCACTCTAAGCTTTGCACTTCTTGATCGAGGATTTAATCTAACTTCTTCTTCAGCTGCTATAATTGGTCTTTTCGTTAAAATCTTTAAATTATCCTGATCATTCTTGTAAGCTTCTTTGAATTTATGTTTAACAATTCGATCCTCTAAAGAATGAAAAGATATTAAACCTAATCTTCCACCAGGTTTTAGGCAATTAATCATTAATGGAATAGAATTCTCAAGTACTTCAAGTTCTTTATTTACATAAATTCTTAATGCTTGAAAAACCCTTGTTGCGGGATGAGTTTTTCCATGTCTTAAATGTTTTGGGTATGAAACAAAACAGATTTCTTCTAGTTCTTTTGTCCTAGTTAATGTTTTATTTTTTCTAAATTCTATAATCTTTGCTGCAATCTTTCTTGATAACCTTTCTTCTCCGTAAATATAAAAAATATCTGCTAAATCCTCTTCAGAATAATTATTAAGAATATCTTTAGCCGTCTCACCTTTAGTTGTATTCATTCTCATATCTAGCTCAGCATCAAATCTGAAAGAAAACCCACGCTCAGGAGAATCAAAGTGATGAGACGAAACTCCAAGGTCTGCCAGCATGCAATCAAATTTAAGATCTGTGTTTTTTAGAAAATCATAATAGTTCGTATGAATAATTTCAGCGAACTCAGAAAATTTAGAATTTTTTATTTTTTCTTTCCCGTTATTAAAAGCTTCTATATCTTGATCTAAGCCAATAGCTTTAGATAATTTTTTACTTTTAAGAAAAGAAAAAAAATGACCTCCTCCACCAAAGGTCATATCAAGATAACTTAAATTTTCAGATGTAATAAGATATTCAAAGCATTCTTTATAAAGAACAGATATATGCTCCTTATAAGTCATTTAGTTTCTAAGATCTGGAGCTTCTGAATAAGAATTTGATTTTTTCATGAACATAACATTTTCACTTTTTTCAGATTCTTCTTTGCAATTTATACAAAGTTCAGCAGTTGGTCTTGCATTAAGCCTAGCAAATTTTATTTCTTCTCCACAATCTTCGCATAAACCATATTCTTGATTTTTAAATTTTTCTAACGCCGAATTTAATTTCTTAGAATAAAAAATTTCTCTATTTCTCATTCTTAATATTTGATTATTTGCATAATCAGCTGAAGCAGCATCTATTTGATCACTTTGTTCTTCTTTAGATATGATCATTCCTTCTTTAGAAGAATTATGATTTTCTTTTATTTGAAGAATTGAATCTTCAATTTTCGCTCTTAATACTTTTAACTCTTTAATTTTTAAGTGATTAAATCTTTCCATTTTAAATCTCCTTATTCCAAGCCACTTTTTACGTTCATTAGGACTTTCTTAGTCACTAACTTTAATGTTTCAAAAACTCCCACGCCCTCTGTCGCTATTGCTTCAAACTCAGGGAGGCTATACTTATTTAATTTCTCACTTAACTCTGCAACTGGAGCAATGTTAGGTAAATCTCTTTTATTCCACTGAAGAACCAAGGGAACTTTATCAAAAACATATCCTTGTTCTTCAAGATTAGTTCTTAAGCCATTAATACTTTCTATATTGGCTTCCATTCTATTTACTTGCGAATCAGCAACAAAAACAATTCCATCAACACCTCTTAAGATAAGTTTTCTACTTGCTTCATAGATAACTTGTCCTGGAACTGTATAAAGATGAAACCTTGTTTTAAATCCTTGAACTTCTCCAATCTCGAGAGGCAAGAAATCAAAAAATAAAGTTCTCTCGTTATCAGTATTTAATCTAACGAATTCACCCTTATCTGCTTTTGTCTTCATATAGACATGCTGGATATTCGTTGTTTTTCCACCAAGGCCAGGGCCATAGTAAACAATCTTGCAGTTAATTTCCTTCGTGTGATAATTCACAAAGGACATAAGCTCTCCTCTCCAACAAATCTAATTCGCTTTAGTCCCCTTTAGATATGGGTAAAGAGAGTAAATGTCGTGCTTAAAATTCTTACAATTCCTTGTGATAATAAATAGAAAACCCTTAGTTTTGTGAATAACTAAGGGTTTTTAAATAGAATTAATATAAATGTGAATAAACTTTAATAATGAGGCTTAGCAAAAGGTCTAATTATAAACCCAACATTGAATGCATGTGGAACCCAAGAGAAACCATTGTATCTTTCAACATCTAAAAAAAGCCTTACTTCTTCTAGATTTGTAATTTCATTATACTTAACTCCCTTAGAATATCTAAGTCTATAACCGTGATCCATAAATCTTCCCTCTGAACCACCTATCATGTTTACATAACCAACAGAAAAATTTCTAGTCATATTAAACATTATAGAACTTTTTAACTGAACATTGTATTTTAAAACTTCTGCACTTCCCTGCTTTACTCCAAGCAAATACACGTCTTGATTTAAAGACATTATATTAGCAAACTTATTTGTATATAAATGAAGTTGATAACCTCCACCTACTCCAGCAAGCAAAGTCCCATCAACCACTCCCATACTTGCTCCGACTTTTATATCTAAGTTTATAGCATCTGATCTCTTACCAAAAACTTGTGAGAAACCAGTAATTGATAATAGTGATAAAACTAAAAAAATCTTCATAATATTCCTTTTTTCTATGATTTTTGATCTTATAGAAAGGAATTAGATGGATGTCATTAACACTTTGCGATAAGTGGATAAAACCCTGTATTTAATATAGGAATTACTTCTTTATGGCCTTAAAAATTTTAGAATAATCTCGTCGATTTTTAATAGTAAAAAGAAGGCTCGGGTTGGATGCAGTTAATAGTAAGCACAATTGTGTCATACTTAGATTCGCACTACTTCTAAGATCAAACCATCTACACCCACAACCTATGGATGGAGTTAAGTTTTTAACTTGATGCCAAAAGCATGCCGGGTTAAATAAAATGTCTCCTTCATGTAATTCGAATTCATACATATCAACATACTCCATAGACGGGTATCTCTGATAATCAGGTTGAGCAGGATCAAAGTTTGAAATAAAATAAGGAGATCTATTAGCTGGTGGCCTTAATGCCAAATCATGCCTAGGTGAAACAAGATACCAATGTTTGGATCCATAAACTTGTATAAATAAGTTATGAGAAACTGCTGCATGCAAACTTGTCTTAGATCCTTTTGCACCCATAAAAATTTGATAATTTAAATTCTCTTTTGCTCTTGGAGCAATAGAATTTAAATACCCCAAATCTAAATCATTCACTAACTCCGGATGCATGAATAAAAGATTATTAAACCTAGCATACTTGCTAGTATCTCCTTTCTTCATAGCATCAATGACTTCTTTTAAAGTAATATCTTCTACTTTTATGTCATTTACATTCTCATTAGTAACCATGACAGGATCATCACCAAATCTTTTTTCTAAACTTTCAGGAGACCAGTTTTTTAAACAATCCCACTTTTTTGCTTTACCAGAAATAATAACAGGAAGGCCTTTTAAAAAATAATCTCTATAAAAATCCTCTCCGTTTAAATCATTTACACGAGGAACATCTAATATTTTCCCTTTAGGATTATTCTTATATTTTTGAATAATATTTTCATATATTTGAGATTTTTCGTTTATATCTTTTAAGTGAACTTGCGCGAGCATTCTTTGAGAGAAATAATTTAAACGATCTATTTTAGAAGGATAATTCATAAAATTTATTTTAACATGAAATTTAGTCTATTGCATTTGAGTACGATTCATTAACGCAGTCGAAATAGTTTGAGAATCAAGAAACTCCAACGATCCACCAATAGGCATTCCAAAACCTATTCTTTCTACCTGACAAATTTCACCAAGAATTTCTTTTAAATAAGAACAAGTTGCTTGTCCTTCAAGGCTAGGGTTAATTGCTAAAATAACTCTTTGCACCTTTAACTCTTGAACTCTTTGCTTAAGTTTTTCAATACTTAAATCTTTAGGGCCTATATTTAAAAGAGGGTTAAGAACTCCACCTAAAACATGATATAGCCCTTTATACTCTCCACTATTTTCTATTGCTAGAAAATCATTGAAATTTTCAACAACACATAATGCTTGAGAATTTTTTCTCTCTTCATTTTTACATACACCACATTGATTATTTCCTGAATCACAATACACACCACACTCATGACAACTTTCTAATTTTGTTAGATCTCCAATTGCATGAGCAAATTCTATAATCTCCACAGGACTAAGCTTTAATAATTTTAAAATATTTCTCATCGCTGATCTTTCTCCAACCCCAGGGAGTATTTTAAATTTATCTTTAGCATTTAGAATTTCTTGTGGAATATTACTTTGCATTAAAATAATCCTGGAATATTCATACCACCTGTAACTTTACTCATAGCACTGTTAACCATTTCATTAGAATCATGAACAGCTTGATTAACAGCTGTTTTAACTAATTCTTCTAACATTTCAACATCATTAGGATCTACACATTCTTTATTAATAGTTATTTTCTGAATTTCTTGTTTCCCATTAACAACAACTTTGACCATTCCTCCACCTGAACTACCTTCAACTTCTCTTGTTTCAAGTTCTTTTTGAAGCGTTGTAATTTTAGCTTGCATTTGTTGTGCCTGCTTCATTAATTGACCCATGTTTTTCATATATAATCCTTATCTTTTAATTTTATAATCTTCTATTTTTTGATTAAATAATTTTTCAGCTTCAAGAATAACCGAGTTTGATTTAAACTCGCTAATTTTTTCATTATCTGTTTTTTCTTGCCTACCCTCATCTATTTCCACTATTGCTACAAATTTTTTCTCTGCTATTTCATCATCATTTAAAAGTTTAGTTTTAATTTTTGCTACCAAATCAGATCTATCGATAAAGTTTTGAAACTCTATTTCTAAGCTTTTCCTCACATCTTCTTCTTGAAAATATTCATATATTGCAATTGAATCTTCTTTAAACCCAATTACTAATTCTAAGTTATTTTCTTCAGTTTTTTTCAAACTAAATACATTCCCAAACTCAAGATTTGCGGCACTAGCAGGTCTTTTTGTTTTAAGAAAAGTAATAAAGTTTCTATAACTAAAACTTCCTTTTTTCTTAGGCGCCTCTTCTTTTTTCTTCTCAGGCTTTATCTCTTGCTTTTGAACTTCTTTTTGAATTACTTCTGATTTCTCAACTGATGCTAAAATCTTACTCTCTACTTTGATAGGCTTGTTAGTATCTTTACTTTTATCTAAAGAATTTTTTTCCAAAACTACCTCTTCTGCCAAATTATCACCTAAAGCAATTGACTGCATTTTAATTAAGATTATTTCATCTGGAGCAATTGAATCAATCATCCAAGAAAAATTTTTAGATAAATCTTTGTAAATAGAGATTAACTTCTTAGAAGCTTTATTATCTTCCATTCCTTTTTGAATTTTTTCATAAATAACTTCTAGGATTTGAAGACAAAAAGATTTCAGATCAATATTTTCTGATAATATGTTTTTATAAAGATTTGTTAATTTTCTTTCATCTCCAGATATCAAACAGTTCACTATACTTTCTACTTGAGTTTTATTCGCAAGGCCCATTGAGTAGAAGAGACTTTCCTCTGTTATAACACTACCATTTGAAAAACTTTTTAATTGCTCTAATAAGGTTAATGTATCTCGTATAGAACCATTTCCTGACTTTGCTATAGTATTGATCACTTCATCATTCTCAAAAGTAATATTCTCATCTTTTGAAATATTTTTAACTATTTCAACCAAGCTTCCTTGAGAAACAGATCTAAGATCTAATCTTAAGCATCTACTAACAACTGTTTCTAAAAGTTTCTCTGGATTTGTTGTCGCAAAAATAAAAATCACATGCTTAGGTGGCTCTTCTAACGTTTTTAAAAGAGCGTTAAAAGCATTGTTTGATAACATATGCACTTCATCTATTACATATATTTTGTACTCACCTTCTGTTGGTAAATACTGACAAGATTCTATCATTGCCCTTATGTGCTCTACTCCATTATTAGAAGCACCATCAATTTCTTGATAATTAAGTGAAGTACTATTTTCTATTGATTCACATGAAGAACATTTAAGACAAGGTTCATAGTCACTTGAAAGATTTTTACAATTCAAGGCCTTTGCATAGATTCTAGATAAAGTTGTTTTTCCAACCCCTCTTGTTCCAGCAAGCAAATATGCATGTGCTATGTTTTTAGTTCTAATAGAGTTAACTAGGCTTCTAGTTACGTGCTCTTGGCCGATAACTTCTTTGAATAATTTGGGTCTCCACTTGATAGCGAGAACTTGATAACTCATATGTAACTTTTTGATAAAAAAAATGGTGATTCTAACAGTTGATGCAAAGCGCTATTGCTACCGTTGCTTCGTTCCCGACCTGGCGGAGTTCGCATTCACAACCCCCATCAGTGCTAAAATCACCAAGAAAATCATATCATAAATTCATCTAAAAGTAAGATCTATATTCCTTAGGAATCTCTGATAAAAAAGATCCAGGTTCTACATTAGGATAGAGCTCATCATATCTTTTAATTTTCCTTTCAGTTAGACGTTTATAGATATGAGAGCGTTTTAAATCCTCCACTCTCTTTACTCCTGCAGCTCCTAACATCTCGCAAAAAGCGTGAATAGTTTCCTTATGATAAGAATGAACCCGCTTTGATTTATCTTCTACATCAAGCCCTTTTACCAAATAACTCTTATGAGTTGTTATTCCAGTTGGACAATGATTTGTATTACACTCTAAAGCTTGAATACATCCAAGTGCTAGCATCATCGATCTTGCTGAATAAATTGCATCAGCACCAAGGGAAATCATTTTAATAATATCAAAAGCTGTGATTGCTTTGCCGCTAGCAAAAATCTTTATATGTTTTTTTATTCCAAACCCAACTAAGGTATTATGAACAAAAACTAATCCATCAATTAGTGGTGTTCCCATTGAATTAGAAAATTCAACTGGAGCTGCACCAGTACCACCTTCCCCACCGTCTACAGCAATAAAATCTGGAAAAATATCTTTTTTCATCATCGCCTGGCATAAATCTATAAACTCAGATCTTATTCCAATGCAAAGTTTTATTCCTACAGGCCTTCCTCCTGATAATTCCCTTAAAGTCGAAATAAAATCAACTAAACCTTCCATTGAATTAAATGCTTTATGCCCAGGAGGCGACATCACAGCAGTATGTGGAGTCACTCCTCTAATACTTGCTATCTCTTCATTATTTTTTGCAGCAGGAAGAATACCACCATGCCCAGGCTTGGCTCCTTGAGAAATTTTAAGCTCAATCATCTTTATGCTTTCTGGCTCTACTGTTTTTTTAAATTTTTCTGCATCAAAATTACCATCACTACCTCTACATCCAAAATATCCTGTTCCTACCTGATAGATTAAATCTCCACCATGCTTTAGATGATAAGGTGCAACCCCTCCCTCTCCTGTGTTTTGAGCAAAATGACCTAAAGCACTCCCTTTATTTAACGCTTCAATTGCATTCTTACTTAAACTTCCGTAACTCATTGCTGATATATTAAAAATGCTAGCACTGTATGGTTTTTTACAATCTTTATTTCCTACCAAAACTCTTGGATCATTTATAACTTCTTCATCATCAACAGCATGAATAGAATGATTCATCCACTCATAGCCAACCTCATAAACATCTAGTTGTGTTCCAAAAGGAATTGTATCTCTTTGTTTCTTTGCTCTTTGATAAACAACTGATCTTAAAATTCTATTTATTGGCCTTCCATCAATATCAGATTCAATAAAGTATTGATAAATCTTTGGCCTTAAATTTTCAAAAACATATCTCAATCTACCGAGAACTGGAAAGTTACTTCTTATGGCTTGTTTTGTTTGAAATATATCAGAAACACCAATTAAAAAAACTACTACTAATGCTCCAAAAAATATCCAAAATAAAAAATGAAATTGTGCTAAGAATAAACTTAAACCCAAACTAACAAATGATACGATCCAAAATTCTTTTCTCATAAATTCTATGGTAAGTTCTCACTGATATGAAGACAATTAAATCCTATTGCAAAACACCTATTGGTCCGATAGAAATTATTTGCACTAATAGCAAAATTTTTTCAATAAGCTCTGTTAAAAGATTAAAAAGCTCAAGTGATAATAAATTAAGTCTTAAAATAAAAAAATCTTTAAAAGATTATTTCAATGGTGATTGCTCCGCTCTGCAAAATTTTTCTTTGAATTTATTTTGCTTAGATCAAGGCACTGATTTTCAAAAAAAAGTTTGGAAAGAGTTAAAAAAAATAAAACACCCTAACATTTCTTCATATAAAGATCTTGCAATAAAAGTAAAGAGTCCAAAGTCATCAAGGGCCATTGGCGGTGCAGTTGGAAAAAACCCATTTCTTCTTTTTTTTCCTTGTCATAGAGTCTTAGGAAGCAATAAAAAAATTACAGGTTTTAGCGCTGGTATTAATAAGAAAATATTTTTACTCAAGCATGAAGATTTAGAATTTATACCCTAAATACAATAAAGCATTAAGATGTGGCAAAGTCCCTGCTTCTGCTTGTATTCCACTTACTGAATCTGAACTTGCTGATAAGAAGTATGAAAATCTATAAGTCAGATCAAGTTTTAAAGCTAATTTATCAGTTAGATCATATTTTATTCCAGCCCCTGGACCGATGTTTAATCCAAAAAAACTATCGCTATACGATCCTATCGTTGGAGAAATTTGTCCCGAAGAATTTGTGTTAGTATGTGCAGCAACTTCACCTTCTTGTTTAAATGATGTTATTCCTAATCCTAGCTTCACATAAAATAAATCATGAAGAGGATAAGCCAAATCTCCGTTTAGCATAATTAAAGCAGTATTCCATGGAACCTGATTAGAAGAATTTGCTAAAGATATAATTGTAGATTCACCAGAAAAAGAAAAAGCTCCATTTATCATTAGAACCATATTCTTTTTAAACAACTTTAAAGGAAGATCATAACCAAGCGAACCAACCATCATAGAACTATATTCATGGGTTTCAGTTGATCCCGGCATAACTATACCTCCTCCAACATAAAGTCTATTCCCCCATTTACTATCAAACCCTCTACTTCTCTTTGATCTTCTTTTACTAGATCTTCTCTTTGATCTTCTTTTTCCAGATCTTACCGCATCACCTTTACTAGCATCACCACTAATAAGTTTTGCAATCCCATATTTTCCTTTAAGTGAATAAACTTTCATTTTACCAACTCGGTAACTACCATCATATATGCTAAGAACTTGTCCTTTTTTAGCATTCAGTCCTTTTCTAGAGAAATAGACCTTTGAGCCCTTCACCTTTAAAACTCGTTTAGCGAATCCTGAAAAAGATAAAGTAGCAGCCAATAAAAGAAATAATATTTTAAAATTTTTCATAATATCTAAATTATACACAGTGTTAAGTATTTGTTTTTATAAGAGAACATTTTTTTCCCTTTCCATCCGACTGAATTAGTTTGTCTGATAATTTCTCTTATAAAAACTACTTAGATTTTTTAATATATGTAATAGAATAACTATAATGAGAGATTTACTTAAACATTTTAATTATAAACAAGATCATCAATCATCACTAGTACTTGTAATGATAGTTGGATTTTTATTTATTTTAAATTTAGGATTAGAACTTTTTTTTAAAAGACTAAGTTTTATTGAATTTTTAGTAATAGGGACATGCTCTTTCTATTTATTTAAATTTTACTTTAGTGCTTTAAAAAATCTTCATTATACTTTCTGGGGCTTAAGTATTTTAGTCGTTCCTCTCGTTTCTTATTATCTATTAACTTCTTTTTTAAGAGAGACTTACACCTATCAAGCTTCACTTTTTTTAGTTTCATTTGTTTTCTTGGCCCTTACTTTATATTTTTCTTCATCTCCTGTTTATTATCCAAAAGTTTCCTGGTGGGAATTTGATTATAGATACAGAGCAGACATTCCAGCGGTCATCAAGAAAGATGAAAAGCAATTCTCATCAAGGCTAACTGACATAAGAAGAAAAGGTGGATCAATAGCAAGCTTTGAAAACTTTGAGCTTGGTGAAATTTTAAATATTAGCTTTATCATAGATAAAGAAGAATTTTCTTTATTAGCTGTGACTGGGAGTAAAAGTCAGACTATTATTGGACGGCCTTACTCTTATGGCCTTAAATTCAATGTAAAATCAAAAGAAGAAAAACAACAATATAAGAAATTATATAAATTATGGTTATCCCAAGAAAACCTTAGCCTTAACAAGAAATTTGAAAAGGATGCTTTATGAGGTTTGCTGAACATTTATGGATAATGGAAAACGCTTTTAGGCAAGCTGAGCTTGCTGCCCTAGAAGGCGAAGTTCCCGTAGGAGCTATTATTACAGATCAAGAAGGAAGAGAAATAGCAAAAGCATATAATAAAAAAGAAGCTAATCATGATGCTTGTGCTCACGCAGAAATTTTAGTGATGAAAAAAGTTGCTAAGAATATTTCTAACTGGCGACTTAATCAATTTAATCTTTATGTCACTTTAGAGCCTTGTATTATGTGTATGAGTGCGATAAGTCAGTTTAGAATTAAAAATTTAATCTTTGGAGCTTATGATCCTAAAGGTGGAGCATTATCACTGAATTATAATATACATAAAGATGAAAGACTTAATCATAAAATTAAAGTTTTAGGAGGGGTATCTCAATACAAATGTTCTAAAATTTTATCTGATTTTTTCAAGCTTAAAAGAGATTAGTTTTTTATAAAAATACATTTATCACTTTGAGGTTCTAATCTATACCATTTATTATTAATTTTTACTTGATTAAAAGCGTGAATTTTAGAAAAAGATCTTTTTGATTCTATCTCCCCAATTTCAGATAAAACCTTATAAAGTTCAGAGAAATCATTGCAATTCCCTATTCTTTCCTTCAGGGTTAAGCCTAGTGATCTATGATTTATAATTCCATTGTTTTTGTATTTATTCAGATCTAAATCTTTCCAAGTTAAATAATTAGCAACGCTACATTTTATTAAACAAGAACGCTGACAGTCATTAAGTGTTTTTGTTGATAAAAAGTTTGAAATATCACCTTTTAGATTTTCTAAAATATAATTATATTCATCATTATTTTCTTTTGCTTTTGATATTTTCAAATTATTTTTTCTACTTTTTTCTTTATAATCTTTTAAATATCCTTCATAAGTAAGATTTATCTCTTTTAGTTGATCTATGTTCGATTGATAATGATTAGCTCTTATTTTACTTCCATCTTTTAAATTTTTAAGTTTTTCTTCTTCCTCACTTTTTTCCTTCTCATTGCTATTCATTTTTTTCGTATAAAAATCAATCATAGAAATTTTCGTACTTTCTGAAACTAAAGTTAGATAATTGAAATTTATCTTATCTGATTCTTTTTTTAAAAATTGATCTATAAGAATTTCTTGCTGTTCTATTTCTTTTGAATAAACAATTCTTTGACCCTTGATCCTTAGTTGCTCTAGTATTGATTTATTTACTAACTTTGATTTCTCAATTGTTTCTATATTCTTATTGAAAGCTTCAATGTTTTTTCTGAAAATATTAATATTCTTTTCTGCAACATTAATTTTCTCTAATAATACTTTTTTATCTTTTTTTACATACTCTTCAATTTTCTTGTTATTTTCTTTTATTAAGTTCTCAAACCTCAAGGTTTCTTTATCATAAAGGTCTTTAAGCTCGTACAATCTATTGAAAGTAAGAATATCACCTTGTTTTCCTGAAATTTTAAATTTTTTTTCTTTGGTATTTCTAAACTCACACTTTGTGTTCTCCCAATCTCTACTTTCAAAACATGGGTTTTCATAAGAATGAGTTAGAAGCGAGAAAAAAGATATTAATAAGAATAGATTATTTTTCATGGCCGCATTATAAGCCTAGTTCTTAAAACTTCATCAAAGTCATGAATTTTTTACAGATTGTTTAATTTCTGTACGATTCTTTATTGATATTATACATTCCTAATAGATATATCAGGAGAACTGACCGAGTGGCTGAAGGTGCACGCTTGGAAAGCGTGTGTGCGGCAACGTACCGGGGGTTCGAATCCCCCGTTCTCCGCCATTTGTCAAATTACTCGAACCCAAAATGCTTAAATTAAAATCTTCAATGTTTTTATAAAAACATCTTTTCTGTCTAGAAAATTAACAACCATGTAATTTATAAATAATACCCAGAAAAAAATTAAAAAAAACATTATCATTATTTAAAAACTTTTTAATATAAAAGGAATTAAAAATGAAAAAGATCTTATTTCTTGTTTTAATATGTTCTATCCATACTTTTTCTCAAGAGAAATCAACTATGAGTAACTCTGTAGGATTATCACTTAAGTCTTTACAGTCAGAAGGCATTGGAGCAGCTTTAAATATAGAAGGATCTTATTTTAACATTGCAGATGACTGGCGACCACTTTCTAGATATATGACATATATTGATTACGCTGCAGATATTGGAGTTATTAGTGTAGGTAATGAACATAAAAAATCTTATATTGATATAGATGTAAAGATTGATGGAGCTTATTCATGGCTTTATCTTCCCTTAATACTACCACAACCAACAGCAAGATATTTTCAAGATGATAGCCTTAGGGGATATGAGTGGGGTCTCGGTACAGGAGTTGGTTTAAATATTGGAACTAAAAAAGATCCCAAAACATTTATTGCTTCAGCTCATATACTCTCTGGAGAATTAGAAAAAGCTCAAATATTTTCTGAGCTTAATAATGGAACTGAAATTACTTATGATTACTACAAACAAAATGCTGACATCTTCGAGAAAGAATCTTTAAGCAAAGAAGCTTTGCTTGCAAAGTATCCAGAAAGATTTAGCACATCAACAGAAACGAAAAAAATAGATTTAACTGATGAACTAAAATCAATATCAGGCTTTAAATTAAAATTAAAAACTAGTCTCTTGCCATTAAAAGGAGGAAAAGTTTTAATAGGGACTGAGTTCAGATCATTGAATGCTGTTTCTAAAAATGACAACCCTATCGAAGATCTAATAAATAAAAGAAAAGTTCCATATACCGAAATGGTTGATGGAGTAGAAATTGAAAAAGAAGGATACCTTTATTCTGATAGTGTGATAGCAAACAGTTTCGATCAACATGAAATAAAATATTCTAAAATAGAATATTCATTAGACCTTGGATATCAAAAAGGAAAAATTAGAATTTGGCTTTCAAGGAACTATAGATTACAAGAATTGAAAAATGTAGTTACTGATATTAAAAAATCTAATAAAAGAATTTCTCATACATTAAAGTTTGGATACAAGTTTTAATGTATAAATTTTTAAAATAAGATTTATACATTAATAATGCTTTCAATCAAACCTACCATTTCACTTGCCTTAGCATCATCTAGTCCATCCGTCTGAGGTGCAGAGTACTTGCCGTTATCATTATCATAATATTTACCAGAATTAACCTGATGCTCTGAATCTAACGCCAGACTTGTGAGTATATCAACACCTATATTAATATCATTACCAGAAGTATTAAACCCTTCTTTAACCATTTTAGTTCCAAGAAAAGATCCCGGATTCACGGCAATGAAAACAGGCCCATTGTCACTGAAGCTATTTCCCATATGCCTCGTCCACATAGTTATCGCAAGTTTACTTTGCGCGTAAGCTTCGAAATCACTCATTTCAACTTTCCCCAACATTGCATCAAAATCTACAGAAGATTGCGCTGCAGAAGAAAGATTAACAACTCTTCCTTTTTTTAAAACGGGTAATAATTTTTTAGTTAAAAGATATGGTGCAAACGTATTAACCATATACCTTATATCATAACCATCATGAGTTTTTGGACTCGGAGTTTTTAATACACCAGCATTATTTATTAAAACATCTATCTCTTCATACTCTTTTAGAATACTATCAGCCATCATTCTCACTTCATCAATTTTTGAGAAATCGGCTTGGAATGACTTCACTTTAAGTTCTTCAGCAACTTTTTTTAGCTTTTCTAGATTACGTCCATGAACGATAATTTCATGCCCAAGTGACTTTAATCTTCTCGCTGTTTCTAATCCAATTCCATCAGTAGCACCTGTTATTAGAACTTTTTTTGAAATCATCCTTTCTCCTTATAATATTAACTGCTCATAACTATATCAAAAATATTACAGATCCTATAATTTTTACATTTTCATCATTAGTCTTCTTAGTTTCTTGCTATAGTCTTTTTCGTGAACCTTTTATTTCTTTTTACCTTTTTAATTACTCAAGCTGTCTATGCTAATTTTTTTGAAGAGTATCCGCGCCAGTTTAAAATCTTAAAAGAGAAATATAAAAATCAGGAAAAAGATATCTATAAAATTCAAGAATTTTTAGCACTTAGATTTATAGATCGCACTGACTGGAATAATGCTAAAGATCTTAAGAAGAGTATAGATAATATTTATAAACCCGCTCCTATTACATGGAATCAATGGAAAAAAGTTACCTTTGAAAATGTACACAAAAAAGCATCATCAAACTCCCCTCTAGATTATCAAGATCTTATAGATTGGAGTTATTTAAGTGTTCAAAACACAACCCAAGCTTCTGGTTTTAGCAAGGAATATAAAAAAGGATTAAGGGGAAATATAGACGATGTGAAATGGGGATATATCTATTACTCCTATAATGGCCTTTCATATGATCTTATTAAAAGGCTGGAATCATTTCAGTTTCTTAGTGAAAAAGACAAATCATACAAAAAGCTAAGAATTAAATGGGACACGATTAAATGTCATGATAGAAAAAATCCTGATGAACTAGGTAATCATTTCCCTGCCCAGCTAAGCAAAGATCAATCAAACTGTGGAACTTTAATATATCCTTATGGATCTTATGTAGAAGAAGGTTATAAGGATCTAATTAATTTGGTAAATAAAAGATTAGAGAAAAAATTAAATTTTAAAGAGGCTTTTGAATTTTCAATTGATATACAAAAACAATTTGTCTTTCTTCATCCTTTCCATGATGGAAATGGAAGAAGTTCTAGATGGTTAATGGATTATATAATGCTTAAGTCCGGGCACCCTGTTTTTGTTTATAATTATATGAATCAAGATATGACAATGATTGACTCTCAATTTAAAGAAGAGAGCAAAAAAGCTAGTCTTTTATTATTGAGAACTCTTGAGAAATGCCTAAATTCTACTTCACCTTATTGCCAAGAATAATAAATTGTTTTTCTTCTAAGCTTTGATAAAATAATTTTATGAAAATATTTATTTTACTGTCTTTGTTATTATCATGTGCCACTTCTAGAACTCCCTATCAATCATCTAAGAATGGCCAAGGGTTTAGCATAAAAGAAACAAAATATTGGTTAGAAAGTACATTTAGCGCTAACTCTAGAACTAGATCAGATATTGCTAGTTCATATGCTAACTTAGCAGCAATAAATCACTGTCATTCAAAAAAGAAGATTGCTTTTATTTCTGAAACTTTAGATAGATCCAAAAAGACGGTTTATAATAGTGTAACATCCAGTGTTCAGTTTGTTGGTAATCCTTATTACAATAGATTTCGAAGAGGTTCTTACTATGATCATTATCATAGACATCATTTCGGTTATGATAATCCATATGGTTTGAGCTTGTATGTTCCCCTGAGAACTTATTACTCAAGTCCTAGATATATTAAGTATCCCGTTTTTACTGCTAAATTTATTTGTGTTGATAATTACTACAATATAAATGCAACTTTAGAGCTTGAAGAAATATCAAAAGAGTTAGTACACACTTTTACAAAAGATTTCAGGGGTGGAATTTTAATAAAGAAGTCGAACTTTTTAGATCTAAGAGTTGGAGATCTTGTTATTCAAATTAATGAAAAAAGAATTGATAAAAAAGAAGATTTTTACTCGCTAGGATTTTCAGATGTAAAGGCTAATAGAATTCAAGCTAAAGTTTTAAGAGATCAAAAAATCATCAATATCTCACTTCAAGCAACAGATATTACAGATAAAATTCAATCTACTAATAAAGAAATTGTTCAAAAGTCTTGTTCAACAATAGATCCTGAATCAAAGGAACTACCCGAGATCTGCAAGAGTTAGTAATTGACTATAAGTAGTTATCTTTATATTTAATAGGTATACGCAGCCGTAGCTTAGCTGGATAGAGCACCTGACTACGAATCAGGAGGTCGCACGTTCGAATCGTGCCGGTTGCGCCACTTTTGTAAACTTCTAGTAAACTTAAATTTTTTTAGAAACATTAAGTGAATTAAAAGCGTATCTCTTTCCAGGAGGTATTCTATGAAATACATATTTATATTTTTAACTTTTACACATTCTCTATTTTCTGAACCAATCTCTCTCCCTGAAAACTCAACATGTTCTGATATAAAAGAATGTATTGAGCTCCATTCTCGATTAACAGGAGCACAGTACATTCTTGATAAAGATATCAAGGGTGGAGTTGCATTAAGTAAAAATCTCAAGTTAACCAAAGATAATATTGATAAAATTCTATTCAAAGCTCTAAGCATGGCTGGATTAACAAGGGTTAATGTCGAAAAAAATGTTTGGACCATAATCAACGCACGAGATATTCG
>JAHDBN010000001.1:233423-235159 GCA_020630335.1 Bacteriovoracaceae bacterium
CAAGGGTTAATGTCGAAAAAAATGTTTGGACCATAATCAACGCACGAGATATTCGATATACTCCAACTCAGATCTTAAATGGAGATACTGGAAATATTCCCAATAATGATCATTATTTAATGGCCACTTTTAAAATTAAACACTTAGATGTAACCGATGTAGTAAGAAACTTTAGGCCTTTCATGACAAGATATGGAAGGATTTTAGATATAAAAAGATCAAACATGTTGATTATTACAGATACTGGATCAAATATAAACAGACTTAAAAAGCTAATTCCAATTATAGATATACCTTTAACCCTAGAACAAAAAAGAGAACAAAAAGAAAGAAGAAGGCATAAGGAAAAATTAGAACTAGAAAAAGCTAAAAATTGTACATATAAAGAATCAAAAGACTTAAGAGCTCATAGTTCTAAAGCTCCCACGAAGCATCTCTAAAAATCATCAACAGATTTGACCAATTGAGGATAATCAATGAATGGGTTTCTATTTCCTTGAGCTTCCTCAATAAGGTCATTTCTTCTTCTTTCCATGTCATCCACAAGATCTTCTTCGTGCCATTTTTTCAAAAATTGTTCTTCGTAAAACTCAATAGGCTCATTATACCTAAATGAATAATAAAACATCGCCCTCGCAATATTTCCTTTTGACTTTGAAGGTGGCTCAAAAAATAAACTTCTAGAAGGCTTTCCTTTTAATAGCGCCTTTCCTATTTGAGCATCAGAACAAGCTATTTTTTCACTTTCCATTGAATCTTCTACTTCACCAAACTTATAGCTAGATCTAGTTGAGTTCACTTTATTATCACTAGGGTATAAAATGTGAAGATCTGCTTCTCTAATCTTAAATTCATAAGATTTATACTTTTTTCTTCTTTTTTTGCTTTTCCAAAAAAATCTACTTTTTGGCCAAACATGCTCAGCATTTAATATTTTATGATCAGGAATTTTACCTTCTCCTATTTTATATTTTGTAGGTATATCTGCATTCGTATATTTTCTAAGACAATACACATCTTCTATTCCTTTATTTATCCCTTTTCCCTCTAGGTGAATTGTGCCAAACAAAACTCTTCTCGCTTCCTTATAGCTAAGATGTTTTTTTTGTTTTATATTTTTTTTAATTTCTTCTAAGGAAGGATCTCCCTCGCTTTTTTTAGAAAAAATTCTTTTATCCATTTTCAATTGAGGATTATCTTTCGAATTACATCCAAGTAGAAGAAAGGTTATAAAGGAAAGATATTTCATAGTGATCCTAGTTTTGAGATAAAGCTCTCTCTAATTTTATGCAATTTAGAAAAGTTTTTATTTTTTGTCTTTACCATTAAGGTGGCAATCAAAGTTTTTTTACCCTTGTATATGCCCGTTAGAGTTGTGATATTATTAAGTGTTCCTGTCTTTCCAGTAAAATTATACTTTTTAATCCTACTTAGAGTTCCATCTACTCCAGCAATAGGAAAACCTGAGATTAAAGTGCTCGAGTTAATATCTTCTAATATTTTTTCTTTCAAATAATTTGTAAAAGCTTTAGCACTAGCTTTATTTTCAGGGTTAAGTCCACTTGGAGTTAACAGTTTTAAATTTTTAGCATTAAAGCCTTTGGGCTTTAAATATGAAGCTAATCCTTTTAATCCAGAATCAAGTGATCCTGTTTTCCCAGAGATTGAATCAATTTTTTTTACTAGTCCTTCTGCTATAATATTATTGGAAAATTTATTCATAAGCTTTGTTATCT
>JAHDBN010000001.1:235259-241424 GCA_020630335.1 Bacteriovoracaceae bacterium
ACTAGTCCTTCTGCTATAATATTATTGGAAAATTTATTCATAAGCTTTGTTATCTCTCCGACAGGTTTGCTTTCGACACTTACAAATTCTTTACAATTACTTATTCTTTTTCTTTCTATCACTCCCTCTATTGCTACCCCAATATCTTCTAATCTTTCTTTTAGAGTATAAGCAAAATATAAAGAAGGATCAGGAGCCTTTATGTACTCTATTTCTTCTTTCTTTTTAGCAATCCCACTTGCTAAAATTATATTTTTATTAATTTTTAAAGAAGGACTTCCTTTAGAATTTACTTTTTTAAGTTTATAAAATTCTTGGGGCCCATCCAAGGAAATTTCACCATTTGAATAAAAATGAACAGGTATGGAGTTGTAGTTTAAGTTTAATCCACCAATATGAGCGTTATAAGGCCTAGTAGTTGACATTTTTTTTCTACCACTTTTTTGATTGAAATGCTCAAAGACACTATCATCATAATAAAGATTACCCTTTAGTTTCTTTAACCCTTTCAATCTTATTTTATTAACAAGAAGAAGCATTGACTCTGTTACAAAACTAGGATCTCCTGAACCTTTTATATAAAGATCTCCGTTAACAATTCCATTTTTAATACTAGTGCTAGAGCAGACTTTTGTTTTGAATTTAAAATCAACTCCTAATTTCTTGATAGCATAATCTGCAGTTAGTACTTTTATAATTGAAGCTGTCGGGAAAAGAGTTTCTTCATTGTTTTTGGCAAGAATTTCGTTAGTTTTTAAATCAATTACAAAATAAGAATATTCACTGTTCTGTAATCCTTGTAACTTTATTTTTTTATCTAGAATTTTCTTTCCATAGCAATTAATAAAAAATAAGGAAATAGTTAAAAATTTATACATAATTACTTCTTAAGTTTTATTAATAAAAAATCTTTAAAATCAACAGTTTCTCTGATGCATTGAATTTCTGGATCATCTAGAATTTCATTTCTAATTTTCACAAGATCATTATCTTTATCTACTGAACGGGCTATTCTAAAATATTTCAAGGCTTCATCTTTTTTGTTTTTTCTACATGCAAAGCAAGCCACATTGTAACATCCGATAGGTTCTTTTCCAGAACAAGCTTTCTTTGCCATAATTTGGGCCTTGGCTGGAAGTTTAGTTACGTGAAAATTATAACTCGCATTTGTACAAGAAGGAATATCACCTAAGTTGCAAGCCTTTTCAAAACTAAAAGCAGCATTTTCATAATCACCTTGGTAAGCAAAATAGCCAGCAACTTCTTTACAACTTTTTATATTTCCGCCCTTGCATTCAGATAAATATTTTTCTGAAATATCATACATTGAGTTTCTAAATTCCTTAATTGTTTTAAAGTCTAGCTTTGATAATCGATGTTGTTCTGTTGCTAACTTTAAAGTATAAGCTTTAAGTGCTTTTTTATAATCTTTCTCTTCTTTACTCTTAGGTTCAGAAAAAACACAAGATTTTTTCAAGATTTCTTTATGCTCAGGATAAGTCTCCATAAATCTTCTGCTATCTTCTGGGTCTTGATTATATTTTTTATACAACCCATTATAGTTATTCATCCAATCAAGATAATCTTTTTCATTTTTTATATCACTTAATTTTTTATTTAAATTATGTTGATCCATTAAATAATCTGTATTGCTCAACAACTTCGCACTTTTTTGGAAATATTTATTAAACAATAAATCAAAATCACACTTCTTTTCACCATCAAAACTTGAATATGTTCTACTCACACATCTTCCATTTTCATTTTTTATTTCAGTGTAAACATATGGATTAGAATAAGCCTTAAAACCATAAGCCTCATTTAAAATCTTCGTAAAATCTAATTTACACTTAGAAGGTTTGCATTCTCTTAATCTTTCATGAAGATCTGTTCCACAAACAGGAATATTATCATTTATATGAACTTTCTTAGGATAAATTTCCCGGTTTGACCCACAAGCAAAAAGAATAAGTAACAAGATGAATTTCATAGATAACTCCTAGTAATTATTAACCTCTATAACGCATTAATATTCAAGAAAGATCATTGTAAATTTATTAAAACTAGAGGCACTAAATAATTTCAATTTCAGTAGATTTGCTCTATATTATTAGCCATATGAAAACATCTGAAATTAGAAAAAAATTTATTAAATTCTTTGAGTCTAAAGGTCATGTAAATCTAGCATCTAGCTCATTGGTTCCACATAATGATAACACCCTATTATTTACAAATGCTGGCATGGTTCCTTTTAAAGATAATTTTACTGGTAAAGCAAATCCCAAAGATAAAAGAGCAGTGACCATTCAAAAATGTGTTCGTGCTGGTGGTAAACATAATGATTTAGAAAATGTTGGTTTCACAGCAAGGCATCATACATTCTTCGAAATGCTTGGAAATTTTTCATTTGGTGATTATTTCAAAAAAGAAGCTATTTCTTTTGCTTGGGAATTTTTAACGAAAACTTTAAATATTCCAAAAGATAAACTCTACGTCACTGTCCATAACACCGATCAAGAAAGTGCTGATATTTGGCATGAACAAGAAAAAATCCCAAGAGATAGAATTTTTTTTAGAGATGATAAAGATAATTTTTGGGAAATGGGTGAAGTTGGTCCTTGTGGCCCTTGCTCTGAAATTTTTTATGATCATGGTGAAGAATATACTGATCCAAAAGCTGATACCAGCAAATGTATACTTGATGATGAAAACAGATATGTAGAAGTTTGGAATTTAGTTTTCATGCAATATGAAAAATACAAAGAAGGAAAAGAAATCAAGAGAAAAGCTCTTCCTAAACCAAGTGTTGACACAGGCGCAGGATTGGAAAGGCTTGCTGCTGTTATGCAATCTGTATATAACAATTTTGATACCGATGGATTTCAAAGCATCATTAAAAAAATTGAAACTATTTCTAAAAAAAATTATGTTGATCATCCACAAATGATGAGAGTTGTAGCAGATCATGCTAGATCTACGAGTCTTCTTCTCTCTGATGGCGTACTTCCATCAAATGAAGGAAGAGGATATGTTCTTAGAAGAATCATCAGAAGAGCTGTTCGTTATTTAGATTTATTAGATGTAAAAGAAACTCATTTTTATCAATTAGTTGATGCCGTTTTTGATTCTTTATCTGATAACTATACTGACTTAAGAGCAAATCAACAATTTGTGGAAAAATATCTAAGACTAGAAGAAGATAGTTTTAGAAAAACTCTAGCTAGTGGCCTTAAGCTTTTAAATAAAGAAATTGAAAATCTTAAAAATAATAAACTTGAAATTCTAAGTGGGGAAAGTGTTTTTACTCTTTATGATACTCATGGATTTCCTGTAGATCTAACTGAAATGATTTTATCTGAACATCATTTAAAAGCTGACATCTCAGAGTTTAACAAAAAAATGGAAGAGCAAAAAAAGAGATCAAAAGCTGATGGTGATTTTAGCTCTGATTCTAAAGATTTAACTCCTTTTTATGAAATTTTTGAAAAAAATGGAGCCACTAAATTTGTAGGATATGAATCTCTTGAGAGTTCTTCAAATCTTTTAAAGTCTATTTCTATTGGTGATAAGCAATGTCTTGTTTTTAATCAAACTCCTTTTTATGCTGAAGGCGGTGGTCAGTTAGGGGATATTGGTGAGATTTATCAAGGCAATACTTTGGTTGCAAAAGTATTAGATACTAAAAAGTTAGTTGAAAATATTTTTGCTCATTATGTAGAAATAATTAAACCAGTGGAAGAAGGCAAAGAATATAGTTTGAAAGTAGATAAGGAAAATAGAGATTTAACTAAATCTAATCACACAGCAACTCATTTATTACAAGCTGCCTTAATTGAAGTTCTTGGAAATCATATCAAGCAAGCTGGTTCTAGTGTTGGCCCTGAACGATTGCGTTTTGATTTTACACATCCAGAGCAAGTAACCAAAGATCAATTAAAAGAAGTTGAGAAAATAATTAATACCCAAATTAATAAAAAAATTAGTGTTCATCCAAAAACAATGAAAAAAGATGAAGCAATGAAGTTAGGAGCAATGGCATTGTTTGGTGAAAAGTACGGAGATATTGTTAGAGTTATTGATATTCCAAACTTTTCTGTTGAGCTTTGTGGAGGAACTCATGTTTCTAACACATCAGAGATTAGTTATTTTAAAATTTTAAATGAAGGATCTCTCTCTACTGGAGTTAGAAGAATTGAAGCTCTCACTAACAAAGGTGCTTTTGATTTAGTAAGCACTAAGGTTTCTCAACTTGAAGAACTTGAACTCGAATTAAACACCAAAGGTGATAAACTCTTTGAGAAAATAAAAAAAATGAAAGAAGAAATCTCTGCTGCTAACAAAGAAATTAAGTCTCTTAAAGATAAAATTCAGACTCTCAATGCAAAAGATATGTTTGATAGCGTGACAACTTTATCAGATGGAACAAAATACACTTATATTCAAGCTGGACCAGAAGATGATATCAGAAAGCTTGGAGATCTTTTTATGGATAAATACCCAAAAGGCCTTGTATCTATTACGAGTTCCAAGGGTGATAAATGCATGATTCTTATTAAGACTTTTGATGGGAATAATTCTATTGATTGCTCTAAAATATTAAGAGAAATTGTCACGCCTTTTGGTGGTAAAGGTGGTGGAAAGAAATTTATGGCTCAGGGTTCAGCTCCTAGTTCTTCTTTAAAAAATATTTCTTCTCAGCTTGATGGGTTTTCTATTTAAAAATTAAGAGGATCTCTTTAGCTCTAAATTTGAGATAACAATATTATCTAATAAAAAAATAAATTATATTCAGCAAATAAAATATAAAACAAAAATAGCTCATGATTTCTGAGCTGTTTTTTACATATTAATTTTTTTTTAAAATGATTTATTTAGATGTATTATGCTTATTTTTTCTCTAAGTACTGCTGTTGGAAGAATGATGATCTTCTCTATTATCAATATGGCTTAATTTGAAAGAGAACAGACAGCTGAGAGGGTAAAAGCCAATATACTAGCAAGAAGTAAGCGTGGACTCTTTAATAGAGGTTCAGTTCCTCTTAATTTTTTTTGAAGAATTGAAAATTTTACAATCAATCTTTTGTGACGCGAGGAAAAATGCTATGGTCCTGTAGATATAAATAATAACTGTATTCCAACTGAAAGTGGGACTCTAATAAAGGAAATATTATGAAGATTTTTTTAACTTTATCATTTTTAATTTTCTCAAGCATAAGTTTCGCTCAAGATACTTATCTTGATAATTTTATGTCTACAGTTGAAGGTTATTGCTCTTCTTCTGGAATTCAGAAGATTAATCCCACTTCAAGTAACTTAAAGAAGCTTTTTAAAAAGAAAAGAAATGATTTCAAAAGTGGTGCTCAAACTTATCTTTCAGATTATGATATCTATTACACGAAAACATACAAATCTTCAAATTATAGAAAAATAATGAAGTCCTTATACGTACACATGGATGTATACTGTTCTATGAATACTGAAGAAGATGTAAAGAAAGCTGTCAATGAAATCAAGCAAAAATTCTCAGAAGGAAAAGTAGAAGGAATTATTCATTTGTATTCAGACTGGCACGATACATATGACTTCGCAATTATAATGAAAGATGGGTCTTATGTTTCGTTATATATAGGGACCTAAGATAAATATTCATTAAAAAATAGAAAGGTTAAATCTAAAGTTTTTTAACCTTTCTATTTTTTATTGCTTTAATTTTTAATTTATTTTATAAAAAATCTGAAAGTTTTAGTTTCTTTAAAAATATTTCTTGAATTATCACTCAAACCTAAAAATTCTCATAAATTTTGAAATTATTACATGATTAGAAAAACTTAATAGTCTTTTTATCTTCTAAATGCGACAAATCAAATCAATATCTTAAAAAAACAGCTAATAATGGAGATAAAATGATGAAAAAAGTATTAATTGCTTTGATGACACTAGGAAGTATCTCTTCTTTTTCACAAAAGCTAGAAGATGCTACCCTTTCTGAATTAAAGGTTCTAACTGAATATTTAAGCTCTACTTGTGGAGAAGATAAAATATTAGACTGCCTGGATGATGATGGATTTTCTTCTCAAAGCTTTGTTTATAAAGGATATCAATATTCTTTGATCATTGTTTACTCTGGTGATACTGCACACGGGCCAATCTATCGAACAGTAACAA
>JAHDBN010000001.1:241524-294885 GCA_020630335.1 Bacteriovoracaceae bacterium
AAATGGCGGAAACGGCGAGATTCGAACTCGCGGAACCCGAAGGTTCGACGCCTTAGCAAGGCGTTGGTTTCAGCCACTCACCCACGTTTCCGATGATTTTATATAACTGAAGTTCACTGATTATAAGAAATATCACTCAATAAATTAAGTCTTTTTTTATATTCATAAAAATTGGAAGGGTTTTAAATACTTTTAATTTGAGAAAGACTACTTCTACTCATCAATTTCTAGATTAAAATAAGTCATATCAACAAGCTTGTCTTCACTCATTTCAAGCTCTGTTTCTTTAACTATTTTTTTGCCAATATCTTTATCTATACCTATCGGAGTGATTGATTTATTAGTTTTATATTGCTTTCCGTCAATTATTACAAAACAACGTATATTCAGGTTATTCTTATTTTTAACATTACATAAACTTGTAGCACAAGATTTCGCATCTTCAATTGATTGATCGGAATTACACACATATTCTTCAGCATTTTTTTTAGCTTTTTTACCAATCTGAGAACAATCTGAAATACATTTATATTCATCTGTTAAAGAAAAAATATTAAAGGAAATAAATACAATGCCGAATAAAAATAACGCTTTCATAAACTGTCCTTTTCGCTCAAGTTTATTTTAGCATTATGAAAATTTAGAAAAATTATCTGTAAGTAATAGAAAAAAAAGCTTTATTTTAAGGGTTAATGAGTCGTTTTGTGGGCAATTTTTATGATTCTGTTTTATGAATTCCCAAGACCTCTTCAAGCTCCAAGGTAGTATATTTCTTTATTTTACTAACCACTATCTGAATTTTAGAAAATGGATAAGGAAGAATTGTTTTATCCCATGCTTTATCAAATATATAATATTTCGAAGCTTTAATACTAATTGGAACAATTGCTCTTCCAGTTTCTTTAGAAATAGTAATTATTCCTTCTTTTGGTTTAAAAGCAGGGCCTCTCGGTCCATCAACTGTGATTCCTAAACTATAACCATCATTAACTTCTTTGAAACTCTTAAGTAATGTTTTCTTAGGGTTCTTTGAACTAGAACCTCTTATTAGTCTAAAACCTACTTCATTTAATAAAGTAGCTATAATTTCTCCGTCCCTAGAAGGACTTACCATTACTGTTAAATTTTTTCTCTCAAAATAAGAAACTATTCCTATTTGAGATTGATGAAAAAAACCATAAAGAAGATTATTTTCATGCGGCCTTTTTCCAAAAATATCATTAAAAAAAATTGGCTTATCAGATTGATCTTCGAAAACTAATTCATATCTAAATGTCGAAGCATAAATTTTATAAAAAAAAGCGAGAATAAGGCCTATAATTCTTGATTTAAACATAAAAAAGGCCACTTAAAAGTGGCCCCCTATAACTTAGCCTAATAAGGCCTTGAATTCTTCTTTCAAAATAGGAACTACTTTAAATAAATCACCTACTATTCCATAATCAGCTTTAGTAAAAATTGGTGCATCTGGATCAGTATTAATAGCAACAATAACTTTTGAAGTTCTCATTCCTGCTAAATGCTGAATTGCTCCAGAAATTCCACAAGCTATATATAATGATGGTGCAACTGTTTTACCAGTTTGACCTACTTGCATAGAGTGAGGAGCATAACCAGAATCAACCGCTGCTCTTGAAGCACCTACTGTTGCTCCAATAACATCAGCTAGCTCATCTAAAATTTTAAAATTCGCTTCTTCCTTCATTGCTCTTCCACCTGAAACAATTATATTCGCCTCAGTTAGATCAACTTTTTCACTAGCACCTTTAATAATTTCTTTAATCGCTGCTCTAATGTTTCCAGCATCACCATTAGCATCTGCTAATGTTCCTGCTTTAGCATTTTCATTTTCAGGCATACCAAGAGCATTTGGTCTAACAGTTATAAATCTTGGTTTTGCTCCTTCAAAACTTACCTTTGTTAAAGCTTTACCAGCAAACATTGGTTTAGTTCCTGAAAAATCATCACCTTCAAAAATAAAATTAGTCACATCACTAGCACAACCTGCTTCAAAACTACCTGCTAATCTTGGAAAAAAATCTTTCCCAGCTGATGTGGCACCCATAAAAACATAGTCATAACTTTTTGAATCGATAAAGTTTTTCAAAGCGTTTGAATAACCTTCAGGGCTATACTTTTCTAAACCAGATCCTTGAATTTTATGAATATTTTCTGCTCCATATTTTGCTAAACTAGAAACTGAATCAGCATCAATTCCTCCAATAGAAACAACATCAACATTTTGACCAGATAGTCTTCCTAGTATTTCATAAGTTACTGGTTTAACTTTTTCATTATTTGTTTCTGCAAAAACTAATACATTTGCCATAATTTTTTCCTTTTATATAACCTTAGCTTCTGTTCTTAATAAACCAACCACCTCTTTAACTACCCCAGAGATTGCTCCATCATCCATTGCTTCATATTTTTTCCCCGGAGGTTTTTCTGGAGGTAATTGAAAATTAGAATATTTAACTTTTCTATCTCCATCACTTACTCCTACATCTGAGAGACTAAGTGTTGTAAGAGGTTTCTTTTTAGCCTTCATAATTCCAGGCAAAGATGCATACCTAGGAGTATTTAATCCTTTATTACAAGCAACTACTGCTGGTGCATTTAGTTCATAAACTTCTAAAGCTCCACCTTCAACTTCTCTTTTTAAATTTAATGTGTTTCCGTTTTGCTCAAAACCAACAACTACACTAACAGAAGGAAGATCTAACATCTGAGCGAGTAATTGTGGCACTTGTAAAGCATCAGTATCAATTGATTGCTTTCCACATAATATTAAATCTGGATTTTTTCCTGATTTTTCTATTGCACCTTTAAGTGCTTTTGCTGTCATATAAGCATCAATTGTTTCTGGAGCATCTACTAAAAATGCTTCATCAGCACCCATTGCCATTGCCGTTCTTAAAGCCTCAGTATCTTTAGCTCCACCAACTCTAACAACCGTAACAGTACTTTCAGCGTTAGCAGCTTTAACTACTAATGCTTGTTCCACAGCAAATTCATCATAAGGATTCATAATCCATTTAATTGAACTTGTTTCAATATAGTTTCCATCACTAGAAGGTTGTACCTTAGTTTCTGTGTCAGGTACTTGCTTAACACAAACAAAAATATTCATCTGCTCTCCTTAAAAAATTTATCATATTCTTTATACCCTATTTCACACACTTAGAACAATTTATGAAAAAGTTTCGTCCAACTTGTCTTAGATTTTTCTAGTCTTAAATAGAAAATAAATTTCATTTTTGATTATAGGGAATAAAAAACAGAAAACTTTTCTCCTAAGAAAAACTTTCCCTCAATCTTAGCTCGACTTAAGCAACTATAATCAATTGACGAGTAAAGTTTATAAGTTTTTTCAGGGAGGAAAACATTGAAATATCTAATTTTGTTAATGTTGGGACTATTTATTAGTTGTTCAAACATCGATGGAGACGGAGAATTTTTAGAAGACGGAGAATTGGCTTTTGAAGATAGCGAAGAAATTGTAATTGAAACATCAGAAGACGAGCAAATCGAAATCGTTGATACTGAGGAATCATTAGAGCTAGACTCTTCTGAAGAAGTAGAGATCGCATCTACAAGTTCTTCAAGTGATTTTGACGAAGAATGGAACGAAGACGATGAATTCTCAGATGAATTAGTAGAAAGAGATGATGATGTTGTCATTGCAGAAGCGATGGATGATGAAAGATTTAATGATGAATTTTCAGATGAATTTGATGAAGAATATACCGAAGATGATTTCGAAGTTGCTTATAGTGATTCTGAATTTGAATCAGAAACAGTTTCAGCAATGGGTTCTTCTTCAAGCGAATCAAATTCAGTAGCTGAATATAGTAATGAAGAACTTTCACTTGATAATTTTGAAGAGGAAACAGTTACAGCTGATGGATCAATGGCTGATTCTGAAACAGTTGCTTATGATCAAAGCGTTGTAAATACTCTTGAAAGTGGTGAATTAGAAACAAATGTTGAATCTATGAGTGGTAAAGGAATTGCTGGAATTGAAAATGCAGAAGCTGCTGTGGCTTCAGCGGAATCTTATGTTGAAGAAACTGTTGCTGAGTATGTTCCACAAAATGAATATGTAAATTCTCAAAATACATGTCAGCAAAACCCTGATAGCTTAGATTATTTAGATTTTGTAAACCAGATTGGGCTTGTTTCTGAAGCAGGAACTTCAAACTGTGATACTGTAAATATCTGCCAAGGAATCCCTGTTCCTGTTAGAAGATATTCAAATATCGCTCCTTCAAAAAGAGTTTCTCTACCTTCTATCTCAGGAGATCATAATAGATTTTACTATATTAGAAGTTGTGATAAAACACCTCAAGCAATCGCTCAAGCGATTTTTGGAGATGAGTCTCAAGCTTATAAATTAGGAAGAAGATTAGCTAGTTCTGATCTAAGACCTGGTAAAAGAATTACTTATAGATCAACGATTGATCCTCATGATACTGTTATGAGAAATTATTTTGACGAGAATCCTACAATCGTTAAAAGCTATAGAGTTAGAAGTGGTGAAAGCTTAGCAAGTATCGCTTATAAAGTTTATGGTGATGCTAGATCTTGGAAAGAAATTGCTCTTCTTAATGATTTAAATAATCCAGATGCTTTAGAGGTTGGACAGAAATTAATTCTTAAATATAGAGAATAATTTTCAATCTTAAAATTTAATAAAACTTAAAAGGCCTTTGAATAAAGGCCTTTTTTTATGCCTGGGGTCTAGTTCCGAAAACTTGATCTTGTCCTACAACAGCTTCTTCACTCTCTTCTTTGTATTCTCCTTCATCAACTGGATCTGGATCAAGTTCTAAATCTTTTTCTTGTTTTTCATCTTCTTTAGCCAATTCTTCGTAAGTTTTTTCATTACTAAGACTTCTACCATAATCTTTCTCTAAGGATTCAGCTGTAACGAATTTCATCTTACTTCCCTTTAAAGGCCCATTAACTAGACTCACTGAGTAAGCATTATTTCCAGATTGATAGATCAGACCTGAAAACATTACTCCTTCATGATCATAGGTAAAAACATTACCATTCATTTCTGAGAACTGGCCCGTTACCTGTTCTCCATTAGGTAGAGCTATTTCAAAGCTTTCTATTATCCCATCTTTTGCCCTAAGACTCCCTTCAGCATCATTGGAACTCAATACTTTTTTATAAAGCTTAGGATTAAAAAATTCTTTTAGAACTAAATCTATTTCATCTTGGATATGTGCTCTTTGATTAACTGGAGAAATTTCTTGTCTTGAATTCTCCGTTGCTTTTTTTACAATTACTTTTCTTTTTTTCGAATAATTCGCTCTTGCTAAACTTCTTTTTCTTGTTGAGGCATAAGAAACTATTTTCTTATACTTTGTATTCTTAATACTAAATTTATAAGCATTAAAAGAATCAGTATCAACACTGAAATCTACAATAAAAGTATTGTAAATCCCTGATATTAAAAAAATGCTAAAAGCTATAAGCATAGTCATCGTTAATGTCTTGTTAATTCTTTGGTCCATAAACTTACCTGTATAAAAATTAGTTAAACTCATGAACTTATAGAGCAATCTTTATGCCAAAGATCTTATGTGTGATTTTAGATAGTTATATCTTTTCTAAGACTAGAAATTGTCTGTTTTTTATACAGGTGTATTTAGTAGTGTTTAAAAAATATGTATTAAATAGTTTTGAATTGAAATCTTGTAGAATTCTTAATCAAGTTCTGGAACAACCTTCATATAATCAGCATGGCTTGATTCATACCTTTTAAGCGCAATTACAACTATGTCTTCTTTTGATATTCCTGAGTTTCTAGACATTATATCTAAATTTTCGACAATTTTTTTATCTATTTGAATATTTAAAGATGCTAATTCGCCTTCATTATATTTTTGAGTCTTCATAATTACCTTCTTTAATCTATTTTAAATCATTTTTTAGAGAGTTTACAATACCAGTGATTGAATCTCTAACAACAGCTCTTGCTGAGCTATTAGGCGCCATTATAGGAGTCCCAGAGTCTCCAGAGCTTGCTACCATTCCATCCATTGGGATTTTTCCTAAAAATGGGAGACTTAGCTCTTCACAAACTGATTTAAGCTTAGAATGACCAAAAATAAAGTGCTCCTTATCACATGAATCACAAATAAATGAACTCATATTTTCGACTAACCCAATAATCGGAAGCTCCATTTTCTTAAACATTTCCAATGCTCTTCTTGCATCTAAAAAAGCAAGGTCTTGGGGGGTTGAAACAATAACGGCTCCGTCTGTCTGAATTTTTTGGACCATAGAGAGTTGAACATCTCCTGTTCCTGGTGGAAGATCAATCAATAATACATCTAACTCACCCCATACAACATCGAAGAAAAATTGATTCAATACTTTCCCAAGCATCGGGCCTCTCCAAATAACTGGTGACTCTTTATCAATAAATAAACCAAAGCTAATAAACTTTACTCCATGAGCTTCTAGAGGAAGCATTTTATTATCATCATTCGCCAATGGTTGAGCACCCATTTTTCCAAGCGCCATTGGGATACTTGGCCCATAAATATCAGCATCTATTATTCCAACCTTAAGCCCTTGATTTTTAAGTTCCATTGCAAGGTTTACTGTAACTGTAGATTTTCCAACTCCACCCTTACCAGATCCTACCGCAATAACATTTTTCACTCCTGGAATTTTTTTCTTTGGTGGAATTGTTGAATGAGCTGCGGGATTGTTTTGTTTCTGATTTTTATTAATATTAGAATCAATTTTTTCAGAAATTGATTTTAATAAAATTTTATCTTCACTGATATGAGCTTTAAGAGTATTTAAAATTTCATTTTCAAGTTTCTTTTTATGTTCTCTATCAATGCCATCTCTTCTATATACTATTTTTAATTCTTCATTCTCTAATAAGATTTCTTCCACTCTATTTTCATCAAGAATAGATTTACCTGTTAAAGGATTTAATACCTGAGTAAGTTGTTTTTTTATTTCTTCAGAATTTAACATTTCTTTCCCCTATTACTTAGAAAATTCTATGAGCGTATAATATGACTAAATTAACAAAAGTACGAGTATGGCCAAGAAATATAAAAGAAAATTCCTCATAATTGACCCTGCGTTTCAAATCAGAACGACTTTGATTCTCTGTGCTTCTACTGCCATTTTTTTCATCCTTCTTGATTACGTTATTATCGCAGCTACCAAGAGTCATTTAGATCAATTAAACCTAAATCCAGCTATTTACGAAGAGTTTTTTAGAAAACTCATTATTTATCAAATAGCTATTCTGTTTACATTTCTTATTTTTCAATTTTTCGCTCTCTTGATGTTTACTCATAAAATTGCAGGTCCAATCGTTAAGGTAAAAAAAATTCTTTCTAATATTATCAGTGGAGTGCCAAATGAAAGCACTCGTTTCAGAGAAGGGGATTTCTTTTACGAGGCAGCCGATAAACTAACTGATTTAGATAAAATGCTAAATGAGCATGATAAAGAATTAGAAAAAGTAACCGCTCATCTTGATCAAGTATTCTCTAAATTGCCACAAGAAGCACAAAGCGAAGGGCATATAATTCGCAGTCAAATACAAAACCTTAAAATATTTGATAAAATATAGTCTGAATCAGCACGGAGGCTATTTCCAATTGAGATATTTTTTTTATTCTTCATTAACTTTGATGTTAATGTCTTATTCGAATTTTTCTCATGGAGCTATTAAGGATGATTCTTATTACAAAATCTTAATATCTAAAATTTTTAATACAAATTTAAAAAAGATCAAAAAGAATGAACTTACAGAAGTTTCAAAATATTTTAAAAAACAAAAAAATTTCAAAGACTACTCATTATGGGCAAAAAATCTTGAAGTTATAATAAAATCAAAATCATTATCTTTGAAAATAAAAAACTGCTCAGAAATAGACACTGAAATCTCTTTAAGTTTTTTAATTGATAATATTTCTAAAAAATGTGCAAATTACTTAAAGAAAAATTTAAAAGAAATCAGTCTTACCGATTCTCAAAAAGCTGTGGAGCTTTTTTTAAAATGGCCCCAAATATATCTTTTTAAAGCAGACAAGAAAGAAAAAGATTTCCTTAATAAAATTTCAAAAACTGAACATGGCCAACATTTCAAATCAGCAATATTAGATATTTTTCTAACTGACAAAAAAACACCTTCTCCTGAATTTTCATCTAGCTTTTTAAATGATTCAAGATTTAAAAAAATGCATACCTTGCTTGGAGATAGATCAACGCAAAAAGAAAAGGAAGCATTAAGATCCTTGAAAAGAAAAATTAAACCCCTTTATGATTCTGGAGGAAGCTCTAAATTTGAATCAGTGTTTAAAAAGAAATACTCTTTAATTCCTAAAAACCTAGAAGAGAAGAAGTTTTTGCTAGATAGAAAAAACACTATAAAGGAAATGTTTAACTTACTAGCGTTTTTAGCACGAAATAAAAAAAACAAAGAATCCAGGGCCTTACTTGAAATTTTAGATACATATACTTCTATTGAGCAAAAAAGAGCAGACGCACATTTTTATTATCTTTGGAGTTATTTACAAGATGGTGATTTAAAACAAGCTGAAAAGTATATAAAAGATAAACATATATTAGAAAACTTTGAAAAATTCCCATCTAGACTTCAATTCTGGACAGCAAAAATTCTTAAAAAATCTAAAGGAGAAGATTTTAAAAACTCTCTTTTAGTTAAACTTATTAAATCTAATCCCATTTCTTATTATGGAAGTGTTGCTGCTTTAGAATTAAAGGAAAAAGATCAGAAATCTTACAAGGAAGTTGAGAATTTTTATCTTAAACCTTCTCTTTCTACTTACAGCCAAACTGATTATTTAAATTTCTCTACTCTTGCTTCATCTACTTTAGAAAGAGCAAACCAGTGGTCAAAACTCAGTGCAAACACACTTTTGTTTAACGAGGTTAATGAGCTTATAGAAAAAAACGAAGGATCTTTTGATTCTTTTACCAAGTTAATAAGTTTAAAACTTCATGAAAATGGTTTATTTCTTCATACATTTAGACTCCTCTATCAAAAAATGGAAGCTAAAGAAATTAGTTATGATAAAGATTTACTTTA
The DNA here is from genome assembly GCA_020630335.1 of Bacteriovoracaceae bacterium. Taxonomy (GTDB): domain Bacteria; phylum Bdellovibrionota; class Bacteriovoracia; order Bacteriovoracales; family Bacteriovoracaceae; genus JAHDHG01. The sequence continues at coordinate 250,625 of JAHDBN010000001.1, forward strand.
TGCTCTTTTCCCTAGTCCTTATAAAAAAGAAATTGAAGGGTTGACGGCAAGTATTGATTCAAAAATTATAATGTCTCTTATTAGACAAGAATCTAGTTTTAACCCATTTGCCAGATCTCCTGTTGGGGCCCTTGGTCTTATGCAGATGATGCCCTATACAGCGAAAAGATTTGATAAGAAAATTACTAAAGAAAAATTAAAAGATTATAAAACTAATTTAAAACTTGGTTTAACATATTTCATAGAACTAAATGACAGGTATAAAGGTAACCTAACTAGTATTTTAAGTGCTTACAATGCTGGCGAAAGAAGAATTGATAATTGGAGAAAAACTTATCTAATCAGCACCAATCCTTTAGTTAATATAGAGCACATTCCTTTTAATGAAACTAGGCAATATGTGAAGTTGATTTCTAGGAATAAGTTTTTTTATAGTCTAATTGAAAAAGATCTTAAGAGTACAAGATCTCTAGCTTCTAAACCGTCTAAAAATAAAAAGTAAAGAAAAAGAAAGAAGAGTAAATAATATAAAAAATGGATTTAAATACCATTTTGATACTATTTGCTCAGATGAAATTTCTCTTTTCTCTTTCATCATCTTTTTTTCTCTAGGGCTTACTCTTTTATGTTCACTCTTTTTCTTAACGATATTAACACCTTGATCTTTTAAGGAAACGCTACCGATAGATCTTTTTTTCTTCTTCAATTTTTCTTTGATTTCTTTTTTTAATAAATCATAACTAGAGAGGTTAATAGCTAAACTTTTTGATTTAATTATTGATTTTTTTTCACTGAATGTTTTTTCAATTCTTTTGTAAAGAGAGTTTATTTCTTCTCTGTTTAATCTTTCAAAGATACTTTTTTCATTATTACTACCAATTTTTTTGGGTATATAATGCATATCACCCGCTACATTGCTTAAATCTAGAGACTTAATAGAATGTGAAATTGCATCAGATAATCCTAAAATTTCTCTTGCATCTTCTGAGGATTCTAAATAATCAAGCATTAAATCAATGCTTTTTTTATCTCCAAGATACTTTAAAGAAACAAGCGCGTTTAACTTTTCTTCTTTCGAGCTAGAGTTTTTCACTATATCTTCTAAAACATCTCTTTGTTCACCTAGCACTTCTTTATTTTTAAATTCTGAAAATATTGCATATCCATTAAGAGCATTATTTTTCGCAATTTTTTTCCCTAAAACTTCTTTTTCTGAGTAATGCGAATCAATGTTTTGATATATATCTAAAAGATTTAATCTTAATTCTTTTTTAGAAAACCTTTCATTTAAAGACTTCCAATCAACCCCATGAATAGAAAGAAGCTTCAATCTTAATTCTTCCATTCTTTGAGGTTCTATTTGAGAATATAAAGGGCAGAAAGCAAATACTATTAAAAATAAAAACTTTACCACCCTAAGCTCCTTGAAAATTACTTAATAAACTCTTCGTGATAAACATCAAGAATATTAGAATAAGACCCTGAGTAGGCATTATCTTCCCCTGTAAACAGAGGTAAAGGTTTTGCAAATTGGAACATTAATGTTCTTGTATCAAAGTTATGTCCTTCTACAGTTCTAGCACCTTGGAAAAAAGTATCTGGAGCAACATAGATTTCAAAATCACCAAATGTTGAAGCGCTGAATGAATCCTGTAACGGAAGTTCATTATAACTCACTAAACCATTTACTAAAACTCCATTTTTTCTTAATGTATTATCTTGTTGTCCATTTCCATCACCTGTATGAGAAGACCCAAGTCCATGTAAAAACTCATGAACTAAAACAGTTGGGTCATTTCCTTTAGCATATGCATAATCAATAACTAGCATTGATCTTTTTTCTTTATAATTATTTCTTAAACCTGTTGAATAACCAAGAACTCCTCCTGTAGCTTGCCTCATTCCATCTACTAAACAAAGAGTGAAGTATTCAGTACTCCCATAATTACGAATCATTGATCCTGAATTCATATATTGAGAAGCAGAAATTGCAGGTTTTCTTTCTGCCACTTCAAGGCCTAATTTAAAAAACTGATGATCATTAAATTTTAAGACATTGTTTACTTTCTGAACAATTGTAGCACCTGCTTGATCAGGATTATCATTTCCACTTGTTAGTAAAATAATTTTAACTGGTAATGTTTTTTTATTAGCATCTGAGTCATATCCTCCATAACAAATTTCTCCAGTTTCTCTTGTACATACTCTATCTTTTGGAGGATCATTCTCATCATCTCCTGAATCCTCTCCCCCATCTTCCTCTCCAGAATCTTCTTTGCCATCGTCTTTATCAGTATCATCCTCTTCATCATCTTTATCAGTGTCATCTTCACTATTACAATTTCCAGACTCTATTTGTAGAGCAGTACAATTTTTTGATGTTTTTACACCAGGAGCAAATTCTCCATCATCTTCTCTAATAGAAGCAGTCTCCTTACTCCCCACACAACTCACTAAAAAAAACATCATTAATAAAACTAAATTTTTCATAAAACCTTCTCCCCTTTAAACTTTCCCCAAAGTTAATTCTCTCTTTATGATAAGTTCTTGCGAGGTAACGAAAGCCTTTAATTGCAAATTAAACATGATTTCAATTAGTTACAAAAATATCTTTATTGAAATCTGCAAAAAAAAGTGGTCGCTCAGATTTCTAATATAAAAAAAGGGCCTCCAAGGGCCCTCTTATAACTATAGATAATTTAAAAAGTTTTTTTCTAGATATCGTTTAAAGCATGCTTATACCAACAATCAAACGCCCAACTCATCGAATAATCATAACCAGAAGTAAAGAAACCATTATCCGGCTGACCTCCAAATGAAGGATACATTGTATTATGATAAGAGTTCCAAGTTAAGCCTCCTGCTTGTCCTGCAGTATTTCTTCTAACAGGATCAATGAAGTAGCTAAATTGCTCACTACACCTTCTTGAATTTCTTCCACCTTGATTTAATATAGAGTTAAAAGTCTTAAGTCCTGTAGTTGGAACAGATCCTTGATACTCATTACCTGTATGATGAATTCCAAAACTGTGAGCAAACTCATGAATTACGGGGGTAAACTTTCCTTGCTCAAATGGATACTTATACTCTGCCATAGTCACTGAAAATGAATCACTTGGAAATACCCAAAGCCATGAAACTCCAGCACATCCACCTTGTAGATCATTAACTAAAAGCATAACCATCGAATCAGTAGAAGCATATTTACTAGAAACACTACTTAAGAAATTACAAGAAGTGTTATGATACGTATTATCTACAACCTCTATTGCTTCTTTTAATTTAAATTGAATATGTGCGTGTCCTTGATGTCTAAACTTCTCGTTCATTTTTGCCAAAGCTAAATCTGCATCCGCATCAGGATCACTTGATAAAGTTTTAGAACTTGAATTCACGAAAACAAATGTAATAGGCACTAACTTGCCATTATCACACTGGCCTCCTTGAGCAACATCTCCGAGGGCGTGGGTTCCTGGGTCACATCCGTCACCATTTGGATCAGGCGTTCCTCCACTAGATCCTCCCGATGAAGAACCACTAGTAGTTCCTCCTGGTTCTTCTGTTCCTGTATCACTAGTTCCACTAGACGATCCATCCGTACCTCCTGCATCTCTACAAATTCCATGATCTTCACAAGCACTATCCGCACCACCGGTTGATGCACCACCAGTACCACCTATGACTGGATCTAAAGACTGAAAATCTTTGGCTAAAGAAGATGAAAATCTATCTCCACAACTTGATAGTTGCAGTATTAAGGCAATAAAACTTACCAAACTCACGTACCTCATTAATCCTCCTCGAGTTGGTTATCTCTATTTAGTCTACTGAAAGTTTGAACTTTTATTGGTTTAATAATCAGAACTTATAAATTCCAAGAAGTTACAATGATTATTTTGGAGTAAAGTTATTTATCAAGTATTCATTTATTGCCCACAATAGTGTGCATCCGCACTCAAACTTTCATTTTCCGAGCAAAGAACTCTTTTTTGCATTTAATCTTTAATTTAAAAGTAACTTTTTATTAAAAAAAACCGAAAGTATAAACATGATAAAATCAATTTTTATATTTTTATTAATTTATTCTTGTTCTTTAGAAAAAAGCTTTGAAAAGAAAAAAGTCAGAATTCCATCTAGTCAATCATTTTCAACGATCACTAACATTCTCTCCACTATAAAAAAAGATACTTCTGTTGATACTGAAAAATTATGTAAAAGCAAAACGTTAGAAGATTATTACAAACAACTATTTTCTCTAAATTCCAGTCAAATTGACTTTCTAACTCTAAGCTTAAACGATAAAGAAAGACTTATAGATCAAAGCTTTAATCTTAGAATAAAGCTAAGATCTCATTTTGATAAAATTAACAGTAATTATAACGAGAATGCTAAATGTTATTCAGACATGAGAAATCTTTCTCGTGCTCTAAGGTATTTAGAAGATTACATAGTAGAAAACATTACGAATTCAAATCCTTTTGAAATAAAAAACTCAGAAAGGTTTAAAACACTAGAAGGAGCAAAAGGTTCTTTCTTTATTGTAAGTAACAAATTCAAGGATACCTTTAAGTCTCACAAAGACTTAAAATCAGGAGATATAATTCTCTCTAGAGGGAAAGCATATACTTCTGCAGCTATTTCACGAATAGGCCTTGATGATGCTCAATTCAGCCACCTAAGTTTTGTATATAAAGACGAACAAGGAAAACTTCACACTACTGAATCTCATATTGAAATTGGCAATATTGTCATGCCTATACAAGCACACCTTGATCAAAGCAATGCTCGAACTGTTGTTTTTAGGTATAAAGATTCTAAACCAGCACACTTAGCAAGTAAGTGTGTCTATGAAAAAGTTAAAAAAGAACAAGATAAAGGCAAAGTCATTGAATATGATTTTGGAATGAATTATGAGAAGAGCGATCGTATTTTCTGCTCAGAAGTTGCTCATATAGGATTTAAATGTCTCGAAGAACCCATTGATATACCACAAGTAAAAATGAAATTTCCTAGTGGCCTTCATTCATTCTTAAGTCAAATAGGTGTTGAGGTAACTAAAGAGAACATTGTTGATAAAAAAACTTTTGGGCCCGGTGATCTTGAGTTTGACTCTAGATTCGAAATTGTTGCCGAATGGAGAAACCCTATCAATCTAAAAGATATACGGCAAAAAGATGCTATATTAAGTAAAATGTTTGAATGGATGGAGAGAGAAAACTTTAAATTAAAACCCAAGTTTTTAACAAAAGCTAAATCAAAAGCAGGTTATTGGGCCAGAAGAAACAAAGTACTTCAAAATAAGCGAATCAACAAAACCTGGAAAAAAATCTTTAAGAAAGATCATCCTTTATACCTAGTGGATCAATTCCCTAAAAACATGACTCAAGTTCAAATGAATACTTTTACTACTCTCGATACAGTAGCAATTCCAATGCAAGAAAGATTAGAAAAGGTTGAAAAAAGAGATGAAAAATTACTCTCATTTCAGGAAATGCTTAATGAGTTAGATCGATACAAAATTGAAGATAAGTTTAATTTTGAAAATAAAAACACCTCTGATTGGTATGAGCTCTTCTCACCATAAAAATTATTAGTAATTTTTACAGTATCTATAAAAATAACAAGGCTTTTCTGCTTTATTTATAAATTTATGCTACAAGTCATTTGTGAAATATTTTCTTTTATTATTAATGAGTGTGCCTCTTTTCCCTGCAGAAGCAGATCATTTCTCAAAGAGATATGAAAGGATAGAAGATTCAAGAAATGTTATAAATTTTAGAATTAACAAATCGATAAAAAAAGTTCTGAATGATTTAAATATTGAAAAAAACTGTGATTTAAGCCACAAACAAGAAGTTGAATTATATAAAAAACTACAAATATATTTTGCTAACCACAAGTCCGGAAAAGTAATCCAAAGCATTTTACATCAAGATGATTTCCCAAAACTTGTCATCCCTCTAAAAAATTCTATCTATAAAAAATGGGGTAAAAGAAATGGATTTCTACTAGGAAGGAAAAAAGCTGTAAAAAGTCCTTTAGCATTAGCTCCTCTTCTCAATATCAATGGAAATATCATAGGAACTGATAAAATAGAACATCTTTTCGGAATGGGGTTTAGATATTTTAAAGATCACTACTTAAGAGGTAAGAAAATTAAAACCGTCTTAAGCAAAGGTGTCTTAAAGGAAAAAACTGTTCTTGGTGGACACTTTTTCGCCACGGGAGTTTTTTCTTATGCTGATTTAAGTGCCAATTTTAATGGAATGAGGTTTTGGAATCACATGCTAGGTAAAAGAAAAGATTTCTTATCTCAAAATTTAGGCCCTTATATAATATGTACAAATAATAAGTGGGTCCAAAACGAAGAAGTAGACATCTCTAATTATATTGATCCATCTATGGATGAAAGTATAAACTGCTCTAAATTTGCAACAAGAGGTGGGGTAAAGAAGTTTAAAGCAAGAGTTAACAGTCTTGGTTTTTCATGTCCAATGAACGAAAAGCTTTTAGACGAAATGCTCTCCAAATATGATCAAAAACTTTGTGCTAAAGCATCATGCTCCGAGAACCTTTCCCAATGGATCCTTAATCTTAAAGGAAATGAAAAAGTATCCTATTTCAATGAAATTAAATAGACATTGTTGCTCTTGTGGAAGACCTTTTGGTGATCTGAAAAAACTAAAAAGTAATCCTTTAATGAAATATTGCCAAAACTCTGCAGAAGAGAAAAACTTGAAGCTAAAAGCAAAACACTTGAATTATATATCTTAAACAAACTACATCAAATACAATCTAATATATGCCCCTCACAGATAAGTCGTGACTTTTATCAAGACGACTGGAGGAAATATCACCAACTAACCGTTAAAGCTTGCCGAAGGCTCTATTTAGCTCAAGAAATTGTTATAACTCAAAAGAAAGTAATAATTAAAAACTTAAACTTTCGAGGGCCTTTTAGAATTAGTGTGAAAAAATAAGAGTATCGCCGGCAATAACAATAAATCTGTAAGAAGGGCCATAACAATACAGACAGAGGTAAAGAAACCAAAATTTCTATTAGGTAAAAATTCAGCAAAAATAAATATCCCAAAACCAAAAAACAAAACCACTGTAGTTTGAATCAATGCACTAGCACAGTTTTCAAAAGCATATTCTACAGCAAGGTAATTATCATTATACTTTCTTTTCCCATCAACATATTTTGATATAAAGTGAATAGTATCATCAATTGCAATTCCTAATGTAATTGTCGCAATCATGCTAGTTCCTATATCGAGAAAAAAACCTGAATGATAAATTAAAAAACCAGCAAAACTTATAGGAACAACATTAGGAAGCATTGCTATTAAGGCAATTTTCAAATCTTTAAAGATAAATAAAACTAGAAAAAAAACAAATATAACAGCTGTTAGCAATGAAGATATCAAAGTTTCAACAATTTTCTGAACAATGCTGATAAATATAACAAAATCTCCCCCTGGAAATACATCTAATCCTATTTTCGAGCTAAATTTTTGTATATCATCAATTTCATCCGCTGATTCAGATGAATTTTTTATATTCCAAAAAACTCTAACCTTAAGATATCTTTTCGAAAAATCAAACAATTCAAGGTTGTTTTCAGAAGATGCACTTAATTCATAAAGAAACAGCATCTCAGAAATTTCTTTTGTCTTAGTCGGTAAAGAGTCACTATTACGCAAAACTTTATTCATCTTCCTAACCACATCTAATAATGATGTCACAGAAGAAACCTTATCTTTCTTCTCGATATACGTTACCAATTTTCTTAGTTTTTCAATGTTTTTAATATTTGAAATTGAATCACCTTTTTTAAGATCCACAACCAAGTCAACTGTTCTTTGAATGTCCATCTTTTCTGTTAAATGTTCTAAATCACTTCTAAACTTATTGCTTTCTTTAAAATAAGAAATAGGATCTGAATCAACTTTCAACTTAGATGAGAAATAAAAAGAAAAAGAAATTAACAAGAAAAAAGAGAAACATACTACCTTTTTAAATCGAACAACAAAAGACAGTAAAGAACCAAATTTTTTTTCTTCTTTCTTTTCAACCTTTACAAATTTCTCAAGAACTAATAATAGAGGTGCAAGTAGCGTATAAGTATAAATCCAAGCCACAAATGTTCCCAAACTTACAAGATAGCCTAAGTGTTGGATTGGTTCTATTTCTGTTTGAGCTATCGAAATAAAACTTATTATTGTTGATATTGTTGTTAGCAATGTAGGTATGAAATTTTCAATCATTGATTCTCTTAGAGAATTCAAGAACGATTGAGTTCTTAGCTTTAAATAAAGACTACTCATTATATGAATAGAATCTGCTAAGCAAATTGCCAACAAAATTCCTGGTATCGCAGCAAGAATATTATTATAAGGAATATCACTGAATGCCATTAATGAAATTGTTATATTTATAACCATAACCGACAGAAAAATTGGCAAAAATACAATTACAACGCTTTTAAAAAAGAAATATAGAAACAATACGATTAGTACTGCTGAAACTGGAATTAGTAAATTATCATTTAATGCTAATTCCTTAAAAGCAGTGTTAGAAGCTACTGATCCAATTATGTAAAACTTATAATCATCATACTTTAATATAATTTTTTTAATTTGATCTAAAATTAATTCATATTCTTCACTTAAATCACTTTCACTGCTAAACCTTATTAAAATTTGACCAACGGTATGTTCTTTATTTAGTAAGTGTCTAAAGTCATCACCTTGGTTTTTTAAACTCTCTAACTTCTCTTCTTCTTCTAGTGACAAAATTTCTTTTATATAAATGTCATCTTCTTTAGAGCTAATACTAACGGCCCTAGGTATTGCTTCAACACTTGATACATACTTAACTGATTCTAACAAGTTAGCTAATTCTTCTATTTGAGAAAAGTTAGATACCAAATCACTTTTATCTCTTCTCTCAATACCAATCACTAAAGAATCTATGTTGTGAAATATTCTTTCATATTCATCTAACTTAAGAGAAACTTCATGCTTTTCATTGAACCAAATTCTATTTGAAAAACTACTCTCAAACTTCATTAGAGAAATTGAAACTAATCCAGCAAGGAAAATACTTAAAACAATAAAGGTTTTTGGTTTTTCTAATATTAGATCTATGTATTTTTTATATAAAATCTTCAATATTAATTATATAGCAATTTAAATTGAACATTCATAAGGTTAAAATTAATCCTACAAATAAATATATTTTTTTAATCTTTCGTTTAAATAACTAAACCACAAAAATTTTAACAGTGATTCTTATTTAGAAGGTATATCTATTTGACCGTATTGATTGCTTCCCCAGCATTTCAATTCCCCGTTATCTAAAACACAGGTATGTTCATAGTTTGCTTTAACTAAAGATGGATTATCCAATGTTCTTGGCACTCCACTTTGTCTCATTCCGTTACTACCAAAGCACTTTACTCCATCATCATCCAGAACGCATGTATAATAAACTCCCGCAGATACCATTTTGGGATTTTTAATATTTTTAGGGATGTTCATTTGCCCATCTTCATTCCTTCCCCAGCACTTAACTTCGTTTTGATCTATTACGCAAGTATGGTAACCATTAGTGGAAAGTCCTTTTGGATTTTTTAAGCCACTTGGAACCTTTGTTTTTCCTGAAGAACTATCTCCCCAGCAAATCACTCCTCTTTCCTCTAAAACACAAGCATGGAAATCACCCACAGAAATTTCTGTGGGATTTTGAAGATTCTTTGGAATTCCAGTTAATATCGAATTTTTTTCTCCCCACTCATGTGCCCAGCACTTAATACCTTCTTTATCTAACAAGCAATTCACAAAGTCATTTGTAGATAAAGATTTAAGTTTGCCTACAACCCGTGGAGCTTTATATTTTTTTTTAGTTAATCCCAAGGAATGCAAACCATTATCATCCCATACATATAAACCCATCCTTTGACTAACTTTTATTTTTTTTATATTTTTAAATCCTGTATATTGCTTTTTCATAGATTTAAATAAATATCCAAAACAATTGACTGTTTCACTAGTTGCAAAACATGTAATATGTGATCCTAAAGCTAAATCTTTGATCTCACTTGAAAACATCGGGAAAGTGTGAAAGGCAAACAAAGTGTAAAATATAATTTTTTTCATTTTCTAGTCCTCATTTATTAAAAATTCATAGTAGTAAAAAGAAAAAAAATTTACAATTAACAGAAAAAAAACTGGTGCAAATATGCAACACCTAACTTTTAGTTTTAATAAAAAATGTAAGTGATGTCTCTTCTAATACGGACTGAATTTAATTTAATTAGTTCCTCAAAAAAATTATATTAGAAAATTCGAGTGACTTGATAAATGGCGGAGAACGAGGGATTCGAACCCCCGGAAGCGCAAACCTCAACAGTTTTCAAAACTGCCGCCTTCGACCACTCGGCCAGTTCTCCGTTTTGTATTTCGAGTTCCTAAAATATAATGAATCTACTTAAAAATGACAATTAAGAAGGCTTAATAACTTCTATTCCACCCATATAATCAACAAGCTTTTCAGGAACTACAATAGAACCATCAGCTTGTTGATAATTTTCTAAAATAGCGACGACTGTTCTCCCAACCGCTAAACCTGATCCGTTTAGTGTGTGCGCAAAATAGTTCTTTTTATCTTTCTTGTATCTAATTTTTGCTCTTCGGGCCTGAAAATCCCAACAATTTGAAATACTAGAAATTTCTCTATATTTTTCTTGTGAAGGAAGCCAAACTTCTAAGTCATAAGTCTTTCTAGCACCAAAGCCAATATCTCCCGTACAAAGCCTAACCGCTCTATAAGGAAGTTTTAATTCCTCTAAAATCATACAACCACTTTCAAGCATTTCTTCATGCGCCTTCAATGAACTTTCAGCATCTGTGATTTGAACCATTTCAACTTTACTAAACTGATGCATTCTAATTAAACCTCTAGTATCTTTTCCATAAGATCCAGCTTCACTTCTAAAGCAAGGTGTAAAAGAAACATATTTTTTTTGAAAGCTCTCCTCTTTTAGAATTGTCTCTCTTAAAAGATTTGTCACAGGAACTTCTGCAGTTGGTATTAAATACCAATCTCTACCTTCAATTTTAAATAAATCTTCTCCAAACTTAGGAAGTTGCCCTGTACCATAAAGAGTAGATGCTTGAACAATATAAGGAGGAATGATTTCTTCATATCCTCGCTCACAATGAAAATTAATCATATAATTGGCTACTGCTCTCTCAAGCCTTGCAAGCATTCCTTTGTAAACAACAAACCTTGCTCCAGTTAATTTAGCAGCTGTTTCAAAATCTAGCATGCCAAGCTCTTCACCCAAAGTGGCATGATCTTTTATTTTAAATGAAAAACTTGGGATATCTCCAAATTTTTTTATTTCTAAATTTGATTCTTCATCATCTCCAATCGGCGTATCTTCTTCAATCAGATTTGGAATTCCTAAAAGAATATCTGATATTTTCTTATCTACTTCTCCAAGATTTTTTTCTTGCTCTTCTATACTAGCTTTTAATTTTGAAACCGCAGCTTTTTCATCATCTGCATTTTCTCCAGATTTTATTTTTAATCCAATCTCTTTTGACTTTGAATTAATCTCAGATCTAGTATCTTCAACTATTGAAATAAGTTTTTTTCTTTCACTGTTTAAATCTATTATTTTATCAATCACAGAAGTATCAAACTTTCTCATTTTTAGATTTTGAATTACTTCATCTTTTTTTTCTTCAATTAACCTTACGTCTAACATTTCTACTCCACTAATTTTAAAAAACTTAAAATCTCATCTTTTTCTGGCGCATCAGGAAACAGCTCTAAATATGCCTTATACTTAACAACTGCTTCTTTAGATTTACCCATATTTTTATACACTTCTCCAAGTTCAAAGTATAGAAAATGCTCATCTCCATCAACCTCTAAAGCTTTTTCAAAAAGCTTTGCTGCATCTGGCAATTGGCCACTCCGGGCTTTTAATCTTGCAAAAGTCTTGAGCATTTCCATATCTTCAGAGTCATATCTCTTTGCTTTTTCAAGTTGCAAAGCTGCACCACCATAATTTTCTTTTTTTATCATGATCTTCGCTAACTCTACATAGCCATAAGTAACTCTAGAATTTGATTCAATTTCTGCCTTGGCATACTCTTCTGCCTTATCTAAATTCCCTTTATTCTTATAAATCTGAGCCAGTAAAGAATTCACCTCGGGAAAAGAAGATATTCTTGAATGAATTCTTAATAAGGTTTTTTCTGCATCCTCAAACTTCAAAAGCCTCATATAAGCCTTAGCCAATTCAACGCCAACTTCATGATTTGCTGGATTTACTAATATATATTTTTTAGCATATTCTATAGCGGTCTCATCATTTTCATCCATACTAGCTGCATTCATCATAAATAAATAAAAATCTTCATTCTCTTTATCATCGATAACTACTTTTTTAACTAAATCTTCAAAGCTAGATATTTGTCCACTTTCATAATAAAAAATTGCAATTTGATTATTTATCTTTGTGCTCTCGATAAATTTCTTTTTAATACTTCTAAGATAACCTATCGCTGTTTCTACACCGTCTTGTTCTTTAATAATTTTTGCATATAAAATTCTATAATCTATATTAGAAGGATCATATTTAATAGCATCCAAAATTCTTTCTTTAGCTTCTCGTATATGCCCATTATCAAATCTAATTTGAGAAATTTTATAATGGACATTATCATTGATTCTATTTTCTTTAATAGAAAGATTTAACCAATAGAGTGCTTTTGCATATTTCTCTTGTTTAAAATGATAGTCTGCAACAACTTCTTTATATCGAGAGTTACTTGAAAGAGGCATTGTATTAATTTTAGATATTAATTCATTTGCTTTTTTAAATTGATATGAATCAACATAGGTACTTAAAAGGTTTATACTTTGTCCCCCAAGTCCTTTTTCTTCTCTTTGAACTTTTTCAAAGTTTTTAATAGCTTCTCCGTAAAATCCAAGTTTTTTTTGTATTTCAGCTAAATTTAATTTTGATTCTCTAGAAGCATGAGAGTCCACTGCGTCAATAGCAGCTGAAAGAGATTGTTCAAACTTTTTTTCTTTTATATATTTCTTTGATTTTCTAATACTATCTATTGATTTAGATCTATTAATTAGCTTGCTTGTCTCAGAATATTTATCACTTACATCTAGATCTGATAAGCTTGTAACAATTTCAGATTCAGGATTCAAAGCAATTGCACTATCAAAATATTTTTTTGCATCTTTAAAACTTCCATTCATTGCACTGATAACACCCATAGATTCTAAATAAAAAGCTTTATATTTTTGATGATGATCAAATTCTCTTTTCTTGAAATTCTTTAGTAAATCAAAAGCTTTATCATAACTTTTTTCTAATATATAAAATTTTACACCATGCCTTAATATTTCTAAGCTATCTGGATAATTCTTATAAGCGTCTCTGAAAACATCTCCATATTCTCTAAATCTATTCTCCATTAATAGATACTCTAAGAGAGATGTATAAGCATAAGCCGATTCTTTTCTCGACTTAATAACTTGGTCTTTAATTTCATCTATTTCTTCATAGTTCCCTAGTATCTGCAATGATCTAAAATAAAAACTAAGCGTTAATGCGGTAACTTTCTTGCTAATTTTGAAATAATTATTTACTAAAAATTTTACAGCAGCATGCTTTCCAATATTATGATAAAAAATAACCCATGCTTCAAAGTTCATTGGTTGCTTGTAAATTTTATCTTCTCCTAAAACATCAAGCAAAGAATCTATTACATTGGCATCTTTACTTTTTTCTTTTGAGAAAGGAAGTAATAATGAATAAGTTTTCGCGAGGTTTAAAATAGAATCTTTATTATAAAAATAATCCAATGACTCTTTGTAAACTTCAGATTTTCTAATCAAATCTTCATACTTATAAAAACTAAATTTTTTGGCTCTTGAAGCAATAGAATTTGATTTATCAATATTTCCATTAACGACTTCTTGGATGTCAGTAATTTGAGGGTAGTAGAATTCTTCTTTTATTACTTCTTCTATTTTCTTTTCTTCCGTATCGATAAACAAGAATCCCAACATGCACAACAGTATGGCCAAAAATAATGTTCTATTAACAGGATCCTTAGCAGCTTTTTTAACTTCATCAACATCTCTTCTTTTTTTTCTTAAGAGATCTTCAGTTTCTTCTGCTTCGATTAAGGCATCTTGAAATTCTTCTAAATCATAAAATTTAGTTTTATCAATAGAAGATTTTTTGTTTTGGAGTTGCTTAAAAGTGTTATCTATATTTTTTTTAATTTTTTCTGTTTTTCTTAACAACTCCTTTTGAGTATCAACTGAAATAATTGTTTTATTTAAATCAGCACTTGAAACTAATTCACTTTCATCATTATCTTGTTTTTTTATAAAAATCTTAGAAGCTTCTTTCTTATTTTTTAGATTTTTAAATACTGAGTTTGTAAGTGTCTCTTCAGAGTTATTTAAATTTATGTGTTGTGTATAATCATTTAATGACTTCCATTCATCTTCAAATTCACCTTTAATTTTAATAAATCTAGGAAGGAGCTCTTTTTTTAGCATAGACTCAATATCATCTAATCGATAAGGCCCAAGCTCTTCATTATTATGTTTAACGTAGTATTTCATTATATCTAAATAAAAGTTTTAAAACTTAATTTAGATATATTTTAGCAGAAGAATAGAGATGATAGATATTATTCCAGAAAAGACCAAGGAAAATGATAGGGATTACCATTCCAATGACATACACTCTAGAAGCCAAAGAGTAACTTTCAATTTTAGCTTCTCCATCAGCATCATCAAAAACCATCGTTCTTGCGAGTTTTAAATAATATACCAATGAAATAACTGAGTTTATCGCTGCTATAACTGATAATGTATATAAACCCTGCCCTACAGCTGAAGAAATAATATTAAACTTAGCAATAAAACCACCAAAAGGAGGCAAACCAGCTAATGAAAACAATGCAATTAGCATTGAAACCCCAAGGATAGGATGAGTTTTAGCTAACCCTCTAAAATAAATAGCGTCATCACTTCCAGTTCTATTAACAATCATTGTCGTTACAAAAAATGCAACCAAAGTCATAAAAGTATAAATTAAAGTATAGAAAAGAATTGAACTCATTCCTTTTCCACCAAAAGTTAAGACACCAATTAGAATTAATCCAACATGTCCAATAGAAGAAAATGCAAGCATACGCTTAACACTTTTTTGATTAAGAGCTGATAAATTTCCTACAGTCATAGTAAGAGCTGCTATTACAGCAATCATGCTATTCCAAACTTGAGTGGTCATATTTTCAGTTCCAAAAAATGAATAAGTCACCCTAGCAACAACTGCTATTCCTGCAATCTTTGGAACTATTGAAAAGAATGCTGTTACTGGAACAGGTGATCCCTGATACACATCTGGAGACCACATATGAAAAGGAAAACAAGCTATCTTGTAACCAATCCCTACAAAAAACATTAATAAAGAAAGAATAACTGCAATATTAAAACCTTCTAAAGCTTTAATTCCCGCAATAATGTCTGGAAACTGAATACTTCCAAACAAGCCATAAAGATGACTCATTCCAAATAGCATAATTCCAGCAGTCACTCCTCCATATAAAGCATATTTAATTCCAGCTTCACTAGACAAGTGATCTCTTCTTTTTAAAGAAGTCATAACATAAGAAAGAATAGAAAGAGTCTCTACTCCTAGATATAGAGTAAGCATATTATTAGAAGACGCTAAAAGCATTCCTCCGACCAATACTCCAACTGCCATAATTAAATATTCTGATTTTAATTCATCATAAATATCAATAGATTTATGACTTATATAAAAAGTTCCTAAAGTTCCAATAACCATAGTCATTTTCATCATCGTGCTAAAAGAATCAATAACTACTGCATTTGCAAATATTCCTTGAGAATCTATTCCTAAGTTTTTATACAAAGAAAAAAGACAAAGAAGCATTCCAATAAAACCAGTAACATAAACGAAAGTTCTTCTTCTTTCGTTATTAGCATAAGCTGTTTCCATAAATAAAAGCGAACACATTGTAACGATTGCTATCATCTCAGGAATATAAAAAGAAAGATTTGTTAATAAGTTTATTGTCACTTCTATACCTTATTGAAATTGAGCCATTAACTCTACAAGCTTACCTACTGAAGCTCTCATAATATTTAGTATGGGTGATGGATACACGCCAAAAACAATAACTGCTACACATAATGGAAGCATATAAGCAATTTCTCTATAATTCATATCTGAATAACTAAGAACTTCTTCAGAAGGTTCTCCGAAAAACATTCTTTTATACATCCATAATAGATAAGCCGCTCCAATTAATAATCCCATGACAGCAATTACAGTAATAGTTGTAAATCTTTCATAGATCCCTAAAAAGATTAATGCCTCTGAAATAAATCCTGATAATCCTGGAAGACCAAGAGAAGCAAACATACCAATGATGAAAATCGTTGTATAAGTTGGCATATGCTTAGCTAATCCACCATAACCTTTAGATCCATCTGGTCTTACAATCCATCTATGATGAGATCTTTCATAAATAACACCAATCATTAAGAACATCATCGCCGTACTTGTTCCGTGATTAAACATTTGAAGAACAGCACCATTCATTCCTTGAGTTGTCATTGCTGCCATTCCCATCATCACAAACCCCATGTGAGAAACTGAAGAATAAGCAACCAACTTTTTAACATCACTTTGTGCCATTGCACAAAAAGCTCCATAAAGAACAGAAATCACACCAAGAACTGCAATGATTGTTGAATACTCAACTGCTGCAGCTGGAAAAATAGGAAAAGCTATTCTTAAAAATCCATAAGTTCCCATTTTAAGTAAAACACCTGCAAGAATAACTGATACTGCTGTAGGTGCTTGAACGTGAGCATGTGGAAGCCAGGTATGGAAAGGAAATACTGGAACTTTAATAGCAAAACCTAAGAACATGGCCCAGAAAAATAACTTATTAAAGGCCCATTCAGATCCAAAAAGCATCACAGTTTTATCTGTAAACTTTCCTCCCTGGTGAGCAAGAATATTAAAAGCATCAACTGGATTTTCAGCAGAATAATAAAGAGCAATAATACCAATTAGCATTATTATTGATCCAAAAAATGTATATAAGAAAAATTTAACAGCTGCGTATTCTCTATTTTCTCCACCCCAAATTCCAATAAGAAAAAACATTGGAAGAAGCATTACTTCCCAATAAACGTAAAAAAGGAAAAAGTCTAAAGCAAAGAAAACACCAAAAACTGTAGATTGGAGCATTAAGAGTAATGCAAAATAAGCTTTTACATTTTTTTCAACAGTCCAAGAACTTAGGATACAAATAAAAAATAATAAACCTGTAAGGATAGTCATTGGCATTGAAATTCCATCAACACCTAGAGAATAAAAAATATTAAAATCTCCAATCCAAGGTACTTTAACTAAAAAATCAGGCTGCATTCCCGCAACGCTTGTATCAAAGTTACAATAAAGTAAAATTGTCCAAACGAAAGTAACAGCAGTAGTTGCCAAAGCTGTATACCTAATCGCCATTTTGTTTTTAGAAGGAATTAACAATATAGCTAAAATTCCTATGACAGGTGTCCATAATATCCAATTTAATAATCCGCTCAAGATTACTCCTTAAAATTAAAAACCAAGAAACATAGCAAGTGCTACAATCGCTCCAACTAGAGCAATTAAATACTTTTGTATGTATCCAGATTGAACTGATTTTGTTACTAAACTAAAAATTTCAGTACCTACAGCTGTTCCATCAACTGCGACACTATCTACAACTACTCGATCAAACCAATGACTAGCTTTAAAGATAACTTTATTCACCTTAGCCCATCCATCAATGGCGTAACGATCGTAGATTCCAGAGTCGAACCAAGATAAGAAATTATTAAGTTTTAATAATCCCTTCTTGATAAACACATCTATATATAACCAATCCATGAAATATTTATTTTTAATAGCTTTTACCCAAAAAGATAATTTGTCGTAAAAAAATGAAGGACTAATCCATCCAAAAATATACATTCCAAAAGCTAATAAAATTGAAAAAGCGACAATTATTACTGAAAGAATTGCTCCTTCCACATGGGCATGATGAAGATCATTATAAGCTTCTTCACTGTTAATATCATAACCAGGGCCAGCAAATCCTGATTGATGTTCATAATTTGTTTGAGGTAAAGGAGTTTTATCTCTGTCATCTATAAAACTAAAAATTTGTTTTTTTCTACCTTCAAATTTTTCTAAATTTGTTTGCACAGGAGCTTCAACTAAAACTTTAAACCAATCTTTTCCTTCAGGGCTAACAACTTTTATAATTCCCTGACCAGTTAAAGATCCAGAGAAAAATACACCTAAAGTGAAAACTGAAAGAATTAATAATGGAACATTTTGATTCCAAGTTAACTTTTCTTTATGACAATGATCATATTTATCTTTGTCTCTATTCTTTCCATGAAAGGTTAAGAACATCATTCTAAACATATAAAAAGGTGTTAAGAATGCTCCTACAAAACCAAGAATTGCTGGAATAAAAAACGCATTATTTGTATAAAGCATAAAAAGAGCATCACCTAAAATTCTATCTTTTGAAACAAATCCAGAAAAGAAAGGAACACCAGCAATCGCTAAGGTACAGCACCACATAGCAATCCAAGTATAAGGAAGCTTTTTCTTTAAACCACCCATATTAGGCATATACTTATCATGATATGAATGAATCACTGAACCCGCAGATAAAAATAAACACGCTTTAAAAATTGCATGAGTAACTAAATGCATAAAAGCAGCGTTATAAGCTCCAACTCCAATTCCTAAAACCATATAACCAAGTTGAGAAATTGTTGAATAAGCAAGAACTGCTTTTAAGTCTTTTTGAATTAATGCAATCGTAGCTGCTCCAAAAGCAGTAATCCCACCAATATAAGCAATCATTGTATTCAGCTCACCAACATACATAAGTGGATACATTCTCAATGAAAGATAAACCCCAGCTGCAACCATAGTCGCTGCATGAATAAGAGCTGAACAAGGCGTAGGTCCCATCATCGCATCAGGTAGCCAAACTTGAAGTGGGAATTGAGCTGACTTGCCAATAGTTCCACAAAAAATACAAAAACCAGCAAAGCTCGCTAAAGCAATTCCAAAAACACTTTTTCCTTCAAAAGCACCTTCAGCTATAGCTGCATAAATACTTGGAATATCAACACTTCCCACAACGGCCCAAATAGCTAAGATTCCAAGAAGGAAGAAAACATCTCCAACTCTTGTAGTCATAAAAGCTTTTAATGATGCATTTCCAGCTTCTTCTTTTTCAAAATAAAAACCAATAAGAGAATAAGAACAAAAACCCATCATCTCCCAAAACATGAATATACTTAACAAGTTATCTGAGAGAACAAGTCCAAGCATCGCTGATGTAAATAAAGAAAGATAAACAAAAAACCTCTCCCACCTAACATCGCCCTTCATATACCATGTAGAGAAAATATGAATTAAAGACGCTACTCCAGTAACCATTAAAAGCATGATTGCTGTCATGTTATCTATATATATACCTAGGTTAATTTTAAATACATTTTCACCGTGACTTAGGTCAATCCAATTAAAAATTTTGTGAATATAATAATCAGTATTATAAACACTCATAAAGTCACAAAAAACTGCTAATGCAAAAAAGAAAGATCCAACTATTCCTGCAACACTTACCCAAGGAACAATCTTTGGGATTTTTTTTATAAAAATACAGTTAAGAACAAATGCAAAGAATGGTAATAAAAAAATCGGTGCAATGGTACTAATAGTATAATTCATTTTCCTACCTAGTTAACTCTTCTCTTAATTCACTTGCTTCATCTATATGAATAGTTTCTTTTACTTGAAAGAATCTAATTACAATTGCCAAGCCAACAGCAGCTTCAGCGGCTGCTATCACAATAATAAATAATGAAAAAATATGCCCATCTAAGTTATTTGCAGCATATTTAGAATAAGCTACAAAATTTAATGCAGCAGAATTTAAAATTAATTCGATCCCTAATAAAATCGCAACAATGTTTTTCCTAGAAATCATCACTACTAATCCGGTAACCATTAGAATCATCGAAACGAATAAATAAGCTTTTAAAGATATCATCAGTGGTGCTCCTCATCGTGATGATGATCGTCAACAATATCATCTATAAAAGCAGGTCGCTCTTTTCTAGGTCTCGCAATAATTGCTGCTCCTACTAAAGCTCCTAATAATAAAACTGAAGAAATCTCAAAAGCTACTAAATGATCAGTCACTAGCAACTCACCAAGCCTTTCTATTGTTGGAGTGTAAGAATCATCTGATTCTATTACTTTTATAACTGAGAAAAGATTTCTGAAAAAATAAATAAGAGTGCATCCAAAAACAAAAGCTACACCAACTCCCCACATAAAAGTATATTTGTTACCCATAGATGGAAATAAATTTAAGATTTTTTGAGTCTGGCTTTGATAATCTTTTCCACCTGTAAGCATTACTGCAAAAAGCATCAATATAACTACACCACCAACATAAACCATTATTTGAGTAGCTGCTACAAAATCAGCACCAAGAGTTAAGTATAAACCTGCAACACCAATTAAAACTCCAAGAAGATAGACACAAGAATGCATTAGATTTTTTGTCCACATCATTAAAATACATGAACTAATAACTAATAAAGACGAAACTGAAAATAAAATATTAGCAAACATTAATGCACACCACTTCCAAAAAATAAATCAAACATCGATCGGCCATCAAAAGCCACTATCCAAATTGCAGTTCCCACTAAATTAAAAATTGCAATAGGCGTTAGATATTTCCAACAAATACTCATAAGCTGATCAACTCTTAATCTTGGAAAAGTCCATCTAACCCAAATTACTACATAATAAAGAGCACATGTTTTTAAAAACAATGATCCAAATTGAAGAATCTCATTTGAAAAAGTTCCCTCTAATAGACCAAAAGGAATATGGTATCCTCCAAGAAATAAGCTAACAGAAACAGCACTAACTACAAAAATTTCTATATATTCTGCTAAAGCAAATAAACCAAATCTAATTCCAGTATATTCAGTATGATAGCCTGAAACTAATTCAGACTCAGCTTCTGGTAAATCAAAAGGTGCTCTGTTTGTTTCTGCTAAAGTTGAAATAAAAAATACAAAAAAACCAATAAAGGTAAATGGGTTATGAAAGATATACCAATTCCAAGGCATACCCGCTTGCTCAGCAACCAAAGTATTAAAAGACAAACCTCCAGCAATTAAAACAATCATCATAATTGTTAGAGTCACAGGAATTTCATATGAAATAATTTGTGATGCTCCCCTCATTCCCCCAAGCAATGACCACTTCGAATTTGAAGCATAACCACCAAGAAAAATTCCAACTCCAACCAATGAAGAAATTGCAATCGCATAAAAAACACCAACATTTAAATCTGTTAATATTAAATTTTTTGAAAATGGCATTACTGCAATCGTGCAAACAACCCCAAATAGAGATAAGAAAGGTGCAAGATAGTAAAGAAACTTGTCTGCACTTCGTGGCATAATATCTTCTTTAGAGATCATCTTAATACCATCTGCGATTAATTGAAATAATCCATATGGCCCAACCCTATTCGGTCCAATCCTAGCTTGAAGATCTGCTGAAATTTTTCTCTCTGCAATAGTTCCAAAGCCACCAACAGTAGCAAGTATGACTAAAAATAAAGTACAAAAAGCGAAGAAAATTAAAAATGAAGTAAACCCAACCCCGAGAGAATCAGCAAGGTGCTGCACGGGAGCAAAACTTAAAAAATATCCAGCAATTGTGTTTTCCATTATTTAATCTTTGTTGTTCTTTTATAACTTTTTACCCAATCTAAATCACCTTTTTTCCAACAATAAGCAATGCCTTCTAAAAGAACTGAAATAAAACTTAAAAAGATAATTAAAATATAAGTTCCGTTTCCAAGAGCATTCATTTTTTTAAAAATTGCAGCAACAGGAAACATTAATACTGACTCAACATCAAAAATAATAAATATAAGGCCAACAACATAAAACCTAACATTAAACATAGACCATGCAGAACCTTCTGGAACTTCACCACATTCGTAAGGAAGATCTTTATCTCCTCCAGGTTTTTTAGGACTTAATAAATGTGCAGCCAATAAAGCACCACCAAATAACAATGCTGCAAGAAGCATCATAATAGCGATTGGCATAAACACGTTGAGTGTTTGATTTGACATCAATGAAAATTCTCCATAAATGTTGTTAAACTGATGTTTGTCAGATTACACCAACTCTATAATGTTGAAAACACTTAGAGTGACTTTAAAACACTATAGAATCAACAGATGTCTATTTAATACTATTTGTTTATGAGTGATTATTTATCTAAATTCCAGGAATGGCTAAAAGTTGATCAACTTGAATCTTTTGAATTTAATGGTATTTCACTAGAAGAATGGATTATTACTCATTTATTTACGCCCGAAGATTCAGATTCCTTTTCTGGTAAAAATTTTTTATTTATATGCAAAAACCAATCTTCTGCTTTCAAACATTATAATAGATTCAAAGATAAATCTTTTTTATTTTACCAACCTGACTATTCTCCTTATGAACAATTTATTGTTAGTGATTCCGATTTTTCTCAATATTTAGATAAGCTTCATAAAATTAGTAATACCAAAAAGACAATTATCTTCACGACATTTCGATCTATTTTTCAAAAGCTCCCTCCGAAATCATTTTTCCAAGATTCAACCTTTGAAATAAAACAAGGAGAAACTCTTCGAATTTCTGATTTAAAAGACATGCTTCACTTAATTGGATTTAAAGAAAGTTTCAACAGTTCGAGCAACCAAACATATTGTCAAAAAGGAGAAATCTTTGACATCAGAGTTAATGACAATTCATTTTATCGTTTACAGTTTTTTGATGATGAAGTTGAAAAAATTTATAACGTTGATCCATTAAGTTTTAAATCTATTAAAGATCTACCTCTTCAAAATATAACTCTTGGGTCAAACCTAAATTCAATTTATGACAAGTCTCTTTTAACGAATTTAAGAGAAAATATACCACTTCCAAAAACTAGTTTTAAAAATAAACTTCTAACAAGAAATGATTTATTTTCAAAATTACAAAATTCTGAATTAGTTGAAAATATTCACTATTTACTACCACTTTTTTTCAAAGAACAATCTAATCTTCTTAATTATTTACCTAGCTATCACCTTGTCTTTGAAAACTTTGAATTAAGCAAAAGTGATTATTTATACGAACATGATTTAATAAAAGAATCTTATGAAATTTCTCAAAGTGATATTTCACATGATTCAATTTTTCCAAAACCTGAAGAGCTATTTGATTCTCTTAAAGTTTTGAACAAGAAGTTTGTAAGTATAAATTCCCTTTCTATGGAAAGTACTCAAGGTTCTTTAAATCAAAATAAAATTTACATAGATTCAAAAAATCTAAAAGAATTTCTAGGTTTAAAAGGGCAATACGAAAAATCAGATTTTATTAATACTTTATTTGATAAAATCAAAAATCAAAAAGAAAATTTGCGAAAAATATATTTTACAGGAAAACGATTTGAAGAAATAAAAGAATTTTTCGAGAATCATGACATCTCTATTACTAACTTAGTTCATATAAAAAAAGATTACGAAAAAAGCTTTGTAAACTCTTTAAATAATTCTCTTTATCTTTCCTCTAAAGATATTTTCTATTCAAAAAAAACAAGGAAAGTTTCTAAGAAAAAACAAAATATTGATTTTTTCGCAGAACAACTATCTAGCCTAAAAGCTGGAGATTTCATTGTTCATAAAAACTTTGGAGTTGGTAAATTCGTACAAGTAACTAATCTTCAAAACAACAATGGTTCTGATTTTATTGAAATAGAATACAAAGATAAGGATAAGGTTTATGTTCCTGTTTATAACCTTGATCTTATACAAAAATATGCTGATGCAAACTCAAGTTGTACTATTTCTGATTTAAAATCTAAGAAATTTAATTTAAAGAAATCAAAAGCTAGACTTTCTGCTAAAAAGCTTGCATTTGATATTATCAAATTACAGGCTGAAAGAAATGCCCATAAAGGACACGCCTTTTCTCAACCTGGATCTGATTACATAGAGTTTGAGAATGATTTTCCATACGAGCTAACAAAAGATCAAGCAAGTGCAGTTGATGAAATTCTAACTGACATGTGTAGTGATAAACCAATGGATAGATTAGTTTGTGGTGATGTTGGTTTTGGTAAAACAGAAGTTGCTATGAGGGCGGCTTTTAAGGCCATCGAAGATGGGAAGCAAGTAGCTGTCTTGGTTCCAACAACAATTTTATCTCTACAGCATTTTATGAATTTTAAAGAACGTTTTAAAAAGTTTGCTGTAAATATTGATTATATATCTAGATTTAAATCTACAAAAGAATCTAATGAAATTTTTGAAAAAATTCAAAATGCTAATTTAGATATTATTGTTGGGACTCATAAATTATTATCAAATAAAGTAAAGTTTAATAATCTCGGCCTTGTAATAATAGATGAAGAGCACAGATTTGGAGTTGCTCAAAAAGAAAAACTAAAACTTCTGAAAGCAAGTACTGATTTCTTAACATTAACTGCTACACCTATACCAAGAACTTTGCAGCTTGCATTTCTTGGAGTTAAAGATGTTTCTCTTATTCAAACACCTCCACCAAAAAGACAATCGATTAATACATTTATGGTAAGAGATGACCACTTAACAATAAAAAATGCCATAGAAAAAGAATTAAAAAGAAATGGGCAAGTTTTTATTATTCATAACAAGGTTCAAGATATTGAAATTTTAGTTTCAAAAATACGATCATTAGTTCCTGAAGCAAAGATTGTTTATGCCCACGGACAATTAAACGAAAAAGATCTTGAAAAAAGAATTCAAAGTTTTTTTGATAAAAAATTTGATATTTTAATTTCTACAACAATTGTAGAATCAGGAATTGATATTCCAACTGCAAACACTATGATTATTAATAATTCACATACTTTTGGTTTGGCTCAACTGCACCAACTACGAGGAAGAATTGGAAGATCGACAAGAAAGGCCTTTTGCTATTTTCTGATTCCTAAATCTAAAAAACTCAGCAAAGTAGCAGAAAAAAGATTAGAGGCCTTACAACGATATAGTGACCTTGGTTCTGGTTTTGCTCTAGCTAGTTCTGATTTAGAAATAAGAGGGGCGGGCGATATTTTAGGTGCGGAACAATCAGGGCATATTCAAAATATTGGAATGGAGCTTTATAGTGAAATGCTCAATGATGCCATCCAAGAAATTAAAGGTGAAAAAACTTCTATTGAAAAATTTGATATAGATGTAAATTTAACTTTCCCAAGCTATATTTCTAAAAATTATATTCAAGATCAAAACACAAGACTTAAGTACTATAAAAAAATATCCAATGCTCAAAAAGATGAGGTTCTAAATTCTTTAAATGAAGAACTTATTGATATATACGGGAGTGTTCCTGAAGAAACGCAAAACTTGTTTAATTTAATTAAAATTAGAAATTTACTTTCACATCTACCTGTAACTCAGATCAAAATAAACGAAAAGTTTATAAGCTTAAAACTTAACGAGAGATTCTTATCTGAAAACCCTGAAAAACGAAACAAAATAGTCAACTTTTTCATGTCAGACTTAGGTAAATTTCAGCTGAAACCAAATTTTTTAGTAAGAATTAATACCCAACAAAAAAGCTCTGAGAAATCTTTTGATAATTTAAAGTCAATTTTTTCGACCTTATTGGTTTAAATAATAAAAATCATTATAATTTATCTAAGTTTATCAAATAAGGATAATTATATGAAAAATTTAATTTTAACTCTTTTTATCGCTCTACCTTTAGTTTCTTTTAGTCAAAAAATTGTAGCAGAAATTGATGGTGAGAAAATAACATCAGAAGAACTTAATACTGTTTATGCTGATAGGCTTTTATATCCATCACATAAGAAAATTTCTAAAGAAGGTGTTTTACAAGATATTATAAATAGAAGAATTGCTAAAAAAGCAGCCGCTAAAGAAAAACTCAATGAAGATAGAATCATTAAAGAAAGAATTGATAGCATTCTTCATGATGAATTAATTAATAAAAATTTAAGTGATAAGTTTGAAAAAATTAAAATAACTGATGCTGAAGTAAAAAAGTATTACAAGTCACATCCAGAATATAAAACAAGTCATGTTCTTTTTAGAGTAAAAGCAATTCCTACGAAAAAGGAATTAGAAAAAGCTTATGAGTTTATGTACAAAGTTTATAAAGAAATAGAAAAAGTACCTTCTAAATTTGAAGAAGTTGCAAAAAAATATTCACAAATTTCAACAAATGAAAGTGGTGGAAATATAGGATATCTTCCTCATACTTCGATGGCGCCAGAGTATTATGAAGCAATAAAAAATAAAAAAATTGGTTTTATTTCGCAGCCTGTTAGAACACAATTTGGATATCACATTATCAAGGTAACTGGTCAAAAAGATTATAAATCTATTGATAAAAATCTATACAAAAGAATCATCTTTGATCAAAAAAGAGATCAGATCGTTCAAGACTATTATGCATCACTTGGTAAAGGTGCTAAAATCAAAATCTATAAGAAAAACCTATAAACTTAGAGAATTAAAATGAAATTACTACTGCCTATTCTACTTTCCTCAATAATTGCGCAAGCATCTTTAATTGATAAAATTGCTGCAGTAATTGATAAAAAATCAATAACCCTATCTCAAGTTCAAAGAGTAAAAAAGAACTTTAAAGCAAGAAATATGATTGCTCCTTTAATTTATCAACAAGGAAAAAATAATCAAAACGATATAATTAAAACAATAATACAAACTCATCTAGTTAGAAAAAAATTAAAAGAATTAGGAATATCTGTAGATAATTCAATTGTTACAAAAAGAATTAATGAAATAAGAAGCTCTCAAAAAGTAACTGAGAAGTTTTTATATAATTACCTAGCGAAACAAGGATTAAGCAAACAAGAATATTTTCAACTCATTAAGGAAATGATGGAAATTTCTTATTTTAATCAAAAAATTATTGCACCTTTAATTTCAGTTAAAAACAGTGAAGTTGATGAAAAAAGAACAGAAATTAATAAAAAAATACCTAAAATGATGATTTACAATGTTACAAGTTATTCATTTAATCCTGAAATACAAAAAAAATATTCTAATAATGAGCTTTTAAAAATTTTAAAAGAATTTAGAAAAAATCCAAATTCACTTCCTCAAGACCTTCAAGGTTTATCTGGAACAGATATTTCTTTAAATGGTTTTGAATTAAATCCTGAAGTAAAAAAAGTACTAGTTTCCACAAGATCAAAAAGGTTTTCTAAACCTAAAATTTTAAATAATAATTTGAGTATTTTTTATGTACGTTCAAAGCAAATAGATAGGAAAAGAACCCCTAAGATTAATGATCAAATGGTAAAGCAAGAAATTGCTATTTCTAAATCAACCGAGCAAATACAAAAGTGGGTAGATACTGAAATAGAAGATTCACACGTTCAAATCTTTATTTAATTTTCTGCCCTGCACAAAAACTGGCAACTTTGTATATTTTACATTACTTGCACTTATCTTAGCTCTTATAAGATTAATTACTATTAATAGTTTATAATTCAAAAAACTTAAAAGAAGTAACGATGGATTATATTAAGCTAAAAAATGCAAGATCGAATAATCTAAAAAATTTAGATATACAAATACCAAGAAATAAATTTGTTGTTATTACAGGCCCATCTGGATCTGGAAAAAGTTCACTTGCTTTTGATACTATTTATAAAGAAGGACAAAGAAGATTTCTAGAATCCCTATCAAGCTATGGAAAATCTTATCTTCAATCTATCGATTTTCCTAAAGTTGATTCTATTCAAGGTCTAAGCCCTACCGTTGCAATTGATCAAAAAACAACAGCTATTAACCCAAGATCAACTGTAGGCACGCTAACTGAAATCTATACTTATCTAAGAATGCTATATGCAAAGATTGGAATAGCTCATAGCCCAGCTACAGGAAAACCTATTTCGCCTCTGAGTGAATCTGAAATTATTGATAAAATTTTATCACTTAAAAATAATACTAAGCTTGTTATCCTCTCACCTATACTGGTCCATAAGAAAGGTGAGCATAGAGATCTTTTGCAAAAGTATGAATCTTTAGGATTTACAAGAATTAGAGTTAATAATGAAATTCAATATATAGACGAACCACTCAAAGCAAATATTAAACAATTTAATAACGTAGATCTTGTTATTGACCGAGTTAAACTAAAGAAAGAATCTTTTGAGAGAATTGAAAACTCTATAAAAAAATCTCTTCAATATTCAAGAGGATCAATAAGTATTTTAGCCAATGAAAAAGAATACTATTTTAGTAAAAATTTTTATTGTGCTGATACTAATACTTCTTATCCAAAAGTAGATGAATCATTATTTTCTTTTAACTCCCCTCGAGGGTATTGTGAGAATTGCCTAGGCTTGGGAGAATTTAGATCTATTAGTGAAAAAAATGTTTTTTTTGATAAAAAAGTTTCTCTAAAAGAAGGTCCTTTAGGAAATTTCATAGAAAAAGATTCTTTGCTTAAAACCGTTATAGAGAAAATTTTAGGGAAAAATGGAATCACTATACCTATTGAAGATATATCTAAGCAAAAATTAAAACACTTGTTGTATGGAAAAGAAAACACTTTTTTTAAAGGCCTAATTAGTTATCTAAATAATTACATAGAAGAAGGTGGTAGTGATAGTCTTTTAAATCACATTATTTCCATAAATCCATGTGAAAAATGTAACGGAAATAAACTTAATCAATATGCTCTTTATGTTACCATTTTAAATAAATCAATAAGTGATCTTTGTAATGAATCTATTGAAGATTTTTTAGTTTTTTCTAAAAAGATACAGAAAAAATTCAATAATAGTATAATTGCTCAAAAAATTTTAAAAGAAATTATCGAAAGAGCAGAGTATTTAAATAATATTGGCCTTTACTATCTAACAATAAATAGAAAAGCATCAACATTGTCTGGTGGTGAATACCAAAGAATAAGGCTTTCTTCCCAGCTCGGATCAATGATGAGTGGATTAATTTATGTTTTAGATGAGCCAAGTATTGGATTACATCAAAGAGATAATATTAAACTCATAAATACTCTTAAATCACTTCAAAAACGAGATAATACAGTTTTGGTCGTTGAACATGATGAAGAAACAATGGCCGCAGCTGATTATATTATTGATATAGGGCCTGGATCAGGGGAAAGTGGTGGAGAAGTAGTTTTTGCTGGAAAAGTTTCTAATATAAAAAAAGATAAGAAATCAATCACTGGAAAATATCTTTCTGGAAAGATGACTATCAAAATAAATGAAAAAAGAAAGCAAGATAAATTTATTTCTTTAACTGGTGCTACAGAAAACAATCTAGAAAATGTTTCTATTGATATTCCTATCAACAACTTCACTTGCATAACAGGAGTTAGTGGTTCAGGGAAATCAACTTTAATTCATAAAGTGTTTATTCCTGCTCTCTTAAATTCTATAACTAGGCGATATCCCAAAAAGCTAAACTTTAAAAAAATAAAGGGTTATCAAGCAATTAATTCACTTATCAAAATAGATCAAAGTCCAATAGGAAGAACTCCAAAATCTATTCCTTTAACTTATTGTGGCATCTTTACTCATATTAGAACTATTCTTGCTGGAACTAATGAATCTAAATTACAAGGCCTTAAAGCTGGGGATTTTAGTTTTAATGTTAAATCTGGACAATGTGAGTCTTGTTCTGGAAATGGATATGTAAAACTAGAAATGCCTTTTTTATCTGAAGTTTATAATACGTGTAATATTTGTGAAGGAAAAAGATATAAAGATAAAGTCTTAAATATTTATTACAGAGGCCTTAATATACATGATATTTTAGAATTGTCTGTCGAAGAAGGATTAGAGTTTTTTAAAAATCATAAAAAAATACATTTAACTTTAAAAACTCTAAAAGATGTTGGACTTGGATATTTAAAACTTGGTCAACCTTCACCAACTCTTTCTGGTGGAGAAGCACAGAGAGTTAAACTTTCTCGAGAACTTTCTAAGATCAAAAAAGGCCATTGTCTCTATGTTCTTGATGAACCAACTACAGGTCTTCATTTTCAAGATATTAGTTTATTAATTGATTCTCTTCAGAGACTTGTAGACGCAGGGCATACGGTAGTTGTAATAGAACATAATCTAGACGTTGTTAAATGTTCTGATTATATCATTGATTTGGGCCCAGAAGGCGGCAAACATGGAGGAAAAGTCATTTATCAAGGAATTACCGATAATATAGTAAAAGAAAAAAAATCTTTAACTGGTACATATGTTAAGAACTATTTGAAATAAATCTAGTATAATTACTATCGTTAAATATGAGGAGAACTTATGAAATTTTTAATCTTACTTTTACCTTTTCTTGGATTTGCAAATAAAGGCCTAGAAATTACAAAAAAAGTTGATCAGCACAACGATGGATTTATTGGTGATAAATCTAAAATGGAAATGATATTAATTAATGCACAGGGAGATAAGATTACTAGAAAATTATTATCTTACACAAAAGAAATTAAAAAAGATGGTGATAAATCATTGATTATTTTTAAAATTCCAAAAGATGTTGAAGGTACAAAAATGCTTACTTGGTCTCATAAAAAAGATGATGATGATCAGTGGTTATTCTTACCTTCTCTGAAAAAAGTTAAAAGAATTCATTCTAGTAATAAAACAAGCTCTTTTATGGGTAGTGAATTTTCTTATGAAGACCTAGGAAGTCAGGAAATTGAAAAATATACTTACAAGTTTATTAGTGAAGATGATAAATCTTGGAAAATTGAAAGAATTCCTGTTAAAAAAAGTGGTTACTCTAAGCAAATCTCTACAATTTCAAAGAAATACATGAATCCTATAAAGGTTGAATATTTTAACAAAAGAAAAGAATTAATGAAGATTGCTACTTTTGATAATTACAAAGAATTTAGTGTTTCTGGTAAAAAAATATATAGAGCAGGAAAAATTCATATGAAAAATCTTTTAACAAAGAAAGAATCTATATTAAACTGGTCAGATAGATCTGTAGGGATTAAGCATAAAGATAGTTTTTTTAAAAAAGAAGCATTAAATGAAAGTTTTTAGTTTATTATTTATAGCATTATCGGGATTCTCTCTTACTGAATTTTCTGCCGAAACTGGTTTTTTTCAAAGATTATTTAAAAATGATGGTAACCCTATAACCGAAAGTTACAATCCAGCAATTGGATTAAAGTTAAAATTCAAGCACAAAAATGAAAGTTTCAAAGCAAAAGTGATTATTGATTCACTTTATGACTTTGTAGATAAAGATAGATTTTATCTTTATCCAGAAGAAGCTTGGATTGGTTTTGATGATGGCGATGATATAATTAAACTAGGATTTCAACATTTAAACTGGTCATCTACAGAAGCTTTCAGACCTTCTGATATTATAAACTCAAGAAACTTTGATGGAATGATTAAAAATGCAAATAAGATAGGAGAACCAATGATCTCTTATAAAAGTATTTTTGATAATTCTAGTATAATGGCTTTTTACGCTCCAACATTTATCAAGCCACTATTACCTGGAAGCAAAAATTCTTTTGGAGCTTTTCCAGATTTTAATAAAACAGAAGTAATCAAATCAAAAACAGAAGTTGATGATGATATCTTCCATCATCAATTCGGTGCAATTTTTAATTTTACATTAGGAAAATCAGATATTGCTATTCATTATGCAAATCACATAGATCGATCCGAGCCCATTTTTCCAATTATATTTTTAAACCCATTTGTGCCAATTGAAGTAATTCCAACTTATTATAGAGTTAGCCAAGTTGGACTAACATCTCAAACTGCAATATTTGAAAGTATTTTAAAAACAGAGTTTGTATATAGAAACTACTTAGATTATGAAGGATTTATAAAAAATTCTACATTTTTTAATAAAAGTACTCTCGATAAAAAAGATCATTTTATAGGAACTATGGGAATTGAGAAAAACTTTTCATTAGGCGAAGGAGAATTAACAATTTTAGCTGAAGCTATTTCTACGTTCTCAGCCTCAAATTCTCAGAGA
This sequence comes from Bacteriovoracaceae bacterium, assembly GCA_020630335.1. GTDB lineage: Bacteria > Bdellovibrionota > Bacteriovoracia > Bacteriovoracales > Bacteriovoracaceae > JAHDHG01. The sequence goes on from JAHDBN010000001.1 coordinate 282,901, forward strand.
AATTCTGCTATCTTTGATAGAGATGCTCTTTTAGGATTTAGATATGCTTTTAACGATACTCAAGGTAAAGAAATTAACTTTTCCATTATTTCTGATTTAAAAGATTTTCATCAACATATTATTAACCTCGATTATTCACAAAGAATTTATGAAAACTGGAAAATAGAAACAGGTATAAATTTTGTTGATTCAATAGTTAAAGATAATTACTTTGGTGCTGAGGGAATTGATACCGCAGATTATGTATATCTTAACCTAAAAAGATTTTTTTAGTATAAAGTATTACTATGAAAATTTTCGCTGAACGATTATCAAAGATTTTGATTAATCACCCTATTAAACTTTTACTAGTAAGTATTATAGGTTCTTTACTTCTTGCTCAAGGACTAAAATATTTCGAAGCTGATTTTAGCTACAGAATCTGGTTTAGGACAACAGATCCATTAATTAAAACTTATGATGAATTTGAAAGAAAATTTGGTAATGACGATACAGTTGTATTATTAGTTCATAGCCCATCTGGAATTTTTGACACAGACTCTATTAATACTATTAGACAATTAACAGAAAATTTATGGCAAGTTCCTGATATTATCAAGGTAGATTCTCTGACTAACTATCAATGGACTCATGCAGTTGAAGATGACATTGAAATAGAAGATTTTATCCCTGAAGATTTCTCTTACGATGAGTTAGAAGAAAGAAAAAAAATTGCACTCGCTCACGAAGTTATTCCTGATTATTTAATAAACAAAGATGCTACAGTTTCCTTGTTATATGCAAAAGTTAAACCTTACCCAGGTGGAGCGCCTGATGATAGCTTGCTTATCAATAAATCAAGGGAAGCAATAGAATCTATAGTTAATAAATCTGATCACAAATTTTATATAAATGGTGCTACTGCTATAAATTATACTTTCAGGGATGTCGCTGAGAGTGATTCAAAAACAATGGTTCCTGCGGTATTGTTAATTATAATTATCTTTTTAATTATTTTCTTCAGAAGATTTCTCGGGATATTCATTCCTTTTATTGTAATATTTTTGTCTTTAGTTTCTACTCTCGGTTTTGCGGGGTTTGTAGGAATAAAGTTTAACAATATGATTACAATGATCCCAATCATATTAATTGCAATATCCATAGCTGACACTGTGCATGTACTTGTTACTTATTTTCAGTATCGAAAAATGGGACACGATTCTAAGGAAGCAACTTTTCTTTCATATAAAAAAAATATTATTCCAACTCTTTTAACTAGTGTAAGTACCAGTATTGGATTTTTAAGCTTTTCTCAAGCTGACCTACTTCCTTTAGCTGATTTAGGAATACTAGCCGCTTTTGGAACTATGTATGCATGGCTTATCACACTAACTATTGTTGCTCCTCTTTTGGTATTATTCCCAGTGAAAGTAAAGATAGAAGAAAATCAAAAAAAGAAATCTTTGCTTTCTGAAAGGATAACTCCTAAGTATTTTAAATATTTGTTTAAATACAGAAAACCTGTTTTTTTCACAACACTAGTTCTTTTTATTTTAAGTGTTTATGTAGGATTACAAAATGAAGTAAACTCCAACCCTTACGCTTATTTCAGTAAAGATGTTCCACTCAGTATTGCTAATGATTTTGGACTTGAAAAAATGGGAGGAGTGACAGGACCAGAGATTATTATTCATTCAGGAAGAGAGGATGGAATTAAAAACTTAGAATTTCTAAAAAAAGTTGAAAAATATGAAAAATGGCTTCTTCAAAATAGTGAGGTATCTAAAATAATTTCAATTATTGATATTATTAAATCTATGAATAAAAGTTTTAACGGAGATAGAAAAGAGTTTTACAGACTTCCAGACTCTGATAATGCCGTTGCTGAACTTTTGTTTTTGTATACGATGAGTCTTCCACAAGGAATGGATATAAATGATAGAATTAGCTTAGATTATGAATCAATGAGAATAACTATGCTATGGTCCTCTCAAGATTCTCTTTCTGCTCTTTCTAATATTGAAAAATATAAAAAAGCAGCTAAAGATCAATTTAATTTAAATATGACCCTTACTGGTAAAATTCCTATCTACCAAGGAATGAATGATCTTGTAGTAAGCACCTTTTTTACTTCTATTTCTTTGGCCATTATTGGAATTTCAATTTTATTAATACTTGCCTTTCTTTCATTTAAAATTGGCTTTGCCAGCATGTTACCTAATGTTATTCCACTTGGTTTTGGCGCTGCTATTATGACCATTTTAAGTAAACCTATTGATATTGGGACTGCATTAGTGACAAGTGTCTGTCTTGGTATTGTTGTTGATGATACTATTCATTTTCTTGCTAATTATAATAAATATAAAAAGCAAGGAATGAGTAATAAGGATGCAGTAGAAAAAGTAATCACCTACACAGGCCCTGCTCTTTTTACGACTACATTTATCTTAATGGCAGGGTTTGGCATAATGGCATTTTCAAGCTTTATCCCAAATGTGAATTTTGGAATCCTTTCTTCTGTAGTTCTAGGGATGGCCCTATTAGTAGATTTAACCTTTTTGCCCGCTATGCTCCTTATGAAAGAAAAATAAGTATAAATTTTTCATACTTTTAAATTTCAAGCTGCTTTCATGTTAAATAACCTATTATTTAACGAAGGAATTTTTATGAAATTAACACTCTTTTTAGCTCTAATTAGCTTGAATAGCTTCTCAGATTGCCAAACTAAGAAGGTGATCTGTAATTCTCAGGATCAAAAAAACGACTACGTTCTTACCAACAAAGAATGCTTATATGGAGAAATGGATCAATATTCATCTAAAATTTATAAATACACCAAAACGTTTTCTTATTTTACTGAAATTAATAAAATAGATAATACTGAAAATACTATAAATTTCTCTGAGCATGAATTTTATAAAGATGACTATCAAAATATTCTAGTAAGTTATCAAATAAATCAATTTTCTCTTTATAACAGAGATCTACAAAAAATGATTTATATAGATTTGAGAGATCATAATTGTAAAGTTACTAAAACAAATACTCGAAAATAAGCATAAAAAAAGCCCCCAATTCTGGGGGCAAGCTTTTTATAAATAATCTAAGATTAATTTCTTAGAATAGATGTCTTACATACCAAAGTTACAGATAACCATTGTGAAAAGTACAAGACCTTCCATAAGAGCTAGTGCGATAATCATTGGAGTTTGAATTTTCCCAGCAGCAGATGGGTTTCTTGCGATACCATCAAGAGCTGTAGAAGCTGCTTTACCTTGACCAGTTGCAACTGCAGCAACTGCTAAAGCCATACAAAGACCTTTTGCAATAGCAATCCAAGATGCGTCTGTGATGTTACTTGCGTGAGAATCAGCTAAAGCTGGTCCTGCGATTAAAACTAATGCGATTAATGCTAAATTTTTCATTTTTTCTCCTTATGAAAATTAATGTGCGTGCCCATGCTCTTCACCGTGTTCATGGCCATGATCGTGATCATGAACTTCGGTAGCAAGTGCTACATAAACTATACTTAAAATCGTAAATACAAATGCCTGCATAAAACATACAAACACTCCAAATAAAATAATTGGAATAGGAAAAGCAATCGGGTAATCAGCCATTCCCATAATTGCGCCTAATACTTTGTGATCTCCACTAATGTTCCCTTGCAATCTAAGACCAAGAGATAAAGGTCTAACAAAACTACTTAAAACTTCTAGTAAAAATATTAAAGGAGCTAACCAAAGAATTGGTCCCATAAAGTGTGCAACGTAATCTTTAAGGCCCTGAGCTTTTACTCCATGGATATTAAAATAAATAAAAGAAAAAATACCAAGTCCTACTGCCGTATTCATATTTGAAGTTGCTGAACTAAATCCAGGAACTAATCCAAATAAATTTGTAATAAAAATAAAAAGAAATAGAAAGCATGAAAAAACAAAGTACTGCTTTGCTCTTTTTTCATCCATAACTTGTTCACATAATCCATAAATTCCGCTACCAATTTCTTCTATAATATTTCTAAAACTAATTTTCTTATCAGGTAAAACTAATTGGTCATCACTAAGTTTTGAGATTTTCTTTTTATAAATAAGTCCTAAAACTAAAACCACTATTGCTACTAGAGCAAACTGAAGAATATGTTCTTTTATATGTAATGAGTGTTCTAAGTTTTCAAGCCACAAAAATCCAGCAGCATGCAAATTTAATGATAAAAAAGAAATAACGCTAAGCGCTAAGGTTTTAGTATTTTTCATTCTTCCTCAATTTATTTTTTCTAATTTGTAATACTACTGAGCTCAGTTATCAAGATTTTTTTGATGATATTAAGAGATTGATTAGTCTTTTTTCAAGCTCACTGTGAGAGCAACAACTTGCACTATAAAAATACCAACAAAGGCCCATAAATACTGATTATTAGCTTTTAAAAAGTAAAAAATAGCTCCTAATACAGCTAATTTTAATAAAAGATAAATATAAAGTTTAGCACTACTAGGTTTTTCTTTAGAATTCGCCAATCCAGTAACCATTCCTATCAAGGTAAAATGGTTAACAATCACTAAGGTGAATAAAATCACTGTATCTTCAAAGCTTTTTAGATAATAAAACGCTCCTGCAAAACACAAAAGCGTTAATGGAATATAATAAGTTAAATTAAGCTTCTTCAGAATCTGAATCATCATTATTACTCTCTTCACTTTCCATGAGTTTTTCAACAGCAACAACTGATTCATCAGCATTCACATTCATAACTCGGACACCTTGAGTATTTCTTCCAACTACTGAAATTCCATCAACTCCAGTTCTAATAACTTGTCCCTTATCTGAAATAATAATAATGTCATCATTATCAGCAACTGGAAGAACTTGAATAATATCTCCATTTTTCTCAGTTAACTTCATTGCAATAACACCTTTACCACCTCTTGATTGAACTTTATATTCAGAAGCTTCAGTTCTTTTTCCAAATCCTTTAGAAGTAACAGAAAGAATTTTCATTGAATCATCTACTATAATCATACAAACAAGATGTTCATCACTAGTTAAGTTAATCCCTTTAACACCCTGACTAACTCTTCCCATATTTCTACATTGAGATTCTTCAAATCTAATAGCTTTTCCTGAACTTGCACAAAGAAGAATATTCTTGCCCTCATCAACAATCTTACAACTTACAATCTCATCACCATCATTAATCTTGATAGCTTTCTTACCATTTTGGTTAATTCTAATATATTCACTTAAAGAAGTTTTCTTAATAATTCCTCTTTTGGTTGCAATAACTAAAGACTTGCCTTCTGTTTCACTTGGCATTGAAATGACTTGCTTTACTTTTTGGCCTTGAGGTATAGAAAGAAGATTTACAATATTTCTTCCTTTAGCAGTTCTACTTGCTTCAGGGATTTCATAAACCTTTAAGTTAAAGACAATACCTTTATCCGTAAAAAACATAATTGTATCGTGAGTATCGGCAGTAAAAATATTAGTGAAGAAATCTTCATCACTTCCACTTCCTTTAACACCTTTTCCACCACGTTTTTGAGCTTTATAAGTATCAGTAGCCATTCGTTTTACATACCCTTTATGAGTAGTGGTAACAATAACTTCTTCATTTTTAACTGTATCAATAAAACTAATCTCATCTTCTCTAGCTAAAATTTCAGTCTTTCTTTCATCACCATAAGACTCAAGGATAGTTTCAAACTCATTTTTAATAATTGATTTTACTTTGCCCTCATCAGCTAAAATTCCTTCTAGCCTTTCAATTTCTTCTTTAATTTCTTTGTATTGAGCAAGAATCTTATCTCTCTCAAGACCAGTTAATCTTTGAAGTTTCATATCTAAAATAGCTTGCGCCTGAATTCTAGATAATGAATATGTACTGATTAAATTTTGCCTTGCTTCGTCAGGCCCTTTAGATCTTTTAATCATCTCAACAATTGCATCAATATTTTCAACTGCAATTTTAAGACCTTCTAAGATGTGTGCTCTTTCTTTTGCTTTTCTTAATTCAAACCGAGTTCTTCTAACAACAACTTCTTTTCTATGATCAATAAAACACTGAAGTTGTTCTTTGATCGTCATAACTTTTGGTTGCCCATTATGAATTGATAAAAAGATAATACCAAAACTCACCTGAAGCTGAGTTGCTTTATAAAGTCTATTTAAAACAACGTTCGCTGGGTGTGCTCTTTTAATATCAACAACGATTCTAATTCCAAGTCTGTTTGACTCATCTTTAATATCAGAAATACCTTCAAGCTCTTTTTGATTAACAAGATAAGCAATCTTTTCAATTAATCTTGATTTATTAACCTGGTAAGGAATTTCAGTAATAATTATTCTTTCTCTTTCTTGTTTTCCATAAACTTCAATTTCTGCTTTCGCTCTAATTTGAAGAATACCTTTTCCAGTATGATAAGCTTGTCTAATTCCAGCTGTACCATGAATAGATCCACCTGTTGGAAAATCTGGTCCTGGGATAATTTCCATTAAATCAGGAATCGTAATTTCTGAATTATCAATTAAAGCAACTAAACCATTCATAATTTCTGATAAATTATGTGGCGGTATATTCGTTGCCATACCAACAGCAATACCAGTTGAACCATTAATTAATAAATTAGGAATTTTAGTTGGTAAAACCACTGGTTCTTTTAAAGAGTCATCATAATTGGGCTGCCATTCAACAGTATCTTTATCAATATCTCTTAATAATTCTTCAGCAAGTTTTTGCATCCGAATCTCTGTATACCTCATCGCTGCTGCATTATCCCCATCAATAGAACCAAAGTTTCCTTGGCCATCAACGATTTGATATCTCATTGAGAAATCTTGAGCTAAACGAACAATAGAATTATAAACAGCACTATCACCATGTGGGTGATACTTACCAATAACATCACCAACAACTCTAGCAGACTTTAAAAAAGGTCTATTGTGATAGTTATTAAGCATATGCATTGCATATAAAATTCTTCTATGAACAGGCTTAAGCCCATCTCTAACATCAGGAAGTGCTCTACCAATGATTACCGACATCGCGTAATCAAGGTAGCAGTTTTTCATCTCATCACGAATTGCCAAAGGGGCTATATCCTTTCCTGAGTTTTGATTATTTTCTGTATTATCAGTCATACTTTTTTCCTAATTAAACATCTAAGTTTTTAACATCAAGAGCATTTTTTACAACAAACTCTCTTCTTGGTTCAACCGAGTCTCCCATTAAGACTGAAAATAATTCATCAGCCGCAATAGCATCTTGAACCTCTACTTGAAGAAGAGTTCTATTTTCTGGATTCATGGTTGTTTCCCAAAGTTGCTCTGGATTCATCTCTCCAAGACCCTTATATCTCTGAATATAAGCACCCGTTTTTCCTGAGTCTAAAACATTTTTAGAAAATTCTTCTAAACCTTGAAAGAAATCTTCTGTTTCAGCTTTATCATTTCTTTTAATTTTAAAAGTTGAATCAATATATTTTTTAGTTCCCTCATAAAGATTTAATAAATCTAAGTATTGACCTGATTCAACAAAAGACTTACCAATCTTAAATCTTTTAGTTCTCAAACTTGATTTAATTACCGCTTCTACTACAAATGTTGAGTCTTCAGGATTTTCAGATACATCAAAAGAATATTCTTTAACATCCTCAGATTCCATGTGCTCAATTAATAACTGGCTTTGAATTTCTTTAAAAAACTTTTCTGTATTTTCCTTAGATTTGAATAATTCAGACTTAAAATCTTTACTCTGTATTAACTTAGTTAATAATTCACTATCATATTGTCGATCATAATAATTTATTGTCGATTGATACTGAATAAACTTATTAATAATCTTTTGTACTTCAGCTGCTGGCATTGAATTATTATCAATGAAAATTTCTGCAGCTTTTAAACTTGAATTCATTAAATGAGATTGTAATTCTTTTTCATCTTTTAAATATTTTTCAGCTTTACCCTTTTTGTATTTATACAAAGGAGGTTGAGCAATATATAAATGTCCCTTTTCAATAATTTCAGGAAACTTTCTATAAAATAATGTGAGTAACAAAGTACGAATATGGGATCCATCTACATCGGCATCCGTCATAATGATAATTTTATGATACCTAAGTTTTTCTAAACTAAAATGAGTCTCCCCTATTCCAGTTCCCATAGCTTGGATTAACATTTTTATTTCATCATTTTTTAAAACTTTATCATCTCTAGCTTTTTCAACATTAAGAATCTTCCCCTTGAGTGGAAGAACTGCTTGATATTTTCTATCTCTACCCTGTTTCGCTGAACCACCGGCCGAGTCACCCTCAACAATATATATTTCACAAAGCTCTGGGTTTTTCTCCTGGCAATCAGCCATTTTTCCAGGAAGACCTGAAATATCTAAAGCTGTCTTTCTTCTAGTAAGTTCTCTTGCTTTTCTTGCCGCTTCTCTTGCTGAAGCAGCATCTATAGATTTTCTAATAATTGTTTTACCAATACTAGGATTCTCTTCTAAGTAAGACTTTAATTTCTCACCTATTAAAGAATTTACAATACCTTCTACTTCAGAACTTCCAAGTTTAGATTTTGTCTGTCCTTCAAATTGTGGATTAGAAAGCTTAACAGAAATAACAGCCGTTAATCCTTCTCTCATGTCATCACCAGTTAAGCTTAACTTCCCTTTAACTAAATTATTCTTTTTAGAATAATTATTAAGAACCCTTGTCAGTGCTGTTTTAAAACCAGCTACGTGAGTTCCACCTTCTGGTGTAGAAATATTATTAGCATAACTTGTTAAAGTTTCAGAGTAAGCATTAGTCCACTGCATAGCAATCTCAACTTCGTAATCTTCTCTTGAATCGATGAAATATATAGAGTCTTTGTGAACAGCAGTTTTGGCTCTGTTTAAATATTTAACATACTCAGAAATTCCACCTTCGTAATGAAACTCATCAGTTTTATTTTCATTTCTTTCATCAGTAATTTGAATTCTTAGGCCTCTATTTAAAAAAGCCATTTCTCTAAAACGATTAGTTAAAGTGTCATAAGAATATTCATGAACTTCAAAAATTTCTGGATCAGGTTTAAAAGTTACTGTTGTTCCAGTTTCTTTTTCATCACAATCACCGATAACTTTTAAAGGCTCAACTGCTTTTCCTCTGTTAAAAGTTAACTCGTGAATTTTCCCATGTTTTTTAATTTTTAATTTAACCCATGTTGAAAGAGCATTAACAACAGCTGCACCAACACCATGAAGACCACCTGAAACTTTATAAGCTCCATCATCTTCATTAAACTTTCCACCTGCATGAAGTTTTGTATAAACGATTTCAGCAGCACTAACTTTCTCAATTGGATGAATACCTACTGGAATTCCTCTTCCATCATCTGTTACAGAGACAGAGTTATCCAAATGAACTGTTACTGATATTTTTGAACAATAACCAGCCAATGCTTCATCGACCGCATTATCAACAATTTCATAAACACAATGATGAAGACCTCTAACAGTAGTATCACCAATATACATACCAGGTCTTTTACGAACTGCTTCGAGTCCCTCTAAGACTTTAATTTTATCGGCTGTATATTCGGTTTTTACTGCGGAAATTGATTCAGTGACTACTTCTTCTTGACTCATATTTTAGATCTCCGTCACAACTCCTTTCTCTACAACATATTGTTTTGAACCAAGAATAGAATTAATTTTATTTGCAAATTCTTGGTTTGCCGTAGTGATAAAGACTTGTATTCTTTTTATTTCAAGGTATTTTAGTAAATTATCTAGGCATAGGCTATCTAATTCCCCTGAAATATCGTCTATTAGAAGAATTGGAGTGATTTTTTCGACTGTTTCTAGGTACCCTACGTAGGAGAACAAAAGACTCAAAAAACTTATCTTTTGTTGGCCTACTGATCCGTATTCATGACAATAATTATTATTTATCAAGATATTGAAATCATCTAGATGAATTCCACGCTTAGTAGTTTTCATTATTCGATCTTTATCTAGATTTTTTTGATAAAAATTAAAAATATCTTCTTCGCTAGAATCATTAGGTAGTGAACTCTCATAAACAATTTTTAAATCCATTGGTTCTCTAAAAATATTTTTAAAAGTTTTACACAAAAGTGGATTGAGTTTCTCAACGAAATTATATCTTTTATTTAATAATATTTTAGCATTTTTTGAAATTAGCTGATCATAAACTTTAATTTGTTTTTCAAAATGTTCTTTCGGTCCAAAAAATTTTGAAAGTAAAACGTTTCTACTTCTCAAGGCTTTATTAAAATCTCTTAAAGCTATTTTATAATCTTTATCAATATCAGAAATAAAACTATCAAATAAATCTCTTCTATTTTTTTTATTACTAAAAAAGGTATGACAATCATACGGATTTATAGGGATTGATTTAATATTTTCTAATTTTTTAGATTTTTGATTATTTACATAAATAAGTTTTTCATTTTCATCAATTTTCATTGAGTGATTAAACTTAGAGCCAAACTTAAAAAAATTAGTTTTAAGTATAAAATATTTTTCTTCATCTAACTGAGAAAAAATTAAATTATCTTTTGTGTTTTTCCTAAATGATTTTTTATAAATAGAATAATAGATAGCTTCAAGTAAATTAGTTTTTCCATTAGCATTGTTTCCGGTAATTAAATTAATATTTTTAGAAAAACTTATATTTGCTTCTTTTAAATTCCTGTAATTTTTAAAGTAAATATCTTCTAGATATGTATCAGACATGGATCATCAGATCCTAAGAGGCATAATTATACCTAAAAAATCAGGAGTAGATTGAGATTTAATAACTAAAGGACTTAAAGAATTATTTAGTTCAAAAGAAATATCATTAGATCCAATTGCAGTGAGAGTATCTAATACATACCCAGCATTGAGACTCATTTCTATTTCTTCACCTTTATAGCTAGCATTTATGGTTTCATATGCTTCACCATAAGCTTCATTATTTGCTCTTAATTCTATTTTATCATTTTTAAAACTAAATCTAACACCTTTTGTATTTTCATTAGAAAGTATTTTAATTCTTTTGATAGCATCATAGAGATCTTCTCTATTAAAATTTGCAGAGAAATTTGTTTTAGAAGGTATAACTGTTTCATATTTTGGATATTCTCTAGCGATTAATCTAATTGATAACCAAGTACCTTCTGAATTAGAAGCTATTAAAAATGAATCATTAAAGCTAATTGTTATTTTTTGAGATTTTCCACTTTCACAAATCTTTTTTAATTCTGTAACACCTTTTCTAGGAATGATAATTCCTTTCTCTAGACTTGAATTACTATTAAACTCAGAAATGTTTTTATCTATTAAAGCTAATCTGTGGCCATCAATAGCAACTGCTCTAACTTTCTTATCTAATTCTTGAAGATAAATTCCATTCAAAAACATTCGTGTTTCATCATTACTCATTGCATAGCTAGTTTTTGAAATTATTTCTTTAAGTAATTCAGATTCTACTTCGATTTTTTGAGTATCATTGTGATTAAATGAGGTTTCAGGAAAATCTTCACTTGAAGCTATTAATAATGAATATTCAACATTTTTACATTTGAGTTGAATAATATTTTTAGAATCATCTAAAGTTAATTCTAAAACATCTTCTGGTAACTCTCTAAGAATATCGTGAATATTTTTTGTATTAAGACAAAATTTAATATCGTTTTCAGATTGAACATCTAAAACTGCCTTTGCTGATATATCTAAATCAGTGGCCATAATTTCTAATTTATTTTTTTGAATTTTAAACAAAGTATTTGATAAAATAGGTCTATTAGTTTTTTTAGCTACAACAGTAACTATCGCATTAACTGCATCAAATAAATGTTTTGAATTCACACTAAACTTCATAATAATCTTTAATATATATATAATAATAATAATAACCTTGGAAACTGTGATTAAAATAAATAATCTAACAATTTCAAGCACTTGAACTATGTAAATATTTTTTATATATGTATAAATTAGAAATTATTATCCTATATTCTTCG
>JAHDBN010000037.1 GCA_020630335.1 Bacteriovoracaceae bacterium
TAAGTTCCGTAAGCCACTTCATCACGCTGAGTACCGCTACCATCCCTAAGCCAAATACCCATAAAATTACTTATTATAACATAAAGCCTTAATCATAAACACATAATTATCAGTCTCAAATGATTTTGAATTCAAATATGACCTCATTTATGCCAGTATTTAAATAAAAATTTGTAATTTTAGTTGTGATAAGCCATTAGATTTTTTATTCAGAATGGTCAAAAAACAAATTTACTTAAGTAGCTAAAGGTAATTATTTATGTTCAGGTACTTAGATATTGATCCAGTGTCTTTTTTTATCTTCTTAGACAATGAAAGATCCGCCAATCATGTAATGTTTTTTGAAGAATCATTCCTTTATTTCTAGAAAAGAATTACCCCTATGAGAAATTTTATATCTTTTCTATTACTACTCCTATGGTTAAGTTTTGGTGCTTGGTTTTTTACTTGTCAAGTGATGAACTTATGTGTTGAGGCAAAGCCAGTGCCAGTCAAAACAGTGATTAAAGCTCCGCCTTCTAAAGTAGAAATAATAGATCCCAAGGCCCTCAAGAAAGCATATAATTCTGTTTTTACAGCAGAAGAAGACCTGACTCTTCAAAAGTCGAAGGAGGAAGTTATATTTAGTGAATCCTTTCCTGCTTCTTTAGATCAGATTGCTTTCTTTCTAAAGAAGCACACTAAAACGAGATTAACAATTACGGGAAATTATGCCAAAGATGAAGTCAATGAAAGTGCCTTTCCTGACTTAGGTATTGCTAGGGCAGAACAGATTAAAGCCCAATTTGAAGCCAAAGGCGTTAATGCTCAACAATTAATACTACAATCAAGTGTAGGAGAGGGGCTATTTGATGAAAATGGCCGTTCAAGCAATAATGATGTAATAGACTTTAGGTTTTCAGAGAACTATGAAGAACTCAATGAAACGGACGTTAAAGCGGCCTTTAAAGCCCTCCGAAAAGTCCAAAAAGAAGCCATCTTTTCTCGTAATGATAAAGAAATCGCTATCAATGAGCGAGTGGATAAAGCGATTGACGATATTGTGTTCTATCTAAATAGAAATAAAGATCAAGGCTTAGATATAGAAATTGATTACGAGGATAAAGAAGATAGTGGTTTAGAAGGACAGGATATTGGCTTGTTACGAGCTTATTTCCTGAAGAAAAAATATATTGATAAAGGCATTTTAAAAGATAAAATTACTATTGCAAGCAATAAAGACTTTGGAATATTTGATGCGAATAACAAAGCAAAGGTGGGAGCTATTCGACTCAATTTTATTTTTCCAGACAAAACAGACGAGTCAAAATTAATTGAAATGCAATTAGAAAAAGCCCTGGAAAAAGAGTTGTCTAATCAAACCTTATTGGCTAATGAAGAAAATTTGAAAAACGAAAATATTCAGGAAAAGAAAAAAGAAGCAAAGGAAGAAAAACAATATGCAGATGCAGGTAAAACTCCTCCAAGCAAAAGTACAGCTAGTGATAGTAAAAAGCAAAAGGAAATCACATTTGGATTTGGTAGCGATCAAATCAGTGTAAGTTCTAACTTACAAAAATATGTCAATGAGTTAAAGGCATTTTTAGCAAAGTACCCAGATAAATCAGTGACAATCATTGGCCATACCTGCAATTTAGGAGAGGAACAATTTAATTTGAAATTAGGACAAAATAGAGCAGAAGCTGCTAAAAAATTATTGACAGAAAGTGGCATCTATAGCTCTAAATTAGTGGTGAAGTCAAAAGGGGAGTATGTACCAGCTTATGATAATACTACAAGAGAAGGAAGAGCGAAAAACAGAAGGGTGGAGATAGATATTCATTAGTTAAGTGAAGCTTTTTAAAAAATTATTCCAAACTTTAAAATCAATCATTATGGAATCTTTATTTTTAGCAATTATTAGCATTTTTATTATTGGTTTGGTTTCCTATTTAATGGGCTATTTTATGATCAGCTCTAAATGGAAGAAAAAATATAAGCACCTAAATCGTTCTTATAGTAATTTGGAAAATAATTATAATCGACATCAGGGAGTTTATAAACGAGGCATAGAGAATCACGAACAATTAGAAAATAGCTATATCAAACTAAAAAATGATCGAGATTTGTGTCGGAAGAAAATAGAAGAACTAGAAAGTGCCAATTATCAATTAGAAGAAAAGTATAGAGCAGCTAATTCGAGTACATTTCAAAATGAATACTTGACTTTGAAAAAAGAAAATCAAAGAAAGCAAGATCAGATTGATCGTTTGAAAAAACAAGTAAATGGTATTACTCCTTACTCTTAAAGAGGTAAAATATACTATTTCTTGCTTTTTTATTCTTTTAAAAAAGTAAGAACATCTTTAGCAGATACAAGAGGTATTTCCAGCATAGGGACATGCCCTATATTTTTATAAATGATCAATTTAGAATTGGGAAGATTTTGGTCATATCGTTGAGCATATTTGACATGGGTAAGTTTATCTTTATCTCCCCATAGGATAAGAGCAGGGTTTTTTATTTGAGGGATTTGCTCAGAGTTAACATACTGTAGTTGTCGGATTCGATCCATAATAGCTTTACGATTGCCATTTCTTCTTAGTAAATCCATGGCTCTATTAATGCGCTCTTTACTAACTTGACGATTATCCTCAAATACATCTTTTAGGGTTTTTCGGATTAGAGCACGAGGGGTGATTTTTTGTAAAGCCCAACTGGCAAAATCGCTATTGGCTAGTCTGAAAGCGAGTATATCTTTATCTTCCTCATCCTTAGGGTATCCGCTTGCATTGACCAAAATGAGCTTGTTCACTTTTTCAGGATACTTCAAAGCAAAATTCCAACTTAAGTAGCCGCCAAATGAATTGCCACCAAAATGGGCCTTTTCTATGCCAATTTTATCTAATAATTGTCGAATGAACTCCAAGTACATTTCAGTAGAGTATTGTGCGTCTGGATGGGGGCCAGTTAGGCCGAATGCAGGTAAATCCATACTAATTACCTGATAGTGGTCATCTAATATTTTCGTCCAATCTTCCCAATCATATAAGGAGGCGCCAGTCCCATGAAGTAATACTATGGGTTCTCCACTACCACTCACTCTATAATGGGCATTCATTCCCATGATATCAATATACCTTGAGTCTTCAAAGCTATATTTTTTTTGTAAATCCTCAACAGCAATATCTTTACGATAACTGAAAGATAGAAAAATCGCTATTGGAACAATAATTAGTAGAAAAAGATAGAATAAGACTCTTAAAACAGTTTTCATAGGATTGTATTCGTAAATATATGGATGCTCGATAGATTATAAATTTACAAATTTATTATGAATTTTAAAGATGTATGGGTATATAAAAAAGAGCTTATCCAAATTTTTCTTTGTTAGAAAAATCTGAATAAGCTTTGGATTACTTGCGGTAGTGATTACTGATCTCTTCACTGGTTTATTGAAGAGTTTAGGGTTTAAAGGCATATGATATAAAAAAAAGAAAAGGGGTTGCTTACCTTCCAAACCTCTAGATTAAAAACCTTTTAGCTTTTATAATGCAACCGCCCTTTCAAAAAACGAACACTAAACACTTAAGAACAAAAGGTCGATAGGGAAACACAACACTAAACATTTTAAGGAGAATATTACTGAGTTTTTGTTTTCT
>JAHDBN010000038.1 GCA_020630335.1 Bacteriovoracaceae bacterium
TTTTGTGTGAGGGGGAAGACGGGGAGGGTTTTGGTGGTTAGGGTTGGGTGAGGGGAGAGAGGTAATTTTGAGGAAAATGTGTATGTGTGTAGTTTTCTGGTAGAAACAGACCTCTGTGATGTATGAATATGTTAACTCTATTATTAAAATAAGCTGGTAGAATCCTGTCAATATTCAAATAAAAATTGGAGTAATCGTTTGAATTATTTTGTAGCAGGAGTTATAGGGTTGATATTTGGTTATCGAAGTTTTGATCTATACATATTGCGATAAAGTTTTTTTTTGTTGATAAAAAATAATATTATTTTATAATCAATTTTATGGGAATTCAATTGTTTTGAGTAAATTTGTATATCTTATGTGAAGAACATTGTAAATTTATTGTTGCTGTTTTACTATGAGTTAAAAGACTTTAGTTAATAAATTTAAGAAGACCATAGTATCTTAATAAAGAAGATACTATTTGTATATATTTCACATATATTGCTTGGGGTTTCTATTAATTGTTTTTACAAAATGTAAAGCAAATATTTTATATTATGGATAAGAATTTGAACAATAAAACTACAGACTTAACTACTCTAAAATCATTACTCGAAATTATTGATAAAAGTAAAGAAAATTTAGAGTGGGTCTTACAAAGACAAAATCAACTTAGAGTAGAATATCTGACTTTTTTTAAGAAAGACTTAAAAGAAATACAAGCTAGTTTAGGTGAAATTGTTCCTGATATGAAAAGTCCAGACTTACTGCTTGAGCATGTAATAAAGCCTTATCGAGATGATATTCTTAAATCATTTCACATTGTAGATGTAAGACATCATAGAATGATCTTTGTAGAACAAACAATTGATAGAACTGCACAATTATTAAAGGACGAGGTTGAAAAATACCAACAGGAGAGAGATGCAAAGACAGCTAAAACTAGAGAATTATTAACAACATTAAGAAATAATGATACTATGAAGTCACTTTTAGAAGGCAACAACGTTAATTCAGCGATTCAAAAATTACTCAATGATATTAATAGTTCTTTAAATGCTTAATCTTCATAAGTATCTGTATGATAAGCACTTAATTTTTAAGTGTGACAAGAAACTTTGGGAATTATTACCATATTTAGAGATTTTAAGAGGCGAAATCGAAACAGAGCTTACTACTGCTGAACAAGAAATTAATGTATTAGCTTTAGAGTTTGATGATTGGTTTTTTAATGAAGGATTTGAAAAACCTATTACAGAGAGTTTTGAGAGTTCAATTTTATATACAATTTTTAAATATGATTATGATGAGTATTGAAGAATATAATGGTGACATATCAAAAATAAGTGAGTTTTCTGATTTGCTATTATCTATTCAAAGGATAGGCAGAAAAAAATGGTTATTTAATCTTAAGAGAGATATTTCATTAAAAGGCAGTAGAAGTGTAGAGGAGAAAATGAACTTAAGAAGAGCAGAAAGCTATGAAAAAGCATTAGATATAATGACAGCAAATATGCATTTATCTTTAGAAGATAAGTTGTTTATAAAACATATTTTAGAGATTTCCTTTTTCAGGTTTGCTAAATTTTATAGTGATAGATTGGAAATGGAAGTTTTTTTGATTAAGGAAATGGAGAATCGAAACGAAAATAATCGTAAGCATAGATATAATACGCTTTTTAATAAATCTTAAAATAGTTAACACATGGGATTTTTTACAAAATTAGCAGGTGCTTTATTTGGTTGGAGCGATGCTGCAAAAGGAAGATATCAAGCACGAACTCAGAAAGAGATTGATTCACATAAAGCTTATTTAGAGAGGCAAAAAACACTACTTTCAGACCAATTAAAGGCAAATCAACATGAAAGAGCTAAAGATTTACGAAAACTTGAATCTGCTTTAGAAAATGAAAAACTTAGAATTCTGGAGCAATTAAAAAGTCTTGAACAAGAAAGGTTATTAAAGAAAGAGAGCAAATTACAAGAGTTGACTCAACAAGATTTAGAGTTCAGAAAAGAGCTTGTTACAAATTTCATTAAGATTGTACATAATATACAAAGTGATCATTTAGCAAAAATTAGTTCACTTATTTTAGGTTATAAAAGTGAACACACTTCAGCAATAAAAGAGTTAGAAACTTTCTATGAAGATAAGGTTCGAAACCTAAGAAAAGAAGTTGTAGAATATCGTGATATTCCTGAAGTTTATGAAATAAGTTTAATAGACTTAAAAAATCTTGTTAAAAGAAAAGATAAATTAATAAATAAGTTAATTGGTAGAGTAGAAAAAGATATCGATGTCATGCAAAAATACGTATTGGATTATGATAAAAATAAGGGGTTAAAAATTAATGAGCTAATAGATAATGTTATAGGTCCTGTTTTGTTACCTGAAGATAGGAATAGATTAAAAGCAAAAATTAGTTCTGAAATTGAAGATATTGAGTATAAAGAAGTAGATTGATATAAGTGACAGCTATTCTCGATTTGACATTTCTATTGCATTTTCCTTTCTAAAACTGCTTGAAAAAGCTAGTGTTTCAGATGTTTTCTTTAATGAAAATTTTACCTGTAAACCTTTATTTTTCATGAAAGTTTCAAAACGAGAATAGCTGTGTAAGTGACTAAAAATTATTGTTAATCTATATGTGTGAAGTAAGTAAGAGCTATTCTCGATTTGACATTTCTAGTACATTTTTAATTTCTATTGTCATGAAAATTTCAAAACGGGAATAGCTGGTTAAAGTAGTTTTTATATAATTGCATGTGTTTATTTTTAATGTATTGATGCATCCCAATCTCCTTTCCTACTAACAAGGCATATTTTTATTACCCCAACCTTTTATTTCTTACCTATTTTTGTGATTGTAATTTTGATCATTTCAAATGACTTTTTAGTAATTTTTGCAAAACAGGAACTTGTATCATAAATATGTACTCTTTCTACCTAGTGTCGTTCCGTTGGAGCTTGTAAAACGGGGGAAGACTCTATTACTACCAAGGTACAGGCTTCGCTGGAGCTAAGAGAAAATGATCAAATTGCAAAAATTGGCAAAGAACCTTTCAAATTTAGTAAAATGAAAAACACATTAATTTAATTTAAATATTAATCTTGTTGATTTTATTTTGTTTCAATGCTCGGTGAGTAATAAGATGAGTGAGATAACCAAAAATGAAACAAATATGAAGACGAAAACGATAATGGAAGTGACAACTTTCAAGGTTAATGTGGAGTAGTATATGAAGTAAGGTCTGTCAGAATATAGTAACATCCATAAACCATTTGATTAAAATAAAACCTCCCGAAAAATGCCCACCACCCCCAAATTCAAAATCCTCACCACCTTCAAAATAACCAAT
>JAHDBN010000009.1:0-28735 GCA_020630335.1 Bacteriovoracaceae bacterium
GGAAAAATTGTCTACCTAGAAGATGTCGCACAAGTTTCTATAGGAGTCGAAAGATTACAAAACAAGAAGCTTTATGAAGATAAAGATGCATTACTCTTAACAATTGTAAAAAAACCTTTTTCTGATGCTATAAAAACGGTTGATTTAATTAAAGAGAATCTTGCTATATATCGAAAAAACCTCAATCAAGAACTCAAACTAGAAGTTTTCAATGATCAGTCACTGAGGATTCGAGACAAACTAAAAATTGTCTCATCAAATGCTATCTCTGGACTAGGGCTCTTGCTGATCATTTTACTTGTTTTTTTAAACTGGCGTTCGGCCATTGTAACAACAATAGGTATTCCAATTGCAATCTTGGGTGGAATTATAGCCTTAGTGTTACTTGGCAATACACTAAATTCACTAGTCGTAGTAGGTATTATTATAGCTTTAGGTATGCTTGTCGATGATGCTATTGTTGTATGTGAGAATATCCACAGACATGTTGAAAGTGGAGAGCCACCTAAAAAAGCTGTTCTAAAAGGAGTTCAAGAAGTTGCTGTTCCTGTTTTAGCATCTGTCCTAACTACTGTTTTTGCTTTCTTGCCCATAGTCTTCATGGAAGGAATCATGGGACAGTTTTTAAAAGTAATTCCTATTACTGTAATTTGCCTTCTTACTCTTTCTTTAATTGAAGCAATTTTCATACTCCCCATACACGCTGAAGAATTAATGATGAAGAGCACCTCAAATAGGCCAAGCTTTTTTAGTAAGGTTGAAAAACTTTACAAGAAATATGTACGGTTTACTTTAAGTTACAAGTGGATCGTAACGCTGCTACTTTTCCTCATTGCATCTCTTTCCGTGTATCAAGGGAAGAAACTTTTTAATAGATTCAGCCTCTTTCCAGCTGAGGGATTAAATGGTTTAAGCATTCGAGTTGAAGGGAAAAAAAATACTCCCCTAGATAAAACTAAACGTAAAGTTCAAATACTGAGTGTAAAACTAAAAGAGATTAGCGAAAATACTTTTGACACTCTAACTTCTGACCTAGGTCAAGTCATCACAGGTGGAGCTTCCGGGAGCAGACAAAATGGCTCTCATCTAGCAATGGTAAACATTAACTTTACGTCGAATCCTGACTTTATCTATCAAGAAAAAAGAATACTTAAAAAAATCAGAGAAACCACTGCTCTTTTTTCTAAAGAATATAATACTAAAACTTCTATAACTCTAGATAGGCCAGGCCCTCCTATCGGAAAGCCTATTCAGTTTCAAATAACTTCAAGAAATTTTGAAACAGGAAAAAAAATAGCAGGCCATATTAAAAAAAAATTGACTACGATCAAGGGAGTCCATTCTATTGAAAGTGACCTAGATGGAGATTTAGGAAAATATAATTTCTCTATTGATAATGAAAAAATATCTCGATTCAAAATTAATCGTAGTGATATATCTCGTACTATATTTGCGGCCACATCTGGCGTAGTAGTAAATGAAGTGTTACAAGGTAACGAGAAGATAGAAATTTCAGTTGAAACTCAAAGTGCAAACTTACTTGATGTTAATAAATTATTAGATCTAGAAGTAAAAAACACAATAGGTAAAAACATTCCACTCAAAAACTACATGACATTAAGTAAATCGGGTCAACCTTCCTCTATCCAAAGACTTAATGGTATTAGAACAATAACACTCTTTGGAGAAGTGGATGATGATGTAATAACAGGAAAAGAAGTCAACAAGCAAATCGCACCATTTATTAAGAAATTAAAAGAAGAGAATAGTGCTAGTAAAATTGAAACTGGTGGCGGAGAGAAAGACCGCCTAAAAACTCTTAGAGATACAATGAAACTCTATATAGGTGCAATTGTTCTAATCTTCATGATCATCAGTTTAACTTTTAATTCTGTCTTTTATCCTCTCCTTGTTTTAAGTATTGTTCCTATGGGACTTTGTGGAGTTGTGTGGTCTTTATTACTGCACGGAAAAGGACTAACTCTCATGGGCATTATTGGAGTTGTAGGCTTAACGGGTGTTGTTGTTAATGTCTCTATTTTGTTTTTAAAATTCATTCAAGACAATTTAAAAGAAGGAAATAATCTAAACGACTCAATTGCTAACGCTGGAGTTTCAAGATTACGGCCTATTATCATGACGACAACCTCAACACTGATTGGACTGCTTCCCACTATTTATGGGATAGGAGGGGTTGATACATTTGTTCAGCCAATCGCTCTTGTTTTAGGATGGGGACTTTTTGTTGCAACCTTAATGGCACTCTTGTTTTTACCTGCTCTCATTTCTTGCTTTGGATTTATTATTTACAAAAAGTAATATCAACAAAATAAAAATTTCTTAGAAATTAGTTAGCCTTATATACTGTATTCTCTGATTTAAGCCTTTCGCTATGGAAGAAAAAGCTTTAAAGGAATCTGTACCTCTAAAGTTTAAGCTCACTTTCTAGGTAACTCTCAAACTCAGCAACACTTGGGAAATCATGCTTCTCAAAAGATCCTAAGATTTCTTGCAAATCTCTCAATCGATTGTTTTGCTTCATTTCTTTAAAGATAGTATATCCTGCTCCAGCAATGAAGCTGACATTTAAAAGATTTAAGGAATGAGCCGTAAGTTTTACAAGTTTTAAGCTACACCTTTGCGAACTCTCTTTTTCTTGTTCTAAATATTTTATTTTTCTCTCAATCCAAGCTGAAATATTATTAATTTTCTTTCGAAATTTAAGAGCTTTTCTTTCAATGAAGTTTTTTCCTTCAAGTTGTTCAAAAATGGCATACCAAATCACTACTACCTGAGCAACATTCCATGCTCCATAAAGAGCGACTCCAGCAATTTCATAATTATTCTTAATAACTTCTGCATCTAAAGATTCTTTGATTTCATTCTGTGGCATGTAATAAGTTTTTAAAGTTTTAATAGAGTCATCACTATCAAGCCTTAAAATATCTAATTTTATCTTTTGGCCTTGAACCTCTGATATAGTAAAAAAGTGATTTCCTTCTAAGGGTAAAAGAACTCCCTTGGGTTGAGACACACAGATACATGAAAAAAGTAAAAGAACTACAAACTTCATATCATTTATTATAAATGATCTTGTAATCAGCGTATTTAGAAGGTAAGTCTTATCCTCGTTTATACTTCAAAATGGCTTATTCAGTAGAATTTGGCCTTAAATAGTGTATTTATTTGATTTTAAGCCTTTGATCCTTATAACTGTAATTTTTTCAAAAAGAGCTAATAAAACCCCTCAAAAGAGACAATTCTTGCTAGATATTTCTTAAACTTAATTTAGAAAAATCTTAAATAGTGTTAAATTACGGCTTATGAAAGAAAATCTTCATGTTAAAACAAAATCTATTAATCTTGTTTCTGGTACCCCCATTTTAAAAAAACAAGAAATCTTAGAATACTTCCTTCATACTTTTGATCTTTATGAAGATCTTTTCAAATGTATTAGTAATGAGAGAGGATACTTTGAAAAAGCTAATCCTCTCAGGCACCCTCTTATTTTTTATTTCGCTCACACCGCAGTTTTTTTTACAAATAAATTAAGAGTTATGAAGTTTATTGATCAAGGTATCGATCCATTTATTGAAACGACCATGGCCATTGGTGTGGATGAAATGTCGTGGGATGATTTAAATGAAGACAATTATCAATGGCCAAGTATTCAAAAAGTACAGAATTATAGAAATCAAGTAAGAGCAATGATTTGCGAGCTCATTGAATCTACTGAGTTAGTCTTACCTATCACTCAAGATTCATTGTATTGGCTTATTATGATGGGTATAGAACACGAAAGAATTCACTTAGAGACAAGCTCAGTTCTCATAAGAGAACTTCCATTAGAATATGTTGAGTCTAGATCACCTTGGAGTAAAATCGCCACAAGTAAAGCTGAAGTTCCTGAGAATCAACTACTAGAAGTACAAGCAGGCCCTATCAATTTAGGAGTTGATAAAAATTACCCCTATTATGCATGGGATAATGAGTTCGGTAACAAAACTTTTCACTTAAACAACTTTCAATGCTCGAAATATTTAGTTAGCAACAAAGAATACTTGAACTTTATTAAATCTAATGGCTATAAAAATCTAGGTTATTGGTCAGTAGAAGGGAAAAAGTGGTTAAGCTTTTCAAATTACCAGTACCCTAAGTTTTGGATTAAAAAAGATAAAAGTTTTTATCTAAGGACTATGCTACAAGAAATACAAATGCCTTGGGATTGGCCGGTTGAAATAAATTATCATGAAGCTAAAGCGTTTTGTTCTTGGAAATCAGAAGAATTAAACTTAAAAATTCGTCTTCCAAGTGAGCAAGAATACCAAGTGTTAAGAGGGAATATTGATACTAATCAACCACTTTGGGAAAATGCTCCAGGCAATATTAATCTTGAAAAATACTTTTCTCCTTGCCCAGTAGATACTCATAAATTTAAAAATAATTTTTTTGATGTTGCTGGTAATGTTTGGCAATGGTGTGATACTCCAATTTATGGCCTTGATGGATTTATGCCTCATAAAGCTTATGATGATTTCTCTCTTCCCACATTTGATGGAGTTCATATGATGATTAAGGGTGGAAGTTGGATATCCACTGGAAATCTTGCCATGAAAGATTCTAGATATGCTTTTAGAAAACATTTCTATCAACATTCTGGTTTTAGATATGTAGTTGATAGCAACCCAATTGAAAAAATCTCACAAACAAGAATCACAGATTCTAATCTCTCAAATTTAATTCATAATCATTTTTCTAATGTAAATGATGATTTTTTTAAGAATACTCAAAAAATGATTGATCAAGTACTTAAAGATGAACACACCACAGCTCTTAAAGCTCTTGATCTTTATTGTGGTCCAGGAAGAAATTCTTTATTTTTAAGTTCTTTATTTAATAAAGTTCATGCCCTAGATCAATCTGCAAACACTCTGAAAGCAATAAGTGATCTTAAAAATTTTGGAAAAATAAACTACGCCCTTCCTCTTGAAAACACTCTCTCACAGTTTCAGAGTTTCACGAGTCAAGGTATTCAAAATAAAACTTCTAATATTGAGATCTCTCAATTCGATCCTCGAAACTTAGGAGAATTAGACTTAGATTATAACTTAGTCTTTCTCATGGATGGGCTAAAAAAAACTGATGCCCCCAAAACTCTACTTGATTTGTTTTCACAAAAGCTCCCTCTAGACTCACTTTTAGTTATTATTACTGATTATCACTTTTTAGATCATAATTTCTCTGGGATAAAATCAAGTGATGGCGAAAATCTTTTAGGAGTAGATGCTATTGCCAATTGTTTGAAAGAAAAATTTAGCTTAAAAGAAAAATCTTCATTGATTTTCAAAGAACGCCTAGATCAAAGAAGATCAACTCATACTCTAAAGGACATACTCATTTGGAAGAAAACTTCAATTTAGCACTCTTTGATTTCAGTGAATCTCATGTGATTAATCAATTATGCCAACTTTATATAGATTGTTTTAATGCTCCAGATAAAAAAGAGAACTGGGATCATGAAAGTAGCTACTCATACTTTCAAGAAAGAAATCAGGAAAAGTCATTGTTTTTTGGATGCTTTGATCAAGATAAACTCATCGGGACAATAGTAGCATCTAATTATAATGATTCATTTATTTCTAAAGAGCTAGAATTTGAGCGAGAAAAAGATCTCTATATTTCCTTAATAGCAACTAATGAAAACTACCGAGGTAAAGGTATTAGCACTAAACTTTTAGAATTCACCCTAAAGCAGGCTAAATCTAAGAGTTTTGACTCTCTAAGTGTGAGGTGTAGAAAAGATAATTTAGCTGTTCAGGGCCTTTTGTCTAAATATGAATTTCAAGAAACTTTTGAATACGAATCAGAACTTGGTGGAGTGACTTGTACTAGAATATTTCTGACAAGGGACATCTCTTCTCTATGATAAATCTTAATAATGCCGGTTGTAGTAATTTATCACCAAAAGCTCTAGAGAAAGTCATCGAGATCACAAAAAAAGAAGCTCTCAGTTGCGGGTATGATATTGCGAGTTCTTACGAGCATGAAATAAAATCACTCTATACAAATATTGCAAAACTTATAGGAGCAAATTCTAGTGAAATCGCATTCACCCAAAGCTCGACTCTTGCTTGGCAATTAATCCTTGAATCAATGAATTTTGCTCCCGGTGATGAAATATTATACGATGACTCAGAGTATTCTAGTAATTATTTATATCTTCTAAAATTAAGACAAGAGAAAAACATAGTTTTAAAAAAAGTAAAAAAGAATCATCTTTTCCAAACCGACATTGAAGATTTGAAGAAAAAAATTACTAAAAAAACGAAGCTAGTTTCTATAGTAGACATTGCTACCTGCCATGGTAATAGAAATGATACATTAAATATTACAAAGTATTGCGCTTCTATAAATATCCCAACAATTCTAGATGCCTGCCAAAGTGTAGGCCAATCAATTATTGATGTGAAAGAGCTTGAATGTGATTACCTCGTGGCTTCAGGAAGAAAGTTTTTACGGGCCCCTCGAGGTACAGGTTTTTTATATATTAAGAAGTCTAGGCAAGGCTATTTAAAACCTCGCTTCATTGATCTAGAGTCAGCTTCTTGGATAAACTCTGATCATTTTCAAGTTCTAAATCATGCTAAAAAATTTGAGCTCTGGGAAAGATCTACTTCATTAATGCTAGGACTTAATGCTGCCATAGAAGAATACTTTGATTATGGAGCAAAAAACATAGTTATAAAGAATCAAGAAATTAGAGATTATCTTTTCAAAAAACTTGAAGAACTAGAGTTTATTAAGATTCATGAGGACAAAGAAATCGCATCTAATATTATTACTATTGTTCACCAAAAAACTACTCATGAAGAAGTCAAAAAAAATCTTCTAGAACATAATATTCTAGTTGGATTATCAAAAAGAGAAAACTCCCGATTAAATCCAGATTTTTTAAACAATGAGTCTAAGATTAGAATTTCTCCTCATTATTACAATACAAATGATCAAATTGATGTTCTTATTGAGGTTTTAAAAATAAGTTCGTAAACTCCACTTAGACAATACTTAGATCCAACACATCTGCAAAACAAATCATCTAGAATACTTACAACATGAAAGAGACTCTTAATATTGTTTGGCTAAAAAGAGACATACGCTTAAAAGATCATAAGCCATTTTCTCAAGCGATGAAATCAACTAATCCCTTCATGATAATCTATATTTTTGAACCTTTAATTAGCGCTCACCCTACTTTTGATGAACGTCATTGGAGATTTCAATGGCAGGCCTTACAAGATGTGTCCTCCTTGATACCTATTTCTATATTCCACGCTAATGCTAAAGAAGTTTTTGAATATTTAAATCATCACTTTCAGATTAAAACTGTCTTCTCTCATCAAGAAACTGGACTTGATTTCACTTTCAGTAGAGATAAAGAGATAAAAAGGTTTTTCAGAAAAAATAATATTAAGTGGAAGGAAGCTACGGCGAATGGAGTATTTAGAGGCCTTAAGAACAGAAATAATTGGGAATCAAGATGGAACTCCTATATGAAGGTACCTCAGATCTCTTATACTTTAGATCAAAAAAGAGTTTATCACTTAGAAGAACATCCTTTCAAACTCTCTAATCAACTTTTAAAGGCCTTAGATACTTGTTCACCTCACATGCAGAAAGGAGGAGAATCCATTGCTTTAAATATCCTCTCAAGTTTCTTGAAAGATAAGGTTAATGATTATTTATATAATATCTCTTCCTCACAAAAAAGTCGTTATTTTTGCTCAAGACTATCACCTTATATAGCTCATGGATGTATTTCAGTGAGAACTATTTATCAAGCATGCATGAAGGAAAAGAAAAATCCAGAAATCAATAAAAGATCTATCAATCAGTTTTGCAATAGACTTAGGTGGCAAGCTCATTTCATTCAAAAACTTGAAATGCAAACAGACATTGAGTTTAAAAATATGAACTCCGCTTATAATGGATTAAGAAATAAAAAATCAAAAAACTACTTTAACGCTTGGAAAGATGGTCAAACGGGTTATCCTCTCATTGATGCAGCAATGAGATGTGTTAAACAAACTGGTTATTTAAATTTCAGACTAAGAGCAACAGTTGTATCTTTTCTTACACATATACTCTGGCAACCTTGGCAAGATGGTGCTCAATATTTAGCTCAAATGTTTTTAGATTATGAACCTGGAATTCATTATCCTCAATTTCAAATGCAAGCAGGAACAACTGGAATTAATACCATTAGAATTTACAATCCCGTAAAACAATCTCTTGAAAAAGATCCCAAGGCCTTATTTATAAAAAAATGGGTTCCCGAACTAAAAAACTTGCCCATCAACTTCATTCATAAACCATGGGAGATGACTCCTTTAGAAGAAGTAATGTATGACTTTAAATATGGAATTGATTATTGTTTTAAAATAGTTGATCATAAAGAAAAATCTAGAATGGCTAGAGATAAGCTTTGGGCCATAAAAAAATCTGGATATTCCAAATTTAATGGAAAAAATATAGTAAGTAAGCATGTGAATCACAGGAGAAGGAAAATATGATCTCATCTATATGGCATAAAAAAGATATAAGCGTTCATGACTTGTCCTCTTTTTTTGAAGATAGAATGTTAAAGCATCTTTGCATAAACATTGAAGTTATTAATAATGATTCACTAGTTTTGTCCATGCCTGTCACTGATTCAATAACTCAGCCATTTGGGTTATTGCATGGCGGAGCAAGTTGTGTGCTAGCTGAAAGTGCAGGAAGTATAGCAAGCAATATAGTTGTAGATTCTAATAAGTACTATGCTCTTGGATTAGAAATAAACGCAACTCATCTAAATCCTGCTAAACCTGGCGATCATTTAATTGCAATGTGTAAACCAGTCAAACTAGGAAAAACAATACATTCTTGGGACATTGAAGTCCTAGACAAAAAGACAGAATCTATTATTTCTAAAACAAGACTCACTACTATTATAAAAAAAAAGAAATCCTAAATCCTAATTAGCTTGCCTGATTGAGTTCTTTTCATTTCTTTAGTAACGAGAAGACTGGCAATTTTATAATCAAGTAAAGCATTGATACTTTCTAGATCTAGCATTTTCAAACTTACTAATTGAAGACTCTTCCCTGATCTTTCATCATCAACCGCTTTAATATAAAACTCACCTTCTTGCAAAACATTATCAAGAGCTAAAATTTTTCTTTCCACTTGTTTTAAGTTGATAAATTTAGAGTTTATTTTAACAAAATCATCTTCTCTGCCAGATATACTTATCACTCCTTTGACTACTTCTTTCGCTATATCTGTCGTTATAAAATACCCATCTTGATTACAAAATCTTTGATAAGAAAAAATGTTATGTTTTTCTTCTCCAGAGATCATTTTATAGGAAAAATGAAATTCAGACTTTAACAACAAGGGGGAGTTTTCAGAAATTTTATAATCAATAAACTCTAATACCTGATGGCCTTTACTGTTTTTTTCAGATCTAGAAGTCGCTACCTGAGAGCAAAGTTCTGTTAATCCATAAGTCTCATAAAGAGGCCATCCTAAATTCATAAATTGATCTTTTAATTTCACTGAGAGTTCAGAACCACCAACAAAACAATATTCTAACTCTTTATTAGGAGTGATTTTTTTTTCACATAAATCATAAACTTGAGTAGGAACTAAGGAAAGATGGCTAATTCTATTCTCATCTAGATTAGTTTTGATTTTCTTTATACTCCAATCTTCTTTTATAAAGGAAGCTTCAGATACCTCGCATCTAAAGTAAGATGATAATGAACCCATAAAACACTCTGGTAAAACACATAAAACTTTTGACTTGCTAGTCATGTTAAATTTTTTAGCTATTATGGCAGCATGTCCCTTCATGGAGCTTAATTCAATAAAGTATATTATATCCTCTGATTTCTGGGTGGTTCCTGAACTTGCGAGAACCAACATATTTTTTAAATTATATTTTTTAATATAAGAATCAATATTTCTCTTTGTTTCTGGCCTTAGATCTTTTCTAAGCTTAATTAAGTTCGTCAAACCACTCTCTCCCAAGACTCATCTGAATACAAATATTCATACATTTTTTTAATAGCTAAAATATTAACACAGACATAGTTTCCTTCTAGAGTGAAAAGCCTCTCACTCATAAACTTACTATGACTCGCGACTCCATGAGTTTTCTTAAAATCTCCTGAGGTCACTAACTCACAATATGTCTGCCAATCCGATAAAGCCCCGTTCATATTGTGAGAAAAAATACACTCTTCATATGAATTATTAGTGATAACTTGAACCGTAGGTTTTACGACATAGTGCTCACAACTCTCAAGAGTTTTCAAAGAATTATTAAATACCTGATCTAAGGCAACAGGCACCCCTAACTGAATTAATGATTCATAATTTTTAGGACTCCATGATACAGGATCTTCAACATACTCAACTTGATTTTGAGATGAGCTTATATTATTCCAAAAACTTAAGAATGATTGATGATTATATTTATAGTTTGCATCTAATCGTAAGTTTTTAAACTCAGAAGAGAATTTTTTTACAACTTCAACATCTCGTCTTATATCACCAGAGAGTTTTATTTTAATAATCTCTGGTGAGAAAGAAGAAAGTTTCTCAGAGAAGAATGAATGACTTTTAAATAGTGGAAGTTTTGAGAGTGCAATCTTTTGAGAAATAAATGCATCCTTCCAAGCTAGTGCAATCAAAAAAGAGTCTCTCTTTCTTATCTCCTCTAAACAAACTTCAATCTCTTTTTGACCTAAACTAATCCACGGTGAGTAATAGCAAAAACCTATAGATCCGTGAAAGTCAACCTTAAGCAGTATTGAGTTTTCAAGATTAAAATGTGTGCTCTTTTTCTTACTCCAAATCTTCATAATATAGAACTCACAACTAAGATCAAGAAGAGAATATAAGAAAGAATTGAAAACTTAAAAACCTCAACTCTTTTTTTATGATTCAGATCAATTTTCATATAAAAGAAAAGAGAAAAGTGAAATAAAACATAGATCCCTCTTAGGAAAAATGAATCTATAAAAAGACAAAAAGTAAAATTCATAAGAAGTAAATTAAGTTTTATTAATCCTACAAAATTCTTCTCCCCCACTTTTACAGCTAAAGTATTTTTCCTTCCCAGTGAATCTGTTTTAAAGTCTCTAAAGTTATTAAACATCATTAATAAACTAGAATGCATCCCACATAAAAAAGATAACACGATGGACTTAGAATCGATTTGATTATACATCGAAAAGTATGATCCAAGAACAATGACAAGACCAAAGAAAACAAAAGAGAAAACCTCTCCAAGCCCATTATATGCCAAAGGGAATCTGCCCCCCGTATATCCATAAGACAGATACAAAGAAATTATTCCAACTGGAAAATATATCCAATGTAATTTCACAAAATTCATTCCTAGAATAAATGATAGAAATAAAAAAATTAAGGCCCATACTCTTGCTTCTGATCTTGTTTTCTTAGAGCTAGAAATATTTCTATCTTCTCTATGCGTGTCTAAACCTCTATCAAAGTCTAATAAATCATTGAAAATATTTGTAGATATTTGAATAAAACTTGCAACAAGGCATGATAAGACAAAGAAAAAGGTAGTATTGATCTGCTGAACGGGGCCTATTAGCCAAGCACTAACTATTGGGATTAAAGCCGCCGGAAGAGTATGGAGTCTAAAAGATTTAATTACTAGCAATGATTACCTCATTTATTGATTTTTCATCGTTTAATCTATGCCCCCTATCCGGTATACAAACGATCTCTTTATCAATTTTTGAGTATAATTGCTTATACTTCTTATCCTTTTCACCAAGAAAAATCCTTATGTTTCCATTTAATTCAATTGTTTCTTTAAAATTATTTTGTTCCTCAAGTCTATATCTATTAAAAAGGCCTTTGTACGTTTTTCTTGCTCGTTCTATTTTAGAGATAGGAGCATCATTTTTAAAAATCTCTAATCCATTCCAAAAGTCTAAAAAATCATTACTATCAATTCTCGAGTAGAAAGAATCATTTTCTTTTTTTCTTACTTTTTTTTCATCCTCACTGCTAAGTCCATAATGGCTTGAAAGTATATTCACTCTATTGAACTTATGAAAAAACTCCTCATAAAACTTAAAAACAAATCTCCCTCCCATAGAATAAGCAATAACATTTTCAAATTCAGAGTATTGAGATTCTAAAAGCTCCACTATTTCCCGATCATTTAAAGAAATAGTTTTATACAAATCAAAACCTTCAAGAAAAGATATCTCATCACTCTCTCCAAGAAACCCATGAATATACAATGTTTTATCTATACAAGTCATTATAATCATTCCAAAATCTATTTGTTTGATTATTACAAACGAAGACTTCATTTACCCCCTCCGAGGGGTTTATTCTCAATGAGTGCTCATTAATAATTTCTTTGGGTGTGACAACTTGTTCAAAAATTCTTCCTCCAGAATTATTGATTACATGAATTTTTAAATTCGAAGGAAAGTGAAATTTAAGTACATTCTCATCATAAAAAAATGAAAGATCTCCTAATATGATATGTACATTTTTCTTTTTATTAAAACTGGCCACTCCAATTGCAGTAGATAAAAGGCCATCTATTCCGTTTGCTCCCCTGTTTGCCATAATTTTAAATTTGCTAGGTTTATAAAACTTTAAGTACCTAATTGGCATACTATTACCTATAAATACAATAGATTCATCCTCTTCATCAATTTGAGAAAATAAACGATAGCAAAGACTCAATTCACTTTTAGGATAATCTTTAAGTAAATTCAAGTAATCTAGCTCGGGAACTTCTATAGGTTTATTATCGCCTGATAATTTCTTAAAAAGATTTTCATTATCAAGAAACACCTCTCCTCGACTACATCCTTTGAACTCACCTGAATCAAAATGAGAAATTTCTAAATTTTGATTATCAATTCGGCGCCAAATCTTAGCATTGGAAACACTTCCAATTCTAATAACATGATCAAAACTAGTAATTAAAGTCTCTAATTGTTTTTCAAACATAATCTCATGTTTAAAAGTGTAATGATAAAATGGAGACTCAACATCTTGGTAGATATTAAAACTATAATTTTTCAAGATTTGAAAAAGTTTTTCATGATTAATTTTATTTGTCACTTTGTTAATCATGATTAAGGTCTTGTTCTTATCATTAAGAGAATATACTTTATCATTTTTTATTTCAGACTCGGTATCAATTTCTATATTAAGATGAATAGGAAATTCTATTTTGCTCACAGATAAACTGAGATTTTTCAAAGTTGATGACTGAGAAAACCTAGAATAAAGAGAAATCATTTTTTTTTGATTAATACTCTGGGGCGCTCCAGTTAGATGAAGTTCCTTAGGTCGATCTGCTGAAATAACGATTAACTTGACTCCTGTAAAGTATGCTTCAAT
Organism: Bacteriovoracaceae bacterium; assembly: GCA_020630335.1. Taxonomy (GTDB): domain Bacteria; phylum Bdellovibrionota; class Bacteriovoracia; order Bacteriovoracales; family Bacteriovoracaceae; genus JAHDHG01. The sequence goes on from JAHDBN010000009.1 coordinate 13,453, forward strand.
AAGAGCCGGTAATACCTGTGCTACTGCGCTACCAGATGTTAAACAAACCACACTTGGGGTATTAGATGCTTTTGAATAACCCAAAGCCTGAAAAGCAAGAGATTGATCTAAAAATCCATGAACAATTTCAAACTTATCAAAATGCTCTAACAAAGATGCGTTTCTATGTCCGCTAGAAAAGTAAACTCTTTTTACTCCGAGTTCTTTTAGATAATCAGATAAGTTCAATGCCCACTACTTCAAGAACACTTCTGATTTTCATATGAGATTCCTCTAATTCTTTTTCTAAAATGGAATTCTTTACAATGCCACAACCTGCGTGTATTTCAACTATTCCATTCTCCCAGAAAACATTTCTTATCATAACTATGGTTTTGTGAACTTTTTCAGATTTTACTTTATAAAGGCCTGCATAATATTTACTGGAACAAATATTTTCAAAAGCTAACTCATCTTTGATCTTCTCAAAAGACTTTTTAGGATAACCACTAATAGCAGGAGTCGGATGCATATTTAAAATTTCATCACTTCTTTGGCTAAGAGGTTTCTCAAACTCTATAGGAGTTAATTTATGCGAATAATTATGAAAACTCAGATCACTTTTTTGCCCGACGCTATAATTCACACCCATCTCATCAAAAGATTCAGTAATTCCTCTTACTACTAAGTGATGCTCAGAAGCTATACTTTCTTGAGTAAACCTTGCTTCCTTGTCTGTCCCGGCGATAGCATAGGTAATCCCTTTACTTCCCTTCATTAAGTACAATAACTCTGGACTAATCCCAAGAAAACCACTTTTATTATTCCAAGCACCATAAGCATAATGAGAATCACATTGTTGACTGTTATAAAGATTGGTTAACTCAGGGTTAAAATCCATTTTCAACTTTAAAGAATTATAGATCACACCTTTTTTAATTTCGTTATTCTCAATCTTTTGCTTTATCTTTATAAAATCTTCTCTAAATCGATCATCATTATAAGCTAAGGCTTCTCCTTTTTGAGGAGGTAACAGATTGTTTTGGTTTCTTATTTGATTACTCTCCGTCTTAACTTGATAGACACTTTGCTCCTGTTTCCATCTACTCAAAATGGAAATCTCAGTGTCTGAATCCTTATTAGACACCTTTTCTCCTAAGAAAATTTTCTTTTTATTGCAAAATAAAAACTTGTCTAAGTTGTGCATCATAAATCGTTCCCAAATTATTGAACAATTTAATAATAACACATGTATAATAAGGACAAAACAAAGGGATAGGAATTGTGCAATATTTCTTAGACAATACTTTTACAATTATATCTGGGCCTTGTAGTTTTGAAGGCTCAGAGCAAATTAAAGAACATCTAAATTTCCTAGAAGTATCTCAATACTTACGCGCAGGCATTTTCAAGCTAAGAACTAATAAGAAAAGCTTTCAGGGCCTAAGAGAAGAAGGAATCGAAAAACTTAGTAAGATCAAAGAAGAATATAATTTTCATTTAATTTCAGAAGTTGTTTCCTTAGGTTCTCTTGAGGCATTAAAAGATACTGTTGATATTATACAAGTCGGAACAAGAAACATGTACAACTATGAGCTCCTGAAAGAACTTTCGAAACAAGACAAGCCAGTGATACTAAAAAGAGGTATGAGCGCGACTCTAGATGAATGGATACAAGCAGCTCAATATATAAACAGTGATGAAAAACAAGTTATTCTTTGTGAAAGAGGTATAAGAAGCTTTGAAAATAAGTACCGAAATACTCTCGATCTTAATGCTGTCTCATACTTAAAAAGAAAAACTAATTATAAAGTTTTAGTCGATCCTTCCCATGGAACAGGTCAAAAGTTTATGGTTAATGATTTATCAAAAGCGTCTCTTGCTATTGGGGCAGATGGCTTGTTAATTGAGGCTCACTACAAGCCTGATCTTGCCTTGTCTGATGGGCATCAAGCATTAAATTTACAAGAATTAAAAGAGTTGATTATGGAAATTAATAAACTTGCTCCTTTGTTTAATAAACAAGGAGTTTATTAATGCCATCTAGCGTATATATTAAGGGTTTGTTTGATTCTATTGCTGAAAAATATGACTTACTAAATAATCTTCTTTCATTTGGACTTCATTGGAAATGGAAGAAAAAATTCTCACAAATAATTAAAGCAGATGGAAACAAATTAGTATTAGATGCAGCAACTGGTACTGGAGATATCGCTCATCTTCTTAAAAATCAAGGAATTCAGGTACAGGGAATTGATTTAAGCCATGAAATGATAAAGGTTGCTAAGAAAAGATTTCCAGATATTACTTTCAGCGTAGAAGATAGTTTAAATCTCAGCTTTGAAGATAAGAGCTTTGATGCGAGTTCAATGGCATTTGGGATAAGAAACACAGAATCAATTAGCAAGACTCTGAAAGAACTTGCGAGGGTTTCTAAAAGTCATGTGTATATCCTTGAGTTTGGTACTCCTCAAAATACTTTTTTCAAGACAATATATTTTTTTATAATGAAAAAATTTATTCCAAGTTTGGGGAAAATTTTTGGCATGAAGAAAAGTTATGAATACTTAATAGATTCTTCTATTGAATTCCCTTCAGATAAAAATTTTATAAAGATTGCGGATGAATTGAATGTTTTTTCAAAAAGTAGCTACAAGCCAGTTTTTGGAGGGATCTGTTATATCTACACATTAAAGATCTAACTGTTCAATAATATTTTTAGCATCTGTATTAGTGATTTTTTTATTCCTAACGAGAAAACTTTCTAACTCATTAATCAGTTTATCTTCGTTATTTCTATCTCTCATTTTCACAGATTTTACAATATTTTTTAGATGAAGCTTCATGTGCCCACTCACAATTCCTTCACTAACTAAAGCTTTAAGGGCCGCAAAGTTTTGTAATAAACCAGCACAAGCGATGACTTTTTTCAAATCACTTTTAGACTTTACTCCCATTAAGTTTAAACAAAACTTCGCATCCGGGTGTATCTTAGTCGCTCCTCCAATTACTCCTAACTGAAGAGGGATTTCCATTACTCCAAAAAGCTTATGATTTTTATATTCCCAAGAACTAAGCGAACTATAATCTCCACTTCTAGCAGCCCAGGAATGAAGATTTGCATTAATTGCTCGCCAATCATTACCTGTAGCAATAACAATCGGATCTATTGCGTTAAGAATCCCTTTATTATGTGTACTTGCTCTAGCAGGATCTTGCTTAGCAAGTTTAGAGGCCAGCTCAATTCTTTTTCCAAGTTCCTCTTCAATCATCAACTCACAAGTAATTTTAATATTTGATTTTTTAAGAGAATTAGAAACTATATTCATCACTGGCTTGGGAAATTGTTCATTCTCTGATAAATATCTAGAGATTGACTCACAAAACTGAGTCACTAGGTTTGCTCCCATCGCATCACCTGAATTAATTTCAACACTATAAATGACAAAATCCTCAGTGATTTTTTTAGATAGATTAAATACTGGGTTATCCCTTTCAAAATACGTCGGGTATTTAGACCTTAAGATAAGTTCACATTGTTTTTGATGGCTTAGAAGGCATTTCACACCTAGAGCATTTTTCTCATAGCTAATTTGACCTTCTATAAAATCGCTAGATTCAGTAGAACTAATACTTCCATGAGTCCTAAAATACTTAGCAGTTGCATTTAAGGCAGCTAAAATAGAGGTTTCTTCAACAGCAAGAGTAAAATTAAAAACATCATCATCAATTCTAATATTTGGTACAATTCCCACAGGTAATCTGAAATAGGTTAGATAATTTTCTATTAGAGTGTCCCCTATAACATCATCCAAAACTATCTCAGGCATAAGAGATCGCTTTGTATCATCTTTGTTTAAGTACTGCTCAACTCTCTTTCTTCTAGAAAGAGGAGAATAGCGATATAATTTGGATAAAAAATCGTTCATAATTATATGAACAATTGTAACCCTTAATTAAATTGGTGGCAACTTGAGTAACTTGAACATTGATTTGAACTTAGACAACTTCTTTCATAATACAGCTGGAGGCATAGCTTCCTTAAAAAATGGGCAAGAATTTAAATCATTAAATAAAGGCAAGCAAATCAGAGCAAATATTGTTTTGAAGATTTCTGATATCTTCAAGCTAGATAAAAATATTGCTTTCACTCTCGCGAGGGTTATTGAAATGGTTCACAATGCAACTCTTAGTCATGATGATATTATTGACCAAGCAGTCATGAGGAGGGGAGAAAAATCTCTAGCAGCTGTACACGGTAACTCTAGAACTGTACTGCTCGGAGATTATATGTTGTCTAAAGCGTTAGTTGAATTATCGGAAGTGAAGTCTGTTGAAGTCATACAAAATTTAGCTATTTGTCTAAGAAGACTAGTTGATGGAGAATGGATTCAATTAGAAAGCACTAACCCATTTAGCTTGAGTGTAGAGAAGTATCTTGAGCTTGCTAGCTTAAAAACTGGTTCTTTATTTAATTGGGCATTCAGTGCTCCAGCAATCGTTTCAAGAATGAATGAGCAATTTATTAATGATTTAAAAAACATAGGAAATCTTCTTGGAATCATTTTTCAAATTAAAGATGATTTAATTGATTTCAATGATCAATCTGGAAAAGAAAAGTTTATCGATGTAAAAAACAATAACCCCAACATCGTTTTAAGTTTTATGGGCCTAGAAAACAATAAAAAACATGAGTTTAACTCTAGCCTCTTGGATACCTCTATTGATCGAGCAACGGAGTTGATGAGATCAAAAATTAAAGAGCTAAATGAATTAGTTGAACGCTTCTGCGAAGATAATGAAGAGTTTCAAGATTTTTTTAAAACAGTAACTCAGAAAGTTTCAGATAGAGCTTATTAGTCTCTGAAAATCTTCCATTTACTCCAAGAAGTTTGTTGTAACTTCAGAAAATGATTCAACGTAGATTGAGAAAAACGAACTAGCTTTTTTAATTTTTTCAACCTTGATTTTTTAATGATATTAAAGTCAATCTCATCTATATCTTTTTCTAGTTTAGCTAGATTTCCCAAGACAGAATCTAAAATATTCATTTCTCTATTCTTAATTACTAAGAAAATTGCATCTAATATATTAGCATTTGCTTTAAAGACATCAACTCCATGTTTTCCTAGTCCTACTTTTATAATAACATTAAAATCAAGTAACTCATTAATTAGCTGAGAAGCTGAAGCTTTTGAGATACTGAATATTTCTTTGATTTCTTTTGTTGAATATTCTTCATCAGTTATATAAAGCAAGAACCAAATTTGACCTTGAAGACTTTTAAAGCCCCAGTAGTGAATAAATGATCCAATCGATTCTGATAGCTTTAATAATAACTTATTAGATAAAACTTCATTTTTATTTTTCACAAAGTTAATAATACCAAGGAAAGTTAGTAAAGTCTTTCTCTCTTTTCTCTAGAAAAGCATCTCTTCCCTCTTTTGCTTCAGCTGAGGAATAAGCTAAGCGAGTAGCTTCGCCAGCAAATAGTTGTTGTCCAATCATCCCATCATCAGTCATATTAAATGCATATTTTAGCATTTTTATTGCCGTTGGTGATTTGGAATTAATCTCATCACTCACCTCTAGAGCTTTATTTTCTAAGTCTTGGTGATTTACCACAAAATTTACCATGCCCATTTCAAATGCTTCTTGTGCTGAATAAGTTTTACCACAAAAAAAGATTTCTCTAGCTCTTTTTTGACCAATTTGTTTTGCAAGGTAAGCAGAACCAAAGCCACCATCAAAGCTCGCCACATCTGGATCGGTTTGTTTAAACTTCGCATGCTCTTTGGATGCAATACTAAGATCACAAACTACGTGTAAGGAATGTCCTCCCCCTACGGCCCAACCTGGTACTACTGCAATAACTACCTTGGGAATGAATCTAATCAATCTCTGTACTTCTAAAATATGAAGTCTTCCTAAGCTCTCAGCATCTTTGTACTTATACCCATCTTTTCCTCTCACTGACTGATCACCACCAGAGCAAAATGCCCAACCTCCATCTTTTGAGCTTGGTCCATTTCCAGTGAGAAGAATTGTACCAACATCATGGAAACTTCTCGAAAAATTTAAAGCGCGCAATAACTCATCTACAGTTTGAGGCCTAAATGCGTTTCTAAGTTCAGGTCTATTTATCGCAATTCTTATAGTTCGCGAGTTTTTTGCCTTATGGATAGTGATATCCTCAAAGTTAAATTTATCGATATTCTCCCACAACAATTCATTAAATACTTTCATACTTTAACTATACTAGATTTATCTTAGAGGTAACATAAACAATTGCAATACAAGTCATTTTTCATATAAAATTTATTTCTATGTAATTAGGATTTTAATGAACAAAGCTTTACTTATTCTAGGAAATCAACTTTTTGAAATAAAACATTTAAAAAAGTTAAAAATAAAATCAATATTTATGTGTGAAGACCTCGGACTTTGTACACATTTTAAATATCATAAACACAAAATTATTCTATTTTTATCTGCCATGAGATCATACAGAGATCAATTAAAAGAAAATGGATTCAATGTTACCTATATTCAATTAGAACAAAATGATCTGGGTTTTATAAATCATCTGAATAATTTTTTTCTAGATAAGAATATTAATGAACTCCATTACTTTGAGATTGAAGATAAGTTCTTTGAAAAAGAGATTAACAATTTATCAATTCATAAAAAAACACATTTAAGTCCAATGTTTTTAACTTCAAGACAAGAGTTTCAAGATTATCTAAAAACCGTAAAAAAACCATTCATGAAGTCTTTTTATGAAAAAACTAGGATTAAATATGATGTCTTAATGAAGCAAGATCAACCCATCGGAGGGAAATTTAGTTTTGATAGTGACAATAGAAAAAAACTTCCTAAAAACTTTACAACAACTCCTTATTTTTATGAACCACCGACACAACATACTTTAGAAGTCTCTACTCTTGTGGATGTCAGTTTTTCAGAACACCCAGGAGAGACTAGTAATTTCACTTGGTCTACCACAAGGAAAGGAGCACTAAAACAGCTAGATTTCTTTCTTGAGTATAAGCTTTCCAATTTTGGAACTTATCAAGATAGCATCACAGACAAGGATCCCTTTGTTTATCATTCTCTAATTTCACCTTATATAAATATGGGCCTTCTCACTCCCCTTGAAGTCGTAAAAGCAGTTGAAAAAAAATATCATACTTTAGACTTACCTCTAAACTCCATAGAAGGATTCATCAGACAAGTTCTTGGCTGGAGAGAATTTGTACGAGGGATTTATCAAAACTATTCAGAGTTTCAAGATAGAAGAAACTTTTTTAATCATAAAAGAAAGTTACCTCAGAAATGGATTAATGCGAAAACTGGCTTTGTATTTTTAGATAATGCCATTAAAAAGGCCTATAAATATTCTTATAATCATCATATTGAACGCTTAATGGTTATGGGAAATATGATGGTCTTACTAGAAATTCATCCCCAGGAATGTCACAGGTGGTTTATGGAAATGTATGTCGATAGTTCTGACTGGGTGATGGGACCAAATGTTTATGGGATGGGAATTTTTAGTGATGGTGGAATTTTTGCAACTAAACCTTATATTTGTAGTAGTAACTATTATCTAAAAATGAGTAATTATAAAAAAGGAGACTGGTGTGATGATATTAATGCTCTTTACTGGGGATTTATTCATAAGCATCAAGAGTATTTTAAATCTCAATACCGTCTTTCAATGATGATTGCGATGTGGAATAAAAAAAGCAGTTTAGAGCAAAAAAATCTATTACAAAGAAGAGAAAAAGTTCTTGAGAGGATTTTTGAATCTAATTAAACTTATTCACTCTTTTCTAGTAATTCACTAAAGACATTTTCAATATCACTTTTTTCAACCTCTAATCCATCATGATATAAACTTACAGGATAAAAAGAATATTCTGAAGCTGCCTGGCCCGAGACACTAGCTTTTTTAGCTACATGATCTGGGCTAATTGTATATCGTCCCAATGTTTTATCTAAAGGCCAAGCAAATGCTTTCTTATCAAAAACAACATACGCCAATTCAGAGCATACAATTTTAGTATCTGTTTCAACATCAAAGTTAAAGTCATACTCTTTGCCAACTTGTTCTGCAGATCGACTCAAGTAATGCTCTAAATCACTAGATGAGTTTAAAAAGTTTGGTCTAATGATTGCTAAATCATCTATATTAAGAAAATGTTCTAATGAATTCACCTGAACTCCAGGCCTTAAAGCCTCAAGTACATTTCTTCCAGAACGAATCGCATTTTTTAAAATTACAGATAAATTATTCCAAACTCCCATTTCTCGTAATTCTTTTTCTGTTCCAAGCCAGATTGCAACATGTCCCCAATGACCAGGAATAAACTTATCTGTTAACCTAAAAGGAGTTTTTTCTAGTAATACATCCATTGGCTTCAAAATACTTCTTAATTTAGTAGTTAGCTTTTTAAACTTAACAGGAGCCATGTCAAGCATCTTACCTTTTCTTGTCGCCACTAAACCAACAGTGTTTCCAAAAAACTTTGATAATCCATTAGTAGTTTTATCTTTTCCATAACTAATTTTATTTTTAAACCATTTCCAAGCAAACTTTCTTCTTAATTCCCAGATAGTTTTTTTATTAATCTCATCTCGCTTTGAATATACATAACTACTCATTATAGTTTGATCAACAAAGCTTTCCTTGGCCGTTGAGATTAATGCCTTATCAGTAAAGGTAAAGTTTATTTTATCATAAATTTTCACGGCTCTGGCCATTGCTTTATAATTCTTCAAGCTTGAATATTCTTTTTCTATCTTCTTTAGAAAGTTTTTTATTTCAGAATTATCATAATTAATAATTCTATCAAGTTTAACTTTTCTTTCTATGCTATCAAGGTGACTGACTATGAGCGTGTAGTTATCATACAAAATCAATGCAGAAGCTAAGCCTAATTTGAAAAGCAAAGCTAGTTCTCTACCTTCATCAGTACAAAGATCGATATTCATTTGCCTATCATCTTTATCAAACATGTCTTTAATCACTAAAAAAACATTTCCATCTCGTACTTGCAGACTTCTTAAAAAGCTAAAGCTCTTATTAAAATCTCCACTCCTAAGATCTTCATAGAAAAAAACATCTTCAGGGTGAATATTAGAAATATACTTAACTTTATTAATAATTGTATAAAACTCTTCTCTTAGTTTTTTATATCTCAGAGTACCTTTTTGATGAATTTTATTAATCTCTTCACTTGTAAAAACTTTAGATTTTGAGCTAGAAATTTGAGCTAAAAAGCTAATAGCTTCATTTCTCCATTCATTAGTCTCTGAAACTAGGCCTTCAAAATCCCTTTGAACACTTTGAATAAAACTTAAACGGGCCATGGAGCTCTTTGCATAAACATTGATAGTAATTAAGAAAATAATGAAATAACGCATAAAACTCCTAAACTTATAATGAGTTTTTATAGCATGATATTTAAATCTGAGAGCTAAACCATGTAAAAATTAGCCAATTGTAAATAAAATATTATAATGGATTTATGAAACCTTGGATGTATTGGCTCATTTTAGTCATAGAAGTTATTTGTTGTTTTTGGATGGACCCTATCTCTCAAAATTTAGAGTATCATAATTTTGCAGACAAAAGAGGCCTTCTAGGCATCCAGAACTTTGGTGATGTTTTATCTAATATTCCATTTTTACTAGTTGGATACTTAGGCTTAAAGCATATGAAACAGCATTATCAAAATGTGCCAGCTGCAAGTTCTTGGACAATGGTTTTCTTAGGGATTCTCCTTGTTTGCCCTGGCTCGATGTTTTATCACTTAAATCCAAATAATTTCACTCTTATCTGGGATCGCTTACCAATGACAATCGGATTTATGGCCATCACAACTGCTTTATTAGCACATAAGAGCTCAAGGAAAACAGAACATCTTATTTTATTTTCACTTATAATTATTGGCCTTTTAAGTATTTGGTATTGGGCAAGTTTTGATGATTTAAGGCCTTACTTTATGGTCCAACTCACTCCTATTATCTTAGTTCCTTTATTTGCATTCACTGAGAGTTCTATGAAGTCAATTAGGCATTTTCTTTTAGGTGCTTTTATATTTTATTTTCTTGCTAAAGTGACTGAAAAATATGACTCGCATATTTTTGATGTTTTTATTTTAAGTGGCCATACCCTAAAACATCTTCTCGCAGGAGTTGCAGTGTGGTGCTTTTATAGAATTTGTAAAAAATTAACGAGAGCTTAGTTCTTCTACAAAGACCTTCTCAGTAATCCGCCAAAAATCACCTTGTTTTCTAGCGATAACATAAGATGGCATTCTTAAAAGTTTTTGATACTTAATGACTTCATCCACATTCTCAATCAAGTGACCTAATTCAGGGATTTTCATGTGAGATCTTAGAAAGTTAATATGAAACTTCTTTAAGCTTGTTTCATTGTTGATGTAATGAGCTTCACTCAAATATTTTGAATCAAAATCATAATATCTTACCTGCAGATAAGGGTTATTTTTTTTATCGAATTTTTTCTCTAGCTGTACTGTATCAGGCTTTAAAACATGTGCATTCTTAGACAGCTTCGCTTGCTTTAATTTAGCATCGGCATCGATAAGCACATGAGCACAACTGATACATTCTCTTGCGGTAATATCATTCTCCGCTCCACATTTATTACAAACTTTAAATCTAAATCTAAAGCCACAAGGTTCTATCTCAAAGCTATCGGGATCTTGTTTCCCGCCCTTACACTTTCTTCCAAAGTGTTCTGTTATTTCTCCATCTAAATTTTTTCTTCCCCAGAAAATATTCTCAAAACCACAATCAGGGCAAATAACCTCAACTTGTACAGAATCTTTAACAGGTTTTTTATCACTTATCTCAGGAGCGTAGATATCATGACTAACTCCAGTATAATCTAGAACAAAACAATCTTTTTTTCCCGGATCTAATCTCAGCCCTCTACCAATAATTTGTTGATATAAACTCACTGATTCAGTAGGCCTTAAAATTGCTATAACATCTACATGTGGAGCATCAAAACCAGTTGTAAGAACAGAGACATTTACTAAATATTTAAATTCTTTGTTTTTAAAACTATTAATAATTTCATCTCTAGTATCATCCTCTGTATCACCTAAGATAATGCGTGCATCACCATCAGGTAAATAACTTAAGATTTCCTTAGCATGTTTAACAGTACTACTAAAGATCATAACCCCTTTTCTTTGATAATTTTCTGTAATATCAATAATATTTTTTATAATTAAAGGAGTTAAGCGTCTTTGTTGCTGTAGAAGTTCTTCAACCTGATTAAGTGTATACATTTTCCCAGATTCTGTTAATTCAGAAAAATCATAACAAGTAACAGGTATATCAACTTTTACTGGCCGAGTGAGATACTTGTTCTTAATCATATAATTAAGTGGCAATTCAAAAACACAATATTTAAAAAATCTTTCATCATGAGTTTTCACTTCACCGCTCATAGAAAAATTATATATCCATCCTAGACCTAATCTATAAGGTGTAGCAGTTAGACCTAAGACACATAAGGCCTCATTTTTACTTTGTAATTTCTTTATGACTTGAGCATATTGAGTATCTTGATCTACTCCCACCCGGTGGCACTCATCAATGATAATTAAGGAAAAATCATCAAAAAAAGAATCACTTGCGTTAGCAACTGATTGGATACTACCAAAAATTACTTTTTCACTCTTATCTTTTCTCTTTAAGCCTGCAGAATAAATACCTGCATTCAAATCATAACTTTCATATTTTTGATGATTTTGTTCAACAAGCTCTTTTACATGCGCCAATACTAAGACTCGACCTTTTGCAATTCTTGCTAGCTCAGCAATAACCAAACTTTTTCCCGCTCCTGTGGGTAAAACAATCATCGCGGGATCACGCTTTCTTTTAAAAAATTCTAGGGCCTGATCAACAGCTTTTTGCTGATAATCTCTAAGGATATACATAGCTAAATCATAAATTGATCTAGAGTTTTTGTCATGAAAAAACTCAAATCTCAAATCATACTTTCATCAAACACAACTGAAGACAATTTATTCTATTTTTTTCTAATTCAGAACACTATACCTCTAATCCATTACAGGAATAGTCTCTGAAGGGTTTGAGAGTTTTGTAGAAAATGTACAAAGGTTCTTAGCTGCAAACTCCCAAACTCCTACTTTTAGCTCATGAAAAGAAAAGCAGTCCTTTCTTCGCTCTAAATATTGAGATATTTTTTCTCCCGCTTGAGGTTCTCCAGCATAAACAAGCTTTTTATGAAGCTCTAGGAGCCCTTTTTTAGTTTTAGAAGTAAAATGAACCTTATTTTTTCTTGCCCAATTAGGTGCAATTATTCCAAAGGCCTTACCCTTATTTGATTTATCAGTCGCAGTAATTACTCTATCTCCTGAAGTCCCTTCCCATACTCTTGCAATCCAAGTTAGATGTTCTCTTGGAATATCTTTTCTTTTTCCAGTAATTTTCGATTTACTATATTTCTTATACTTACTTTTAATTGCTTTACCGGCCTTAATCATATCAGCCTTTATATTCTTAGTTCTTTTAATTCCAATTTTTTCTTCAGAAAAAATTCTATTTAATTCTAGAGAAGCTCTTTTCCCATCGCTTAAAAACAAGGCATTAGGGTTATCTGAAATAAGTTTTTTAAACAACTCATCTCTATAATTTTGAGTTTTTTCAAGAATAACTTTCCAATCTTCATCATTAGCACCATCCATACCAAATGGAACGGTGTTAATAATTAAATACTCACTTTCAATACCTAAATCACTAATAAGCCCATGTATATATTGTCCTCGATTTCCAGTCGCAGCTTTTGAAGTGATAAAGCTATCATACCCTTCAGGATCTACTAACATAATAATCTTTGGCTTATTAAAACTTCCTCGATAATGTCCAAAGAAACCAGCTTCTGGGTGAGTTTTAGCATGAAAAGCGTCTATCCCATGTTCTGTAAAGATAGCTCTCGTAGCTTTACCGTAAGCATCTAACTCGTCTTGTTGAGTTTTCTTAGATTTTGAAAACTTCTTATTATAAATCTCCAGTGCTTTTTCTTCGAATTCTTTTTTTACCCACAATACAGTTTTCTTATCAAGGGATTTAAAAAGAAGCTTGGCATACTCATCACTTGGTCCTCTATCATATTTATATTTCCAATCATCAAACTTCGCCCTTCCCGTTAAAACAAAATTTGATTTCACAAGATCTTTATTACTAGGAGTATCTTTTTGCATAGACTTAATTTTTTCTTTTGAAAAATTTGCTCTATCTCTTGTACCGATCACAATCATGCTTGATCCCTGTCTCTTAGCAGTTGAAACAGGAAGAAGTCTTAAATCTGTAATCCCTGGATCACCATGACTTACGGGAATTGCACCTCTTCTATATTTATATGGCTTCCCTTCAAGAAAAGCTGAAGTTAAACCACTTTCTGGCTTTGGAGCTTCCCACCCTCTTTTAACTTCAGATTTTAAAGGAACTAAAAGTTCTTTTTCTACTTTAATTGCTGCACTCCCTCTTTTAGTCATCTCCCCCATACTTAAAGATGTAGGATGAGGAGCACCAACAAAAACGATATCTGGAGCTGTTATGAATTCTTGAGTTTCACAATCTCCCGCTTTGCTACCTAAACAAGGAATTTTAAGGCCTTTTATAGATCTAGTTGTCTTTCCTAAGACTTTCATTGTTTTTAAGTCCCAACCACCAAATTGTTCAGGATATAAAACACCATTATTCTTAGGCCCACCTTTTGTAAAAACCATTAGCTCTTTTGCTTTAATAGCGTTATCGATCAAAAGACTTTTTGCATTTTCAGTACTAATACCAGCTTCTTTAGTCCCATCTTTATAATTTAGTTTTTTATCTAAAGCTTTTATTCTCTTCTTTAGAACTTTGATTTTCTTATCAGAGGTTTGCTTTGCTATCTTAGCTTCCAATTTTTCTTTAAGTGCATTTCTAATAACATCATCAGATCTTAAAACCTCTGCAACATCTTTTCCGTCTTTAGTTAAGGCCACGGCCCACTCATTATTACCACCCGCTGCTTTCATCTCAAACAAAGGAACATTATATCTATAACCAGTGCCAATATTTTTCCTAGCACTAACACTTCCACCGATAAAATTAATAAAATTAGCCCCAGCATCTTTTCCCGCTTGCCCTAGCATCATCACCATTTTTAATGATTTTTTATTATTTCTGATCACCCAAGATAAAAATCTATTTCTCCACTCGCCATAAGGGCCTTCATGAGTCATAAGCCACTGTCTATTTTCTATAACGTTTCTAAATTCAATTGTTTTATCATCTTTTAATACTGGAGTATTTCTACTTCCATACTGCCCTGAAATTGTATTTACATAAAGATTAGTAAACAAGACACCTTCGAAGATACCAAAGTGCTTTAACATATCATGAACTCTTCCACCAAACCCTGCAATTCCTGGTCTATTCGCTCCTTCTGCGATGTGTGTGCCATCTTGTCCAATAACTAGTACTGAAATAGAGTTCGGAAGCAAGAAACCTCTTAAAGGCATAGCACCAAAATCAGGTCTCATTTTCTGCCCTCTTTTGTAGCTTGGTACTAAAACTTGAAGTTCTTTTGAAATACCAGGTAAATAAGGCATATCAGTAATTATATCTAAAAGCTCTTTTTGCATGGGATCTTTAGGATCTGGCCCCTTATCAAAAAGAGGATACTCAATTGATAAAACTAAAGAATTAAAAAACAAGACACTTAAAAAGATAATCTTTTTCATTTTTTCTCCAAGAAAATATGAGGTTTATGATTTTTCAGCGCATCATAACACTTTATACCTTACTAGTATTAGGTCATGTATTTTTTACAAAAATTTCATTTAAAAGTACTTTTCTTTGTATATTTCTAAAAAAAGTTCTATGTATTAATTTCAAATTTTCGACTAGGAGTCATTATGAGTTCAAAGAAAGTATCTGAATTCAATCAATATATTTCCAATAAAGATTTACTTGAGTATTTAAAAACCTCAGGTCTTAACAAGCCTACTCAAATCCAGGCAGAGTCTATCCCAAAGCTTCTCAGCCAAGGACATTTTTCTATTCAAGGTATTACAGGAAGCGGTAAAACTCTTGCTTATCTTTTACCAATCATTCAAAAAATAAAAGAATTTGAGAAGAAAAAATCAACTCATCACTTTGCTAAACCAAAAGCAATAATTCTACTTCCAACTAGAGAGCTGGCCTTACAAGTGTTCTCAGTAGCTAAAAGTATCTCTCACTTTGCTAAACT
>JAHDBN010000009.1:28835-83223 GCA_020630335.1 Bacteriovoracaceae bacterium
TCTAAAAAAGTTTATGATGTATTAATAGAAGATATTAAAGATCAAAAGATTTATCTTCTCAATAAAGATCTTGATATTAAGCAAAGACTTAACGTTGTTGAAGAATTCAGAAAACACGGTGGCGTTTTAGTCGCCACTGATATTTTTGCAAGAGGAATAGATATCCCTCACCTTCAATGGGTTCTAAATTTTGATATCCCATCTGATGCTGATTATTACCTTCACAGATGTGGAAGAGTTGGAAGAGCAGGAAGATCAGGAAGTGTCTATAATTTCATTACCTCTAAAGACTCCAAGAGACAAAAAAGAATCAATGAAGTTTTAATTACTCAAACCAGATCAGACTTAAAAATATCAGAAAGAAAGTTTGAAAGAAAATACAGCTACTAAGTAGCGAATCTCAGTATTTTATTCTTTTAAAGAATAGTATCTATTCCTTAAAGGCCATACATGAATACCTATAAATCCTTTATCTTTAGAATAAGAAAGAAAGGATTTTCATGGAATCATGGTTAGTACAAAGTATATTCTTAGGAGCACTGGCTGGATTAATACCTTCTCCACACACATATTTCTGTCATGAAGCAGCAAGATTGAATGATAAAAAAATATTATTTCTTGCAATTATAATAGGAGTGATGATTGATCTAGGAATCATCTCATTGGTAAAGTTTTTAAAACCTTCGAGTTACTCTCTTGTTTTTATTTTATTGTTTGGAATGATTTATTTTTTCATACTGGCCAGGAAACTTTACTTTACCTCCAGCTCTACAAGAAAATGCAACTTTAGTATTTATGATTGCCTGAAATCTCATCTTTTTAATCCTAACCCCTATCTTTTTTGGCTTAGTATCGGCTCATTATATCTAAATGGAGATTCTCAGTTCTACTTCATCCTTTCTTTTCTAACAACAATGGTGCTCATGAAGCTTTTACATATTAACATTTTACTAATCTTGGAAAAAAAGATACTTACAAATAGATTTCTCATCATAAGAAATAAGACTTTAAGCATTGCTTTTGTTGCTCTTAGTTCTAAGTTTATGATTGAAGGAATCAGGGTTATAAAACACGTTTTATAGGAGATATTATGAAAACAATTACACTTTTAGCATTATTCTCATTTTCAATTTTTTCCAATGAAGTTAAAACGATTTCTGCTTGTGGCTGGTTAAATATTGAAAAAATAGGGCCATCTAATAAAAATGAATTTGTCCTGCATAACTTTGATCTTTCTCAAAGATTCATCTTAAAAAAAGAAGATCTGAGAAGAAAGCAAAGAAAGACATTCTCAAACTTGATTTCAGTGTCCAATAAATTAGAAGTTTATCCAAATGCCTGCATCCAAGGTGAATTTTTATTTAAAAACAAAAAAAATATTCTCTCTAGAAAAAGAATCAAAACTCTCAAAGCTCAACCTGTTGATTTTGATAAGATCGAATATGATTTTCAAGAGATTACATCGAATTAGAATTTCAACATTTTTTTCATTTCTTGAATCAATGTTTTGGCGTTTAAATTTGAACTCAGCTCATACCTATAAACTAAGCAAATATCAACATTCAAAAAAGATTTAGCATAATGCTTTTTTAACTTAAAAGTATTCGCTAGATTTTCAGGAAGTAACCCAGCTCCACCTTTTTCAAGAATTAATTTCCCTATCAACTCATAACTATCAATCGATTCAATTCTTTTAAACTTTTGAAGAGATTTAATTTCAGCGACACTACTTAAAACCTGAATCATCTCTGAATTATAATATAAAACAGGAGGATTTTTAATTTGAGAGTAAATATAACTTTTCTCAGACACTATCTTATGAATAATGAGGTCTGGTAAAGGTTTAGGATTCACAACAAAAGCAAAGTCTAGCTCTCCTTTACACACGAGATCAAGAGCTTTTCTTGACTCCATCAAATGTGTAAAAATTTTCAACTTAGGATATTCAACTAAAAGCTTAGGTAAATACTTAGGAGTAAGAAAATGAGCAACAACTGGGTGAACGCCAATGTTATAACTTCCTCGTACATTTTCTGTCTCATTTTTTGAATGATGTAACCTACTAGTCAAAGATTCTAACTGGACTCTAAGTACTTCTCCTGAAGGAGTTAATTTCAGGCCACTTCTTGATCTAAAGAACAATTTTTCTCCAATTTTCTTTTCAAGTTTCGCCAGCGCCTTACTTAGAGATGGTTGCCCAATTTCAAGTTTCTCAGATGCTCTCGATAAGCTTCCTTCTTCAACAATTTGCAAGAAGTATATATATTCATCTCTAAGTATTTGTTCTAAACCTAAGTTCATGATCTCTTAATTCATTTCCTGTGAAGATTTTCCCTCGTCAATTAAAACCTCTTCAACTGGATACTCTACCTTGCCTTCAGATCTCGCCAAGTTGGAAACTTTACTATCTTTAGACTTGCTTTCATTTTCAGGTACAACATGAGTCTTCTGTTCGCTATCGTGCTTTAAGATCTTTGCAATTAACTCGTTTACGCATTCATCACTCTCTTTTTTCAACTTAAAAACCTTTGAGAGAGATTTTTTAGATTTATTCTTAGCCATATTTAGATAATAATCCATAATCCCGGCATTTAGCTTTCCCATCTCATTATAAATTGTTTTTCCATCTTTTGGATCTACTCCAACAACAGTTATAATACTCTCGGGAAACTTTTCATCAGGATCCAGAATGGTACATCTTTTAACAAAACTTGTTTTTTCTTTTTCAAAATATTTCACAAGTAAATTGCTCAATTTAATCCTCGAAGCTTCCTCCATAGGCAAACGATCTTGAGGAAAAGAGAACTCTTGCGCATTAGCAAATACGCAAAATACTACGATTACAAGATACTTCACTACATCTCCTTAGATACTTTTTTAATAACCTCATTACTCCTTAACTCTAACGTATGTGCTTTTCCTTCTGAGCGAGACTGATTATGAACACTTTCACCAATTTTTCCGTAATTAGCATAAACGTCCTTACAATATTTAAGTTCTTCTGTCTTATTCTCAAGGGCCATGGATTTTTCTATATAACCTTCATTTTTTTCTTTGATTGCTAACTTTAAGTCTCCAATACAAGTTTTATTCTTAACTCCTAACATTACCTGAAAAAAACCATCTGATTTCTCTGAATCTGTATTCATTGCAACCATCAAAAAATGTATGTCTTTTCTATAAGGGCTCTCTTGATAAGCTCGTAATTTCTTAGCCTTATCACTTTTACTTAAATCTTTACTAACACATGCCTTGAATCGAGAAGAATCATAATAATCTAATAAAATCCCCTCTCTATGCTCTTTTAAAGCACCTATCTTACTCGATTGAGTAAACCCAGCAAAACTCATCATCATCATTAAAACAATCAACTTCATTCTCTATCTCCTTTGTATACTCGCTATCTTAAACGAATCCTTAGTTTTTTCTTTAGCATGCTTAAAAAATGGAGCTCTCTCATCGTCTCGATGAAGACACCTAGCAATCTTTAACATATGCGCTCTATTCTCCACTCCACCTTTTATTTTCTTTGTCTCTTCCAGGTACTCTTTATACATAGAAGAAAAGCTTTCTAATTTTGGATTTTTTAACACTTTAGCTATTTTCCCAACTCCACCATTATAAGAGGCAGCAAGTAATTGTATCGCTCTAAATTTATCTTCATCATTTCTAAAAAAACTTAAAACTTTTCTTCTGATTTCATTATAACTTGCCTCATCACCTAAAATCTTCTTTGCTTTAAAAACAAGATAAGAATCAATTTTAGAAGCTAGCTCAAAGAACATGTACGATGAAAAAAACATATTATGCTTATAGTAGATAGGATAAATCTCTTCATCAGATCGCATACTAACATCTCTATTCCAATTAGCTTTTTTAGGAACTTTCCCTTCGAAAAAAGATTTCGCGAAAAACTGATATTTATCAGCACGGTAAATATTTTTATAAACATTTGAGCAATACTCCGCATCTCTGGAGCATCTTTTATTTTTTTTATCTTCACAAGTAAACTTAGATAAATACTTCTCATAAGAGAAGTTCTTATTAAACCCAGAGAAATCTTTCCTGCACTTCTTGAAATTATCATTCTCAATTCTATTTGAGGCAATTTTTCTTAAAACCTCGTCAACTGTTCTTTTCTCTAATTGTGCAATACCATAAGCAGGAGCAGAACTTTCAACTTCGTTAAATCTAGATTCAACGAACATATTACAGGTATTAATTTTCCAATCTAGCCCCGTTACCTTTTCAAGCTTTTTTGTATTTTTCACAATTGACTTTTTAAAGCTCTCATAACTCGTATGACTAATTGATTTTGTTTGCTCACTTTTATACTTATCAAAGTAAATACTTAATTGCTTTTCAGACTTAAAATGAACATTTCCTGAAGAAACCTGAGATAAAAACAACGAAGATTCTTTCTTTTTCACTTCAACTACTTCTTTTTTGTTTTTTATCTCAATTGGTTCAACCCTTGAACATGAAAAACAAAGAATAATCAAAAATATAAATGTCTCTTTAAACCTTCCCTTCATAAATTACCCCAGACTTTATTTTAAAAGTCTTTAGCTAAAAATAAGGGGAGAAAGTCTTAATCTTTAGTAATTTCAGAAACTTAAGCTGAAAGAATTAGAAAGTAAGGAAAAATACTGCCAAAAATCCAAGGCAATTAACAATTTCTAAGAAGTTATTCATTAGTGCTTTGGTAATAGTGATAAGTGTACTTCAACATCAAGAAGAACGGAACCCACCAGATCAAGTCATTAAATAGAATTAACCAAGCAAAATTAATCGGAAGAGCTTCAGTTATCAAAGCTTGTAGAAAACCTATTGGCCCAAAAACCTTCCCAAGAAATCCTACCAACACTATTGCCCAATGTTTCCGATAATCTCTAGAAGCAATTAAATAACCTACTCCATAGACACCAACAATCATTCCAATACATTGCCAAAACTCAATATACCGAGGATAAGGAATACTTAGCAAATCAAACATAAAATGGGGAAAAAGAATATTCACGGCTCCCCAGACTAAATTATAAATACCTGCAAAGAATAAAATCGTACTTAAAGACATCCGTTTCTCCAATGAAGTATGATAAACAAAGTTTTCACAGACCAAAGAAAAGTTCGTATCCAATTTGTCTTCACTAAACTTTTAATATTTTTCTCTCTCAGTTTTTCTGTACCATTAGTTAAATTATTATGAATAGGAACACTAATACATAAAGTACTAAGCCATAGTAAGACAACGATTGCGAACTGAGCAAGCCAGAAGAATGAATAAAGAATAAAAGAAAAGTATCCACTTATAAAAAGCTCTAAGCACATAAAAGGGAATACAATATATGTAATACTTCGTGAATGAAATTCATGAAATTTACTAAATTTTTTCTCATCTACAAAAGAAAAACTGGGATAATGCACAATTTGTATTAACCATATAATTCCAGTCATCATAAATGATGCGAGAATGTATATATTTTCTACCATGGTATAACTTCTCCATCCCAGTTAAAGAACTTCCCAGAATCTTCTTGATTTAAGTTATTCCATAAATCAATGAGAATTTGAGAAGTTTCATTAGTAGACTTAACTGAATATGAAATATTTTTTAAAAAATTCTTCGTTAAATTTGTCTTGGTGGTTCCTGGGTGTTGAGCAATACAAATAAGTTTTGGCTTACTTGTTCTCACTTCTAAAGAAAATGTTTTTAAGGCCATATTCAATGCTGCTTTTGACATCCTATATGAGTACCAACCACCAAGACGATTATCTTCGATACTTCCTATTTTAGCAGACAATACACAAAACAAGCCCATGCGATCTCGAGAGAACTTGTCCTTAAGATATTTCATTGCTAATAAATTAATATTACAATTCACATCCATTACGTACTGTGAATTATCTAACGATAAGTTTTTCACACTCTTCTCAGGCATAGCATCTTTAGATAAAACTCCTATAAAATTAATAAAGAAATCAATATTTCCTAAATCGTTAGAATAATCTGACCACCAAGACTCTTCTAGCAATTCTGAGTCTAATCTGGAGGGAGAAAAAATCTTAAGATCTGGAAAGTTGTTTTTTAGATTATCAAGAAAAGCACTAGCTATACCAGATGATCCTCCAAGAACAAGGCCACTTGAACAATTTTTAAAATTAAATTTTTCCATTAATCTAAACCATATAACTCAAAAAATTCTTTAAAAATCTTATTGTTTTTTGTTTTTGCTTTTATTTTTCTAAGCAAATAAAAAGTTCCAGAGATTTTTCTATCCACAAAAACCGTCTGAAATGGAGGGTTTGATCGAGGGAAATTAAATAATAACTTTCTTCCAAGCTTGATTAATTTAGATTCTAAATCATTTTCGGCCCAATTGAATTCTTTGACTTTAAATACTTCTGCAACAACAGATGTATATTCTAATAATATATTAAGATATTTATCAGGATCATCTTTTCTTGCAATTCCTAGTTCAATAAATATATCTAAGATTTTTTTCTCATCATAATCAATTAATGCCTTGATCATATCAAGATAATTCTTTTTAATTTCTGGTCTAATTTCTAAACAAGCCCCAAAATCATAAAGTATCCATTTTTCTTCTTTTAAGTTTAATTTAAAATTAGCTGGATTGGGATCAGATTGCATAATATCAATGACAAAAAGTTCAGTTAATAAAACCCAAATTAAATCTTCTCCTAATTTATTTCTTAAATCCTGAATAAGTAAATCCTTGGAGTTTGCTTCATCAATGCTTACTCCAGGATGATACTCGGAAACTAAAATTGTTTTACCAGAATACTTGGCAAAAGATTTTGGAATAATATAATCTTCTTTAAGATTTCTTTCATATATCTGCTGATACTTTCTTTCTGAAATATAATCCACTTCTTTTTTTAAAACTTTTTTAATTTCTTCAAAAAGATCTTTTAGTTTTAATTTTTTAGGTAACATTTTAAAGGTAGATAAAAATGCTTTTAGAACAAAAAGATCCATATCTATAGATTTCTCAATCTTAGGATATTGAATTTTAATAGCATATTCCTTTTGAGTCTCTACATGAGTTCCCAAGTGAACTTGGCCAATGGATGCACTAGCAAAAGGCTTATCTTTTATTTTAAATTGCTTTAAGATCTCTTTTTCCCTTGGCCCTTGAGATTTTTTAAGTGTTCTAAAAGAAACGTAAGAACTTTGATCTTGAAGTTGATTTAACATCTTAATTGCTTCTTCTGGCAAGAAAGCTTCACCGTAAAGACTTAATAATTGGCCTGCCTTCATCAAGCTCCCCTTTAGTTCAGAGAATTCTTGAGTTATTTTCAAGAAATGCTCGGGGCTTGAACTCTTAAGAAAGATTTTTTTTAAGGCAACTTGTAAAAACTTAGAAGAAACATTCAAAAGAGCAAAATTTCTTTCAAATAATCCAAACTTTATCTTTTGTACTTCTTTTCTCATGTCTTCTATTCTCCAAGAAATCTTGGCATTTTGATAGACTTTTTATTTAAAAATCTTTATGCACATCTAAGACAGACTCGTTTTTTATTTTAATCTCGTTTATAATAATTTATGAGAATAGTTATCGCTGGAGCCTCTGGCTTTATTGGAAAACATCTATTAGAGAGCTTAAGACATTCCGAACATGAAGTAATAGCTCTTAGTCGACAAAATAAATCGAAAGACTCTAAAGATAATATTATCTGGAAAGAGTGTGATTTGTTTTCAAGAAAAAACACTCAAAACATTTTAAAAAATTGCGATATTGCATTTTATCTCGTTCACTCGATGCTTCCTTCCGCCAGACTTTCTCAAGGAAATTTCTCTGACCATGATCTCGTTCTTGCTGACAATTTTGCGAGATCAGCTAAAATAAACAAAATAAAACAAATTATCTATTTAGGAGGTATCATCCCCGAAGATGCAAACTTAAGCCCTCACCTTCTAAGTAGGCTAGAAACAGAGAGAACGCTTAAAACTAGTGGCGTACCTCTAACATCATTAAGAGCAGGTATCATTTTAGGGCCTAATGGCTCCTCATTTCAAATGATGTATAGACTTGTAAAAAATCTCCCCATCATGCTCTGTCCTAACTGGACTAAAACCTTATCTAATCCAATCTTCGTAGATGATATGATTAAGGCCATGAGGATCAGTATTGCGAATAAAAAAACTTATGATAAATATTTTGATTTAGGAGGTAGTACTACAATTTCTTATCTACAAATGATGAGAAAACTTGCATCTAAAATGAATAAAAAAAGACTACTAATCTCTCTACCATTTATTCATCCCCTAATTTCTAGGCTATGGGTTTCTAAGATTACGGGGGCTCCAAAATCTTTAGTTTATCCTCTAATTGCTAGCCTGAAAACACATATGGTTCCAAATGCTTTTAAGGCCTTTCCCTCTGAGATAAAATGGAAAAGCTTTTCTACTGCCTTAGATCAAACACTTAAAGAGACGAGTAAACTGAAAATAACACCTAGAGCATTTAAAAAAAATAAAGATAAATCAATTAATAAAGTACGATCAATTCAAAGATTACAAACCTTATATCGCTTTAGTGCAAAAGAAACAGCTGATTTATACTTCAAATGGTTACCTAAGTTCTATCGACCATTTATTAAAGTAAAAAGAGATAACGACTTTATTTACTTTTTCTCTACTTTCTTTAAAAAACCTCTCTTAGTATTAGAACACGATAAATCAGTTAGTTCTGAGAGCTATCAAATTTTTTTTATAAGAGAATGCCTACTGTCCAAAGGAATCGGTGGTGGCAGACTATGCTTTCGAAACTTGTTAAACACTAGATATACCATGGCCGAGATTCATGATTTCATACCAAGTCTTCCTTGGTATATTTACAAAGTAACTCAAGCTCTTATGCATTTATTTACGATGAAAAAATTTAATTCTTATCTCTTGAAAATTGAAGAACCTGTTAATTAAAAATAAAAAGGCCTAAGATAACTTAGGCCTTCTTTAGAAAAATGTAATATTAGTTTACATATTATTTAATAACATATCTGTAATATACTCAACTAATGCCATATCCATTTCTGTATCAAAAGTTTCAGAAACAGTTGAACCATTTAATACTCCTGCAACATGAACAGTATTAAAACTTCCAGTCTCATTAGTCATCACATCAAAGCTTGTATTTGTGAAATCAACATTTAAGTCTCTCGCAAGGACATCTAAGCTTGTTTCGAAAGCTCTTTCAGCTGTTTCACAATCCTGAGTTTTTTCAATTTTAGCATATCTTGAATATGAAAAAGTTTTAGCTACATGATTTGCAATCGTTGCTTTCTTATAACCCATTCTTCTGTTTTTTCTTTTAGCAACTTCAGCATTAGCTTTAGCTGCATTTTTTTCAGATACTTCTAAAAATTCAGGCTTAATATCACAATTGATATAATCAATCATCTGCTCAAGAGTACAATCTTTCTTTATACCAAAAAGACCTCTTTTTCCTTTAAGTGTCTTACAATCTTTTTTCATTTCACTAGTAACAAAAATATAATCTTCGCTACCATTTACTTTAAAATAAGTTACTTCATTGTCTCCAGAAATCCTGATATCAGAAATATTAGATCCACCTTCAACAAGTGCTTTGTTTACTGAAGTATTAACACTTTCATTTATAAGAAATTTTCTAAATGAAGTACTATAAGTACTAACCTTGTATAACTTCTTATTTAAAGCTGAAATTGCTTTATCTGAAACAACATCACTTAAATCCACATAACCATCTTTCTTAGGTGCTGGTTCATCAGTTGATCCATCATCAGTTGATCCATCATCAGTTGATCCATCATCAGTTGACCCATCGTCAGTTGATCCATCGTCAGTTGATCCATCGTCAGTTGATCCATCATTTGCCGATACTGGGCTAGTAATTTTTTTTCCGTTTGCATCTGAAAGTCTTGCGTTGCTATTACATGCAACAAGAAGAACAGATAAAACTAGAGTTGAAATTAATTTCAAATTCATGTTCGTCTCCTTTTCATGAGTAAAGTTTGGAGAACTTATAACACACATTGTCATGCATTTGACACCTTGCGTATTATTTACAAGGTATAACTTTAAGCTATTGAAATTACTATACTAAACTATTAAAAAAGGGGGATTATCGCTTGTAAGTTCACATATGGAGACAAAGATTGTCTTGTTTTCGAAAAAATTTGTCTACCAATTTCGATACCAAATTCTAACTCGAATATCCCAACTCCCAAAGCTGCACTTAAATCTATCCCTAGGCGATCTTCTAGCTGGCTCAGATCCGAAAGGTTGATTGTATTATATTGCTTGAAATACCCTCCAGCTCTATATCTCCACCATACAGGAAAAAATAATAACGACCCACCACGAATATGGGTATAACTCATCGAATATTTCTGTCTGAGTTTGTTAAAGTTGACCCTAAGATCAATCCCTGAGAAAGAAAAATTCGTCACTCCTAGAATGGCAGCGACTATCTCGCTCCCTCTATGATCATCAGTTGAGAACTCAATATCACCTTTGGCTAGGACAATACCTAGAACGCCATGGATATTATTCAAACGTGACTTTGATAAAACAAAGTTCACTCCTCCATAGGGAGCAATTAAATACTCTGAATCATCATAATTTAACCTAATATCAGCTTCTCGCATTTCAATTAAATCAATGTCTACAAGACTAGGATTCATAATTGTTCTTTGCCTAGTCACTGCTAAGAAAGGTTTGGTAGACTCTGCTAACAAAGGAAGAGAACATAAAAAAGTCAGAATAAATAAACGCATAAAAACTCCTGCTAATAGCCACAACCTAGAACGAATCTATAGATACGTCATTATTAGCTGTGTTAATTTTAAGTCAAAGTTTATAGAAGATTTTTTACATACTTATCAGCATCTTTTTCACTGATAAAAAAGTAGTTATGCTCAATTGTCCCCTTAGGCCCAATAACAATATTCCAAGGAGTTCCACCTGCTCCATACTGGGCAATAACGACTGCTTGATTATCTTGGGCCATAGGGAAATCAAAACCGTATTCTTTGCGAATTTGATGAAGTGCATCCAAATTATTTTTCTTATGCCCATAGGAAACTGACTGAATAGCTAGAAATTGAATATCTTTTCTATTCTTATACTTAGAATAAATCTTCTTAAAAATTTTATGACTCTTAGGACAGCCTGGACAGGTCTTAATAAATACATCTATAAAAGTTAGTTTTCCTTTTAAGTCTTTTAACCTCAAATTTGGAATTCTCTCTTTTTTTGAGTTATACCATTCAAGTCCAAAAAAATCTGGAGCAGGAGAAGTCTTTTTATCTGTATCAGACATGTTTTGAGAAACAGCTGTATTTTGAGAAGGTACAGCAGCTGATGCAATTCGTAGATTTTCTGAGAGTTGTTCTTTACCTCTAGATTGAGAACAAGAAAAAAATAATACAACAATCGCTAAATACTTCATAAAGATCTCCTAAAGTTCTTGTACATAAGATTTTAGCTCTTCCAAGCCTTCTTGAGTAGAAATAATTTCTTGGTATCCAAAGTCTTTAATTGCTTTCTCATGAGAAAAATAATGATCTTTAGTTAGCTGTAAGGCAACAAATCTAGTCATTAGAGGTTCTGATTGAACACCAAATAAAGAATAAAACTTTTCACTTAGATAACCTAGAACATAAGCTAAGCCAGATGGAACTTTTTTCAACTTCACATCTTTAAATTTCAATTTTAAAATTTCTTTTAGAAAATCCCATAAGACAACAGGAGACTTCTGTCCTATAAAATAAGCTTCTCCTCCAAAGGAAGGAGCTTCCAACATTTTTTTTAAAACTTGTAAATGTGCATGAGCTGCATTTTTCACATGAATAACATCTACTAGGTTTTCTCCATTGCCAATTTGCTTTAATTTCGATTTCTTGTATCTTTCAATTAATCTAGGAACTAAATGATTATCTCCATTCCCCCAAATCAAATGTGGTCTAAGAGAAACTGTTTGAAAATCTAATCGATGGCTACTTAGTACTAATTTTTCTGCTTTGGCCTTCGACCTAGCATAAGCGGTCAAGTAATTTTCAGGATAAGAAAGGCCCTCATTACCATTAACAATAGCATCTTTTCCAAAAACCACGCTTGGAGTAGATGTATAAATAAATTGTTTCACATCATACTTTTGAGAAACCTCTAAAAGATTCTTCGTTCCCTTAAAGTTTATTTCGTCATAACTCTTCTCACTGCCCCATACTCCAGCTTTTGCTGCTGTATGAATCACAATATCGAATTGATATTTCTCAAACACTTTTTCTATTTGAGAAGAATTACTAAGATCACAAACAATTTGAGGGAGAATAACATCTTTTTTAATAGATCTAGAAAGTAAAAACACTCGTTCCCACTGGTCTGATTTTAATGAAGATGCAATATAAGAACCAAGAAAACCAGTTCCTCCCGTGATGAGGATAGACTTATTTTTCTTCAAGTGACTTACCTAACAATATTCTATCTATTTTTATATTATGTCTTGTATCTACAGGAAATGTATCAACAACATAAAAGTTTTTAATTAATTGAACCTTAGGATAGTTTTTGCCAAATACTCGTAATTCTTCAAAGAGTTCTTCTTTCTCTAAATCGCCCATTGTTTTCTTTTCTTTTACTATAATGGCTACACTCACTTCATCACGAACTTTAACTAAGGCAGATTTTTCAATTTTTGGATGAGAATTCAATAACCCTTCTATTTCAATGCTATAAATAGACTCACTTCCTACTTTTAAAACATGGCTAGATCTTCCTAGATACCAAAGACGTCCCCATCTATCCTGATAACCAAGATCTCCAATGAAATGATAGAGCTTTCCAGATTTATCTAGCTTCGATTTCTTATTAGCATCTTCATTTTCAAAGTATTGTTTAGAAGTCATTTTAGAATTTATATAAATTTCACCAACTTTATACTCTCCGATTTCTGAGTAATCATTCGTATTTCGAATATCTAGATCAACAGAAGAGTGAAGATAACCTACACACACTCCCTTAGCACTTTGAGTATCTCTAAACGTATCACCAAGAATCATTTCATCTGTAATAACACTTACTGGCAATGACTCAGTCGCTCCGTAAGGAGTATATACAGTACAATTAGGCAGAGTATCCCTTAAATCTTTAATTAGCTCGTGAGAAATTGGAGCACCAAACATTGCTAATTTTTTTAAGTTAGGAATTGTTTTCTTTTTCGCTTTTAAATATTTAGCAAGAGATATCCAAATGCTAGGAGATCCATTCGCAAAGCTCACGTTATGTTTTACTAATTCTGCTGCTAATTTTTTTCCGTTTGTCTCAGCTGGCCTTCTAGCATCAATTGATTCACTTAAATATGTAGTCAAACCAATAGACAAGGAATAAAGAGCAAATAAAGGAAAACCTGACATATCTCTTTGCTCTGCTGATAAAGAAAAAAGTTCTTTTAATGCTTTCGTTTGTTCTACAAACATCTCCATCGAGTACTCAACTCCTTTACTAGGACCCGTCGCTCCAGAAGTAAAAAGTATAGCCGCTATATCATTTTTAGAATAAGTATAACTCTCAAACATATTTGACTTATTTTTTACGATTTTCTTTAGAGATTTACCTATTAGACCACCATCAACATTGATAATTGTTTTGATGCTAGTAAAAAACTTTCCTTTCATTTTTTGTAAAAGAATTGCCTTAGAGATTGCAATTAGAGCAGTTGCTTTAGTTTTTTGTATATTTTCTAAAAGTTTATCAATCCCCATTCCGGGATCAATGAATACAGGAGTAGCTCCAATTTTAAAAAGAGCAAAAACTGTTGCTATTAATTCAATACAAGGAGGTATAAAGACAAGCACTCTATCTTGAGCGTTAATTCCTTCTTCACTAAAAGCATTTGCAAAAATATTTATTTTCTTTTCAAGCTCATCAAAAGAGCAAATTTCTTCTTTCGTTTTCCCTAAACCAAGAAAAGCCGTCTGAGATTGGATTATCGCCGGATGTCCAGCGGAATGTTTAGCATTAAGAGTAATAAAGTCTGCTACATTAGAAATATTCATTTTAAAAACTCTCTAATTTCTTTGATACAATTTTCAGTCTCATCTTCTAAGACATAATGATTAGCATTTTCAAAAACTCTACTTTTCGCATGTGGGAAAATATTTTTAATTCTCTCAAAGAACCCTAAGTTAAAACAAAAGTCTTTGGCTCCCCATAATAAGAGAACAGGAATCTTCAATTTCCTTGCTTCTTCTTCAACTAGATCTAATGTTTTTCGGCTTGGATGTTTCTCACTCATTGGAATATCTTTCACGAAATCATCTATTCCTTTTCTTAAACTCGCCTCTCGATATGGGAAAAGATAAGCCTTTTTTTCTTCAGAACTAAATCGTCTTTGAATTCCCATCACAAAAGATGCTTTCAAAAAACCATTAATTGTTTTATTTAAAAATTTTCCAAGAATAGGTAAGCGACAAAGAGCAATTCTTTTTGGTATATCTTCGCTAAAAAAGCATGCTGTATTCATAAGGATTAAATTTTTTAATTTATCTTTAATTCGAATAGCTGTTCCTGTAGCTATCGCTCCGCCCCAATCATGTCCAACAAGAGTAACGTTCTCTAGTTTCTTTTCTCGAATAAATTTTTCAACATGTCGAATACGATCTTCTAAACGCCAAAACTTTTCAGATCTAGACGAAAGTCCACAGTTTAAATGATCAAGCGAGTAGACTTTAAAATCAGTTGAGAGATCCTTGATTAAATTTCTATAATAATAAGACCACGTTGGGTTCCCATGTAATAAAAGAACAACCTTCTCTCCCTCACCCTGCTCTACATAATGCATTTTTTCATTATCAATCTTAAAAAAGTTTTGATTAAATCCTAATGATTCCTCAAGATCTGCTGACAAAGAATCTAACGTATTTACTGGCATGGCACTAACTCCATCATTAAAGTATGTAAGCCACTTCCTATTCCTAAAAGGCCTATACGATTATCTTTCGTCACAAACTCAGACTCTAAAGCTTTTGATAAGGCAGTTATAACTGCTGATGATCCAGAATTTCCAAACTCTTCAAAAATAGAATAATCAAGCCCATCTTTAATCCCTAAAGCATCTAAAAGATGTTTACGATGAGCACTTCCTACTTGATGTAAAATATAATTATCAAATTTTTTATCACTAAATCTTTCAAAGTTCCTTTTCGCAAGTTCAATACCACTTTTCAATAACTCTTCAGAATTAGTCTCCATCAATAAAGCTCCATCTACCACTCTACCTTCACACAACTTATGAGCGGAAGAATCTGATTTAGAATGAATCTCTCCAACTTCCCAAAGTGCACCTTCTGAAGTATCTCCTAGCAACACTGCAGTGCCAGAAGAACCTATCGTTAAAGAAGCTAGATACTTCTTAAGATCCTTTCTAGATATATCTGTTTCCTCTATGACTCTTATAGTATCTTTTAATAAATCTCTACTATTCTCACCTGAAGTAATAAGAACGTTTGTCGCATCCCCAGCTTTGATACAACTTTTGGCAACTTTTATAGCATTCATCACTCCTAAGCATGCATTGGATAAATCAAAACTCTCACAACTATCAGTTAGCTCTAACCCGTCATGAACAAAAGAAGCTGTCGAAGGCTCATCACAGTTTCTACAAACAGATGCGTTGATCAGTAGATCAATTCTATGATTATTTTTCTTAAGTATTTTCTTACCAGCTAAAATAGAAATATCACTAGGCCTTATAGGAGAGGACCAAAAACCTCTTCTTTTCACACCTGTAATGAACTCTAATCTTCCTTGAGTAAGATTTAATTTTTCATAAGTTTTAGAAATCATGGATTCAATAACTTCAGAGGTAAAGTATTCAGGAGGATCAATATGAGTTATGGCCTTAATATAAACTTTTTTCATCATCGGCCTTTGGGAAATCCATAAAGATTTGCAATCGAAATCCCGCTAAGAATACTTCCCGTTATTCCTAAGTAACCTTGATCAGTACCGATCAAATGTAAGTTTTTAATTCCTATATTCCCATCTTGAAATTTTTTAGTGGCGCCATAAATAGCTCCACCTATATGAGAAGTAAACTTCTCAACAGTTAAGGGAGTAAATGTATCAGTAAAAACTAATTCTCTTTTATGATTGGGGTAAAGTTTTTGAACTAAGTTTCTAGCTTTTATTTCAATTTCTTTTTTAGCTTTCTCATATTCATCTGATTCAAGAGATTTCCAGGAATGATAATTAGCAAGATAAGTAATTCTAATAACACCTTCTTCTCCTTCAAAGCTCTCATACCCTTCTGGAGAACAAATAATTGCACTTCTTTCATCTATTAAAGTTTCAGGTACTTTGTAGCGAAACTGGTCATCTTCATTATAAAAACAAATAGTCGGAAGTTTTTCAGTTAATC
This sequence comes from Bacteriovoracaceae bacterium, assembly GCA_020630335.1. GTDB lineage: Bacteria > Bdellovibrionota > Bacteriovoracia > Bacteriovoracales > Bacteriovoracaceae > JAHDHG01. Next base: position 45,263 of record JAHDBN010000009.1, read on the forward strand.
TCTCTTTATAAATTAATTGAACCTCTACAAACCCCAGCTTACCTACAGCTTTTTGATCAATGACCTCTCCTAAAATTTTTTGAGTCTCAGGATAGCCAATAGAAGAAAAAACTTGTTTAGCCTTGATAGACTCTCCATTTGATAACTCTATTAAGTGTTCTTCTTCAATTTTTCTTATGCGATTAACGGCCACGCCCATTAATTTTACGACTTCTAAAGATTTCAATTTTTCTTGTAAAATTTTAAATAAAGTCCTGATTCCTCCATAAGGCCTAGAGAAACCTTCCAAGTAAAGTGCTTGAAACATAATACAAAATTGAGAAAAATCAATATCATCTTCCCACGAACTCCCATAATAAAAAACGGGTAAGAAAATCATTTCTTGTAATTCTTTAGAGCTAATAAATTCTTTTATTTTTTCTCTGCTAGAAACATATTCAGAAGGTTCAGTGGAAACCTTAAAGCTTGCAACAAGTTCTACTAATCTAAGAAACCCTTCATGATCAGCAGGAAAATATGTTTGTATTTCTGAGCTAAGTAAATCAATTGAATTATTAAATTTTAAAGCTTTATTATTAAGGTGAATTGTAGAAAAATTTTGCTCTTGAAGTTTTAACTCATCATAGGGAATTCTTAATTGTCTTAAAATTTTAAGAAGTGGTTTATTTTTAGATCCTTTCTTAGCAAAGTTAGTAAGAGCGTGAAGGCCAACATCGAAATATCTGATTCCACCTCTTGAGCCATCAGAGTTTTTTTTCACTCTTTGATAAAAAGAATTTAATCCACCAATAACCCGGTGTTTCTCAATTATTGCAACCTTAAGTCCAAAGTTTTTTAATCTTAAAGCGCAAGCGATACCACTCATCCCAGCACCTATGACGACAGCATCAAAGCTTTTCATGAATAACTTTTAAGCAGATTGAAATTTAGGAGTAAGATAATCCATACAACTTTTTAAGGTTGCTAAGTGAGGATAATCTTCTTGAGGAACTTCTATTTTGTATCTCTTTCTAAGCTCCATAACTATATCCAAAAAATCCATAGAATCTAGATCGATTTGTTCTCTTAATGTAAGGTTATCATCAATCCCACTTACATCCTCATCAGGAGCAATGTCTGTGATAATTTTTAAAACAATGTTTTTTACATCTTGAGCATTCATATCTTACCTCTATATTTATAAATTCTTAGTCTAACTTTTGGACAATTACTACAGAATTAATCCCTAACATCCCAAAAGAATTATTCAAGATTACATCAACTTTCTCAACTTGTTTAGCTTTGTTTAAGACAAGATTGGAAATTTCACACTCTGGATCCAGATTTTCACAATTTATCCCAGGATGAATCAAAGAATCATCAAAACTAGGGATATTCCCCGCTAATTCTAAAGCTCCAGCAGCTCCCATCGAATGCCCAATATGTCCCTTAGTAAAATTCACATGTGTATTTTTTGAATCTCTAAAAACTTTATTTATAGCACTCGCTTCAGAGATATCTCCTGCTCCAGTTCCTGTAGCATGCATATTTACAATATTTACATCTTCTACCTTTAGACCTGCACTTTTTATGGCTTTTTCAACACACTCAATCTGTCTTTGAGTGTTTGGATTCACATAAGAGCTTGCATCTGAGTTCGTATGATAACCTATAACTTCAGCATAGATCTTCGCACCTCTTGCCTTAGCATTTTCTAGGGTTTCTAGTACATAGACGGCCCCACCTTCAGAGATAACTATTCCATCCCTATTTTTATCTAGAGGCTTAATTGATTTAGTAGGATCTTGAGGGTTATGAGCAAGTGCGCCTTGAGCAGCAAACCCAGCAAATATACCAAAAGTTTGAGGACTCTCACTTACTCCTCCAGCTAGAGCATAATCAACTTCTCCAAGTCTTAGCATTTGAAGGCCTTGGATAATGCCCATATTTCCACCAGCACAAGCTGCTCCTATAGTATAGTGAGGCCCTGTAATTTTTAAATTAAGAGTTACTTCTCCAGCTGGAGAATTGGCAACTGTTCTAGGGTTATGATGAGGTGTCCAAAGCTTATAATCTAAATCGTTTTGGTGCATCTGATAAACTTCTTCTTCCGTTTCAACATTACCATGCTCAGTAATTCCTAGGTAAACACCCACTCTATCTTTATCAACATTTTCAAGATCTAGATCAGCATCAATTAAAGCTTCATTCGAACAATAAATTGCTATCGCCCCAGCTCTAGTTCCTCTTCTTCTTGATTTTTTAGTTTGATATTTTGTTTCATCAAAATCACAAAAACCTGCGCTCTGCTCTCCCATATACCTAATATTATTTTGAGTAATTCCTGATTTACCTTCTAAAAGAGCATTTCTAAACTCCATTAAATTATTTCCATTAGGAGCAGTTAAGCCTATACCAGTAATTACGATTCTATTGTTTTTGTTTAAACCAGACATTAAATCCCTTTTAAAATCCACATTATTTTAAATTTATAGATCCAAAAGGCAATGAAATTTAAAGAAAAAGCAATAAATCTGGCCCTGATGGCCATTTTTAGAAGATTCTTTGGATAATTTTTATTAGTATTTTGAAACAGATAACTAAACAAGGAAGAATATATGGAAAGTTTAATCGTTGTTTCGAAAGTAAAGAAGCTCATCAAGGAAAGACAAGGGTTTAACACATCGGCATCTTTTTTTGGTCCATTGAATGAAGATCTAGTGGCATCAATTAATCAAGCGATTGAGCACGCTAAAAAAATGAATAGAAAAACTGTCATGGGAAGAGATTTTAATTTTTACAGAGAAGTAGAAAAAGTTGATACAATTTTAGTGGTTTCTTCAAAAATCAAAAAGTTTATCAAATCTACAAGCGGGCTGAATACTTCCGCTCAAGTTATGGAACAACTCTCTATCAAGGTAGAAGAACTTTGTTTAAATGCCATCAAGAGTGCTGTTGAAAGTAAAAGAAAAACAGTAATGGATAAAGATTTCAAACCTTTGATTGCAAATAACTCAGTTTACTAAAATCCCCTATACCTGAGAATATCAGTAAGTTTTCTTGAGGTATTTTATTAGCTATCATCCTAGTTAGGTATTAATTTTGTATTTAGCTAGGAGCTAGGCTTGAAAAACATTCTTTTAATTTCTTTTTTATATTTTACTTCTTGTACACATATCAAACCTATTTACACTACAGATGGTGAGAAGGTTCAAGAACAAGTATTCCAACAGCAAGCTCAAAAAACTAGAATTACTAGTCATGCAAAGCATGTGCAAAGTCATGTAAATATCGAACAAACAAATGCTGAAGCTAATATTTATCAAGAAGAAGATATTAATTATCAACCAGTTACTCCACCAAACTATACTCCTGGAAATCCTGAAACCTTAACGGTTGAAATGGAGAACATAGAGACAGTTGAAAATAAGCAACCTGAAATGACTCAAACACAAGATCATGAAGTTTTAAGTTCTGAAGCTGCAAGTATTTATGAAAACTTGGAGATAGCAAATCAACACCTTGATGAAGAAACACCTCAGAGAAATACTAATGCCAAAGTATTAGAAGATGATGAGGACTTTAATGCTTCAGCAAAACCTCAAGAAATCTTAGAAGTCACTCAACCTTCACCTCAAGTAATCGTCACTCAAGATCAAGCATCTACTACTTCATATGTCGAATCAGAATTCTTAAGTTATGTTAACGAAGAAAGAAAAAATAAATGGAGAGACTACTTTACAGGTAGTTCTAAAGAAAGATTTGAAAGATTTCTAGCCAATGGATCGAAGTATCAAGACTTTGTCATGAGAACATTTATTGAAGAAGGATTGCCAAAAGAATTGTATTATGTGGGAATTGCTGAAAGTGGATACCAAATGAAAGCAAGAAGTTCAGCCAGTGCAGTCGGGCCGTGGCAATTTATTAAGGGAGCTGGAAAAGAGTATGGTTTGCGCATCAATTCTTATGTTGATGAAAGAAGAAATATTTACAAAGCAACTAAAGCTGCAGCTTTATACTTTAAAGATCTTTATAACATTTTTGGCTCTTGGGAGTTAGCGCTAAGTGCTTATAATGCAGGACCTTATAGAATTATTGCTCTTATTAGAAAATATAATACAAGAGATTATTGGGAATTAATTAAAACTAAAACATTCCCACGAGAAACAGCAGAGTATGTTCCTAAAATTGCAGCGATTATGGAGCTAGCGAGCAATCCCGAAGCAAATGGTTTTCAAGTTAATTATTTTAGTGATCAAACGAATAAATCATCTCTTATTCCTGTAAGATATTCTCTATCTCTTGATACTATCGCAAAGAAACTCTCTCTTAGTACAAAAGAGCTAAAAGATCTAAATCCAGAACTTCTAAAAAGTTACACTCCTTTTAGAAAGAAAACTGCTTATATGATAAGAGTTCCTAATAGAACACTTGAAATGCAATCATCTATTTCTTCTCTTGAACACTACAAAGGAAGTAATCCTTATAGAAGAAGCTACCAAGTTGCTAAAAAAACAAAATCAGGTATTCATAAAGTAAGAAAAGGAGAGACCTTATCCTCGATTGCCATGAGATATAAGACTTCTTCTATGAAACTTATGAAAATTAATAAGTTTAAAAACCCTGTGATTTTTATTGGGCAAAAATTAAAAGTACCAAGTTCCTCTTCTAAGTCTAAAACTCACTTAGTAAAAAATGGTGAAAATCTAACTTTGATAGCCAAAAAATTTAAAACCACTCCTAAAGCAATTATGAAGAAAAACTCTCTTGAAAATGGAAAGATTTTTCCAGGGCAAAAGCTTATAGTTAGATAAAAATCCATGAAAATAAAACAAGCATGCAAGGCCATACTCGCTGTCAGCATAGTCATAATTTATATGCTCCATGCTTTTTGCTTCTACCCTGTAAGGTTCATTAATAAATTTTTTTATAAACGAATCTCTTCTTTACTCGCAAGCTTTTATTTAAAAATTTTACTAAATGTTCTAGGAATTCATGTCGTTATTAAAAATGATCACCTTATCCCTTCTCACCAAGCAGTTTTATCAATTTCAAATCATTTAGGTTACGTCGAAATTTTTTCAATTGCTTCTATTTTACCTTTAAGCTTTATTACATCTTTTGAAATGCGCGAGCGAAAAGGTGTAGGCCTTTTGTGTGATATAAATGGAGCTTCATATGTAGAAAGAAGGCGAGAAAAAAGATCATCAGAGAATCGGAAAGAAGAATTAAATGATATATACCAGACATTAAATCAAGGAGTTAATATCGCTCTTTATCCTGAAGCTACCAGTACTAATGCAGAACAAGTTCTGCCTTTTAAAAAACCTATGTTTATCCCTGCATTTGATCTCAATATACCAGTTCTTGCTTCTGTGGTTAATGTTATCAGTATTAATAATGAAAAGTTTTCGATAAAGAATCGAGATTTTGTCTGCTGGTATGGAGATTTTAATCTCATTGAACACATATGGCGATTTCTTTCAATCAAAGAAGTCACTGTAGAAATTGAGTTTTTAGAGCTCATTTATCCTGAAAGATTCCAAGAACTTCCTGCTTTAGTTAAGTACTCTGAAGATTTGATTCGCCAAAACTTCAAGCATATTTCAAAATAATCTTTTTTAAAACATGAATTTTTTTCACACATTTTTATGATCTTAATGTCTCTTTTTTAATTTTATGTTATGAATTCAACGAAGTTATAAGTTTTAAATAAGACACAGGTTTATTCATGAAGTTTTTCTTTTTATTTTTCACATTAACCTGTTTTTCTCAATTTAACTCTAAAAAATCTATAAAGTATCTAGAATCTGAAAATAATAAATGGAACCAAGACCATCTCAATGCTAAAGCAGATTCAGGAGACGCTTGTATTAGTTGTCATACATCGTTACCGACTGCTTTGATTCATCCAACACCTAAAAAATCTAAAAGCTTAGCAAAAACTAAAAAGTACATTTCTACTAGAATACATAACTTTAAAAGATATGGCTTTTTAGATAATCCAGAAACGAAGGAGCATAAGAACAGCAACCAACCTTGGTATGAAGCAACGCCTTCTTTTTCTAATGAACTAATAATTTCAAGTGTTATTCTTTTACATCTCTCTAAGAAGGATCAAAATTTTAGTGATAAACAATTGGTCTATGATGGTCTAAAACTTCTATTTTCGAGGCAGTTAGATTCGGGCTCTTTTAATTGGCTTGATTATTTTGATTTAGAGCCATTTGAATCTAAGCATGGAGTCTATTGGGGACTTACCCATTTAATCCATGCCATTGAATCTCATCCTAAGGCGAGTTCAATAAAAAGAATAAAAACAAAACATGTAAAAGGTCACTCTTTAAGCATTAATACTGGAATAAAAAAAATTAAAACCTATCTTAGTAAAAAATTTAAATCTCAACCCTTGCATAATAAATTGATGGCGATTTGGGCTGAAAATGTAGCCTCACAAAAATTTTTAAAAGACAATGAAATATTAAAAACAATTAAAGAAGTAAAAAAACTTTACCGTGAAAAGAACTCGAATCAAGGTGGATGGAACATTTTTGATTTTTTTAAAAGAACATCCCCTGATAAGATAAACATTGATACTTATGCGACTTGTTTAACAATTATTTCCTTAGGTCAACTCGCTAGTGAAGTCATGAGTTCAGAGCTTAAAAATGCAAAAAAATGGGCCTTGAAACAAATGAAAAAAAATGGAGCTTTTGAAACTTATTCTTTGAACACGGAGGAAAAATCGGTCTATATGTCTCATGTCGCAACTTCATTGTGTATTGAAGCTCTACAATAGAATTAATATTATAAATCTCCAATACCAAGCTTTACACGAGCATCCTCGGATTGATTAAAGTGGGCCCTACCATCATTCTTATAAACAATCCCATCAATCACAACTTCTTGCTCCTCTGGACGCAATTGAAAATTGCGCATGAATAGCTTAATTCGTTGATCTTTAGATAAATTAAAATCTTCAACACCATAAATTTTCTCACGCATTGCCTGAGCTCTTTTTTGTACTTTTAAATATTTATTGATTGTTTCTTCAATTTCAGCTTCTAAAGATTTCCCAGAAATTCCTTTACCTGAAAAAACTGAATTTTTTACTAATTTGGGTACCCATTCTTCTTCAATATTACTCAGTGAAACTTTCTTAGCCATTTTTTTCAGAGTTTTATTATCTGATAGTAATAAAGTCATCATCGCTTCTTCTAGATCCATGTTTCTTTTTATTTTAGGATAAACTGTAGACTTTCCAATCTTCTTTGCAAAAAAACGATTCAGTTGAGTTTCAAAATCATATTGAACTCGATCAACACCTTCGTATAAACCTCCAACTAATCTAAATCTCAGTGGATTTTTCATCTTAGCAGCATACATCATCGTGCCAAGACCTAAGGGATGGGTGTATCCCCAGTGGATATGCTTCATATCGTGATCTTTAGCAAACATAGGCCAGAGATTATAAAACTCTATTAGGCGAATATCAGGTATAGAAATGATTCCGAGATTTCCTTGCTTGATTTTATTATAAAGATTTTTTTTCTCTTTAACTCCCTTCTTCATATTCACATGCACCCAAGATTCTACATATTTTTCATATTCTGGAAGCTTCATATATTTAATCTTGCTCATTGTTTGACCACTTTTTAGCATAAAAAAATCTTTCTTGGGGACTACATCAAAATCAGATTTTTGAAACTTTTCAAATGTATACAATTCTTGAATTAGTTTATATTTCCCCGACTTCACCCAATCTAGAGCATTTTTTCTCTTGGCCCACTTAAATTTAGAGAATTTTTTGGAAGAACCTCTGGGTCCTTTTCTAATAACTGCTTCAAATAAATCATTTAAATCATTAGAAAACTTTAGGAATAGTTCTGATCTTTCTAACCAATCTGAAGGATTAGGATTTTCAGCTTTTATATGCTTTGATACAATTTTTATAATTTTTTCAAACGAATCAGTTTCATTAAAAATATACTCCTGACCAGTATGTTTTTTAATCAAAGATTTTAAGTAAGTATCTATTTTTTTACTTCGAATTTTTAAATCTTTAGGAATATATATAGCTGAAGAGGTGTAATTATTACCTTTTAAAACACTTAATAAATCTTCACAATTAGATGAAAGTACTAAACAAGGGATTATTAATACACAAAAAAGATATTTAAAGGTTTTATTCATACTACTAGAATTATAAAGTATTGGTTTTTAAATTCGAGTAGTATGAAAATATTACGATAAATAAAAAGTAATCTTTTTATTCGTATGAAAAGCTTGCGTCAGTGACCTCTAATACTTGACTGAGGAATTCAAGGTTTTGGTCTTGGTAAAGAGGAACATAAAAACTAGTAGATCCAATATATTCAGGAACACCTTCGTCGTTTACGAAACTTTGAGGTATACCAGAAGACACAACTCCAACAATTTGTTTTTTAGAGTTAAACAGAGGACCTCCTGAATCTCCTGGAGCTGCTTCTGCAACAAATCCTTTATCTCTTGATAACTTTTTAGAGAAATCAAGTCCTAGACTAACTAGAGGAGTTTCATTGTTGGTAAAATTATGAAGAGGTAATAATCTTATTTTACCATATCTTTTTTGATCCGTTTCTCTGACTCTTTGGTCTAAAGAGCTAATCCCGTACCCTACGATAGTAAATTTTTTAAATTTAAGATTTAAGATTTCGTCTCGCTTCATTTCAAGATCAAAATTTTCTTCATTCTCTATAGTTTTGGGTGAATCAACTAACTTGAGTGCTGGAAATTTAATAGAATTAAGTTTTGCATTCTTTTTAAATACAATTATAGCAATATCAGCCATTGGATTGAATTCATAAGTCATAGATTTAGAAAGATAAGTGCTATTAGGATGAGCTTTAATTGACTCAATATCACTATAAGGAATAACTAAAGTTTTATCTAAGGCCTGTATATCTAATTTATAAGCATTCACTCTACCAGTTCGAGCATCTCTTTCATAAACACAATGAGCAGCGGTCAATACTGTATTGTTTGATAATAAGGTACCCGTACAACTTCCGGCTTCTTGTCCATTCACTTTCATAGAAAGCCTGACTACACTCTTGAATTTATTTTTAGGTACTTTTCTACCTTTAAAGACTTCGACGCCACTAAATGACACCATTGTGAAAACTAATAGTATTGATGTAAGTAATTTCATTTCTCTCCCTTTCAGTTCGATATAAATACAATAAAGAGATCTAAAGTTAAATGAAATGTAAGAAACTAACAGATGATATTTATTTACCCTTTGCGTTAATGTTTTTTGTTTACCAAGAGTAACCTAGGTATAGATTAAATCCAAACAGTCTAGTTTTAGTAAAATCATCATCACCAAATGGTAATAAAACATAACGAACTCCAAGCCAATCACATCCAACTGTGAAATTTTTGAATTGCCATTGGTCTTCTTCCAAACTGAGAACTATTAGAACTAGATAAGGCTTACTAGAAATTTAGCCCAAAACCTACTTTGGGCAGCCAAACGATGTCATCTACCAATCTTTCTTCATCATTAGGATGGGCTAACCCCATGACTCCTAAAGATAATATGAATTTTTCATTGATATAAAAATTTGCACCTAATGAGACTTTTAAAGCTAATGCTAGATCTTCATTAACCTTATCAATTGTCTGAGTAATAGTATTAAAAAAATCATCATCAGAAATTTGAGATGAATTTAAATCAAGATCAGTATAAGACATCCTTGGATTAAGATAAAATTCAAAAAAATTAAATCTTTGACTATAAGTAACACCCAGCGAGCCTCCAACTCCTTCTCCAAGGTATAATGTTGGATTTAATGAAAAGTAAGCTCCATCGCCACGAAGTCGTGAGTTTAACTGATATTTACCCCTCGCTTCAAAATAAGCAGAGATATCAGAGTATTCAATACTAGCTCCAAGGTCGAATCTATCATTAATCCCTCTCATGTATGATAGCTGGAAATTTCCCCCATAGTTAGTCTCTAGCTGAATATTATTATTTTTATACCCTAAAGTTTTTCCTGACTCAAAATCATTTAAAGTACCAATTGCACAAGAAGATAATAAAAAAGTAATTACAATAAAATAAACGAAGTTCACTGCCTCTCCCTTGATAGTCTTTTTTACATTAAATTAAAAAAGTTCAGAAGTGTCGAGCACTACAATGTTTGTTAGCCATGCCAAACTTGCAAGTTAACTTATAGACATGAGTTCATAAACTAAGTCATTTTTTGACTTAGTTTCTCTTCCTGATTATAAACCCTTATGTTTAAAATCAATCGGAAAACAGAATATGCCTTGATGGCAATTGAATCACTTCACAAAAGTGATGATGCAAAGTCTGTAAGAACCATCTCTGATGAGCTTGAAATTCCATTTGATTCTGTTGCTCATGTCCTTCAAAAACTAGCAAAGGCTCAATTAGTTGAAGCAAAGAAGGGTGTTCAAGGTGGATACCAATTAAACAAAGAAATTAAGAATCTTTCTTTTTTAAAATTAACTGAACTTATAGAAGGTAAGAAGTTTTTCACGGATTGTATAACTAAGGAGTGCAACTATATTAAAAGTTGTAATATCCAAGACGCAGTAAACACATTAAATAATAAAACTCAAAAATTTTTTAATAATATTTCGATTAAAGAAATCTTAGAAGGTGTACAAGTTTCATGAATAATAATGATTTTGACCTCGATAAAAAACTAGGCGAAGACTATAAATATGGCTTTGAAACAAACTTAGAAACTGAAGAGTTTCCCAAAGGACTTAACGAAGAAATCGTCAAACTCATATCGCAGAAAAAAAATGAACCTCAATGGCTTTTAGATTATCGCCTTAAAGCATTCAGGCATTGGAAAACACTTACGCCTCCTGACTGGGCTAAGTTAAATATTCCTGCTATTGATTTTGAAGATCTTTATTATTACTCAAAACCAAAAGCAGTAAAAAAAATCGATAGTCTAGACGAATTAGATCCTGAGCTTCTAGCGACATTTGAAAAGCTGGGAATACCTTTGAGTGAGCAAAAAAGAATCTCAGGCGTTGCTGTTGATGCTGTATTTGATAGTGTTTCTCTTGGAACAACTTATCAAAAAGATCTTGAAGAAGTAGGTGTGATTTTTTGTTCTTTCTCCGAAGCTGTTGAGAATCATCCAGAACTTGTAAAAAAATACTTAGGAACAGTGGTTCCCTATACTGATAATTACTATGCTGCTTTAAATGCTGCCGTTTTTAGTGATGGTTCTTTTTGTTACATTCCAAAAGGTGTAACCTGTCCTTTAGATCTTTCTACTTATTTTAGAATAAATGCAAAAGAAACAGGTCAATTTGAAAGAACACTTCTAATTGCAGATGAAAAAAGTTTTGTAAATTATCTTGAAGGTTGTACGGCTCCACAAAGAGATGAGAATCAACTCCATGCTGCTGTAGTAGAGCTTATTGCTCTAGATGATGCGACTATTAATTATTCAACTGTTCAAAACTGGTATGCTGGTAATAAAGATGGAATTGGAGGAATTTATAATTTCGTAACCAAAAGAGGGAAATGCCAAGGGAGAAATTCTAAAATCTCATGGACTCAAGTAGAAGCTGGTTCAGCCATAACATGGAAGTACCCTAGCTGTATTCTTCTTGGTGAAAATTCAACAGGGTTGTTTTACTCAGTAGCTCTCACTAATAATAAAATGCAAGCAGATACAGGAACGAAAATGATTCACATTGGTAAAAATACCAAAAGTACAATCATTTCAAAGGGTATTTCAGCGCATGAATCTTCTAATATATATAGAGGACTTGTAAAAATTATGCCTAGTGCTACGGGGGCAAGAAATTTCTCTCAATGTGATTCGATGTTAGTCGGAGATAAATCCGCTGCTCACACCTTCCCTACTATAGATGTAAAAAATACTAGTGCGGTGGTTGAGCATGAAGCAAGTACATCAAAAATAAGTGCCGATCAAATTTTCTATCTACAATCAAGAGGAATGGATACAGAAAAAGCAGTCTCTTTAATTGTAAATGGGTTTTGTCATGATGTTTTCAAGACTCTCCCCTTAGAATTCTCGGTAGAGGCAGTGAAACTCATAGAAATGAAACTAGAAAACACAGTAGGATAAATTATGTTAGAAATTAAAAATTTAAAAGCATCCATTAATGGAACCGAGATTCTTCAAGGAATTGATTTTCAAGTAAAACCTGGCGAAGTTCACGCAATTATGGGACCAAACGGTTCAGGAAAAAGTACTTTAGCAAAAGTCATCGCTGGACATCCCAGCTATGAAGTAGATTCTGGTGATATAACTTTTAATATCAACATGAAAGACAAAGATCTTCTAGAGCTAGAAGCGGATGAAAGAAGTAAGAATGGTATCTTTTTGGGTTTTCAGTATCCAATAGAAATACCTGGCGTTACAAATCTTAATTTTCTTCAAGAATCATTTAATGAAATCTGTAAGCACAATGGTACAGATGAAATGAGTGAAGAAGATTTCTTAGAGTTTTTAAAGCCAATTTTAAATGACCTGGAGATGAATCCGGATTTTTTATACAGACCAGTTAATGAAGGTTTTTCAGGTGGAGAGAAAAAGAAAAATGAAATTCTTCAACTGAAAGTATTGAATCCAAGGATTGCTATTTTAGATGAAACTGACTCTGGCCTTGATGTTGATGCATTAAAAATTGTATCAAAGGGTGTAAATAGTTTTAAGAACAAATTCAATGCAACAATTCTAATTACTCACTATCAAAGATTACTGAATCACGTGGAACCAGACTTTGTTCACATTATTAAAGATGGAAAAATTGTAATGAGTGGAGATAAAACTCTTGCGCTAAAAGTGGAAGAGAAAGGGTATGACTGGCTTAATGAATAATTTAAATTTCATCTCAACACCTTCATCGCCTTGGCAGACAACGCTACTGAATTCCTTTCAAGAAAAAGGCCTTCCAAATAGAAAAGATGAAGCATTCAAATTCACTCCTATACATCAATGGTATAATGATGAATGGGTACAAAGTCACACTGAAGCACCTATCCAAGGTGCTAGGATAGTAGATACTGATTTTGCCCAAAAATTTATTAATGATTTTAAAAGAGAAGAAGATCCTTTGTTAGATTTGCATCTCTCTCAAATTAAAAATTTTTATCACCTAGAAATCAATGATAATAATGACAAAGAGATTATTCTTAAAAGCCTAGCGAATTCAATAAGTAATTGCTGCTTACTTTTAGAAATCAATAGTAAATGCAGTATTGTAGAAAAGCATATAACTGAAGACCAATCTTTTGCTCAAACTTCTGTTTTTATAAAATCAAATGCTGAAGACGCTGAATATATCCTTCAACACTCTGTACCTAAAAATTCTTTTCTTCAACATTGGTATTATGTAAAAACTTCTAAAGAGGTGAAAGACTTCTCTCTTCTTCAATGTTCCACTAACAAAGGAAAAAGTAGAGTAAGCCCTAACTTTGAAATAACCTCAGAAACTACTACCGTGAATTCTCATTCATTTTATTATGCAACAGAAGAATCTCATCAAGATATTTATAGCCGAATATTTCACCTCGCTCCCAATACTTATAGTGATCAAACAGTAAAAGGTATTTTAAAAGACAGTTCTAAAAATATCTTCACTGGAAAGATTTACATTGATCATCAATGCTCTGGAGTAGATGCGAATCAGTACAATAAAAACCTTGTCTTTGGTGAGAAGGCCCACGCTTTAAGTCAGCCACAACTTGAAATTTATAATCATGACGTTAAATGTGCTCACGGTTCCACTACGGGGCAAATAGATCCAAACGAAGTGTTTTATTTTATGGCAAGAGGTATGAGTAAGAAGAAAGCCACTTCTATGTTATTAGAGTCTTATGCAAATGAATTTTTTGCGAAAATAAAAAATTCAAAAATAAGATCAACTCTCAAGCAAGACTACTCTAACTTCTCAAAGGATAATGTTTGAGTTTATTTGAAAAAATATATCAAGATTTCCCTATGCTTCAAACAAAGATGAATGATAAAAGATTAGTTTATCTTGATTCTGCTGCGACCACTTTAAAGCCAAAATCTGTCTCTGAAGCTATTACTAAGTATTATGAGAATACAACTTGTAATGTTCATAGAAGTATTCATTCTTTAAGTGAAAAAACTACTATTGCTTATGAGAAAACAAGAGATACTATTCACCATGCTCTTAACTCTAAACATAGAGAAGAAATAATTTTCACTAAAGGAACGACTGAGTCCTTGAACTTACTTGCAAGATCTCTTGGAGATTTTGTTTTAAAAAAAGATGATGAAATCTTGCTTACAGAACTAGAGCATCATTCCAATATTGTCCCCTGGCAATTATGTGCTGAAAGAACTGGAGCGAAAATTAAAGTTCTCCCTATTGATGATAATGGAGATCTTGACCTTTCTAAACTAGATGTTCTTTTATCTGAGAAAACAAAAATTTTTAGTTTTTCCGGTGTTTCAAATACATTGGGTACTATTAATCCTGTGAAAGAAATTTTATCTATAATCAAAAACAAAAGCTCTGCTTATACTATCCTTGATGCTGCTCAAATGATTTCTCAAAGAGATATTGATGTTCAAGATCTTGATGTTGATTTCCTTGTTTTTTCTGGACATAAATATTATGGCCCCACTGGAGTTGGGATACTTTACGGGAAAAAAGATTTACTAGAAATGATTCCTCCATTTCATGGAGGCGGTGATATGATTGACAAGGTTACGTTTGAGAAAACAACTTATAATGATCTTCCATTTAAGTTTGAAGCTGGAACTCCATCTATCGCTTCTGTCATTGGTTTAAATCATGCTTTTGAATATGTTAAATCTCTTGGGAAACAGAATATCCAAGAATACACATCTTCATTATTCAAAGATTTAAAATCAAAGCTTTCAGAAATTGAAGGTATAAAAATTTTAGGAAATCCAAAAAAACAAGCTCCTATTATTTCCTTTGTTTTTGACAAGGTCAGTAATCAGGATCTAGCAACACTAATTTCAATGGATGGTGTGGCAATTAGAACTGGACATCATTGTACTCAGCCCTTAATGAACGTTCTAGGCGTGAGTTCAACAGCTAGAATTGCATTAAGCTTTTACAACAATCAAGAAGATATAAATATATTAGTTAATTCTTTAAAGAAAGCTAAGGAAATGCTCTCATGAGTTTAGAAATACAAGTCGCCCCAACTCCTAACCCCAATGCACTAAAATTTATGTGCAATACTGACATAAAAAAAGATGGGAAATCGAGTTTTAAAGATCCTTATCGAGTTCATGATATTCCATTAGCAAAAGAACTCTTTGATTTAAGAGGTGTTGATCAACTTCATTTTTTTGAAAATGTTGTGACCGTAACCAAGTTTACATTTGAGCCTTGGGAGTCTTTAGAGCCTAAAGTGATGGAGGTTATGAAAAAATTAGTTCCTTCTCATGATCCTGATTTTATTGATCCTACTCAAAAAAAGAAAATAGATAGATCAACTCTATCTCCAGAACTACAACAAATTGAAGAAATTTTAGACCGCAGAATCAGACCTGGCTTACAAGGAGATGGTGGAGATTTAGCTGTAGAAGGGTATGAGAAAAATATTTTAACAATTAAATATCAAGGAGCTTGTGGGACATGTCCTAGTTCAAGCATGGGAACACTTGAGGCCATTCGAGGAATACTAAAGGATGAATATGATCCAGAAATCGAAGTTTACATCGCTCCTGACGCGTAGCGCACACATCTTTCTCAAATAAATTCAATAAGTTAGCAAGATAGGTAATTAATTCAATTTAATGCCAGTCTCTTACAAAAAAGCTAAACTTTTCTAATGAGATTAGTTTTAATCACATTTATATTCATTTCTTGTGGCAAGAATTTTAATTCTGCGATCTATGATGAGAAGACATTAGAGAATAATTTTGCTGAACCTATTTCCTTAGAACCTATTTCTCCATTGCCAACAGATACGAATAGAGATTTAGATGAGAAACCTAATTTTTTTGACTATAGCTGCGAACAACAAATATCTTTCGCTGAATATCTTTATTACGATCAACTTATCTATAAGCTAGGTGGAAAAACTATTAATCCTTTAATGCTCAAATACTCTGAGGGTGCCCAAGGATTTGATAGATACTTAAAAGATATAGGAATTAAAAATTTTCGTTCTAGAGAAATTTCAAGATCTGCGAATCCTAAAGCATTAAAAGAGTGTGGCTTAGTAGATTTAACTCCTCCAAAAAGTTGTTGGATGCGATCTGCAACTTTACTTCTTCTTGCTGAAAAAATTAGAGAAGGTATTGAATCTCCACTAGTTATCGAAAGTCACTTTAGGCCTACTTGTTATAATGAAAAAATAGGAGGGGCTTCTCAAAGTGATCATAAAATAGCTAAAGCACTAGATTTAGTTCCTTTAAATAAAAGAAAATTCTCTACAGCTCAAAGAAGAGAATTTGTTAGAAAAGTGCAAAACTTTATTTGTGATGAATTATGGTTTGATCCGAACCTAAGACTTTCTGCTGGATTTGGCGAAATGAGGATACACATAGGGATAGATTCGCCAAGGCAAAGAGCCGGACTCGGCCGAGTATGGACTTATCCTGAATATAATCCGAAACAATCCTTAGATGATCCTAATAACCCAATTAATAAATACTTAGCAGATGGGCCTTATAAGAAATGCTTTTATAATAAATCAGATATTTCTAATTATATAATAGATCGAAACGATCTAGATCTTTGACTTAACTCTTTTCATTATTTTCTTTCTTAGTTTAGCTAGTTCTTCACTAGAAAAAGCAGGATCACTTTCCAAGCTTTTTAAATCTCGAACTAAACTTGTTTCAAACTCATCTTCAAATTTTTTATAACATTCCCGATTCTTACTTTTTAGCCCTGAACACTTTCTATCCATCTCATCTGCGACAGAACTCAAAGAATTGGCCAATGAATTTAAACTCAAAAATATTAATATAAGTAATTTACTCAAAGTGATTCCTCCAGTTAACTCCAAATTCTTTTATAAGATAATCTAAAACTCTACGGACAGGAAGTCCAATAATATTTGTGTAATCTCCTCGAACCTCACTAACAAAGCTTCTACCGTGTTCTTGGATACCGTAAGCTCCTGCCTTATCCATATAACTTGCAAACTCTAAGTACGCATTAATCTCATGCTCTAGATCGTTCTTAAAATCAACCTCTGAAGTCTCGATAAATTCTTCTGCTAAATTTTTATTTTTAAATATACAAATTGCAGTTTTCACTTCTTGTGTCTTACCAGCTAAGAAGTTTAAAATCTCTTTCGCATTTTCTTTTGAACTAGGCTTACCTAAAACCCTACCTTCGCAAACGACAAGAGTATCAGCTGTAATTAAAAATTCACATTGATGCCTACTTAAAATATCCAAGCCTTTATTTCTTGCTAACTCCAATATATAAGAATTGATATCTTCATCTATCTTGTAAGCTCTCTCTTCATACTCACTTTTAATCACATGTGGTGTGATTCCAAGATATTTAATAAGCTCTAATCTTCTAGGGCTTGAGCTTCCTAAAAAAAACTTCATTAATTTATGGCCTTTTTAAATATTCTTTTTCCTTGGTTGTAGATAGCAAGTAATTCTTCATCAATTGTAGGAAAAGAAAAAATTGGTAAGAGTACTTCTTCTTTCCCATTCATCACCTTCATCCCAATAACATAATGGCTAAATGCTTTGTTTTCATAAAAGTTTGTTTTAAACATTGTATGAATGGTGTATCCATCAACTATTTCTTCATAAATTTCATCAGGGTCATCAAGAGTCTTCTTAATAAACTGCTCATAGAGTGGAAAAGTTTCAAAACTAATATCCGTTTCTTTTCTATGAACTAACATCTGAGCAAAGCATTCATTTTTCCTTACAGCAATTTCATCTAAAATTTCTTGGGGTAAAACAAATTGTTCTTTTTGATAACCTTTCTCTCCTTCTTCTAAACCTTTAACTTTCTTACCAAGTTTATAAGAATTTATTAGATCAGTTGAACTTGTGAAAAAAGAATGAAAAATAAATGATGGCTTCTCATTAAACATCTTACAAATTGTAATATTTGTAAGAATGCTATCTTCATAAGGATAACTTTTTAATAAGTAGTAGTATTTTTCATTTATTGGGTTTGAGTCTTCCCAAATTTCATCAGGATCAAGCAAACTCTCTTGCCTATAATTTCTGAGAGTATCTTCATCAACAGAATGAATTTCAAATATTTGAAACTCTCTTCTCAATTCTTTTTCTTGCTCTTGGAAATCATGTATTTCATTTTGATAAAATTTTTCTACACATTTCTCTGAGCAAAAACTCTGAGGTCTAGAATTATCTATAATAAATGACTTTTGAATGTCGCTTATAAGCGTTTTGCACTCTAAACAATAAGTTTTATATCTCGATATATTCATTCACTCAGCTTTGAAAATCTTTCCTCAACTTGTTCTCTAAGTATTAGTCATTAAAATTATAACATAACTCATCAAAGGAAGTCTTTTTGAAAGATCTAGATTATTACATAGAACTTGGTACTCAAGGAATTTATCCTTTATTCTTTAAGGAGTGGATTGATGAGTTGGATTTGTCAGCATTAAATAAAAAGTCTGATCTTGATAAAGAACTTTTAATTGAACATTTTAAGAAGTTAAGCTCTCATTCGAATATAGATAAAAAGAAAATTGCTTTAAGTGCTCTTGATAAAGATGAACGCTCAGATCTCATTCTTTCATTTTTCAAAGAAATTGATAGACTTCTATCTGAAAGTGAATTTAACTCTCATTAAGTGAAATTTTTACCAAAACCGAGAGTTAGAAATATTATTGTCATTAAAAACACCGATGAAATAGCTGTAAAGCTTTCCATAACTATTGATAACTCTCCTTATGTCCAAGATCTCGCAACTAAAGATATTAGAACAGCTACGGCTCCCTATCAAAACTTTCATTTTTTTTCGAGAACAAGGTTTAAAATTAAAGTCTTATGCCTAGATAACAAATCTGAGGTTCTTTCTCAAAGAGAATTTAATACTGATAAATACTCTAATGTGAGTTTTAAAATACCTCGTTTTTATAATGATCAAGAAGTGAGTAATATACAAATTTTTGAAATAAAATTTAATAAAGGAGTTGATGTTTTACTCGGAAGTTTCATTCCAATAAATCTCTTAGACCCCAAAAAAATTATTATTTCTGATTTTGATAAAACTCTAGTTGATACAAAGTATTCAAATCTAAAAGAAGTCTTTCATTCTTTGAGTAAACCCATTTCTTTTTTCCCAACAGTCAAAGAAGGCCTAGGGATATTAAAGCAAGCAATTAAAAGAGATTATGTTCCATTTATACTCTCAGCTTCTCCTCACTTTTATGAAAAACCATTTAGAGATTGGCTTTATCAAAATCAAGTATTCACAAGTAGTATTTTCTTAAAAGACTACAGGAAAGTACTTTCCCCTTTTGATTCAGAGCTCACTCCTAAAGATCTAAAAGTACAAGGTTATTACAAACTTCAAGAATTAATCAGTATTTTACTCATGACCAATATTCCAGATAGTTGTATCTTAATTGGTGATGGCTTCGAATCAGATCCTATTGTCTATTTGATTATTCGTTCTATATTGATTGAAAAACATGACCCTTGGAGTATTTGGAAGGCGATAAAAAAATCTCAGAAATTTAAGCTTACTAGAGCGCAGCAATCAAGGCTTTTAACTAGTTTAAATCTTTTATCATCCTTAGCTCAAAAAAAAGAAATCAAGCTCAAAATCTATATTAGATGCTATGAAAGCAATATTGAAAGTATCCAAAAAAGCCCTACTAATATTGACTTCCTAGACCAACAAAAAGAGAATATTTTCTACTTTACTGCTTAACTAAAACATTGAGTGAGAAAACAGATGGGATTAATTTATTTATTTCCAACCAAAGATGATGATCCTGATCACATAGTTGTGACTAAAGATTCTCTTCTTTTAAGATCGTATGGACTTCCACCAATTTTTTGGTTTTATCTTATTGCCATACTTACCATATTTTCATTTCTGGTTTTAAATGTATGGAATCCTGCTCAAAAAATGCTTAAAATCGGCGCAGGCATTGATATTGTTATAGCTTATTCATTACTAGTGCTCATTTTTATTGCACCTATCATTCTCATTGGGTTTTACTTTTATGAGAAAAATCTTAAGATCTCTAAAAACAAACTAAGTATTATTCATAAAGTTTTCTTCCTACCTTGTTTAACGAAAAACTATATCTTAAAAAAAGATGATCAGTTTATCGTTGAGCATTTTGTAGATAGCCCTAATATGGCAAGAATCAAAGATGAATCAGCCATGAAGGCTTTTCAAAACCGTGGCTACTATCAACTTATTTTGAAACAAAATACCAAAAGAGTTTTCATAGATAGACATACAAATCACTCTCAACTCGTAAAAATCAAGAGACTGCTCGACTCTTTTGCTCAGGTTTAGGCAATATAGGCCCTCACTTTATGACATTTCTGCCATCTATTAAAATAGTGAAACGGGATAGATAATCCTAAATGAAGGAATACTTATGAGCGATTTTTCAAAAAAATTTATTGAATCACAAAAAATGAGACTTCTTGAAGAGAAACAAAGAATTCAAGAAAACTTTAGAGTCTTCACCAAAGAATCGCGAAACAGAAGCAGTGATGAAGCCAAAGAAGATGGTGATATTGCTGAAAGATTTAGAGAAGAAAAAGTTAGTATTAGCTTACGTGAAAAAGATCTCAGAACCCTTAGAGAGATAGATGTGGCCTTAAGAAAGATGGATGACGGAACTTATGGATATTGTGAAGAGTCAGGAGAACCCATCGAATTAAAACGATTAGAAAAGAAACCATGGGCGCGATTATCACTTGAACAAGCAGAACTTCTTGAAAAAGAGAGTAACTTTTTTCACAAGAAAGCTATTTAAATAAAAAACTATCAAACATTCTTTCTTACAAAAACTTTCACATGATGTGTCAAAGTGACAAAATTTCTAAATAATTTGAATGAAATCGTTAGAGTAAAAATCTTGAAAGAAATTCATTTAGCTTATCTAATAAGATTACTGAAAATAGATAGCTTGCCTATTGTTTAATTTGAAAGGAGATCGAATTATGGCAAAAAGATTGAATGGACATCTTAAAAAGACAGATTTAAAAAAATTAAAAAACAGCTTATTAGCGATAGAAGAAAGAATTATAAATAAACAACTCACTAAAAACGTTAACTTTTCTATTATTCAGAAAAGTGACAATAAAGATGATGTTGATTCAGCTAATAATAATATTCTTATTTCTAATGATTTGAGGTTTTCAAACAGAGAGAGACTTTACTTAAAGAAGGTTAAGAATGCTCTCAAAATGATTGAAACTGACGAATACGGGATGTGTACTGATTGTGGCTCTCCTATTAATTTTGTAAGACTACAAGCAAGGCCTACGAGTGAACTCTGCATCTCATGCAAAGAAGAAAATGAAAGAGAAGAAAACCAAAATGCTGGAGGTAGAACTTCCAAGTCATTAGGAAAAACTGTCTCTTTAGTTTAAATAGACCTTAGTTTTTGGAGTGATTTTCTTCAAAGACTTAATCAAAAAGATATCTTGATTTTCTGCCGAAGAGATATCATTGAAGGAAAGATCGTAAAGCTGCTGAATAGTATGATTGATGATTTTTCCTTCAGGATTAATAAAGTATAACTCGTCTTCCTTTTTTACTCTCTTACCCTCAACCCTTACAGCAATATGACTACCTTTTTTATTTTCTAAAACTGTTCCTACAAAATTTTCATCTACCCTATTTAATCTTGTGTTTTTTAATTTTGGAAATAAAACATCCGTTTTATTCACAGCTAAATAACCTTGAGTAAACTTTCTGTCCTGTTTCGGGTATCTCTCATTACTATTATCAAGCCAGTCAAAGAATTTCTCAATCCCGTCCTTAGTAAAAAGAGGATCTATTCGTTTATCAATACTCAAATTTTTAAGTTGTTCATAAATGAACAAATCTTTTAAATGATACATAAAAGTACCATGGAGATTTTCTAAAATTTCATAACCCTTATGAGGAGACTCTAGAGAGTTAGCTACAACTTGTTTTTCAGTCATTAATGAAGCAGATAACAATTTCCTAGGAGAATAAAACAACAAGATTGGTCCATAGCACAATAGTTCTACTCCAATGTTTTCCTTGGTAATTATTTCAATATATTCTTTTATCAAATCTAAAGTTAACTCATAAGAAAGAATGATTTTTGAAACTACTTCTCCATAATTTTTTAATATTACTTTTATGGCCTCTTTATTATGAAAAGCTGTTTCCAAGATGAGTTGCAATTGATTATGCCCAAGTTCAATAAGCTGTTCAAAAACGCCAAGGTCTTGGACTCGAATATAATCATAAGAATCTTGATCTATAATTTCAAAAAAACTCATTACTCTGTTGAAATCTCTTTCACAAATCAAAGCATCATAACAAAGAACTCTTTTGAGATTAAGAGTTTTTGCTAAATGAGAGATCTCATAAAAATCTTCTTTTGAGCAATCAAAAGATCGAGACAACTCCCTGCAGCCAATAATAACTTCTTTAATATCTCTTCTATCTGCTAAAAGATTCAAATCTTCTTTGGAGTGAATGCAAATGCTAAAACTCATGAACAATATCTCACTAGATTATTTTTTTGTACTCCAGGCACATAAGGAATTTTAATAAGTTGATTTGGTCTTGTGTTATCTAGTAAGTCATTAGATAGATCTTTGAGTTCATCTAATTGAATTTCTAGGCACCCTTTACTAAAAGTTAAAACTTCAATTTTTGTAGATGATAAAATTTTAGTTTTCGTATCAACTACAAAGAATTTATCGTGAATCACATCTACAACCGTTCCTAAAATATGATACTTATTATCTTGATGTTCTCTTTCATTAAAAACTGAATGATCTCCAGCAGGCTTAATAAGACTGCCATCAAAGTAAGATCGATGAGTAAATTTTTCTAACTCTTTATATTGATGATCAAGGAATTCTTTTTCTAACTTACCTGTCTTTTTAAATTCTTGAACAGACTCACTATATACCTTAGATACTGTTGCCGCATAAAGAGGGCCTTTCATTCGTCCTTCTATTTTCACAGAAGATATACCAGCTTTAATAAAATCTTCTAAAGCATAAAGTCCATTTAAATCTTTAGAACTCATAAAAAATGACTCTGAATTCTCATCTTCTCCAATCAATTCATATTCAAATCTACAGCTATGAGAACAGCCTCCACGATTACTATCTCTGCCTTGAGTAAAATTAGAAATTGTGCAATTTCCAGAATAGGCCATACACATTGATCCATGTATAAATAACTCGACTTCAAGTCCTGTGCTCTCTTTAATAAATTTAGCTTCAGCAATAGAAATCTCTCTACCTAAAATAAGTCTAGTCACTCCAAATTTTTTCCAAAATTTTCCACTACTCGCATTCACACAACTTGCTTGAGTACTAAGGTGGATAGGAATATCCGAATTTGAATTGATAAAGTTCACTACCCCTAGATCTGATACAATTACAGCATCAACATTTATCTCTTCAAGATAAGAAACAAAGCTCAACAGTCCTTCAAAATCTTTATCGAAGAAAAAAGAATTGATCACAACATAAACTCTCTTATTGAGCTTGTGAGCAAAATCTACGCCTTCTCTTAGCTCTTTATTAGTAAAATTATCCGCTGCGGCCCTTAACCCGAATTTTTGTCCTCCCACATAAACTGCATCAGCTCCATAACTAAGAGCAATCTTTAGTTTATCCAAACTCCCGGCAGGAGCTAAAACTTCTGGAATTTTAAAGGTATTTGCCATATTCGTAAGCACTTTTAATAATTAACTATGAGTAATTTCTCACTTCTTTTTTTTCTCATTCTTTCTAGACTATGCTTCGCGCAATTTCAATCGATTCTTCCTTATTCACTAGAAAAGATCCCTCAAAGCGAATTTAGCATGGAAAATATCATTATTGGAGATGACTTTGCTCAAGAGCTCTCTAAAGATTGGAGGAAGCTAGACTTAGAAGTCAGATTTAATAAATATTACTCTTTAACAAGATCCTTAGCACGAACTCAAGAATTAAAAGGTGCAAAAAAGGTGATTTACTTTGGCAACCATAATGAACTCACTGAACAGCGTATGGCCCAAGAAGATGTTGATATTTTTCTTGAAAACTATGAGGATTATCATCACTCTTATAAAAAATACGTTTTAAAATATCTTCCCTTCCTGAAAACTCTATTTTTTTCAAATTATAAAAATCTAAAAAATATTCCTAGCTCTTTAACTCTGAAAAAAACTCAAATAAAAGAAGTTTTAAAATATAAAGAAGCTGTTTTAAAGCTTTATAGCTTGGAGTTAAAAAAACTAATAAATATTGCTAAAAAAAAAGAAGTGAAGCTCTTATTTATCACAACTCCTATTAACTACAAACAATCTGTTCCTTTAAGCTGCCTTCCTATAAAAGAAGGAAATCTAAATTTTTACAAACGAATGAAAAAATATGAGAATCAAGGCGCTTTCCCAAAGGCCTATGCCTTATCTAAAGCTCTAAGTCTTAAAGAACATCTTCAAACTGATATTTTGTTTCATCATTCATTAATCGCTGAACATTTAGGGAAAAAATCAGAAGCCTTGAAACACTTTAGTTTACTTTCAACTAATCACTGCGATCTTCTCGCTCCAGACGAGAATTTTAATAATGTTCTTAGAAAAGTTGCAAATATCTACGACATTCCACTTTTTGATCTAGCAAAAGAAATTAAAAATCAATACCTCAAAGGAAATATCAAAAGTTTTGATAGAATTCTTTATTCTAAAAAAATAAGAATTAAACTATTTAAAATTATTAAAAAATTTATAGAAAAGTAGTTAATAGATTTTTTTTAGAATTTTCTTGTATCTTTCACCAAGTTCATCAAGTTGTTTGATAACTAAACTCATATCTGCATTATCATACTTATCAACCGTCTTTTTGAATCTATCAAAAAGATACAAATCTGTTTTTACCCAGTTGACCTCATCTATTCTTCCAAGCCACCAAGGATGCTTGTAAAGTCGTTGCTTAATGACACTCAATTGCCTAGAAATTTCAAAAGGCAATCCATCTTTGCGTTGATTCATTTCATTAAAAACGACATCTCTAGTATCATATAAAATATTTTTAATATCATACCCACCAAACCACTCTCCTGAAAAAGAAGTCAGTGATATTAAAGCAATGAAAAGAGCTCGACTCATGCTTAATGATTCGGTAAAAATAGACAAAGACTTAAATTAAACAAAGAGGTACCCGTGAATATCACTCAACTACTTGATGCAATGTGGAAGGATTATATTGAACTCAATCCTAAGGCTCTTGAGATATACAAACTTTTCAGTGCTGATAATCAAAAAGTGCAAAACGACCATGTAGCATTTAGAACATTTAATCATCCAAAGGTTAATATCGATAAATTTGCGAGTGTATTTACAAAACTAGGTTATATAAAAAAAGATAATTACTCTTTTGAGCAAAAAAAACTTAATGCCTTTCATTACGAACATACCGATCCCACTCTACCTAAAATTTTTGTTAGTGAACTCTTATTAGAAGAATTTTCTAGCTCACTTCAATCGACAGTGAATTCGTTATTAGAAAACTTATCAGTTGATGATATTTCAAAAGATAACTTTTGTATTTCTGGAAGACATTGGGATTTAAGTTATAAAACTTATAATCAGTTAAAAAAAGAAAGTGAATATGCTGCCTGGCTAAGTGCTTATGGATTTCGAGTGAATCATTTCACTGTTTTCGTAAATGCTTTGACTAAATTCTCTGATCTCCAAGAACTTAATACATTTATCAAATATCATGGCCATATCCTAAACGACTCAGGCGGAGAGATTAAAGGTTCTGCTCAAGCACTACTGGAACAATCTTCGACGGTGGCCTATAACCAGAATGTTCAATTTTCTGACGGTATCTATGAAATACCAGCGTGTTACTATGAATTTGCGAAACGTTATGAATCAGCCCCTGGAGTATTATTTCAAGGATTCATTGCTAAATCAGCCGATAAAATTTTTGAAAGTACTAACAAAGGTCAATAGTGGAGTTTTCTTCTTTTCAATCTAAAAAAAATATTATTTAATAGAGAAAAGGATTTTACGTGAAATTATTATCATTGTTTTGTTTTCTAAGTCTCTTTTCATCTTCTTCATTTACTCAGATTCATTATTACTCAAAAGACTTTTATGAACTAGGACTTGATAAAAGCATTGATAATTTTGCCAAGATTGAAATTAGAAGATTATTAAAAAATATTTTAGATTACACTCATGTAAAGACTACGCGCTTTGATATCATTGAAGCTAAATGTCCTCCCAAAAGACAAAATTTTTGTTACAAACATGTTCACCTAGATTACTCAAGAGAAGTAAGGCCTCTAATTATGGCAATACTTCCAAAAAAGGAATCAGGAACATCTACAGGGAAAGTAAACACACCATACTGTGATGAGTATTATGAAGTTAAAAAAATTAACAATCGATATATCTTCCCAGAACATACAAAGTTCAATGTTGAGCACACATGGCCTAAGAGTAAATTTAATAAAAGATATGATAGAAGCCTTCAAAAATCAGATTTATATAATCTTTATCCCGTCTTATCTAAGGCGAACTCTCACAGAGGAAGCTTTCATTTCGGAGAATTTAAAGGGCATGATCACCCTATTTCTTTTTGCCAAGCCAGTGAGCTAGGACATATAGATGGAGCGATTCATTTCGAGCCACCAGCAGATCATAAAGGAAATGTTGCGAGATCTGTGTTTTACTTTGCACTTAAATACGAAATTAAAATCACTCATGCGCAGTTAAAAATGTTTCAAAAGTGGCACCTCTCTGATCCTGTTGATGAAGAAGAGCGGGAAAGAGCGAACTTAATCTATAAATTTCAGAAGAATAGAAACCCATTTATTGATTTCCCTCACTTAACTGAAATCTTTATTTAAAAATTTTTCTTTATGCGTATATCGCTAGTAGAAATTGGATCTAATGCTGTAAGACATTATATTGCAACAACAAAGTCCAAACACTTCGTTATCGAAGCTAAGACCAGATATCCCATTAGATTAGGATCTGAGGTTTTTAATAGTTCTAAAATTTCTTCATCTTCAATTTTTGAACTTGAGTGTATTTTTTCAAAAATATTTCATATTAATAAATCAAAAAAAATTAAAAAAAATATTTGTATTGCAACTAGTGCCTTAAGAGAAGCTAGGAATACAAAGTTGATCGTTGATAAAATCAAAAAAAATACTGGTATCCATATTCAAGTCATCAATGGAGATACCGAAGCAGAACTAGTCCAAATAAGTGCTATGGCCAATGGACTGAACATACAACAAACCTCTTTGTTAATTGATATGGGTGGAGGAAGTACTGAGTTTATAATTTGTAAGAAAGAAAATATGTTATCGACTAAAAGCTTTCCTATAGGGACTTTAAAATACCTAAATTTAAAACAAAAAGATTTAGAACTTAAAATCTCTCAAGATATTCATTTAATTAAAGATTTTCTTATTAAATCTTTATCTGGGAATACTCTCAAGCATATCTATGCCTTGGGAGGAAATGCTAGAAGGATAGGAAAATTAAATAAGTATTTAGCTTATACTCCTAGCCAAGAAGTCGTAACTTCAAAAAACTTAAAGAAAATTATTCAAAAAGTATCTAAATACTCTTTTTTAGATAGGATCAAATTTTTGGGGCTTAGAAAAGATAGAGCTGATGTTATTATCCCTGCTTCTTTATTTTTCCTAGAAGTCCTTAAAGTCTTAGATATAAAAAAAATAAAGTGCCCAGATATAAGTATTGCTGATAGCATTTTTTACTTATCTCTTCCTTCCACTAAAAGAAAAATAAAAGGCCTTAGATTAAAGTGACGGTTTTGATATATAGAGAACTCCATTAATTCCAGATAAAGTCACTATTCCTGATTTATAATAAGGAAAAACAGACCAAATACCTTTGAATACCGCCTTATCAGTATTTGGCATTGTATCTAAAAAAGCGACTTCTTTGAGTTTTCCTTTATTAGCTTTTTTTATACTTAAAATTCTTAAGCCTGCTGTATAATTAGCTTGATAAAGATAATCTCCCTTCACATACATATTGTGATCAATTGCTGCTGTATCATGATGATGAACGGAAAATTGCTTAATATTTTCTAAATCAGAAAAATCCCATAAAAATGTTTTTGTCTTCACACCTAGTTTCTTTTCATCCAGCTCATCGCCAAGAAAAAATATATTATGATCTTCAGATAACCAACCTTGATGAGTGTATTTAACTGCCTTATAAGATGAAACAGAAATCTGCTTAGGATTTGCTTTGTCAGTAACATCTACCACATTCACAGTATCTTCATTAGAAGCGACACAGATTTCTCTTCCAACATAACGAGAATCTGCTCCATTATAAATGACACATTGAACATCATGAGTGTAAGCATCTCCATGCATAAATTCTTGATTACTAAAGAAATTATTCTTAGGCACCTCATAAACACCTCTACCCACACAAGTTGAAAACTTAGGAAGTAGTGGATTTTTGATATCCATAATGTGCAAGCCGCCATCGCATGTTGATGACCCTACAGCATAAGCAAAACCAGTCTCTTCATGGATAAAAATATTATGAGCATTCCCAAACTTTTTATATCTATAATCACTTTTTAGTATTTCTACTTTATCTCCATTTAACTTTCTTAGTTTATGAAGATCTACTACTTGCATCCCATGCCCCCAGGCCTCAGACACAATATAAGCATAGTGCTTATAAATCTTAACATCTCTCCAATCGCTAGAAATAGTCGCAGTTTTTAAATCTGCTAAATGTTTAGGAGATCTAGGATCACTTATATCAATAAATGAAGTCTTAGAGTTAAGCCCCATAATGGCATATTCTTTTCCTGTCTTTTCATCCGTCCAGCCCCAAATATCATTACCTGCTGAGGCTTTTAAACCAGATTTTTTTAAATCCAAAGAGCTTTCTAAGCTAACCTTTTTAGACTTAATATCTTGGGAATAAAGTGATAAAGAAAATAAAAAACAAGATAACATTAATAATTTCATTCAAGTCCTTTTGAATTGATAAGATTCATCTATTATTTCTAATTTCAATTAATATGACAAAAAATAAGATAAAGCCTAGTAAAACACTACTCTTTTATGATTCAATTAAAATATGAAATATTTATTATTACTATTATGTTCTTTGTCTATTTTTGCTTCTGATGTCTCTTCTCATTTTTTTCTTAATGGAAAAAAGGTCCGGGCGATGAAACATGGAATGCTTATGAATTCTGGGCCTGCAATATTAGAATTTTATTTTACAGAAAATAAAACAGGCGAAGTGATAAAAGATTACAAAGTTATGCATGGAAAGCTTATGCATATGGTTATTGTAAAAAAAGACCTTTCTTTTTTTAAGCACATACATCCTTATTTTGATCCTATTACTGGTAGGTTTCAAATTACTCTCAACATGAAACATCAAGACCCTGATAATTTTGGTGCTGAAAATGTCTTTGATGGCCCAGGAATGTATATGGTCATGGTCGATATAGAGCCCAAGGGTATTGGGATGAGAATGTTTCACCATCATCTTCATCTTCACGGGAAAGCTATTTATAAAGATTTAGAACTCATCGACAATAAGGGTAATGAAATTACAAAAACTTTTTACAAAGAAAAATTCAAAGCTCATTTTGATTATAACGTAACTCCTGGATGTCATTCAAATCTTATAGAGGTGAATTTAAATATAAAAGTTCTCAATGAACTAACTAATACTTATGAATCAAAGACTGCTTTATTTGAGGATTGGTTAATGACTGGAGCTCATGCTTTATGGATTAGTCAAAAATCTTCAATGTCTATGGCACATATGCATGCTGCCAGACCTCCAAAAGAAAACACACCTTTTGTTTTTTCTTACTTTGATAATAATCATCTAGCTCATGGTATTCAAAAAATATGGTTTCAAATGAAATTTCAAGGAAAAGTTTATACTTTTCCTTTTGTATTTGAATATGCACCACTAAAAGTTAGCTGTGATTAATGCGTTCTAGATTTAGGAAAAGCACTCAAATTTCTATCATTTAAATGATTAGAAATATTCTCTGATTGAATCCTTCCATTGGATGAACACTTAGCATCTGTTAATACAGCAACTGCTTTGGATTTTTGACATCTCAAAGAAGGTTTGTGCTTTACTCTAAAAATCTCTGCTCTCTTTCCCTTTAACACGACGACCTTACAACCTCTTTTCACTAAAGACTTAACAGAATTCTTGCAAATATACTGGACTGCATCCAGTGAAAATGTCATTTGCGAAAAAAAGCTCAATACTAAAACTATTTTTATATTTTTCATCTCTATCCTTTTTAATTACACGGTGGAGCAGGTTCTATTGTTTCACAGTTTGGATTTGTAAACGCCTGCTCTTTAGTTAGTACTCCAAGAATACATTTTCTAAATTGAATTAAATCTAAAGCACTATGCTTGCCATCACCATTAACATCATATTCTTTCCCTTCAATCTTAGGATTTATTTGAAGC
The DNA here is from genome assembly GCA_020630335.1 of Bacteriovoracaceae bacterium. Taxonomy (GTDB): domain Bacteria; phylum Bdellovibrionota; class Bacteriovoracia; order Bacteriovoracales; family Bacteriovoracaceae; genus JAHDHG01. Next base: position 75,926 of record JAHDBN010000009.1, read on the forward strand.
AAAGTTTTTTGTGATAAAACAAGATCAATTGTAGAAAGAGTATCTGAATCATTATAATCGTAGTCACAGTTTACTAAGTCTTGCTTTTTAGTAACCTTTACTGAAACAATAGCGCTATTATTAGAGCTGGCTTCAGCAGTGTCTGGTTCAATTAATGTTTTTAAATAATCAGTTTCTGAAACTTCATAAAAAATCATCTCATCAATATTAGGATTTTTATTTTTACATACAATTTCAAGTCGGGCCTCTTCATTTACTCCTAAACTAAAAGACCAAATATCATGGTCAGCCCAAGCTCCATTACCTGCAACGACTGATCCTTTTGAAACAGAGTGACTTATGTATTCTGTTTCTGCTGGACATCTTTCTTGTAGCAATTTATAACTTGCAAAGTTTCCTGAATCAGGTCCCAAATTCTTAAATTTTACAGTGAATTTTATATCCTCATCTAATTCTACTTCCTCTAAGTCAGACTCTACTAATACTGCCAAATCTGATTTTTTAACTAAAACTACAGAGTTTCCAATTATCGTGGTAAAAGATCCGGAATTATTAGACAAGACAGGATCAACTAGTTCCGTTTCTATATCTTCTTTGAACACATCGAACACAAGCTTATCTCCAATATCTCCTGAAATAATTTTACAAGAAACTCTAAACTTTGCTCTTACTCCTGGTAATAATGAATCAAGTCCTGTTCGAAAAGTTGAACTACCAAAAGCTCCTCCTTGAGTAATAGCTACCTTCTCTATTGGTTCTACTATAGAGAAAGCTGTTTTTTCAGGACAGTTGGCATTTACAAAAGTATTCGTTGAAATTGCAGGCCCTTTATTCAGAACCTCTACAAAGAAACTAATATGCTCTCCAACAGGTGCTTGAACTTTATCTCCATAAACTTTAATCTCAAGATCATGTGTCGTAGGAGGTAGTTCATTGCAAGTTAGAGTTGAAAGTTGAAACTCTAATTCTTGCTCTCTAAATATTTGATCTTGCTCTAAAAATTTACTCATCGAAATATCAGAGCTTCCTTTATCTACATGTATAAAGGATGTCTCTTGTCCTAATCCTTGGAATTTAAACTCTGGGATTCCAAGAATTGCAGCTGCCGAAGGTAAAGTTTCAAAAACAGGCGGAGAAATTGAATGTTGATCTGAAAAATGTGCTTTATGACAAGAAACACATGTATTGATTGAGAAGTTTCGTATCATGGCCGTATGATGGGCTTTTCTCGCACCTGAAGGCTGAATATCAGGTCGAATAATCCCGAGAGGTATTAACTCATCTACCCAACTAGCTCCAAAACCAAAATCATTTTGCCAAGCTCTTAATTCACTTGGTAATTCATAATCCTCGCCAACAAGTGAGGCTATCGTTTCAAAATTTCCTTGGATATAGTTTTTTATAAGATTTTTATCACCAGGCACAATACCATTTTTTATAATTCCATTTGATACATTACTAAAATTATCTTTAGGTGTTTTTTCTAAACGATGTCTTTTCAAAAAACCATCATTAGTGACAACATAAGAAAAAAGACTCCATGGGGGCGCTAAGAAATCATTAACTCTAACATTTTTTAGAGCAGCTCCTCCCTTCCATTGTTCACTTTCTTCATACTTAGCTCTAGTTGACCTACGTAAAAGCCCTAGGAGCGTTGACCTATAACTATGTTTAGATAGGGATGTATCCTGTTTATAACAACTCAACTTTCCTACTGTTTTAACCCATTGCTCTCTACTCCACGAACCCAAGCTGCTAATACTACTCGCATTACCCGCAACATGAAAGGCCTCTGTATCTACAGGCATTCCATATTCTAAAATTGTATAAGATCTTCTAGTTTGAGTGTCTAAATTTTTATCTTTATCTACAAATTTATATAGCAATCGAATCTGTCCAGCACTAATGACTTTACCCGTAGCATCTGTTTCAAATAACTCGGGCCTAATCATAATTGCCATTAATCTGTACGGAGCTCCTCTTTGAGTTAGATTACCACTTGAATCTTTTTCCCATTCATTTCTGATTGCATCTGAAATCTTAGTTGGAGGAGTTCCTGGTGCTGATCCAAATGGAGGCGTTATTGTTTTGGGCCTAATATCATCCAATTCATTACTCAAAAGAGTTTGTCCATGAACACCTTCGAATCCTTTTAAATAAGTTTCAAATAAGTTTTGCACGTTAGGATCATCATCTGGAAGATTTACCTTTAAGTGCAAACTTGCCAACACCCGTCCAAAACGTAAATGTCCTCCAACCCAAATTTTATTTGGACTAGTTTCATCTAATCTTTTCTTAGGATCAAACTCTTCAATTAAAGCTGGATCAGAAATGATTAATGATTTATCAATAGCAATATCTGCGACAATTCCCTCTAACTCAACTGGCACATTACCTGAATATCCACCACCAGAACCTCCTCCATCTGTTCCTATACCATTGCAATAACAATTCTCTTCAACAAATACTTCATTGTGCTTAGTATCTGATGATTTCTTCAAATCAGTTTTAGATGAATTGCTTTCAGAACAGCTAAAAAATACAAAAATTGATAAGACTAAAATCTTAATCATATTTCTCTCCTAAGATGATGAACTTAGTTTTCATCGGATTTCCGAGCTAAAAACTTTAGTATTTTTTTGTATTCTTACTGATAAATTAGCCTTATGATTGCTATTATTCATGTTTAAAAATGTATTTTTTCTTTTTTGCTTTTTCTCTTCATTGTTAATTAAGGCTTCATGCTTGGAAAGTGTTTATGAGAGTTTTGCTAAAATAAGTAAAAGTTCATCACCTCAAAAAATTTCAACTAAAGGCCATCTTAGTTCAATCGAATATTCTAGATCAATATTTAACTTGATCGGAATTCATAATCACATCCAAGGCATGATTTATATTCCTCAGAAAGATCTTTTTTTTGTAAGTGGAGGAGATTGGAAATCTGAAGGTATGTTACTCATCGCTAATAATAAAGATAAGAAATCTTTCAAACGCCTTCCCATGATGAGTCAAAAAATAATTTGGCACGTTGGAAGTATGAATCTTTATAAAGACTTTTTATTAACAACCTTGGAGAATATGAATGATCCTAATAATAAAATCTTCGAAACAGATATAAAGATTTTAAATATAGAAAATATTCATAATATTTCCGAAGATCCCCTATCCTTCAAAACTAATAATGGACGCTATGGATCTATTGATATTTTAGAGATTGAAAATCAGACATACTTATTTGGAGCTGATGTGAGGCATATTGATATTTATAAAAAAACAGGCAAAGGTTTTCAATTTCACAAAAAAATCCAAGAAGAAATCTTCACAGGATCTTATATTAAAGCTTTTAAACAGTGTAATGGAGAAATTTTTATAGCTGACTTTAGAACACAATTTCACTTACTAAAATATAACGATAACTATGTTCAACTTTACAAAATCAATCTCTTAGATGGATCATTTCAAAAAAAAGAGAGAATTGACTTTTATTGCCGAAATATCTGCGAATTTAGAGGCTCTGTTAGTGTTACTCAGAAAGGCCAAAACCTCTCTATCTTAAGTTCTAATAAATTTCAAGAAATGAGCATCAATACGCTACTTTACAAGTGGTTTGAGTAGAAAATCATTTAAGAATTATTGGGAAGAAAAAAAGTTTCTGCAAATAATTTATTTTTTAAACCAGTAAAATACAGAGATATGAAAAAATCAAAAAAGCTTATTGCCTTCATCTTTTGTTACTCATTTCAATTATTCTCCTCTACTTGTCTTGAAAATGTTCAAGAAAGTTTTAAAGAAATCGCAAAAGATGCTCCCACTGAAATAATACATACTAAAGGATATTTTGGTCCAACTGAATACACTCAGTCTTTATTTAACCTTTTTGGATATAATAATCACCTTCAAGGAGTTGCCTACTATCCTGAAAAAGATATTTATATTTTAAGTGGTGGAGATTGGAAAACGAAGAAAGGTTTACTGATATTTGCAAGAGAATTCCAGGGGAAAATGAGAGTTTTTAAAAGAATACACTTAACAAGCCAAAAAGAACTCTGGCATATCGGTGGGATTAATATAATAGGCAATAAGTTGTTTCTATCAATTGAAAACATGGGAGCTGATAAGTTTTGGATCAAGGAATCTGATGTATATGTTTTTGATATTAGTGATATTGAAAATATAAAAAAACTGCCAGAATCTTTCATGGCCAATAACGGAAAATATGGGGCCATCGATTATACTTATTACAAACATGAGGATTATCTGTTCGCAGGAAACATGGGGTATGTTGATATATACAAGAAGCCCACTTATGAGAACCAATACGATTTATTAACTAGGATACGAAAACTTATCTTCAAAGGCTCTCATCTAAAAGTATTAAAGCAATGTGATGGAACACTTTTTTTAGCTGGGTTTAAAAGCTCTTTTAGATTAATAAAACCAAGTAAGAATTTTGTCTACCTATACAAGCTTGACATTAATCAAGGTAAAGCAAAAAAAATAGCAAAATACCAGTTTAATTGTAATAGAAATTGTTCATTTCGAGGTGCTGTCAATATATTACAAGAGAATCAAAAACTCTCAATTATCTCTTCTAAGATGTTCAAGGAATCGTTAGCTCCATTTATTAAATTTAAAATTTTTAAATGATCTTATTTCTTTTAAAATACTGAAGTTTATTATCAATTATAAGATCATAAGTCCCCCATTCTTTCTGAAACAATATAGTTGACTCATCTGGATCAAAAACAACGCATGAATTTTCTTTAAATCTAATCATTAATATTTTATTACCACTCTCTATTGATTGATTAAACACTCCTTCTACGCGTACTCCACTCTTGTAAAGAATCTTTACCAAATCTCCAGTTTTTGCATGCTCTAAACTTGATTTCTGGCCATTAATCAAGATATTAGATATTTCACCTACAGGGTTTCCAAATCCACGAGGATGCTCGTTAACAGATTGATAAGGAAGTTCAACTCCTTTATAACTAATAGAGGTGGGCCCATCCATTCCATAATAATATGGTGAATCGATGTTCCCTAACAAAGTATTTAGATTTCCTTTTACTTCAATATTATTTTTCATATATAGCTTTCCAGATAACTTTATCTCTCCTAGATCAAGACTTAATAATTCTTTAAGGGAAACAATGTTATTTGAAAGATATTCTTCACCACAAAAATCAGCTAACAAAATCATTGGAATTAGTTGTAAGATAATTAATATTCTTTTCACTTTATAGTTATCGGCATTAAAAATGACTACTTGAATGAAGATAAATTTAATATTTCAACTTCAAAACCAATTTTCTACTTTCCTCTATTAGCTGAACACAGTTAATCTTGTGAGAGACATTAGGCAAATACCCTGACATTTGTCCTCTATTTGTTCTGAGATTAAGAGTCAGCAAAGAAGCACTGTATCTACCATGGCCTGTATTTATTATATTTTCACATCTAAGTGAAATGGAATTATTAATGATGCAATTAACGGATGGGAAACGGAACAAAGATACTTTATTGTTAGATATTGAAATATGCTTTCCTGTTACACTATGATCTTTCTTGATTTTCAAGATTAAGTGACCAAGGTTTACAGCTCTAGGGTCACCTTCCCTAGGGCTACAAAAAATTTCAGTCGCAAAGCTGTTCGTTACAAAAATCATACTTAAAATTATTAGAAATAGTTTCATTTATCCTCCTTTGAATCAGATTTCTTCTAATTCGTTTCTTGTCTTTAACTTAGTAAAAGTTTTACTTATGTAAAATGACGATAAATGAATACTTGGGATTCCCTTAGAGAATATATTGACGGTCACTCTTCTCGCTTAATAGTGGGAATTTATCTCAAAAATTTACGAAGTTTATAAGAACTCTGTAATTATTCCTGAGTAATGCTAAAATACTTTGACTCTATGCAGGAACATGCTAAAAGCTGTCTATTACTTATTTAGGAGAAAAAATGAAAAATCTTATTTTGATTATGACTATGCTTGCTGGTTCATCTGTTTTTGCAGAACCAATTTATAATAAATGTGGGTTTGTTGATAAAATCTCAGATAAACATTTCATCCTATATTATGGCACGATAGTAATGCGAGACATAGAGTCAGGAGATCCCGCTAGTATTATAGATTGGGATGCAGTAAAAAATGGATTACCCAGTGTAGATGAAAACCATAGACCTGCAACTCAAGCTGACATGGAATTACATAACTTAATATTGAGCCAGCCTATGGCTAACAATTATGAAGACAGAGGGATCTTACCTTCTGAAAAAATCTCTCTAGATTCTCAAAACAGGGATTTAGTTCACGTTGCTTTTATTGATGAAGCAATTCTTTGTATTGACTCTAATGAGCAATTTATTGTAATTAAAGATTAATTAAAGAAATAAATTTTCAAGGATATGTAATATGAAACTTTCTAGAATATTCATTTTTCTCTTCTTAGCATCATGCGGTAATGACAAATCTTCTAACTTCTCGAAACAAGAAAATATAAAGAGCAAGGGAGCTGCTTCTTCTCATGAGAGTAATAAAATTATTCCAATACTAGGGACCCCGCTCAACTCTAAAAACAATGATTCTTCATGGGTTATCCTGAAAGATTCAAAGGATGATTCAAAAATTTATGCCATTAACCTAGGTTTTCATGACGACTCCTCTGTAATAAAAGATAAGTCATTTCCTAATTCATTGATTATTGACGAAGATCATAAACCTGATCCTGATTACTGCACTGGCAGTATTTACGGTACATTACGTAACTTCCCATGGTCTGCGAAAGCAAATGAGGAACTAAAAGAGCTAGAAAAAGATTACAAAGTAGAGGTCGTTCAACTTTGGGGACTTAACAATTACCTTTCAGATAATAATGATACTCCTCACTTTTTTCACGAAACAGCTGATCAATTTGAAACAAAAATAGAAGGGAACTCTTCTTACTTTAGATGGGTTGGTGTCCCAATGAGAAAAACTTTCTCTCAAGGTTTTGGAAAAAATAAAGATTATGTTTCTTATTATAGATCAATGCATTTAACTTGCGACGAATCTTTAAGAATAGCTCAGGAAATAAAAAATTACCCTTCACGAGATACTATTTCTTTTCCTTGGGTGAAATCTTGTGTAAAAGTGAAAGGACTTAATCCTAAAACTAACAAAATAGTTACTCAAGAATATTGCAAGGAAAACACGTTAACATTTAGAACTGAAGATATAGAGAAAGATTAATTAAAAGGCGCTCTTCTCGCTTAATGGTGGAAACTTCTCTTAAAAGCCCTCTGACACATATTG
>JAHDBN010000010.1 GCA_020630335.1 Bacteriovoracaceae bacterium
TAGTAGTAGTAGTAGTAGTAGTAGTAGTAGTAGTAGTAGTAGTAGTAGTAGTAGGTACTACCGCCGTTCCACTAACTGTAGCTGTATCATTCGTCGTTCCATCAGAACAAGTAATTGTATAATCAAAACTCCAAGCTCCTGCTGCTGTAGGTGTTGCTACAAAGTTTGGAGCTGTCCCCGTTACACTTGCTAAGTTCACAAAACTTGTCGGAGCACTATAAGTATAAGTCCCACAAGCTGCATTTGCTGAATCATTTCCAGACACATCAACACTCGCCCCAACTCCAGGTTCACTAGATGCTACTGAATCATCACCCGCACTAATACTAGGAGCTGTTGAAGCATTCCCTGAAACAGTTGCAGTATCATTCGTCGTTCCATCTGTACAAGTAATTGTATAATCAAAACTCCAAGCCCCTGCTGCTGTCGGTGTTGCAACAAAGTTTGGTGCTGTCCCCGTCACACTTGTTAAATTCACAAAACTTGTCGGAGCACTATAAGTATAAGTCCCACAACTTGCATTTCCTGAGTCATTCCCTGAAACATCTACGTTAGATGCACTACCAGGAGTACTCGCTCCGACCGTATCATCTCCAGCGCTAATGCTAGGAGCTAAAGTTGTAGTCGTAGTTGTAGTTGTAGTAGTGGTAGTTGTAGTAGTTGTCGTTGTCGTAGTTGTTATCGTAGTTGTCGTTGTACTAGTTGTAGTTGTTATCGTAGTCGTGGTTGTTGTAGTAGTCGTAGTAATCGGCACTGTCGTTGTCGTTGGCGCCACAGCATTACCACTAACCTCTCCTGTATCACTAGTCGTTCCATCAGAACAAGTAATTGTATAATCAAAACTCCAAGCTCCCGCTGCTATTGGTTCTGCTACATAATTAGGTGCTGTCCCTGTAACCGTTACATTCACTAAACTGCTTACTGCTGAGTAAGTATAAGGATCACAAGTTGCATTTGAGTCATCATTACTAGAAACATCTACTGGTGCTCCTACTCCCGGTTCAGTTGAAGGAACAAAATCATCATCAGCTTCAATCGTCGGTGCTGCCGCTGCTACCCCACTAACTGTTGCTGTATCACTAGTTGTACCATCTGAACAAGTCGCTTCGTAAACAAATGACCAAGCTCCCGCTCCAACTGGTTGAACATTATAATTTGGAGCTGTACCTGTTACAACACAATTTAGAGGTGCTCCTATAATTTGATAACTCACCGGAGTACAATTAGCTCCAGAGTTCGTATCATTAGTATCTACTGGCACACTTGTAACACTTCCTGCTACTGTACCCGTTATCCCTGGATCATCTACAGCATCAATACTTACTGCATCTCCAGTTACTTGAGCTGAGTCTGTTGTTACTCCGTTAGCACAAGTTGCTGTGTAAGATAAACTCCAAGTACCTGCTGCTAAAGGTGTAATATTAAAACCAGGTCCACTACCTGTATGCATACAATTACTACAAGTAACACTTGAATAAGTAATTGGTGCACAGTTAGCATTTGGATCATTCACTGACACATCTACAAATTCTGGATCACCTGGATTTGAATCATTTATTATATCATTTACTGCATCAAGACTCGCTGCTGTTCCTGAATAAGTTGCACTATCTGTTGTTGCTCCATCAGAACAAGTTGCTGTGTAAGATAAGCTCCAAGCTCCCGCTGCTATTGGTGTGACATTTACATTTGGCAAGCTTCCAGTAAAAGTACAATTTGTACAAACAGGACTTGATGGCCCATAAGTAATTGTTGGGCAGTTACTTGAAGCTGTATCATTACTACTTAAATCAACTACTCCAATTGCTACTCCCGCCTCACTAGCTGCTTCACCATCATTAACGGCATCAATCTCCATCGCATCACCAGTCACATGTGCTGAATCTAGGGTTGCTCCATCAATACACTTCGCTTCATAATGAAAGTCCCAAGCACCAGCTGCACTTGGTACTATATCAAAAGTTGCTCCACTTCCTGAGTGAGTACAATTCGTACAACTTATAACTCTATAAGTGATAGGTGCACAGTTTGATGACTCAGTGTCTGGTCCATTACCATTATTATTATGAACATCTATATTTATATTTACACCTGGATTTGAAACTGCCACCTCATCATCAACAGCGTCTATCTCCATCGCATTTCCTGAGACAACTGCATTATCTACAGTACTTCCATCAGCACAAGTTGCTGAGTATGTTAAGCCCCAAGCTCCCGCTGATGTTGGTGTTACTGTAATATTTGGTAAAGTCCCAGTGTAGGTACAATTATTCAGACTCACTAACGCGTAACTAATTGGCGTACAGTTTACTGAATTATCATTACCTGAAACATCTACTGGAATTCCTACTCCAGGATTAGATGGATCTTGCTCATCATCTACTGCATCAACACTTGGTGATGGATCTGCATTACCTAAAGCTTGAGCACTATCTGTAGTCACTCCATCAGAACAAGTTGCTGTATAATTAAACTCCCACGGACCAGCTGCTGTTGGGGTAATAGCATAATTAGGTGCCCCTCCAACTCCTGGTGCATAAGTACAGTTCGAACAAGTTCCTGCAACATAAGTTATTGCTAAACAAGACGAACCTGAATCTGTATCAGCTCCGTTTCCATTATTTGCACTCACATCTACATTTACTGGTATACCTGCTGTACTTGAATTAACTAAATCATCTATTGCATCTATAGCAATAGCATTACCTATCACATGTGCATCATCTTGAGTTGTCCCATTCGCACAAGTTGCTTGGTAATGAAGATCCCAAGCTCCTCCTGCTGTTGGAGTAATACTATAATTAGGTGCTGTACCGCCATGAGTACAATTCGTACAACTCACTTCAGAGTAAGTAATCGGGGCACAGTTTTCATCTTTATCATTCACACTTACGTCTACATTTACCGGAACTCCTAAAGGAAGATCACTTTGAGGATCATCATCAGCGCTGATAGAAGGAATAATATCTTCACTATCTGTATCAGTGTTTCCGTTTGGATCTTCAATTACTGCTGTACATGTTGCTGGGATAGAAGGAACAATAATCGGTCCCGTTACAAATGCTCCAGCACTACAAAGTACTGGTGCTCCTGGACCAGCTCCACAATCAACAGTGACTGTCGCTCCGTCAGGAAAACATCTACCTTCAGTTGGCGTACTACTTCCTGGTACACTTACCTCTGGTTCATCAAGATCAACTTCAGGAGTATAAACACCTGTAATATCACTATCTGTATCAAGTTGTCCGTTAGGTGCAACTAATGTTGAGATACAAGTTGTTGGTAGAGTTGCGATAACTGTACTTGCTCCACTATAAACTCCTCCACTACAAATAACAGGTAAGCTCGGTCCAGCTCCACAATCTACTGAAACACTTGAAGCATCTGGAGAACATGTTCCGCTTAATGGATAAGTTCCAGGAGTAATTATTGAGCTAATATCATCTATAGTAACTTGAGGGTTTAAGCCGTCAGTCGTTTCTGTATCACTAGCTGTTAAGTTATGAACTGGCTCAGTAATAACTGTTGTACACTGAGCTGGTAGGCTTGTTATAGAAACTGAAGGGAAAGAAAAACTTCCATAATCACAGTTAATTGGACCAAGTACTCCACTTCCACAATCAAGCATAATACTTCCACCATTTGGTGAACAATCTCCACTCATAGGATAACTTCCTGGAGTAGTGATATGAATGATTGGATCTAAGTCTATACTTGGAGGTAGGATTGGGGTTGTTGATTCGGTATCACCAGCTGTATCTCCATCTGGCTCTGTTACTGTTGCATGACAAATTGGTGCTAAGCTTTGAATATCAACTAAAGAAGTAAAACTTCCGTTCGTACAAATTACAGGGGCACTTGGACCAGCTCCACAATCTACAACTACACTCGCTCCGTCAGGAAAACATGAGCCTGACAAGGGATTCATTCCTACTGGAGGTGAATTTAATGGAGTTAAATCTACTAATGGTAAAGATGAGTTAGCTCCATCAAAAAGGTGAGCATTTTCATTTTTACATGAGAAGACGATGGTCATTAAGACCAAGAGTTTGATTAAATTCATAACGTACGTACCTCTATAAAGAATTTATTAAATATAAAACATAGCTTTACACAAAGCCTATAACTAAACTTAGATCGGAATTTTCAAAAAAATTCTTAATATAGTTTAAGAGAAACTACTTTAAGGAGAACTTTAAAAGCATCATAGTCTTGTAAATCCAATAACTTATACTCTTTTATTGAGAAGAACTTATAAGTATTTAAAAGATAAAATATGCCTACTTTTAGTGGAGTTTTTTAATTCATCTTCCAAAGACTCTTCTCAGTAATTGAGAAGTTCTTTCGGCTGGATTACTTCTAATACTAGCCTCAGTTTTGGCGATCTCTTTAAACAAACCTTCTACTGCTAGATTAGTTACATAAGATTTTAAATCAGGGTTCACTTTTTTAAGAAAGGGAACTTTATTATATTCGCTAATCGCATCCCCCCAATACTTTGTCGCATGAACTGCTTTTAAGCTATTACCTATATCGGGTGCAAACGCTTGAACTAATTGATTTCCAGTGGTTCTTTTCAAAAAATTCGTCGCTTCATTAGAATTACCTCTTAAAATTTTTACAACATCAACAAAGCTTAATTGAGAGATTGCGTTAGCAAAAATTGGTTTTGCTTTTATTGCAGCATGCTCTGCTGCTCTATTTAAAGAAGTCGTCACCTTACTAGTTAGAGATGTCATCCCTAGGCCATCGAGAGTACTCTTTAGAAGCTTAGCTTCTTTAGGGAAAGGAATTTTAATAAGTGAATTTCCTAAGTATCCATTTTTTTTCGATGTATTCATTACCGCTTTAACCAAACCTTTTGTTAAAGCTTCTTTAAGGCCCAATCTCATTTCATTTTCTGTAACTGGCCCTTGATTTGTTAAGACGGCACCAGCTATCTGGGCTATTTCTGCGCTACTACAAGAAAATAATAAAACAAATAATAAAAATTTCATAAAGGCTCCTAGAATACTTAATCTAGATAAGTATCTACATGAGGAGAGAAGAATTCAATACCTTTTTGAAAAGAAGAGAAATACTCGACTACTTCGCCAATTTCTTCTTTCTTAAACTTTAATTTATTTAATTTACTCTGAAAAATTTGTCTATTTATGAGTTTAGTGAATACAGTTTCTAATTGATTCTGATCTTTTATTGATGTTGACTCTTGAAAAGCAGTTTGATTAAAAACCCACTGAATATTCATGTTTTTTTGTGACCCTAAATAAGCAGTCATCAGAAAATCAAAGACTAACTCTCTTTCAAGACTTCTTATTCCCATAATATCTTTTGAATAATTCTTCATTTCCTTGATATAGATTTTTTTATTCTTTTCATAAACAAAATCAGCTTTTCTTTTCTGAACAATATTCAATCTTTGATGTCCATACATTATTATAGTCTTGGAAATCTTTACTTTTTCTTCATCAAGTAGCTCTTGAGAGCCATTTTTTTTAAATCTAATCCATTTTCTTTGATGACCAAAATGAGTTTGCATTAAAAATTCAAACTTACCATTTTTGTTTTTCACTAAAAAAATTGGAACCTCGAACCCTAGAACTTTAGTTTTCCTGAAAATATTCTTAAAAAAACTATTGTTTTTCTTTAGAAAAAAATCAAAGTACTCAAAAGTAAAAAATGCTCCTCGAAATTTGTCATTATTTTTATCTGACTTAGAACCGATCTCAGCTAGAAGTTGCTCTATCCCTATTACATGTTCAAATTCTTCAAAACGAGAAAACACTTTATCAAACTCTTTAATAATCAAAGTGGTTTTCTTATTTTTTAAAAATGAATATTTTAAAAAATTATCAAGAACTCTTAGGATAACTAATACTCCATCATTATTTTCTACTTCTCTAATTTTATGAAAAACACTCACCGGTACTTTACTCCAGTTAATTTCTTGCAATACTCTGAATAATCTTTTATCAAAATACTCATCTTCTTTTAACTTTTTGAGATCTTCTAATTGTTTTGTTAGATTTGTAGTATCCTGAACTCTAATGCTTTGAAATAAAGTATCAATAAATCCAAGGGGATAAACTTCTCTTAATTCTTTAATCTGATCTAACGTTTTTTGTAATTTCTTTTTAGGTAAATGATAAATATTCAGAAGAGATTGCACACTTAGACCAAGATTTAAAGCGTTATCCTGGTTTCTTTTCATGATTTTTGCTATCACTGCTTTAAAATTAAATTTAATCTGTGAACCAATATATTTAAGATTGATGCTTTTCTCAAGCTCTGCTTTCAAGATATCATTTAATTCATTCTTACTTAATCTTTTGTTCCCTATACTCTCTAAAACATTTACTGCAAGCTTTCTTCCTGCTCTATTTTCTTCTTGCATGGCCAAGATAAAATTGATCGTCTTTTGCATCTTAGATTTAGAGTAATCAACCCCACTCAAGGTTTTAAGTCCAAGCCAAGCATCTTGATTATCGCTTAAGGAATTTAAAAAATTCACAAATCTTCTATGAGGATTTGAATTATTTGAGTTTAATAATGAACTCCACGAACGAACCTTTTTCCCAAAGAAAGCGTATTCTAAAATATATACAATTTGCTTTTCATTAAAATACTCAAAAAGGTTTCTCACTATCCGCTCGTCTAGGAAATTATTTTTATTAATTAAATAAATAAAGAAATCTCTTTGTGAACTTTTTGCCAAGATTTCCATCATTCTCGGCGTAATCACTTTAAATCTTTCTAGCTCATTTAGATTTAACTTATCTAAGTCGACAACAGGAGTTTGAGCAAACTGATAATCTTCTACACTTCTAAAGTAAACATCACAAATATTTTGATGATGTCCACTGACAGCAGGCAAGCTTAAAAATAAAAATATTAATATCTTCACTATATTACTTTATCGGGAAGACTTTCTGAATAGATTAACAAAAACATGTGAAATGATAGTACGGTAAATTATTCTACTTTTAATTCTTTAGATCTTCTGTAAGCGGCTTGAACAGCTAGTTTACTTGTCTCGAATAGTCCTCTGTCTTCAAATACCTTGAGGGCCTCATGAGTCATCCCACCTTTAGAAGTCACACTTTTTCTGAGATCTTCTAATGAGGTATTCTTATTAAGCCAAAGATCTACAGAACCTTTACACAAAGTTTTAATGAATTTATCTATCTCTAGCTTTTCCATATTCTTTTTTTCAAGAACATCTACCAAACTTTCAAAAAAATAATATAGAAGAGCAGGGCCACTACCACTCACTCCGGTGAGTTGGTCTAATTCATCGTCATTTTTTGTTTTATAATTATACCCAACACTAGAGAAGATTCTTTCAAAAACCTTCAGATCTAATTTATTAGAGTGAGTATAAAGATTTATGCTTTCTCCAACCTCTGCACATATACTTGGCATTATTCTTAAAATAGAGTTTTCTGGGAAATCATTACCTAATATCTCAGTATCTATTCCTGCGAGAACGGACCAGATTTGCTTGCCCGCAGGGATAATCTTTTTGTATTCCAAAACAGCTTCAGAGTAATTTTGAGGTTTAAAGCCAAAGAGAAAAATATCACAGTCTCTTAAATCTTGAAAGTTTTCTACAGCTTTCCCCTTGATCTCTTTTGCTAGCTTTTCAGCTCTGTAGTGAGTTGGAGTGTAAGTTAATATTTCAAAGTTATAATCTGGGTTCTTTTGATAAAAACCTTTAAAGATAGCACTAACTAAATTCCCACAACCAAGAAGTGCTATTTTCATCAAGCCGCTTCTTGCTGTCTGTGAATACGCGGAAGGACTATAGAAATTTTTGTTCCACGCCCTATATTGTTTTGGATATCAATAGATCCATTGTATTCAAGAAGTTGCCACTCTACTAATCTCAAACCAACTTTTCTTCCTGATAGCATAGTATTTTCAGGAAGCCTCGCCTTTAAATTAATTCCACATCCATCATCTTTGATCAGTATAGATATTTCTCGAGAGGTATTCTTTAATTGAAAAAATATTTTACCTTTAGCTGATTTTCCTAGATTAATTCTTTCAGCTTCTGTCTCTATACCATGATCTAAGGCATTAATTAACAACGGATTAACTATATCTTTTAACACACCTATTTCTTTTGCATTCAAATCAAGAGAGTCAGAATCTATAATAAATGTAACTTTTTTCTTAGAAACCTTTGATATATTATTCACAAAAACTTTTAGATAATCTGGGAAATTTTCAGAGCTTATACTTAAATTATTTTTCACCAACTGATTGATCGTAAAGAACTTTCTTTTAAACTCATCTAACCCGACTTTCTTGCCAGCTTGCAACTCTAAAATTTGCTCTTCAAAAAGATGAAGCTTACTTGCTAGAAATGAATTATCAGTTCCCAGACTTAAGCCTTTGATGGAATGAATTACATAAAACAACTCATCTATATTTTTCAAGCTGAAGTTGTTATACAGGTTCTCTAATTTAAATGAATACTCGCAATACTCTTTTAAGGTTGTCATATTACCTATATCGTCTAAGTGGCACTCAGCCATAATCTTTAGTTTAGATGAGGAAAATCTCTCCACTTATCCATTGAAAAGAGAATCTTATTATGAATTAGGTAGGCATTTCTATCCTACCTAATTTATAATTACTCAGATTTATCTTACTTGTTTTACGTTATAATTAATTTTAGCTTCACCAATTATTTCATTATTAATATTAAATGCTTCTACTTCATCAGCAGAGAATTCTGGAGTTGATATGTATCCTATATTTATAAAAACTTTATCAGCATTTATAAATTCTAGAATCTGACTTTGATCCAATTCAATATTCACATTTAGGTTATTCGTGAAAGTCACCTTCTGACCTTCTCCTTGATAATTTAAAACATCTACTCTATCAATGTCATCAGAATAAATGATTTTATCGTCAGCTTTTATCTCAACACTTAACTTTTCATTCAAAGTTAGTGAGAAATTAGAAACATCTGTTGATTGAACCTCACGATTAATATCAGCTACTAATATAACATTTAAATTCTCTATCGATTCATTTGAATTTAATTCGATAGGTTCAAAAGTAGTATTATAACTTCCACTCATTTCATCTACAGAATTACTCGTATCAAAATCTCCAAAAAATTGCATTCCAAGGCCTTTAGAATCCGCTATTTCATAAAAACTTTCAGTGACACCTGGTTGATAGACATGAGGACATCCAGGCACAGATGTATATAGAATCGTCTTTCCCTCGTACTGAGCATCCACTATCTTTTTTTGATCATCACATGAAATATTATTATATCTTAAATCAAAATATGAATAATTTTCTTTATCTAATATTGAGATATTATTCATATTTACATTTCTCATGATAAAACTTGCCAATTTTGGAAATGTAGAAAAATTAATATCATTAAAAGATGAAATATCTGTATTTGTAATATCAAGATAACTCAAATTTTCTAATGCTTCTAAACTATCTAGCCCTGTCCCTGTTGTGCTTAGAGCATAAATCACACTAAGTCCTGAGATTCCAGATAATGGAGTTAGTGACTCCAAGTTATTATAAGAAACATTTACTCTATAAAGATTAGGATAAAGAACTATTCCTGAAATATCTGTTATACCTGCAGACTGTACATAAAGCGTTCGCAAAGTGCTATGGGTAACCTCTGGTTGGATATCATAAATTAAATTCGCATTAAAATTTAAAGTCTGTAAAGCAGGAAGTTTTAGTACATAAAGAAAATCACTTCGGTTAAATCCATTATTACTTGCAGTCAAAGAGATTAAAGAAGGAATATTCACAATCTCACTTAAATTCTCTAAACTATTTTGACTAATACTTAAGGTCTTAATATCTATCCCTGCAAGTGATTTCAAACTCGTAAGTCTTGTTCTTCCTATCTGAACATTATTATAAGTTATATCTGTTCTCAGTTTAAAGCTTGGAGCAGGATCATTTATACAATTATAAAGATCTAAACTCTTCAAACGAGGTATGAGTGAGAAATATGAATAGTTTGAAATTTCACAATTTCTAAATTTAAAACTCTCTAGGTTTGTTAGATCTTTTAGCAAAAACACATCAGAAACTTCAGTACTACTCATCTGCAAAGTAATCAGGGTTGAAAGTTTATGAATATGACTTAAATTAGAAAGATTAGTACTGTTCAAGTAAAGTGTTTGTATCTTCCCTAGAGAGCTTAAAAAAGAAAAATCATCTATGTTATTTGAATTTAAATCAAGTAACTTAAGATTTGCTAAATGTTTAAGAAAAGAGATGTCTCTAGTCTTTGTATTACCAATATATAAATGAGTTAGGTTGGGTGCGTATTCAATACCCTGAAAGGTCGTTATTTCTTTATTTCTAACATCTATACTCGTTAATTTCTCCATTGCCTCAGGAGTAATATTCCCTACTCTGATCCCTGTTGCATTTCGAACAGCTAATCTCAGGTTAGGATCAGGAATGATAACACCTTGGATATCTCGGTACCTCCAGATGTATTCAACAATAAAGTTTCCTTTTATTCCAAGAGTTCCCTGTATTTTTTCATTTGTATCCCATTCTAAGAAATCATATGCTTTAAATATTAACTCCCCTGTTCCCTCTCCTAAAAAACTTGAAAAACTAGAACTAGGTATTTTATAAACTCCCTTTAATGTTTTACTATCTGTAAAACTACTCTCAACAAAACTCGCACTTACGTAATTTTTTTCTAAATCTACAATTTCTTTGGAAACATCTTTAATCGAAAAGCTACTCTCTCTAGCAAGATTAATACTCCCTGATGTTGTTATATTTAAGTTTTTACTTGATTCAAAATAAAGATTAATTCCTTGAAGCTCTTTCTTCCCGTTCTCATCATTGAAAAGTGGGAAAATAATTTTTTTCTCATAGCTTAACTCTAACTCATTTTTTCCTTCCTCTGACTCAATATCCTCTTCATCATCTATTGGATCAATTACAACTTCAGTATTTTCTTGCTCATCTTCTTCTTCTTCCTCACAAGGAATTGAGAAGCTAATAACTTTATCACCCGTAGGCCCATTCTCACTAGAGTATGAAATTTCGACTTTATACTCACCGCAGGCCATCTCTTTAGACTCAACACACACATGGTATGGAGATCTCAGATAATCTCCAATTTCTTGAAAAGCTTCTGGCATTTCCTTGAAATCACTAAGTGCCCTGTAACTACCTCCCGTTTCATTGGATAAGTCAGATAATCCATTCGCATCAACGTCACCTCCCACTCCTATTGTGAAAATCGGAATTTTCCGCTCGTTACTTCTCAGTAATTTCAGATCATCAAGAGTCGTATCTATTTTATCACCTGGAAATTCTTCAAGTGAGTATTCCTCATATTTTTGTTCTCTCGAATTATTCTCATATCCATCAGTCATAACAATTATAGCTTTACGCTCGACATTGCATGCTGGATCTGATTCACCTTCCCAAGACACTTTATCCTCCAGACTCTCATGACCTAGACGGATACCATCGTAGAGAGCCGTCCAGCCGTCCTTGTTAATCATTTTTTTCATATTTTCTTTAAATAATGTCTTGCTATCAGTAAGAGGTGTGATGATTTGAGAGTTAGTATGAACTTCTGTTAAAGAAAAAGTACTCCCAGACTTTGCAACTTCATCTAGCAAAGCATCTACTCCACTTTCGATAATTAATCGATGACTTCTAATAGATCCCGAATTGTCTAAAACAATACCAACTTTTGACGGTTTATTCTCTTGGCATTCTACAGAAATATCTCCAGAGTCTTCTTGCAGTTGATTATTGAAATATTTTTTGATTGTAAAATTAATCCCTGTGCTATCACACCCTAAAGGTGTTCCATCATCTGCAACAGGCATAATATCAAAACCAACTTGAAATTCATCATAAGCAAAATGCTGTAGTTGAATTTCATTATAATTCTCGAACGAATCTCTATGCTTTTCTGTTTCCACATTTTTCTTATTTTCTTCAGCACTTTTAGATTTAGAACAAGATACAAATAACACAATTACTAAAATTAAATATTTCATAAACCCCTTCCTTTCTTACTTCTTATAAAGCAAGATCTTGGCCATGTTTTAAAGTTTATAAACGATTGATTTTACTTGTTTTTTTTATGATGAAGAATGCTGACTGTTTCATTGTGAAACATAGTGGTTCATTACATTTCAGATGTAATGTTTACTCTAATAACATCTAGATATTCACCGGCGGGCAACTTATCAACATTTTGATTGATTTCAAACTTAAGGCCAACTTTATCACCTTGCTTAGAACTTATCTCAGAATTTGAATAAATACTCTGAGGGCTAGAGTTTAACTGTCCTCCAAGATGTTGATTAACATAATACTGATAACTGATTTTTTCTCCTAGGCCTTCATGCTTTAGAAAACCATTGTTTTCGCTTTGAATAGAAACTGAGTGGCCTAGATTGGAAATCATTAGTACATCAAACTCTACGAAACTTCCTTTCTCTATACGATTAAATTTCAATGATTCCCCAACCCTCAAAGAACTTCCTTTTTGTAAAAGTTCTAGGCTAATTTCTGGAGGAATTTCAAGATTGAAGTTAATCTGTATGACATCTAAAACTTTTTCTCCATTTAAAACTTCAATTCTCTCTGAATAAATGTATTTCCCAGACTCAAAGAAAGCATTGCCTAGAAGATCATTAACTCGTAAAAACAACTCCAATGAATGACTAAATTGAGAGACAGGGAAATTAATAATCATTTGCTCGCTACTGCTACCAAGTAAGAAATCTTGTGTACCAGATGGATCAAGAAAAATAGAAAATGGTATCATTTTGTTTTTAAGAACTAGGTTGCGAGAAGAAAAGCTTAGTTCGTTTTTAACACTTAAGTTATTACATGTATCTGTAGTATTACTTCGTTTCAAGTTCAAAACGATTTTTTGATAACTTTGGTTTTTATCTAATTTTATATTCACACTGTTTTGTTGCCAGCTAACACTACAATTTGAATAACCAATCCTAACGAAGAATAATATGCCCAAGATCCAAAACTTCATCTCCATCTCCTTTTATTTTAATACTTTTTTCTGGTGCATAGTCTCCAAAATCTAAAATGTAATCACCATCACCAAGCCCTTCAATCAAGACCTCTCCTGTTTCATCACAAAATGCTTGAGTTAGACTTTTTCTATTTTCATCTAATACATCTACCACCACATTGGTTAGACTTTTTTCTTTATAAGAGAACTTTGCTTTAATATAAAACTTACTTTTCCTTGATATTTTAATAACATTCCCAGACTTATAACTAGGCACAATAAATGTTGAGTCATTCTCAACCTCTTCTCCAGGTTTAATATCAAAATTATTGATTTCAAAATTATTCCCAACATATGGAGTAAGGTTACCAATCGCTATAGGTAGGCCTCCTAATTTTGCCTGATAGTTTCCTTCTTCATCTGCATTCATTTTTACTCTTCTTGATTTTTCAAACTCATTCAACTCAAAAATACTAAAACTTCCAAAGATTGGTCGCGAGAGAGCAAACTTACCATCGACCATTACCAATGCATGCCCAATATTAAGCTGATTTTTAAATTTCTCAGTATCTGAATCCCACTGAGTATCAGATCGGGCGGTAAAATAAGGATTGTCATAATTCCCACTCAAGCTTAAATTCTCTCTATCATTACTTTTTACGTAGCCAAGATCAACACCATAACCAGGTAGACTGCTAACTGACTCATATCCAGCGTTAAGCGAGTGATCTCCATTCGAGTGCAAAGTTCCATTCAGTTCTATAGGTTTTTTATCATTAATATAATCAAAACTAAGCGATAAAGTATAATCCTCATCGTTGTTAAATCTTTCTTTGATAAAACTTAAACTAGAAGTCCAATTTTTAGAAAAGCGCTTTCCAACTTTGAGTTGAATTTTTTCTTGCTCTCCTATCCCCCACTTTCTCCCGTAATTAAGACTAACATTCCACTGATTTTCAATTCGAAACTGAGCATTCGCATCGAACGTCCACATATCTGATACATTCGGAGAAAAATTATACTTAGGTGAAAAATCTTTAGATTCATGTGATAAGTTTACAGAAATTCCTCCAAGCCCAAGGTTTGATTTATTGTGATATTGATAATACCAACCTAGATCAACTGCATACCCTCGTTTACTCGATTTTCTCAATGAACTTAAACCAGTAGCAAGACTCATATTCCCTAAGATACTTGCATAGCGTCCTTCTAAACCAATTAAAGAAAAATTATCACTAAAGTTTAATTGATTAAACAAACTTAGATTTTGGCCTATACCATACCCAAAGTTTGAAGAAAAATTTTTAGTATTGTGAAATTTATTTTTGAAATCTCTTCCTAAAGAAAGTTCATCATCAAAATAACTGATCTGGAAATCACTATATCCTTTACGAAGCAATGAATAGTCATAAGCTTCTCCAAACTCTAAAGTTTCAACTTGCCCGTCTAGATATCTTATTTTAAGTTCTATTTTACTTACACCTCGTGGTAAAGAAAAGCCTGATATAATATGCTCTCCTGCTGGATATGATTTTTTTTGATAAATTCTTTTATTAATAAAAATGCTTACCCAGGCGGGGCGATCTAAAAAGAAAGAATACTCATTGTTTTTTCTAGTTTTAAGTTCAGGTCGAAGAGACTGTTCTTTTATTATAGAAATCCCTCCTCCCTTTAATCCCTCCATAACTCCTGATCGAGAATGAATAATATCTCCACCTTGAATACGTAGCGAAGGCCTTCTTAAGTCTTTTACCAAGGTTACTTTTTCAAACGAAAACCGCTCGTTAGCTTTTCTCGAATACTCTCCCTCTAAAACAATATCTGAGATATTCAGCCCAAAATCACCATGATAATCAAGATCATTTGTTGACTGATTATAGTTATAAAAATGGTTAGTAAATAGTGACCATGATTTATTAGTATTCACTTCTAAGAAGTTTTGATCTGAAAAGTTATCAAAACTTCTTAATCTCTGTTTTGCTTTTGGTATAATGAAAAGTGCAAGACGTTCATGATTTAGCTCATAATCAAGAGAATACTTCTTTAAATCTTCAATTTTTATTTTCTCATATTCATCTAAGAAGACTAATGCCTCATTTTTAAAATACTTTCCCAGGATTTCTTTAAATATCACTGTATCTTCAATTAAATGATCTCCTGATTGAATAGTTAGATTTATTTCTTTAAGTTTTTTCCCATCGATGAAAACTCCATATAGAGCATTCTCACTTGTTAGTTTTTCACCGAAAGCTTCAAGGTAAAGAGATTCTTCATCAAGGAATGGTTCTTCACTTTTTAACTCCATACTAGCTAGGAATAAAAAAATGAAGAACACATAATTCATTTAAGTTATATTTGGATTTCAATGTTACTAGAACTTATATTTTTACTACTAAACTCCCTTGGTAACTCTACAACAAACTCTCTTTGTGAGTTTGCAAGGATACTATAAAGATATATTCCCCTCATCTCATTTTTTAATAATTTACGAGAAACTCCATTTACCTTAATCCTTACGATTAAATCGCTTAGTAAATGATGCTTATTGCCTGAGTTATCCATTTTCACTATTAGTCTTCCATTTTCAATTTTACTAGAAACTACTTTTACTTTTGATTTAAATTTTTCAGAAGCAACATAAACAGAAGCTATATACCTTGAAACGATTTGCATTTTTCCACCATTAATTTTCTTCTTAGAAAAATTTAATGGCACTTGTTCTACTACTAATCTAAACGATCTTTCCAAATCCTTAATTTCCCCACCTTTCCAAACAATTTTAATATCTTTTTTGTGAGATTTTCCTGATTTTTTAGGAAACAAAATTGCCTTCTTAGGATACACCTGAAAAAGTTCTTCTGCTGGCTTCCCATACTTCTTACGATCTTCTTCTTTTCTATACTCAATTCTAACTTTAATTGCTTCTGGAAGCTCAGTCGAGTTGATGGCCGTAAAATTGAATACTGATTGATTTCCTGAAGGAGCTAAGTATCCGGCCATTGGTGTTAATCTTAAAGCGTAAATATTAAATGAACTAAAAATTAAAATACTTAAAAAAATTATTGATTTCATTTTGATTCTCCTTTTTTATTAACCAAGGTAGAGCTAAACTCTACCTTGGTTAATCAAGTTTTCTTACTTCCCTTCTCCTGGAAGTGAACAAGATAAGTAAACTACATCTTCATACGTACCGGCTGCTTTTGTTGAATCTCCTGAAAGAGTAATGTCTAGAGCTCCTTTCATCGAACCGTGACTACTTCTTCCATCTAACTTCTCATACACATTAGGCTGAATCATACTAATTGTTGAGTTGTCGTTCCCTTCACTCGCTACATACTTTAAAGCATAATCAAAGATTTGAGTAGAATCACTATTATGTACAACTTTGGCTCCTTGTCCTGATGCAATTTGGATTTCTAATCCACTTGGATCATTCCCGTAAGCAACCATGTTGGCCACAACACTTCTACTTTCTCCATTAGCTAAGTCTAATGCAGTTGCCTTTGCAGTTGGCTGTACATCAATCTCGCAAAAGCTTTCTAGTTTTCCTCGTAAGATAAAACTATCAGTAGTTGCTCCTAGTGTACTTACTGAATACATAATTGCTAATGTTAACATTCCTAAAGTCTTTGTTCCTTTCATTCTTTTCCCCTTTTGGTTATCACCCTTTATTGAGTGTTACCATCAAGTAAAGCAAGACCAATGCCAACCTTAAGCTACTGAAATTAAAAGAAATTTTTCAAATACTTTGTTCCGAAAAGAAACAGTGTTTCATTTTTGATATAATAGAAACACTAATTAACTCTTCGAGAGGAGCATTCGGTGGACACTATATTAATCTGTGAAGATGACTTATATCTCGCGAATATTGTAGAGAAAGCAATTTCTCAAAAATTAAATTTAAGGAGTTCTAAAACTCATACTTATGAAGATGCAAAAAAACTAAATGAAGACTTCTCTATCATTCTTCTTGATATCAACTTACCTGATGGAAACGGAAAAGAACTCGTAACTCACTTTAAAAAGACGCTTCCAAATTCAAAGATTATTATGATGTCAGCAGAGAAATCCTCAGCTCAAATCATTGAGTGTATGAAGTTAGGCGCACATAACTATATACCTAAGCCTTTTAAACTAGCAGAGATCACTTCCGCTGTAGAAGAATGCCTTAGTAAAGATAGTCAACTCTCAAGTCACTCTTCAACGAAATTTGAGATAAAAAGTAAAAGTGAGAAGGTTCTTTACGCATATAGTGTTATCGATAAAGTTAAAGACAAAAACATTAATATCCATATTCAAGGTGAAAGTGGTACAGGAAAAGAAATTTTCACCAAAGCTCTTGCCTTGAAGAGTAATAAAAAAGTGGTCAGTGTTAATTGCCCTGCTATTCCTTCTAATTTAGCTGAGTCAGAACTTTTCGGTCATATAAAAGGATCTTTCACGGGTGCCGATTCTGATAGAACAGGAAAGTTCGAAGAAGCAAATGGTGGAATTCTCTTTTTAGATGAAATTGCTGATTTATCTTTAGAGATACAATCTAAAATTTTGAGAGTGCTTCAAGAAAGAGAAATTGAAAAACTGGGATCTAATAAAAAAATTCCTCTTGATGTTCAACTAGTCTCTGCAAGCAGTAAGAATCTAAAAAAAGAAATTGATGAAGGCAACTTTAGATTAGATTTATTTTATCGATTAGCTGATATCGAAGTAGAATTACCCTCTTTAAAAGATAGGACTGAAGATATCGAGTATCTTTGCTCTGAATTTCTAAAAGAGTTTTCATTGGAGTTTTCCGAGCCAACTAAAACTCTAACTCAAAAAGCTCTTAACATACTTAAAAAATACACCTGGCCAGGAAACATAAGAGAGTTAAGAAGCATTATTAGAAGAGTAGCAATATTATCTGATGGCCAAGTTATCGATGAGGATAATATCCCAGAACACTTGACACAAAACAAGACAAAAGAAGCAAGGCCTGAAGTAAGTTCTAGGAGTTTAGCAGGAAAAGAAAAAGACTTAATCATAGAAGTTCTCAGTAAAAACAATCAAAACATGTCGGCTTCCGCTAAGGAACTTGGTATCGGTAGAACAACACTTTACAGAAAATTAAAAAAATATGGAATCAACTCAGATGAAAACTAAAGAAGAAATTAAATTACTTCACCATCAACTTATAAATCACTTTAACTGCATTCAAGGATTTGTTGAGCTCTTAGAGATGTCTCCAGATGATAAAGAACTACTTCAGCAGATAAAAGAAGTCTTACCTATATTCAAGAAAGACCTTGATAGAATTATTGAGTAATGAATATTTTGAAAAAACATCCATTAAAGTTAAATCTTTCGGAGATGCTCAATAACTAGTAATAAGAGAAGAGCCGATACAGTTAGGATTGGTTGTTTCACGGAAGGTATTGCCTCTATATGTCTGCAAATACTACAGAAATTTGGAGCTCAAAGCTATGGTTTGAGTGCAACTCAAAAAAAGTAAATACTTTAAATACATAGAGGAAGGCAAGACATTCGGGAAATTATTCCAAAATGGGTTTTAATAAAATCAGCAAGAGAATAACTCTTCTCTTGCTGATTATCTATAGATCCTTATTTATGCTTAGCAAACTCAGCAGAAACAAAGTCCCAATTTACTACATTCCAAAAAGCTGAAACATAATCTGGTCTTCTGTTTTGATAATTAAGATAATATGCATGCTCCCAAACATCTAACCCCATAATTGGTGTTCCATTAACAGACTCAGAGTTCATTAATGGATTATCTTGATTAGCTGTTGAAGTAACTTTTAATTTACCGTTCCCGTCAACAATAAGCCATGCCCATCCAGATCCAAATCTTGTTTTAGCAGCATTAGAAAACTCTTCTTTTAAATTATCAAAAGATCCAAAAGAATCATTTATTGCATCTGCTAACTCACCACTGGGAGCACCACCACCATTTGGTGACATCGAATTCCAAAAAATTCCATGATTATAATAACCTCCACCATTATTTCTAATTCCAGCTGATTCATTTGTGATATTAGAAAAAATATCATTTAAAGATTTGTTAGCGTTATCAGTCCCTTCAATCGCTTTCATAAATTTATTGAAATACCCTTGATGATGCTTTGAATAATGAAGCTCCATTGTACGAGCATCCATATGAGGCTCAAGTGCATCATAAGAGTAAGGTAATTCTGGAAAACTAAAACTCATTTTTTTCTCCTTTTAAGTTAGTTCTAAATTAATTAATAAATTCTCTACTTATAAAATTTAATTCTTTATTTAAGGTAATTTTAATAGGCCTTCCTGTTGGAATTTCTAATTGGTTAATATCATCATTACTTATATTTTCTAAATGCTTAATTAGAGCACGTAAACTATTACCATGAGCTGCAATCAACACTGACTCTCCCATTAAAACTTTTTTTGAAATTTCATCTTCCCAAAAAGGAATAACCCTTTGACAAGTATTTTCAAGACTCTCTCCAGTTGGATAAGTATTTAATCCTTTATAAAGCGTAGGAACTTCTTGAATTTCTGATTGTGGAGGTTTAGTCGAAAAACTTCTTCTCCAGGTATGAACTTGCTCTTTACCATGAAGTTCTCGCATCTCTTCTTTATTTTTCCCTTGAAGAGATCCATAATGCCTTTCATTTAAGCGCCAATCTTTTAAAACAGGAATATTCATCTGATCTGCATTTTCTAATAAAAGCCAACAAGTGTGAATGGCCCTTTTAAGCATTGAAGTGTAAGCAAAGCTAAACTTATGGTTTTTTAACTTGGTGCCAGCATCTTTAGCTTCTTTAATACCTTGTTCAGAAAGAGAAACATCTGTCCAGCCAGTAAAAAGCCCTAATTTATTCCACTCACTTTGCCCGTGTCTAACTAAGATTAATTCATACATAGATATGTCCTTTCAGCAGCTAGCTTATCAAATTTTTTATCTTCTTACTATTGCCTCTAATTCAAAAGAAAGCATTAAATCTATGAAAAAATGACCTACTCATCGCAAAGACTAGACTTTTCTTGTATACTATCACTTCACATGATTTATGATTCTCTATTTCAATGGCATGCAAGCAAAAGTAGCTACACAAAATCAGTTGTGTTAATGTGCCACGGCCTTACTTTAAAACCTGAAAGACTGCACTCAATTATTGAAGAATTCAATAAAAGAAACATTTCAGTTTTGAATATGGCCCTCACTGGACACCGTCAGAATGCAGATAGTAAAAAAAGTACATCTAACTTGTGGTTAGACGAATTTTTCAAGGCATACACAATTGCAAAAAATAAAGCAGATGAGTTAAATGTTGATCTACATTTTCTAGGCTATTCAACAGGTGCTCTTTGTGCTTCTCTTCTTGAAATTCAATCAAAAGTTTCATTTAAAAGAAAAGTATTTTTGGCTCCAGCTCTAGAGATGAAACCTCTAAGTTTTGGGATGAAATACTTCGCTTATCTTTTTCCATTTTACAGTATCACTCATACCTCTGCAGATGGGATTGCCTATGACTTTCATATGAATGGTTATAAAGCTTTCTTTTCTCTTTTAAAGAATTTTCAACAAACAAAAACAAGTATAAAAAACTCTCCTACGCTTATTTTCATGAGAGAAAAAGATGAAATTGTCTCCTATAAAAAACTCATGGATTTTATAGAAAAGAAAAATCTTAATAATTGGCAAATTAGAAAGTTCTCAGAAAATCCCAAAACCAAATGTCATCATTTTTGTTTTAGTAAAGATACTATTCATGAGAATGATTGGATAAATTTTATTAAAGAGACTTGCTCATACTTAAACGAAATCAATGATGTCGATTTTTCCAAAGCTTATTTCTTGTCTCAAGAAATATCTTTATAAAGCTTTTTCCTAAATCTCTTGACTCTTCTACTATGGACTCTGTAATCATATCTTCTCTTCTTACTTGATTATTATCATCTTCTCTAACTCTGAAATCGCCAATTTTTAACACTTCGGAAAGGCATCTTCGATCTCCAAGTATCGCTTTAGCATCTTTACACTCTTCAACTAAAAGTTTTTGATCAACAAGTGTTTTCTTTCTAGATTTTGGCAATTCTGTATATCTACAATCTGCATCTTTTATTAAATCTAAATGAGAAGGACAAACTGAATAAATTTGAAAATCTGAACCTAGGCCAAGCAGACTAAAAAATAAAACTATATATTTCATCACTAATTCTCCATGCAATCAGCAACAGATAACTGAAATTCTAATTCTTCTTTTCTGTTCTGAAGATCTTCTAATAAAAAAATAGTTGGCAGGCCATCTTTATTAACATGTAAAAAATTAATAGTTGAATTAATATTAGAAAAATCAATAGATGGTTTACCCAAAGCAGCAGCTGTAGTTCCAAGGTTCGGAATCATATTTTGATTTGATCTAAAAGTTCCGCCATGACAACCATTGCAAGTATTGAGAGAAAATCTGTACTTCGCAAAAGATCTCTCCGCGGCTGGAGAGAGTGCTGAAATAGAAGCATTATTATTTAATAATGTTCCCCAGCTTGTATTCCTAACGTAATCATTTTGCCACGCTTCTAGTTTAGAAGGCAAATTATAATCTTTTGAATCATCTTTTATAAAAGAAAAGTTTGAAGTAAAAAAGTTAATAAGCTCTGTTGGCCCTGGATTTACTAAGCCTTGATTTTTAATTTCAGCAGAGAAATCATTAGAAAAGTTATCTTTAGGAGTTAAAGGCATTCTATGTCTTTCTAATTTTCCACTACTGCCTAGACGATACTCAAATAAACTCCAATCTTGTCCAACAGGATTTGCCGAGGCAGGTGTATTAGGATTTAAGAAATCATTGACTCTTAACTGCCCAAGAGCACTGCCATTTCTCCATTTACTAGTAGGATAATCAGCGATCGCGACTCGTCTTAAAACATTTCTCAAATGATTTTTAAAATCATCACCATTCAAGCAGTGTAATTTGGAAACAAATCTTAACCAGTGAATTCTTTTAAAACTTCCAATTGCTTGTCCTTGAAGAGTGGCAGGTTCTAAAGGAAGTTTATACTCTAAAATAATATGATTTTTTTTATCACCTAATGATGCTTGACTTTGAGACGCTGGATGAAATTTATAAATAAATCTGAATTCTCCAGCATGTAATAAGTTTCCAGAAGCATCATTTTCAATTAATTCAGGTCTAAATAGCAAGGCTATTAATTGATAGGGCGAACCACTTGCTTGAAATTGCCCACCACTTTGAGGCCAATTATTTACAATCTCATTTTTAGAAAAATTTCTTGCTCTTAGATCATTCACCTCTCCAGGCACTGCCTTTCCACTAGGAATGGCACTTAATCCATAACCGTCTGTATAACTTCTTACAAATTGATCAAAGCTTAAATTCGCTGGCTTCATAGCACTCATTAATTTATGAAAACCAAACTCACCTTCTAGCTCATCCATTAAAGACTGATCGTTAAGAAATAAAACTTTTCCTTGATTAATATTAACAGCGGAACCATTCGCTCCACACAAACAACTCTCTTTTAAAGGAGCAATTAATCCCTCGTCTACAAAAAGAGGAAGATTAGAATCTCCGGCTTCGACATCTGCTGATTCTGGAATCAGACAGGAAGATAGAAGAAAAAAGAATGACAAAATGATTATTGTTTTCATCTAAAATCTATTTTAATAGATAAAGATTATTTTCATTAAGGAAGGCAAGATTTGTCGTAATTCCCGACTGTTTTGATTTTATGTGAATTTTATTCTCATTTTCTTGAAAAAAAAGATCAAAACTAGATAATAATATTTCAATTATTATTATCTACTAAGGAGATAGGAAATGAAAAATTTATTAATTGCCATTGTTATTGGTGGACTTTTTGGATGTGCCACAAACCCAGATGGAACTTTAAAAAGCAAAACAGGAATGGGAGCCGGGATTGGAGCAGCCGCTGGAGCTGCCATAGGTAGTATTTTTGCTAAAAAAGGAAAAAAAACCAAAGGAACACTAATCGGAGCTGGAATCGGTGGACTTCTTGGTGGTGGAGTTGGACTAATTTTAGATAAAAGAAAAAAAGAATTAGAACAAGTTGCTGAAACTGAAGTGACTCCTGAAGGTGAGTTAAAAACAAAAATCAAAGGTGACGTTACTTTTGCTACAAATAGTTCCACAGTTAATGGAATGGGAAATGAAAAGATAAGGCAATTAGCTGCGATTCTATCAAAATATCCAAATGATAAGATTGAAGTTACTGGACACACAGATAGCCAAGGATCAAATTCTTGGAACCAACAACTGTCTGCTCAAAGAGCTGCATCTGTAAAAAACTTATTAGTAAGTAATGGTGTTATGCCTTCAAATATAACAACAATGGGTTACGGCCCAGCTGTTCCTGTGGCTGACAATTCAACAGCAGATGGAAGATCAATGAATAGAAGAGTTGAAATTAATATTGAGGTAGCTGAAGTAGAAGCTGAAAAAGCAAAAATGCAATAAGGTTTTTTTAAATACAAGAGAAAAGAAAGTTCATACTTTCTTTTCTCTTAATAACAATTTCCACTCCAGTCAATTCTACTTTCAATGTCTTCTTCTTCATCTCCGTAAAGAGTTACTTTTTGTCTATAGCGAATAATTTGAAAGTTTTTCAATCTATTTTTTTCATTATTAAATCTTCTACAATGATAAAAAACAAATTCCTGTAAGGCCTGTTCATCATCAGAAATAACACTTAAGAATTTTTTCATTAAAGAGTTACTCCAAGTTAAAGTTTTATAGTCTAATTTTTTTGCACTACCCTTATAACCATAATCCATAAGATCTTTTTTAAATCCATCTTGAAACTCTCCAGGCATACTTAACCATTCATTATGAGAATAAGGAAAAGGAGCAAACATATTCCATCTTTGATAGAGATGAAACAACCTTGTAGAATTTTTTAAGACATTGATCTCTGGAACTTTTTTAGGATATAACTCCTGGAGATTCCAATAGAAAATACTTAAGATGCTAAGAAGAGCAAGGCCATTACTTAATATTTTTATAAAAGTGGATTTTCTTCCTACACTATCCTTAATAGATAATGTTTTTGACCAAAACTTCAAACGCTTATTTATAATGATTAATATTCTATTCTCACCTAGTCTTTCCCAAAATTCTGAAGGTAATAAAGCAACCCACATAGCAAGACAAAAGAATGCAAAATCTCCTAAAGTCATAAAAATGATCAAGCCTAAATGAAAACTTAAACCGATGAACACTGAAATGAATCTTAAATAATGAGAATACTTAAAGGCTAAAAAGCCAAATAACAAAAAGGTACCACAAATAAACTCTCCAATAATTGTAAACCCCGTCAAAACTTTTAGTATAACCGGAAATTCTCTTAAGAGTGCTCCCATATAAGAGACGAAGTTATCAATTCCTAAAGCATACTCAGTGGCCGTAAAATCACTTCGCCATTCAGGAGAATCTTTATAAAGAACAGTGGTCAAATAAATCAAGCTTACTTGGATAAAGTATCCAAAAGTCCAGAATGAAAGTTCTTTATCTTTTTTAAATGCATCTAAATTACCACTAATTGGTAGAAACATCATAAAGAACAAATAAATTCTTAGAACATCATCTCCCCCATTTAAAACCCACCAGTTTCTATCGTGAAGAGAAACTGTAAAGATCCATAAAAGAAAGGTAACTAATTTAGTTTTGTAACCAACGATAAAAGCTACTGCCAAGAAAAAATAAACAAAGAAAAACAGGTAAGTAAAAGACGAGCTACCATTAATTAGTAATAAAGAATAACTCCAACTATGGGCCATCTCACTAATAAAAAAATCTCTAGATAAAACACCTTCATCTGTATAAAACATCTCGATATAAGGCAGTCGATGAAGTAAATCATAAATAATAAAAAATCCCATTAGAACACGACTAAGCACTAAAGATCTTCTATCTAGATAAAAGTATTTTAACATAATGTTAGTATAGAGCGATTTCTCTAGAATGGAACTACTGCAGAAGGAGAAACTTGTAATTCTTTTAAAGGAATTAGTAATTGCTTCTTATATTTTCTGTTTGCAGGTAAAGGAGCGATTTTTTGATCTTTATTAAGATACATCGCAGCTTCAAAAGCAGGAGTAGCAAAATTTTTATTAATGACAAAATCTTTTTGTTCATGAACAACAAATAAAACATAATTAGCAGCAAATGAGCGAGCTATTCTTCTCGAAAAATTCATTTCTTTAATTACTAGATCTGGATTCGTGATTAATCTAGAGTGGATTTTAGTAATAACAGCATTAATAACTTTCTTCTTGGAAAGAGCCGTAGACTTGGCAGAGACAAGATAAGCTGAGAAATTCATATCTTTAAAGTTATCTAACCCTCTAGCCGTAATGTTCGGGATTTTAATGTCTTGAGCAAAAGCTAAGTTGATAAAAAATAGTAACGTTAAAATATATTTCATAGTTTTCTCCAAAACTTATTTTACTAAATCAGTGTAAAACATAATTCTTCCAGAGTTGTCAATCCCTACGTCTTTATGTTTAAGTCTAATAACTCCTAACTCAGTAGGAATTGGAACTCTCTTAGCCATTTCTGTGCCAGATAGTGTTGTTG
Organism: Bacteriovoracaceae bacterium; assembly: GCA_020630335.1. GTDB lineage: Bacteria > Bdellovibrionota > Bacteriovoracia > Bacteriovoracales > Bacteriovoracaceae > JAHDHG01. The sequence goes on from JAHDBN010000010.1 coordinate 25,621, forward strand.
TGGCCTTAATTACAGCTTCTTTAATGCCCTTCGTAAGAGATCCTTTAAAAATCTTACCAATTAGTTTGTAAGCAGCAGAATCTACTCCTATTGAATCCTGATCTAAGTCCCCAATCGAAATCTTATAAGTTCCATCACTATTAAGGCTTAAATCTATATTAATATTCATCTTTAAAAGCACCCAATTTTTCACAAGAAAAGTCTTCATAATAAACTTCTTAAAGCCTCCCATTTCAACACTATTTCTGGGATACGCAATATTTACTTCAGCTTTTAACTGATTATCCTGAATAAAAACTCTAGGCTCCTTACTCAATGTAAGCACACCATCTTCTTTAGTCTCTCCTACTAACACTTCATCAAAATATTTTCTAAGAAAACTTAACTCTAAAACTTTATTAACTACTCCAATATCAAAACTAAGCGTTACATCATAATCATCAATTTTAGAATCATTACCATCATTATTACCTTCCCCTGCATAAGGGAATTTATGATTCTTAAGAGTTTGAGCTTTGTTAGTATCTCCTACGTTTCCATCAAACTTGATAAAAAATCGCTCTTGATGAGTACCTAAATCAGACATCGAAATATTCCATTCAAAACTACAAACCAGTTTTAATTTTCCATCTTCAGTAAAAAAACTAGCGTATTCTTCACTATCTTTATTTGAAAAAATATTTTTATAAGTATCTTCAAAATAATAGCGAAAAGCTGGAGTTTGAAGAGCTAGATCACTCTCTGATAACTCAACTTCTGTTACAGACTCTCCAGTTTCAGGATCAATTAACTTTGTAGCAGCTTCATGGTATTGCCTTTTGCCTTCTTTATCTAAAATGAACTCTCCAGTCTTATAGTTTTCTTTTGCAGTTCTTAGTGAACAGTCATGATTTAAATACGTTAAGTCCGCTGCTACAGCTGGCAGTAAATCTCCTGATTTAACTCCTGTAGCAAAAAAAGCATTCACACTTTCTTCAAAATAACCTTGAGCAGATTCATCAAAAACTTTCTGCACTGTATCTTTAATGGCCTTAACTGTTTGAGCATACTCTTTGACTAAGTACTCATCGACTTGAACAGGAATGAAAGCAAGTAAATCATTTTTTAAAGCTTGGCTATCAAGCTTTGCTTGCTTGGTATCATAATCATCACTTTCTAAAGGAGCTCCATTTTTATAAAGCCAAATTTTATCGCCATCTAAACTTACCTCTATATCAGCAATAGATAAATCAAGAGGGATCTTGTGCTTATAATTTAAATTCAAAAGTATTTCAGCAACGTTTATATAGGGTTTTAACACTTCTACTTTAAAAACATCTCCATCTTTGTAAAAACCGATTTCAACTTTAAATTTGAGTGAGGTGGAATCTGAACTTGTAAAAATATTTAATTCATTTTGATCATATAGCGATAAGTACTTATTTTTAAGCTTTAGCCCTTTCATATAAAAATTGAGGTTTGATGCCTCCACAACTGCATCTAAAGAAAATAAGAAATCTTTTTTTGAAAAAGAAAATTTATCTGAATATTTACTATTTGCTTTAAAGCTCGCTTTATCCCACTGAGCTTGAAAAATCATACTATCAAGGGATAATTGAGAAGACTTTTTGTTAATAAGTCTTAAAAATCTATTATTAAGCCTTGTTAACATTTTGCTTTTCATTTTCTCTAGAGTTTTAGCTCCTGGTATCTGTTCTTTATAAATATCTGGAAATTGAAACTCAGTAACATAATCCATTCTTTCTATATATCCAGGATTCACCCCTATATTCTCTTCAATAATACTCATAATATTTTCTTCAAAATATTTAATCCCATCTTGACTAAAATACACTCGGATACTGTCCTTAATAGGATCATTTTGTTTGTCTTGAGAAAATAATAGTGAAGATAAAATGAGTATAAAAAGAGTAATATTTTTCATGCGCTCAGTATATCTCTTAACACTCTGAAGAAATGAGAATATGTAAATTTAACTTTCTTCCCTAAAACTGTCTAAATTCTAGACAGTTTCCTTGAGATATGATTAACTGAGGAACTTTCACTTAAGGATAAGTACTAATGGACTTAAAAACTGAGTTATTCAAAGCTGCCAAAGAAGCTAGGGAGAAATCTTACTCTCCATACTCTAAATTTAAAGTTGGCTCAGCAATTAAATTCAAAGAAAGCTCGGAGATATTCAAAGGCTGCAATATTGAAAATGCAAGTTTTGGAGGAACGATTTGCGCCGAAAGAATCGCTATTCTAAAAGGAATATCAGACCTAGGGAAGCTTACCCTTGAAGCAATTATGGTCGTTACGGATTCTCCTGAAGGCGATCCTCCATGTGGGCTTTGCTTGCAAACAATGTCTGAATTTTCAGATGAGAGCACTATGGTTTATCTAGCTAATTGCTCAGAAATCAAGCAAGAATTTACACAAAAGCAATTGCTTCCAAATTCATTTATTCTATCTAAGTAGTCTGTTTCGTTTCATTACAACCATCAAGCTTTTCACTAAGATCTAGATAAAAACCAGTTGGCGATTTCAGTAATCCTTCTTTTTGTGAAAGATAAATAACATCAGGAAAATTATAACATCTTTCAAACCCAGTTTTACTTTTTGATTTTTCAGATAAGAACCAAGTACCAAGAGATTCCTTATAAGATCCTTTTTTATATGAAACTTGATCAATCAGTGTCTCACCGTCTTCAGAGTAAAGATTAAGAGTTACTCCATGTAAACTCCACTTGTAATATTCTTTTTTCTTAATAAACTGCTTAACATCTAAACTCACTTTGTTAGAAAAATTCGAGCTAAAATATAAAGTACCACTTTTCATTCGGACTTTATAGTTAGGAAGGCCGCTCTCTTGCGAGACGGCCTGCAAAGTTATTAATAAAAAAAGTAATCTAAACATCATGATATTTATCTATTCAATTCATCTAACTTATTTTGTAGATCAGCTTGTGGGAATAAACCATTATAAGTTCCACTAGCTTTGTAAACCGGTGCTCCATTTCTAGTAAATCTAGTAGGTAATAATGTTTTTAAATCTTGAATCGGATTTGAAAGAAAAGCTGATACATTTGTTAATATAGATACTGACTTACCAGTACTATTAGTCCCTATTTTAACTTTTGAAGGACCAGAAATACTATTCAATACTTCTCTAATTGCATCTTCTGAATCTAAATCTAAGCATAAAGATGTTAATGAAGCATACCCAGATCTTAATCTATCGTTACATAAAACATCTCTTAAATCAGCAAGATCTAGAGCATCTTCTAGCGTATCTGATACAGAAACTACTATTTCAGATAATTCATGATCTGTATTTAATGTTAAAAATCCTGAGTGCTTTTTTATCAAGGCAACAGCGTTCTTAGGGCTTAATGTACCTGCTCTATCCATCAATTCAGCTGTCGCATAAAGGCTATCAGCTTGTTCAATATTATAAGCTGTAGCAATTCTCATTGAGTTTAACATTGTACTAAGGGCTCCTTTTAATACTTTAAAATCTACTAAAGAGAGCTTATAAAGTTTCGCTTTTTTGCTTTCAGTTGAAGTGCCCTTGTAAGAATAATCATAACAATGATAATCATACGACCCATCATTATTCTGAGTTGAATAACACTCTTGATAATAATAACCTGGACTCGAACCTGAAAAAGTATATTTTGCTTCAATGTTTTCAGGAGCAATTAAAGTAACATCTGCCTTAATATCGCCAAGCAATGAAATCGCCTCTTTAAATGAAACCATTAGATTATTTTTAATAAATCCTGAAACTGCTGCTTTTTTCTTAAGTTCTTTAATATGAGATGGTAAATTAAAGGCCATATCTATGGCTTCAGGATACTTTGTGCTCAAAATCTCTTTTTTTAACTTCTGAGCATCTTCAACTTTCATGTGATTTTTAGCATGAGCATAGAAACCTTTAAAATTTAAACTTATTTTTGTAATTGCACTATAAAACTTAGCTTTATCATTCGTAGGATCCAAAACTAACGCTTCAGCTAAAATTCCTGCAGCTAATTCCATATTCTGAGGGTTTTCAATTAAAATTTCAGCTATTCTAACTTTTCTAGCAGCTTGTGCTTTATCAGTATCAATTTTTAATCTCTTAGAAGTAATATTTAATTTAGACTTAATTTTTAAGCTTTTTATTGCCTTTAAGTCTTTTAATGTGCTCGTCTTTGCCTGTACAGACATGCCTATAAAAGCCATACCTAGCATAATTATTGTTTTTCTCATTCCGTCTCCTTATTGTGTGAAATTTAGATTTATATAAAATTAACACGAAAGAAGTTCGTCATAGATTAAGTATGTAAATTTAGAAAAAAGTGACTAAAAACTAGGCAAGTTAAATATATCTCCCGGATTCACGAAGCTCTTTCGTAAATGCTTTAAATTCCTTTTTCTTATCCTCTGGAGTATCTTGCCAATCTATCTCGTGAATAGCTCCATAAATAGCATAAAGATAAATAGCATTTACACATTTTGCACTTTTATTAAGAGCTAATCTGCCATCAAGCATCTTTAAAAAAGACTTCCTCGCACCCATTTTGATAATTTGCTCAGCATAAAAAATACCAGCAGTATTAAAATCTTCTTCACATTTAGGTCCAAGATTCATCATCTCGGAGACTGATTTCTTAGCACTCATACTAAGAGATTTAAGCATTAGTAAGAACTTTTTACAATATTCAATCTCTTTTTAAACGCTTCGGCTCAAAAATATGCTATGTAATGTCATGAGATTTTTTACTGCCTTTCTCCTCCTGATCATTCTCACAAATACTCATATTTTAGCTGCTCCTGATATTATAGGAGGTCAGCTCATAAAATCTTCAGATTTTCCAGGCATTATCAAATATGAATTTCAAAACCTAGATAAAAATTTATTTGAATGCACCGGAGCTTTTATTGCTTCTAATATTATTCTTACGGCAGCTCATTGTTTGGTAAAATTGGATCAACATGAAACACAAGAAGTTCAATTAGATTCAATTAAGATCTTAGGGTTCCCCGATTTAGTCGTAAATAAAATCGAATATCTTGATGATTTTTTAGATCCTCCAAGTCTAAACTCAAAAGGAGAATGGCAAAGACTTTTAAACTCTCGTTATGATATTGCCTATATGGTTTTATCTAGAAATGTTGATATAGCTCCATTGAAAATTTCTTTTAAAACTCCTGATTATAATAATAAATTTAGACTTGTTAGTTTTGGAAGAAGTAATATTGCTAGCTTTACAGATGAAAAATCAGGAAAAAAGCAGAGTGCATTTTTTTCGATTACAAACCCCTACACCGTTGGCCCACATATTAGCCAAGTAAGTACTTATGAGTTTCAAAATCAGCTACAAGTTATCTCTCAAATTCAACCTGGAGATTCAGGAGGACCTCTCTTGAATAAAGATAATGAGATTATTGGTATTGCGAGTAAATACTCGTTAACAAATATCTTTGATGATTCTGGATACCTCAAAGGCCATAAGTTACAAAGTTACTTTACCCCTTTGCACAAAAAAAGCAGTTTTAACTTTTTAAAATCTATTCTTCACAATCAAGAAAACTAAATAGTCAGGTTTATTAGTCATTAGATTCCTAGAACGCTAAAATTATAAAAAACTAAAAAAATAACAAAAGGAATTGTTATGCTAAAAATATTTTTCTTTCTCACACCACTTTTAATGTTTTCAAAGGTTGAACTCATTCCTAATAATGATGTTCTCTTATCACATGAATTCAACTCAATTTTTATGAATGGAAAAGATTGGTTTAACCAATCACCTCAAGAATCAACAGTTCATGGTATTTCTGTCGATAAAACTTATGATGCTTTTGGAGAACCAGGCACTGAGATCATTGTCGCCGTCATTGATTCTGGAGTTGACGTGAATCATGAAGATTTAAAAGGAAAAATTTGGATTAACAAAGATGAAATTCCCAATAATAACAAAGATGATGATGGTAATGGCTATATTGATGATTATTATGGTTGGAATTTCCTAGGGTCCAAGAAAGGAATGGGAAAAGTTTTATCAGATGGAACTTTTAAGAAAGGTGAAGGAAAATATCAAGCAGATAAAGAAAACTTAGAGTTTGCAAGAGAGATTAAACGTCTTCAAAGTTTAAATCGAGACCTTACTACAAAAGAACAAGCTTATTTAAAGAAACTTAAGGATTACTCCAAATCAAGCCCATATTGTTTGTATGGATCTTATGATCCTGAAATGAAGCATTACTGTGATATTAATTTTCAATCTGAAGCCAGAAAACTAATAGAGAAAGAGAAAAGAAAAGGGAAATATGGGAATAATGATATTATAGGGCCTGATTCAATGCATGGCACTCATGTAGCAGGAATTATTGCGGCTAATAGAAAAAACTCTTTAGGAATCAAAGGTGTTGCTAGTAATGCCAAAATCATGGCCATTAGGGCCATACCAAACGGTGATGAAAGAGATGATGATGTTGCTAATGCAATAAGATATGCTGTTGATAATGGGGCCAAGATAATTAATATGAGCTTTGGAAAAGCATTTGGAAGTGACAAAAAACTTGTAGAAGAAGCTACTCTTTATGCAAGAGAAAAAGGTGTATTATTAGTGCATGCAGCTGGTAACGATGGGAAAGAAAATACTGCCAATAATAATTTTCCCAATCATTTCATGATTTCAGCCAACAAAATTGCTTCTAATTGGCTTGAGGTAGGCGCATCGTCAGCAAAAAATAATAGCTCATTATCTGCATCTTTTTCTAATTATAGTAAAACGATTGTGGACCTCTTTGCTCCCGGAGTTGCTGTCTACTCTACTCTTCCAGATAATAAGTACAAAGCATTAAGTGGGACTTCAATGGCTTCTCCTGTCGTTTCTGGGGCAGCAGCATTACTACTTGGATACATGCCAAGCTTGAGTCCAGAGAAAATAAGATTTATCTTTATAGATTCTTCTAGGCAATACAGTACTCAAGTTTCTAAACCTCTTCTAGGACCATTTAAAAATTTATCAGTGTCTGGAGGGATTCTAGATATTTATAATGCTCTTAGTGAAACATTTTAAATAAAACATTTACCCTTAATTATAAAAATTAAGGGTATTTTATTTTTTTAAAACACATACTCCATGATGTCTGTATTGATTTTCAGAACATTTGGAACTTCTTTCAACTTCCTTAACTTCACTTAATTCAGGAAGAATATTTATGATTTTCTGATCTAATTCTCTACGAGCATTCATTTCTTCTCTAAAAACAAATAACCTAGCATCAAAATTTTCTATTCTTTTTTCAATTAAATCAGATCTCTCTAAAGCACCTGAAGCAAAAACTGGTAACGCAAGTTTCACTTTTTGAAAAAACTTCACTTTCTTTCCTACAGACTTAACAATTGGCTCAGCTTGAATATAAAGTCCATTTGTGCAATTAAAAACTAATGTATTATAAATAAGAGAATACCCATGTTCTGTACCTTTACTAACATAATGTTCTAGAAGAACTCTCTTATTTCTCTGTTTTTCAAACTTAATGATAAATTGCTCAATTTTATCGTTATTATTCCGTATAGCTTTATCGGCAACATCTCTTACACTCTTCATTCTAAATACTGCTAAAAACTTATCTTGAGTCCCAGCAACTAATCCATAATTACGGCCAAAAGGCCTCATTGCTTCTATACTTGTTACAATATCTTGAAGCTTAACATCTGGCTCTTTCCCTGCATCTAGATCATCAAGAGTTTCATACAAGTGAACTATTTTTTCAGGAAACCTATATCTGAGTTGAGTATGCCCAGCAATCCAAGTCGGCGCAAACCTTTCTAGTTGCATCATAACTTCTGTTCTTGAATCAATTGCTCCTACTTCAATTAAAGCATAATAATATTTTCCTTTATGCGAGAAATTCTCTACTAACAAAAAATCTTTTTCACTTAAATGCTCAGGGAGTTCGAGCTTATCTACCGCTCTCATCATTTCATCGTTAAAACAAGCCCCTTTATACTCGCCTACATTTAAAGTGATTCCTTTACTCTGTGCATTTGTTTCTAAGTTTAGACACTTTTGATAATCTCTATTTGGATGATCATAGATTTTCAACCTAGATTGAGAAAAAACATTTAGTGTTAAAATTAATAATATTAAGTATTTCATATAAACCTTATTCTAATATTTTTACTTTTTTGCCAATCAAACGCTTCACTATATATGCAGCAGTGTCTTTACCTCTTGATTGAGACTTAGATCTTAAAATACTTTCAGGTAGCAAATTAGGTTTAGCAGTCATTACAACATTATTAATAATGATGTCTATGTCTCTATTGACTTCTTCGATATGGATTTCTTGAGCACTCATTTTTAAATGTCCAACTTCTCCATTTTTATCAAGGCAATTCGTATTAAAAAGTTTTAAGATTTTTTTCTTTCCAAGATCTTCCACTCTAAATTCAGAGTCACAATCATATTTATATGTCGTCTTAAAAACGGCTTTTACTGTCAGCTCAATCCTAGAGGTGAAGTTCTTATCATACTCATCTCCAGATAAGTGCTCAATATTAGAGATTTTCTTAATAGGACTAAGTAGCTCTTTTTGAGTAGGTATAAAAAGTTTTTCTACTTCTTCAATAGTTTTATTTTTAAATCTTAAATGTCTCGTCCCTATAATAAAGTAATCATTTTTATCTTTGCTAAACTCTGGATTTATCTTGCTAACTGGCGTTGCCTCAGGAGACTTAGCATTACTAGCATATTCATCGGACTCACTAACATCGTTAAAATCTTCAATTTCATAGAAAAAATCTCTCACCGGAGCGAGCAGCTCTTCATGAGTTTGGGCTTTTGAAATGTTCGTTATAAACAAACATAAAAATAAAAAATATCTTTTTTTCACTGGGCATAATCCTTTTTAATTTATTCTATACGAATCGATTAACGGATTATGACTTCTCATTACTTATTACATAGTTGTAAATTTATTCAACAATAAATTGTACTAGGTTAACTCTAACGATAATTACAGTAACTTAGACCGAAGTTCTGCTGCATTTAAATTAGCATCTAGTAGCTGATGAAGGCTTTCTTGATTACTCTTTTTTTGATTTAAAATTAAATCAGAGTAATCCTTCATAATTTCTACTGCTTTTTGAAGTTCATTTTTAGTGTGTGTTGCCATTACAGAGCATCTAATTAACGCCTGTCCTTTAGGGACTGCAGGGAAAACCACAGGAGTAACAAAGACACCTCTTTTTATTAGATCACTACTTAATTTCAACGCAAGTTTATCATCTCCAATAAGAATTGGAATAACACATGTTTTAGATCCCATAGTATCAAAACCTATATCATCAAACCCTTTTTTAAGAAATGCTGCTTTGTCATTTACTTCTTTTACGAGCTCAGGAGTTTTGATTAAGATTTTGAGAGCTTCTAATGCAGCTGCCGTAGCTGCTGGCGCAAGAGCCGCGGAGAACATAAAAGTTTTCCCTTTATGTTTGATCCAATCGATGACATCAGTGGAGGCTGCAATAAATCCTCCCTGGCTTGCGAGAGATTTAGAAAAAGTTCCCATCAAAATATCTGGCATAATATCGTAATATTCACTAGATCCTTTTCCTGTCTTTCCTATTGTTCCTAGTGAATGTGCTTCATCTATATAAAGTCTAGCACTATACTTATCTGCTAATTCTTTCATCTTTGGAAGATTTACAATACTACCATTCATAGAAAAAACACCATCAGAGATAATGAGTTTTCCTGCATTATGAGGGACACTTTGAAGTTTTCTTTCAAGATCTTCCATATCATGACTTTCAAAAACAACTGTACTAGCTTTAGAGATAGCACAACCCTCTATGATACAAGCATGATTATCAGAATCAGAAAAAATAAAATCATTCTCGTCTGTAATTGCTTGTATTGCACCTTGATTTGCCATGAACCCTGAAGCAAAAACTAGACAATCTTCATAACCCAAATAATTTGAAAGTGTTTCTTCTAGCTCTTGATGAAGCGATAAATTCCCATTTAAAAATCGTGATCCCGTACAACCTGTTCCCCACTTATCTAGAGCATTCTTAGAAGCTTCAATAACCTGAGGATGATGAGTCAGACCTAAATAATTATTTGATCCAAGCATTATAAGTTCTGATCCTTTATGAATAACTTGAGAACCAGACGTTCCTTCTATTTCTCTTAAATAAGGATATAGGTTTACAGATTTTAATAAACTTATGAGGTGCATGCCTTTTGTTTTTTCAAAAATATCCACAATTTACTCCTGATGTATTTATCTACAAGTAAATCACCTTATCACAACTAGAAAACTATACTAATGACGAAAGTAATAAAATGCGGCAAAAATGCAGCACTTATTTCTGAATATTAAAGACAACTTTTACAGATTTAAATTCTTTCTTGTTTAGAGACACTCTCAAGGCTTTTTTATAATCATTCAAGCCAAATTCATGTGTTAGCAATTCACTTGCATCATTTTGACTTAATAAATCTATAGCGATGGAATAAACGGATTTTAATACTTTATCTCTAGGATCATAATTTTTCCCAGACATACAAGATCCTCTTAAATTTACTTCTTTAAACCATAGTGGTGTGGGATCAACTCCTTTAAGATCATGCCCTGTAGCTATTAAAACAACTTCACCTCTGGCCTTAGTCATTCTTAAACTATCATCAAGTGTTTTAGCACTTCCAACACAATCAAATACTATATCAACTCCACCTTCTATATTGGGTTTACCAATACTAACTGGTTTTAGTGATGATTCAGTTATATCAATAAAATTTTCTATAAATTTATTCCCAGTTTGAATAATATGATCCGCTCCCATCTTTTTAGCGATTTCACCTTGAAAACTATGCCTATAGCCACAAATAACTTTCCAAGGTAGATTTAATGCTTTAATCGCAAAAACTCCTAATAACCCAAGTGTTCCCGCTCCATAGATAAAAACTGTTTTTCCTTTATTTTTATTATTATCTTCAGCAAAACTTCTCAAGATAGGTTGTAAAACAGAGCTTAAAGGATCAACTAAAACTGCTTGTTTTAAATCAAGATTTTTAGGTATTCGATGGAGCATACTTTGATGTGCTTGAAAATACTCAGACCATCCCCCACCTGTGCTTTCATGATATCCTAAACTCATACCTGGCCCTAAGGCCGACTTATCTCCAAAGTGGTTGCAAAGAGCATTTTGATCATTACTACAATACTCACAAGGAGTTCTTTCGTGCACAAAACAATCCATAACTGGGTTTACAACAACTTTATCCCCAATAGAAAATCCTTTTACATTTTCACCAAGCCTAACGATCTCGCCTACATTTTCATGTCCTAAAACACAAGGAAAACTAGCATAAGGTTCCATAGAGAAAGATTCATTACCTAAAAGCATATTTTGATCCGATCCACAAATTCCACTAAAATATGATTTTATAATCACCCAATTTTCATTAAAGATTTCAGGCTGCGGCAAATTTGCCTCAAAATATAAATTAGGAAAAATAGGTGGAAGTTTTTTTTTAACTAAAGAATGATACCCTTTCGCAAGAATGTATTTAGGTATAGATAGTTTGTATTGAAGAGCTTTCATAACTTATAGACCTATCACGAATGAAAAAAATTGGATAGATAAATGATAGAATTAATAAAAGTCGAAAATAATAAAGCATTTAGTGACTTCTTGAATTTTCCAGAAAAACTTTATTTCCATATTTTGAAAAACACACATTATATTATGCCTCTCAAGTTAATAACCAAGCTCAGTATAGGAAATTTTAAAAAGAAAACATCTATCAGTTTGTTTATGATCAAAGAAAAGGGGGAAGTAAAGGCAAGATTAGGACTTAAGCTTCATAAAGGAAAAGTTCACTTCGGTTTTTTTGAAGCAGTCCCTGATCGTTTTGATATAGTCGAGAAATTATTCTCTCATGCTTTTTCTTTATATAAAGATCACGAATTTATTGGTCCCTATAATTTTAGAATGGAAGATCCTTATGTTGGATTAATGGTTGAGGGACACAGTACAGACCCTTATTTCATGATGAGCTATAATCCGTCTTACTACAAAGAATACTTTGAGAAATTAGAACTACATAAAGTAATGGATCTTCTAACTTATGATGTTCTAGGAAAAACAGAACTTCCTGTTGAAATGAAAGAAAAAGCAATTGCTCTTCAAAACCAAGGCTACAGTCTTAGAGCTCTAACTCATCGTTCAATGAAAAGAGATGTTAAAATTATTGCGGGAATTTTTAATGACGCTCTATCTGATAACTGGGGATATGAAGAGTTAACAAAAAATCAAATCCAAGACATGTATTTAATGTTTAAGTTTTTCATTAATCCGAAGCTTGTTGTCATCGCAAGTGATGAAACAGGAAATGAAGTAGGATGCCTAATTATGTTACCTAACTTCAACAAGTTCTTAAAAAATAATAAAGGTCGTCTTACACCTTCTCTTCTTTGGAATGTCTTAACAAAACGAAAAAAAATTGACTCAGCTCGCGGTTATGCCTTAGGTATAAAAAAGAGTCATCACGGTAAAGGTGTAGGGAGTTATCTTATTTGGCATGGCTGGAAGAGATCTGTGAAAATTGGAGGAATAAAAAAGGGAGAAATTTCTTGGATTTTATCTAATAATGAAAAAATGAATTCTCTAACTGTAAAAATGAAAGGGAAACCAAATAGAAAGTACAGAGTTTATTCTAATATCAAGCCTTAGTATATTAGGCTAATTACTTACTTAACACTCTTCCTGTCGGCCCTTTAGGTGTAGTATCTCCATTTCCTTTTTCTCCAGTATCACCCGTTGTCGAAAATGCTAATCCTGAGATAATTAAGAGCAAAAATAAATATTTCATTGTTTATTCCTTCGATTTAAATCAGTTAATGGAAATAACTGTATTGAAGTTTGGTAGACTTCTGTTTTGTTTCCTACTTTAGAAAAAGCGGAGATTTTCTTCCTAAATTCTCTAATGAGTTCTTTCAACTCAGGTAGTCTATCTGGATCTATCGCAAATGAGCAAGAAGAAAAGTCTCTTTGATCTAAGTCGAATTCTCGGATTTTTTCTTTTGCGATATCAAGGCCTTCAAGATGTGAGACCATTAAGGCAGCGCTCTCTATACCATCAGATGTTTTAACGTCATTATGGGTTTGGATATATTTCCCATCTTCATCTTTAGAAATTAATTCAACCTTTAATAAATTCTCAATAACTTCTTGAGCTCGTGTTAAGTCTATATTTAAAGAATAGCTTACTGTTTCAGCACTGAATTCTTTCAAATCATCTAAGCTGAATAATTCTAGAGCAGCATAGTATTCCCATTCTGCAATAATTTCATAATATGATTCATCTAATTCAAATCTAGGATCCAAAATTTCTGATCCAAGTAAGTTTAAGTCTTTTTTGAAAAAACTTTCAAGAAACAAACTCTTCTCTAGTGGTGTTAAGTCAATCTTGTTGGCAACTTCCTTCACACTTCTTAAAGGAAGTTTTCTTTTTCCTCTGATAATTTGGCTAAGACTCGCACTATCAAGATCTAAATCTCTTGCAAAAGCTCTTAAGGAATACTTTGGATTACTGCTCTTTCTTGCTTCTAAAACGTCATTTAATTTTTGAACATAGTATAAATCGCTCATCGTTTAGAGATTATAGCAAAGAATCTAATTGAAAACACTCTGCAATATAGATTTTACACGTTACTTAGTTTTTTTGAGCACCTGCCCCTTATTTATTCTTGAAACTCAGGAACATCAGGATAAATCCCTTGAACATATCTCAGCATATCAATAACTTCCCTTGCTGCGCCGTGTCCACCAGGGCGAGTACAATTATAATCACATACTTCGTGAACTTCATGACTTGCATGCTTAACCGTTGCAGAAAAACCAACTTTTTTTAATAAAGGAATATCAAAAAGATCATCTCCCATATAAAGGATCTGCTCATCAACAACGTTAAATTTTTCTTTTATTTCAAGATACGCATCTCGTTTATCTTCACAGCCTAAATACATTGTTTGCACTCCTAAATGACTTAAACGCTTATGAAGTCCTTTAGAATTCCCTCCCGAGATAACTCCTATATGTATGCCGGCCTTCATTAAGACCCTAAACCCATAACCATCAGCGACATGAAAGAATCTATTAAAACCCATCTCCTCACCTTGATAGAAAACTCTTCCATCCGTAAGAATCCCATCGCAATCAAAAAGAGCTACTTTAATTTTTGAAAGTTTCTCTGAAAAACTCTTTGCAACTTCTCTTAAGTTTACTTCACTCATAACTGCTCCACATGTTCTTTTATACTAACTAACTCTTGAATAATTTGAGGAATTCTTTCTAAAGGCATTTGAGTTGTTGCATCACTTAATGCCTGATCTGGATTAGGGTGTGCCTCCATAAAAATACCATTAGCTCCCGCCGCCATAGCAGCTCTTGCTAAAGGAATCATAAATTCTCTAGCTCCACCAGTGCTCTTACCTAGGGCCCCAGGTCTTTGAACTGAATGAGTAGCATCATGAATAGTTTTAACACCAAAACTTTTCATAATCTGAAAGCTAGTCATGTCAACCATAAGGTTATTATATCCAAAGCTTGTTCCTCTCTCAGTTAAATAAATAAAATCTTTGCTTAAGATACTAGATGCTTTTTCTACTATGTTTTTTGTATCAAATGGTGATAAGAATTGACCTTTTTTTATCTTAAGAGCTCTTCCATTTTTTTTACAAGCCTTAGCACCGGCGACAATAACATCAGTCTGACGACATAGAAAAGCTGGAATTTGAAGAACATCAACAACTTCAGCCACACTCTCAGCTTGTTCTGGCAAATGAAAGTCCGTAATGACTTTTAACTCAAACTCTTTTTTTATCGTTTCTAAAATTTTAAGTCCTTCATCTATACCTGGCCCTCGGTAAGAATCAATACTACTTCTATTTGCTTTATCAAAACTTCCTTTAAAATAGAGATCTACTTTTTTATGATCTAAATCTTCTTTTAAAAAACCGGCTACTCTTTTAGCAAGTTCTAAACTTTCAAGAGCACATGGACCTATAAAAACTGGTGTCTTAGACATTTAGACCTCCAGTTTTAAATTTTCTAGATGCATGAATAAACTCAAAAAATAAAGGGTGAGTCTTATCAGGTTTAGACTTAAATTCTGGGTGGTACTGACAAGCAATAAAATAAGGATGACTTGGAAGTTCTATAATCTCAACTAGATCTAATTCTTTATTAATTCCTGAAACTTCCATCCCTTTCTTTACTAATTCATCTACAAAGTCATTATTAACTTCTAATCTATGTCTATGTCTTTCTGATATAAATTCTGATTTATAAACCTTGAAACCAAGAGACTCTTTTTTTACATGGCAATCATAGGCCCCAAGTCTCATCGAGCCACCCTTGGCCCCATCTTTACTCTGACCTTTCATATAATGAATTACCGGACTACCTTTTCCACTAAATTCTTCACTTGTAGCATCTTTTATACCAGCAACGTTTCGAGCGAACTCAATAATAGCTAATTGCATTCCAAGACAAATTCCAAAGTACGGAATATTATTTTCTCTAGCAAACTTAATAGCATTAATTTTTCCTTCAGTTCCTCTTTCTCCAAAACCTCCTGGCACTAAGACACCATGAACACTTTCAAGAACAGAAAAATCATTTTTCTTCTCTAAATCTTCAGCATCAATATAAATTAAATTGAGCTTTACTTGATTTGAAAAAGAAGCATGCTTTAAGGCCTCATCTAAAGATTTATAAGATTCAATGAGATCAGTATACTTACCAATAATCCCAATATTCACTTCATCTTGAGGGTTTTCAGCGTTATGAACTACTTTCTTTAAAGAACTTATATCTGGATCTTTGGTCCACATCCCAAGATGCTCTGTAATTTTTTGATCTAACCCTTGCTCATGAAAAGAAAGAGGCACTTTATAAATTAAATCTTGATCTAAAGACTTAAAAACATTTCCTTTCTGGACATTACAAAAAAGTGCTATTTTATCTAAAATTTCTTGGTCAATTTCTTGTTCAGCCCTTAATAAAATCATCTGTGGACTTAGTCCAAGTGATCTTAACTCCTTAACAGAATGCTGTGCTGGCTTGGACTTTAATTCTCCTGCCGCACTCAAATAAGGAACTAATACCAAATGCATAAAAAGAACGTTCTCGACCCCAACGTCATGAGATAACTGTCTGATCGCTTCTAAAAAAGGTTGGGACTCAATATCACCAACAGTTCCGCCAATTTCTCCTATTAAAAGCTCACATCCTTCAGCTGCTAAATGAATCCTTCTTTTTATTTCATTGGTAATATGAGGAACAACTTGAACTGTTTTTCCTAAATATTTTCCTTCACGTTCATTTTCAATAACTTGTAAGTAGACTTGCCCTGTCGTGAAATTATTTCTTTTTGATAAAGTTAAAGATGTAAATCTTTCATAATGTCCTAAATCCAAATCAGTCTCAGCTCCATCATCAGTAACAAAAACCTCTCCATGTTGAGTTGGGCTCATTGTTCCGGGATCAACATTTATATAAGGATCCATCTTTAAAAGATTTATATTCAGACCTCTTCTCTCTAAGAGGCTTGCAATACTAGCTGCAGCTAACCCCTTACCTAAAGAACTTGCTACACCACCTGTAATAAAAATATATTTCTTTACTTTATTACTCATTTCTTTCCTTTTGAGTTTAAATATTCTTCCACTTCTTTTATATTTTCAGGAGTATCAACCCCTATTAAAGTATCATTAACCTCTAGTGCCCCAATACTTAGATTATTATCTAGTGCTTTAAGTTGCTCCAATCTCTCAGTGGATGCGTTCTTAGAAGGTAATCCCATAATATATTTTGTTAAAGCATCAACTTTATAAGAATAAACTCCAATGTGTTGAAACCACTCATCATTACCAAAAGGAATAGCCGATCTTGAAAAATAGTGACATTTTCCTACTTCATTTTTTACAAGTTTTACAATATTGGAATTATTTTTCTGATCATCTGTTCTGCGTTTACAAAGTGTGACTATGTCAAAATTAGAGTTTTCATGAAACTCTAATACTCGCTTAATTAGATCGGCATTTATTAAAGGTTCATCTCCTTGTACGTTTATTATAAAATCAAAATCTTGCTCATCAAAAAATTTTTTATAAGCGAGATAAATTCGATCAGTACCACTTTCAGTTTCGTCATTCACTCTTACGACTTGTCCGTTGAAATCTTTGATATGTTTTTCAATACGATCATCATCAGTCACTATAACACTTTCCCATTCAGAGCTAAGTAGATTTTCATAAACTCTTTGAATAAGACTTTTGTCATTAATTAACTCTAGAGGCTTGCCTGGGAAGCGAGTCGAGAGATATCTTGAAGGAATTAATACTAGGGGGTTCACTTACTTATTTTATAAATTTCTGATAACATTGACCATGAATAAATCAATAAGGATTTAAGATGAGCATCTATAATTTAAAAGCAGAACTAAACAACAAAAAGATTAAGTCATTTGAAGATTACAAGGACAAAGTCTTACTTATTGTTAATACTGCTAGCCAATGTGGCTTTACTCCGCAATATAAAGGCCTTCAAGTCTTATTTGAAAAATACAATGAAATTGGCCTCGAAGTCTTAGCTTTTCCTTGTAATCAATTCGGAGCTCAAGAGAAAGGTAACGCAGAAGAGATAAAGAATTTTTGTGAAATGACTTACTCCATTTCATTTCCAATATTTTCTAAAATTTCTGTCAATGGGCCGACAACCCACCCACTCTACGCTTTTTTAAAAAAAGAAAGACCTGGTTTACTAGGTAGTGAGAAAATTAAATGGAACTTCACAAAATTTCTTGTTGATAAGAAGGGTGTCGTCACTGAGCGTTTTTCACCTCAAACGAAACCAGAAAAAATTGAAAGCAGCATTATCAAGTTACTAGGTTTATGATTTTTATAAAACTTATTTTCAGATCACTTTTCTTTTTAAATGGTTGGAAAACAGATCATTCAACAATAGAGGTTCCAAAATCAATTGTTGTTGTTGTTGGACATACATCAAACTGGGATTTTATTTATGGAGCTGTGACTTCATGGAAAAAAAACCTCTTTATTCATTTTGCCATAAAAGAAGCTTGGGTGAAATTTCCCTTTAGAAGCTTGATGTTAAATATGGGAGCTTTTGCCGTAAAAAGAACTAAGACCGGTGAAATACAAAAAAGTAATTTCGTGTCTCAAGCAATTGATCAGTTTAATAATCATGAAACCTTTCATCTAACAATAACTCCTGAGGCATCTAGATCTCCAAGAGATCAATGGAGAAGTGGATTTTATCATATTGCAAAAGGTGCTAATGTTCCTTTAGTTCTTGGTTTTGTAGATTACAAAAGGAAGATGACAGGCTTTGGTCCAGTTATTTCAGTGAAAGATAAAACTTTTGAAGAAGTTTTAATAGAGCTTAATAGTTTTTACAAAAACATCACTCCCAAATATCCTGAAAAATTTAAATTTGCTAAGACGCAATAACTTCAAATTCTTTTAAAATATGAAGCGGAACAATGGCAAGAGTTTCCTCATGAGTAGCTTTTAATATTACTTTGGGTGCAGCTCCTGCTTTATATGCTTCCACCCATCTTGGAGCACATAAACACCAATTATCACCTGGTTTTAAGCCTGGAAAATTAAATTGAGGATTTGGAGTTGAAAGATCATTTCCTTGAGATTTAGAAAATGATAAAAAATCGGCAGTTAGCTCAACACAAACCGTATGCATGCCTCTGTCTTGATGATTGGTATTACAACACCCATCTCTAAAAAATCCAGTCATCGGGTTAGTACTACAAGCAATGAGAGGTTCTCCAAAAACATTTTTAGAATCAAATTTTTTCATATCAAAATATTTGATTAAAAGCTCTTTTAAGTCAATAAAACTTATAGTTTCTCTTTCTTTTATTTCCTCTAATTGACATCAGTTAGAGAAGAGAATTTAATAACCTTTAAATTCATTTAAAACATTCACAAATAAGGAGAATATAATGAAATTTTTATTACCTATTTTACTCGTTTTCACAATTTCTTGTTCTAAAACAAAACAAGTTGTTTCTGATACAGCTAATGTTGTAAAAGATGCAGGAAGTGCTGTCGTTGAAAAAACAGGAGAAGCTGCTACTGCTGTTGCAGATGGAGCAAGTAAAGCTGCAAAAGCCGTGACAGGATCAAATGTGGTAAAACTTACAAATGATAGCTCAATTGGCTTTTCAATTATTAAATTTAAAATCGGTTCCGCTGTAACTGGAAAATTTAATAAGTTTCAAGGAAGTGCGAAATATGATGGAAAAAATATTTCAAACATCATGGCTGCCGTTTTCACTAATTCTATTGATACAGGTGATGAGAAAAGAGATGGCCATTTAAAGACTGGAGATTTCTTTGATGCTGCAAAACATCCTGTAATTGGTTTCAAAGTAGATCAAGCCGTGACTCTTGCACCTTCATTTGACCTTGCTGGTGAGTTAAATATGAAGGGTGTAAAAAAAGATGTTGTATTAAAAGCAAAAACTATTTCTCAAGATGAAAATGGAGTTGTGATTGAAGCAACTGGTGCTATTAATAGATCTGACTTTGGGATTACTTGGAATAAAGATTTAGAAGGTGGCCCTAAAACAGTTTTAGGAAAACTTGGAAAGTTAATTCTTGATGATGAAGTAACTTTAAATATTAAGATTGTTGCTAAAAAATAATTACAAATAAATTTATATACTTAAGGCCTTGAGATACTCAAGGCCTTTTTTTATTCTTTTAATCAGTTCGTCTTTTTATATAAATACCTAAGAAACCTACTATTACAGAGATACAGGGACTAAGTAAGTTAAAAAAGCAATATGGAAGATAACTTAAAGTTGGCACTCCTAAAATCCCACTAAAATACGCTCCTCCAGAGTTCCAAGGAACCAATACCGATGTAACTGTTCCACCATCTTCTAGCGTTCTTGAAAGATTTATTGCTGCCAACCCTTTCTCTTCAAAAGCTGTTCTAAACATTCTTCCTGCCACAACAATTGCAAGATACTGATCTGAAGCCGTGACATTTAAGAGAATACAAGTTGAAACAGTTGATAAAATCAAAGAGCCTGTTCCTACTACAAACTGAAGTAAAGTTGTTGCAATTTTTTGTAAATATCCACAAGCCTCCATCATTCCACCAAAAAACATTGCTGTAATAATAAGCCACACTGTACTTAACATCCCACTCATTCCACCTCTTGAAAAAAGAGAATCAACAAATTTATTTCCAGACTCAGAAGAAAACCCATCCGCTGCAACTTTAATGATTTTTTTATAACTATTAGTATCAAGTAGATGAGGTTGAAAAATTAATGCTAGCAAACCACCAAGTGAAGCCCCTAAAAACATCGCAGGTAAAGCGGGAACTTTTTTAATGACTAATAATAAAACAAAGATAGGAGCAATAAAAAGAAAAGGAGTAATTTTAAATTGAGAATTAATAACACTTAAAACTTCTTCTACATTTGATAAATTAATATCACTTGGAGCGTATTTCAAACCTACTATCAAAAATAAGATCAAAGCAATTACAATTGCTGGGAAGGTAGTAATTAACATATACTTAATATGATCAAATAAGTTCGCGCCTGCCATTGCGGGAGCAAGATTAGTTGTATCAGATAAAGGAGAAAGTTTATCTCCAAAATATGCTCCACTAATAACTGCACCTGCAACCATTGGTAGAGGTATTCCTAAGGTATGCCCTATTCCAATTAATGCAATCCCTACTGTCCCTCCAGTAGACCATGAGCTTCCAGTTGATAAAGAGACAAAACAACAAATAAGACAAGTTGTTGGTAAGAAAAATTTTGGACTAATAACTTGGATTCCGTAATAAATCATTGTTGGAACAACACCTGATAAGATCCATAAACCAATCAATGAACCAACGAGCAAAAGAATAAGGTTTGCCTGTAAAGAATTTCTAATCGAATCAATGGCAACTGATTCTAAGTCTTTATAAGAAATTTTTCTAAGACTCACTCCTAAAATACAAGCAACGAATCCAGAAATAAATAATGCTAATTGATTTGGGCCTGAAGTTGCTGAATCACCATAAACATTTACATTGATAATTAGTAAGGCAATTAAAACAATCACTGGGATTAAGGCCTCAAATAAGCGAACATTTTTTTTCAAAATTATCTCCTTTAAACAATCATTAAAGCTTAGGCTAAATGGCTTTAATTGACAAAAATCTAGCGAATTGTGACAATTTAAATGGAGGCAAATTATCTATGTCAAGGCCCATTTCTTTAGGAGTTTTTTGCTCTGCTAGTTCTCATCTTAATCCTAAGTATTACGAATATGCTAGAACCTTTAGCAAGTTAATGAGAGAAAATCATTGTAACCTCGTTTATGGAGGGGCCACAATTGGAATCATGGGCGCCATTGCTGATGAGTTAAAAAAACTTGGTGGACATGTTACAGGTATTATTCCGAAAGTCATTACGAATAGAGAAATAGAACACGAAGGCCTCGATGAACTTATTATCACTGAAGATATGCATGAAAGAAAAAAACTTCTTTATAAGAAATCAGAAATGCTTGTTATCTTACCTGGTGGTTATGGAACCTTAGATGAAGCATTTGAAGCCATGACTTGGAATCAGCTTGATATACACAAACTCCCTGTCGCATTTATTAATTGGTTTGGTTATTTCGATGGAATCAAACAGTTTTGTGATACAGCAAGTAAAGAAAAATTTACGGGAGTTTATGATAATTTCAAGCCTCACTTTTTTAACACTAATGAAGATTTTTTTAATTGGATGAATACATGAATAAAAAACAAACTGAAACCATCTTTTTTGCGGTGATATTTATTATACTGATTTATCTCATGTACTTGATCTTCTCTCCTATGCTAGGGCCTATCATATTTGGTTGTATCCTAGCAGGGAGCTTTGTTTCAGTTCATAGATTTCTTCAAAGAAAATATAAATGCTCAAAGAATTTTAGTGCAATACTAACATGTTTGATTATTACCATTGGGCTAGTTCTCCCAATGCTCTATTTGATTATTCAAATTTCAGGGGAAGCTTTTCAGCTTTATTCAATTACAAAAGGTTTTATTGAAAGTGGGAAACTAGAAATTTTTCTAACTGATGATGGTTTTTTTGCTAGAAACCTAAGAAGAGTTTTGGGATTTTTAAATATTCAACCAGACACACAAGCTATTGCTCAAAAACTTTTAGAAATTTCAAAGGATTTGTCTGGATCACTATTAGGTTTAGTTAACACAGTAGCTGGAAATTTGTGGTATTTCTCTGTTGATTTTTCCATTGCAATTATTACTACTTTTACGCTTTTATCACAGGGAGATATTTTAAAAAAATATGTGCTAGCTCTTTCTCCTTTAGAAACCTCCGAAGAAGAATTGCTTATTAAAAATTTTAATCAAATGAATTATGTCTCTTTAGTTTGTAATGGCCTAGGAGGATTAATCCAGGGTGTGCTTGTAGGAATAGCCTTTTTATTTTTAGGCATTGACTCTCCTTTTTTATGGACTGCGATTATGGTGATATTAGCTTTCATTCCTGTTTTGGGTGTTTCTTTAATTAGTATTCCTGCTTCACTATATTTAATTATTTTTGAAGAACGAACTGGTGCTGGAGTGTTCTTACTTATTTTTTCTTTATTTGTTGGATTTATTGTTGAAAATTGGTTTAAGCCTAGATTTATTGGAGATAGGATAAAAATTAATTCTATGTTTGTTTTGTTTACTATTATTGGTGGGTTAAGTGTCTTTGGGATTGCAGGGGTTTTCTATGGACCTTTGATTGGGACTCTTTTCTTAACTATGGCGAGTTTGTTTCAAAATAAGTTTATGCGGGTTTAATTTAGCCCCTTGACTAAAAAACTCCAGTTTATTTTTACAAACTCTCCTAACATCAAGCACAATAAATTATTATTTTTAGAAAAAGGATTTTCTATGAAATTTTTATTAATTTTATTTTTTTCTCTTCCTATTTTTTCCTATGATACTTTTTTTATTTTAGATTCAGAAAAGCCAACTCACTATAAAAAAAGAAAGTCTAGTACTTTAAATATCGCTCTTCTAAACTATGGTAATGAATTAAAGAAAAGTGATCTTGAAAGAATTGGAAAAGTTTTAAAGAAAAGATTTTCTAGGGCCACAAATCATCACCTAAATCTTAACATTAAAGTTATGGCAGTCATTCCCTATCTACATAACATATCATCTTATCCAGATTTTAAAGCTGAAGAAATTACTGACCCTTTAAGGCTTCAACGTCTTTGGTATTACTATAATATGAGAGTAGATCATCTTATGTATGAAATTAGACGAGAAGCTATTAATCAGCTAGGTGATAAGCTAAAAAATGTTGATGCTTTACTTGCAGTCACTGGAGCTCAATTTGAAGGTATCGGATATAATGTTGGGGCCATAGGAATTACGGAGCAACCTATCGAAATAGCTTGGGGACTTGCAGATAAGGGAAAAGTAAAATTCAGCACTGATTATGAACTTGTAGATGAACTTATTCACGAATTAGGACATGTTTTAGGCTTAGGTCATGCAAGCACACAATGTTTTCAAAATGAAATGAGTTATGATGAGATACAACTTTGTTGTTCAAAGTCAATAAATAGAAACGATGTCATGAGTTATTGTAGGAAAAGAGATAAAGTAAATATCAATTTTCAACATAAATTTGAACAATGTCATTTAGACAGATTAATTAAAGAAGTTAAGCCTAATTTGCTAAATGGAAAGAAGAGAAAAATTCCTTATATTCGATGTGATTAGAACATCTAGTACAGAGAGTGGTAACTTCCTTGACGCTACAAAAGCTTATCTTGCCTCAAGAGCACCTAGCTCTTTTTCTCCCAAGTCCTTAAAAAGAACCTACCTCACATCACTTTGAATTATCAATCGATTAGGATGCGTCGCTAAAAATGGATTCACCCCATAAATCCTGAAAGGTTTTTGCGCTTTCTGTACCCTCCAAACTTCACCTGCTTCTTCTGGGTCAACGAAAATTTTATGATAGCTATCTTTTTGAGATACATCTGAATTCTCTTGTAAATCCAAAACTACCTGCCCAGAAGGATTCAAAATCTTCCCCCGTCCACTACCTGAATAAAAAGTGAACTCTGAAACTCCTGCTGGAACATAAAAATATCGATAAGCCCCATGATCACCAAAAGCATCAAGTGAGAGTTTCACATCTTCTTTTTCAAGTTTGATAACTAAATCTTCTGAAACCTCTGAGACATTTAGATCATTTTTAAATTCGAGCACTCCCCCCCCAAGTGAAAAAACGTCAATAAGATATAACCCTTCCTCGGAAATACTCTCATCAAATTCATAAAACAATCCATCTTTCTTTAAATCTCTATAGTCAGCAATGAGCTCTTTCCTATCATTTAGCTTACTAATAGAAATTCGAGGAGAAAATCCTAATTCTCTATAATGCTTGATATACCCAAAAAGATACTTAAACTGCAATTCTTGACCTTTTTTCAGATAGATCAAATAAGACTTATCGCCTTGAAAGTAATGACCTCTATTAAATAGATCATAATAATTTCCTTTAAAACTAGCAGTACTTAGCTCATCTAGATAAACAACTGGCGAGGATAAGTTTAAGTGATCTGGTAAAATTAAATCATCTTCTGCTCCTAAAAAACCTAATATCTCTTCTTGAGTATATGGCTCACTACTCTTCCAAGGATTCAAGGACTCCCTGACATTTCTGGTAGCTCCATCTGGTATTTTGACCAATCCATCATTGGCATCTAAGAGAACATAAGCCGCATGGCTATGATTAAGATGTAGTTTTCTAAACCTATAGGTGAACATAATATATTTCTTAAACTTCTCTTGCCTAGTGTCTAGATTTAAATCTTTTTGATACTCATAAAGAAGCCTTAAGCTCTGTGTGTATATAACTAAGTGCTCAATTCTTTTTCTTGATTGCTCTGAGAGCTCATGAGTCAAAGCAGCCCTTAGCACTGAAAATTGTTTTCTTACTTTCTCCAAACTAAACTTTAGGGGATGCTTATGATCAAGATATAAGAAAAACTCTCTCATCTCTTCTTTTGCATCCTCAAACATTTGTTCTAAAAACTCTTCGTAGTATTTGTCTTTATTTTTTATCTCTTTAATATCCCAAAGCGATCGTTTAATCATAAAATAATTAAAGGCATAAGGTGTGTAATTATCTGCTCCTTCTGATTTGTAGTACTTCCCATTATTATCATGAACAAACTTTATAGTCTTAAGCATAGTATCTAGATCAGCAATTCTTGAGCGCTCATCAACTCCTTTGTACCATTGATAGACTGCAGAGTATTCATACATTCCCAGTTCTTTTACTTTTTCAGACCAAAGCTTGTAAGCTTCTTCAAATTTCATATCTTTTGCACGAATAAATCCATTTGCAAGATAAGTGATAACATTCTCTTCAGCTTTTAAAGCTGGTGGATGAGAATGCTGGTTATAAGCATAAAATCCAACAAACTTTTTTCTTCCATTAAAATCTATCGATGATATTTTCCTGGCAAGAGTATTTGCAATATGGACAACATGATCAGATGCATATTCTCCAATATCCAAGCAAGGAATAGAATTACAAATCCCTCCATTACCATCATCTGGTTCCACTGAAAATGCCTCGTCATTAGGATTTTTTTCTAGCCAATCAAGTGCAAACTCCTCAAAGATTTCATGGACTCTCGCCTCAGATGGATTTAGATTTCCTCCGACTTGGTATTCATTATTCACTTCAACAAAGTATGAAGGATTTTCTTCTAACTCTTCAGCATATTCTTGTTTTATTTTCCACTGAAAGTGTCTTAAAGCAAGATAGTTTTCTGTAAACTGATTTACTTCTTTATATTTTCCCAGTGAACTCTCTAGTTCTGGCCATGTTGAATATCCCTCAAAAGAAGTTCTTCCTAAAAAGCTAGGAGAGAAGCTTTCTTTATAACTAACCCACAAAGAATCACTAGAAGGTATATATTCCCAATAATCAGCAGGTGAATATAATCGATACCCTAGATCAAATAAAATCTTATAAACTGCTCTTTTTACTCCTTTTTTATGATGAGACAATACTAAAAGTTGCTTCTTGGCTGTATTGCTCTCTAAAATAAATGCTTCTCTGTCTTTAAAGTTTTTATGTTCTACTAATGAGGTTGTAAGTTCAAAATGCTTATTAGGGTTAATATAGCCTAAATAAATACCCGGATCGTCAGCACTTTTGGTAAAGTCTCTTTGTTCTATCTTAAAATGAACTTGGGTGATTTCAGATAATATCTCTTGTAATTGTTGAGCACTATCCAAGAAGTCATCTTTTGAGTTCTTACTTATATAAATATTGGGATGATTAACAAGATTAATTCTTTTCTTAAAAACTCTTCTTTCCCCCAAATTATAAAAGTTTTCAAATGAAGCATTATTGCCACAAGAAATAAGTAAGAAAACAAGAATACTCTTTATTAGTAATTTATTCATGAATTACTAATCGTGAATTTATATTTTCTCTAAAGTAAATTCTTGTAATTTTTAATATTAAATTTTGGGCAAAAACAAAAAAACCTCGACGAATCGAGGTCTTCTTGTTTTCTATTTTAGTTTAAAATACTGATACTATCTATTAGCATTCCATAACGCACAATCAGGAAATCCTGTTGGACACCTAAGAGCTGGTAACCTTCCTGGGAGTGCTTCCCAGACTGTAGTAAAGTCCCATGTAGTATATACAGGATGAGTACTTAAATAGAAATTTGAAAGCGTCGCCTCTGGTGCTGCAAATTCTGGTGTTGTTGTAGGATGAGATCCATCACATGGTGATCCGACACAAGTTGCTCCAGAATAATAATATGAATCAGTAAGAGTTCCTGATGGGTCCATTGAATGAGTCCCCATAAAATAATCCGAAGTCACACAATCGACATCACCAACAGAAAAGACATTATCAAAATTATAAGTTTGCAGAGGCTGAACATTTGCAACAAACCCACCACATCGATTACCAGTAACAGCTTTAAGATTAGAAATAGTATAAGAATTAGAAATACTATATGTCTGAGTAGTTGTTCCAGTCCCTGCAATAAAGCCTGCACTATGAGTTTCTACGCCAGTAAGAGTACCCACTCTATTTACATTTGTAACCAAAGAATAACTATCTGTTATTATATTATTACCTCCATTTTCAGTCATGCCTGCAAATCCTCCAATTTTCCCTGCTCCTTCAACTAAAGAACCTGCTGAGAAGCTTTCTCGAATTTCAAAAGAATTCCCTCCAAACCTTGCAACAAAACCACCGGCATTTCCATTAGGATTTCTGACTGAACCTAATGCAAAATTTTTCTCAAATATAATATGATTTGGAGCTGAGTTAGCTGATCTAATTGATCCAACAAATCCTCCTGATCCAACTGCACTCCTATTTGCATTACTAAGAACATCACCTGTTACATAGTTGTTCTTGATTAATGTAGGAAATGTCTGAGTTGATGCTATTGCCATTGCTCCCATGAAACCTCCAGCTCCTCCATTCCCTGTCCCTGTACTATTTGATTCGACATTACCTGTTGCAAAACAGTTCTCTATAGTTATGCCTCTGTAAGCTCCTCCTATAAAACCACCTGCGCTTGCAGCAGAAGCTTCTGTATAAACATCACCTGTTGCGTGAGTATTTTTTATATACGCATTCGCATTAGTCAAATTAATTGAACCAATTGCTCCTCCAACGTTTCCAGCCTTCCCATCTACATCTGCATGAGTTTCAGAACTTTCTATCTGAACACCTTTAATCATGTATCCTACTAATCCCCCAATCATTCCACTCGCTATATCTGCAGTTGGCAAACTTAGTGCATCTACTTTAGAAGAAGATAGAACTTTAACTCCAATTAATTTTGCATTATCTTCCATATAACCTGCTGCACCACCACATCTAGTTTTTAAGCAGGTCACAGTTCCTAAAACTTCTGAATTCGAAATAGATGAATTATCACTCATCTTTCCAGCCAAGCCACCTGTCTGAGTACCATGACCTACAGTGTTTCCACTTGATTTAACGAATTCAAGAAATGAGTTATCAAGTAAAGCACCCACAAAACCACCACAGCTACCGAAACAATTAACATCACCCTGAGACTCCGTATCACCTAAGCTACTCCCAGATGCCTTAGAGCTATCATTCATTATACCTACTGCCCCACCTATAGTTGATGAACTATTAGTAAACCCATCAACATCAATATCAAAAACCAGATCAATTAATTCAGATGTATTATCCATAGCCCCAATTAGGCCACCACACTCAGAAGAACCGCAAACAACTGGAGTAGTAATTGTTAAACTGATTGCTCCAGCACTAGCTGCTTGTATTTTTGCAGAATTTTTCATGTATCCAACAAGCCCACCTGTCTTCTTAGCTGTATTACTAACTGTACCTGTATAAACTATATTATCGAGAACCACAGAATTCGCCATAATTCCAAAAGCTCCACCACATTGATCATGTGTACAAGTCACTGTAAGTGCTGTTCCGTTAACTTGATCTAGTGTGGCGTCATCAAAGTTTCCAATAATACCACCAGTATTTAACCCACCAGAGACAACACCTGAATTGCTTATTTCTATGCTCTGAAGATCTGCTCCTCCTGTTGCTTTGCTCGCTAACACTCCACAATCAGCTGCCCCACAGGTTACTGCATAATTATCAATCGTAAGATCATAAACCTTACCACCAGCGATTTCAGTAAACACACCTGTATCATCAGCTCCGTTATAAATCTTTTTATTGTTTCCGTTGAAGTCCCCTGTGAATGAACCAATACCAGTGTCATTTCCGATTGAGCTCATATCAATGTCATTACAAAGAATATAAAACTTATCCATTGGTCCATTCTGAGCTAGATCTTCAAGTTGAGTTTCGTTATAAATCTCCCAAGCAGTTGCCGTTGCTAGACCGTCACCAAAATCATCATACTTAGTCGCACTCGGCCCTGTCGCATCTACACATTGCTTCGCTTCTCCTGAAACTTTTGCTGTATCATTTGTTACTCCATCAGAACAAGTTGCCGTATAAGCAAGATCCCAAACCCCAAGAGCCGTCGGTGTAATCACTACGTTTGGTAGAGTCCCCGTAAATGTACAGTTAGTACATGCTCCAGCTGTATAAGTTATAGGAGCGCAAGATGAATCTGTATCATTAGTTGAAACGTCTATACTTGAAAGTGCAACACCTGGCGCACTATCCGTTTGAGGATCGTCTACTGCATCTATACTTGCAGCTGTTCCAAAAACTTTTGCATTATCTGTAGTCGAACCATCAGAACAAGTTGCTGTATAAGCAAGATCCCAAGCTCCTGCAGCTGCAGGTGTAATAACCACGCTTGGCAATGAACCTGTAAATGTACAGTTTGTACAAGTTCCTGTTGTATATGTAATGGGAGCACACGCATTTGATGTATCATTACTTGATACATCAATGCTTGCTAATGCCACACCTGCTTCACTAACGCTTACCTCATCATCCACAGCATTAATTTCAACAGCACTTACTGCATTACCAAAAAGTTTACCACTATCGGCAGTTGATCCATTCGCACAAGTTGCAGTGTAAGGCACTTCCCATGCCCCTGGATTAGTTGGAGTAACTATAACACTTGGTAAAGTTCCACTCACAGTCGCATTAACGAGAGTTCCCAAAGTATAAGTGATAGGAGTACAACTTGAACTCGTTACCAAAAGACTTAAATCTTCTGCTCCAAGTGCTATACCTTCTGTCGATGGATCAATCTCTTTATCAGGAGAATCTACTTCCGCTGCTGTTCCAGTAACATCTGCCGTATCCGAAGTTGAGCCATTAGCACAAGTTGCAGTATAGGTTAGCTTCCAAGCTCCAGCAGCTGTAGGAATAATATTATAACTTGGACCAGTTCCTGAAAAAGTACAATTCAGCACACAGTTTGCACTGTAAGTAATTGGTGCACAGTTTGAACTCGAATCGGCCGTTCCAGTTGAACCTGCTGCAGTATCTACATTTACTATTGAGGTCACTGCCGGCTCACTTACAGTAACAGGGTTATCATTAGCTGTTATATCCGCTGCCGTTCCTAAAACTTTCGCATTGCTTGTTGTTGTTCCATCTGAACAAGTTGCTGCATAAGCAAGGTTCCAAGTTCCTGCAGCTGTTGGAGTAATATCTACACTAGGCAGAGAACCTGTAAAAGTACAATTAGTACAAGCTCCTGCAGTATAAGTAATAGGTGTACAATTTGTATTACCATCATTTAAAGATACATTTACGGTAGGAACAACAACCCCTGCTTCACTAGCACTCACTGGATCATCTGTAGCTGTAATTGCTGGAATAGCAAGTGCTGTTCCTATTACACTTGCAGTGTCTGAAGTCGATCCGTCAGAACAAGTTGCTTTATAAGTAAAACTCCAAGCTCCTGCTGCTGTTGGAGTAATATCATAATTAGGTGCACTTGGATTAGCTACTGCTGTACAGTTCGTACATGCCACTTGAGAATATACAATTGGTGCACAAAAAGAATCCGTATCGTTTCCTGATACATCTATTGCATTTACTGATCCTGCTTGTGAACTTGCTACACTATCATCCATAGCATCTATCTCTACTGGTAAAACATTTTCACTATCCGTTGCAAGTTGCCCACTTGGGTCTACTAAATCAGCTGAGCATGTCCAAGGACCTGAGCCTGCAAAAGTTACTGAAGGTACTGTAAAGCTTCCTCCACTACAAGTTACTGGTGCACTAGGTCCAGCTCCGCAATCAACTGTAATGCTAGATCCCTCTGGAGAGCACGCTCCACTTGTAGGGTGATTACCCGCTGCTGATACTGCTGGTATATCTAAATCAACACTAGGATTATTCATCCCTGTAATGTCACTATCTGTATCTACTAATCCACTTGGTGCTACTAAGGTAGCTGTACAAGTTGCTGGCACTGAAGAAATCACTGTGCTAGCTCCACTATAAACTCCACCACTACAAGTTACTGCTGCACTTGGACCTGCTCCACAATCAAGTGTCACACTTGATCCATCCGGAGAACACGTTCCGCTTAAAAAATGAGTCCCTGGAGTTGTAATTGTACTTATATCATCAATTGTTACCTCTGGGTTTCCATCAACAGGTGCTGCTGTTGATTCTGTATCCGAGTCACTTAAACCAGTTGCTGAATCAGTTACTACTGAAACACAACTAGCTGGAAGAGATGCTATGTTTACACTTGCAAGACTAAAAGATCCACCAGAACACGTCCCACTCACTGGGCCTGATCCACAATCAACACTTACAGCCGCTCCATCTGGTGAACAAGACCCGCTCATTGAATGAGACCCTGGAGTCGTTATTGAGATTATTGGATCTAAATTTATCTCTGGAAGAGGAATTAAATCCGTTGAATCAGTTGCTTGATTTGAATCTTGATCTATTAAATTTGCCGAGCACGTTGCAGGCAATGTTGATACATTTACTGAAACTACTGAATAACTTCCTCCGCTACAAATCACAGGCGCACTTACCCCTGAACCGCAATCAACCGTTACACTTGATCCATCTGGTGAACATGACCCAGTCATAGGATAACTACCTGGAATGTAAACTTCAGGATCATCGATACTAACCTCTGGAAGAGAGATAGCAGTAATATCGCTATCTGAATCAGTTTGTCCGTTAGGAGCAACTAAGCTTGCTGTACAAGTTGCTGGTATAGAAGAAATTGTTGTATTCGCTCCGCTATAAACTCCGCCACTACAAGTAACTGGAGCACTAGCTCCTGCTCCACAATCAACAGTAATACTTGATCCATCTGGGGAACAACTTCCACTCATTGGATAAGTTCCAGGAGCAGTAATTGAACTTATATCATTTAAAGTCACCACTGGATTTACTCCTGATGGAGTTGACTCTGTATCTGTATCACTTAAACCAGTTGATGAATCAGTAATTATCGAATGACAACTAGCGGGCAAACTAGGCACTCCAACTACAGGTATATTGAATATTCCTGAACTACAAGCAACTGGAGATGTAGGACCTGACCCACAATCAACACTCACCAATGCTCCATCTGGTGCACATGAACCTACCATTGGATGATTACCGGTAGTTGAAATTGAATCAACCGGATCTAGATCAACAAAAGGAGTAACTAAAGGGTTCGAGCTTTCTGTATCTCCGGCAACCGGAGTCCCTCCAGAGCTTAGAGTTGTCACACAAACAGCTGGGCAAAGAGTTGGGAAAGGAACGTTAGGCACCATGAAGGATCCAGAATTACAAGTTGTACTTACCGGACCAGCTCCACAATCAACTTCAATGTCTGCTCCACCTGTACATGTTCCTGATAAGTTATGAGTAACACCTGAACCACAATTTAAACTTGAAATAGAGTCAAGATTTACATTGGGTGCTACTGACGAAGAGGAATCAAACAAATAAGCATTGTCATTATCCGCACAAGAGACAAAAAATAAAACTACTAATAAAACTACTGATTTAAAAAACTGCATACGTACAACCTATTCCTTTACTTTATAATTCAATCAAGACTTAACTGATATTCATTTACCCTTCACACAAAATTTCCTAAATTAATTATCGAACATATTAATCTCTTCCAGTTTCACAAATTGCTCTTTCAATACTTTTCTCTAGATTTAAAGATATTCTAGACCCTAATACAAAAAAACAATCTTAAAGTTATTATCGGGCAATCTTGGATAGTACTAAAGAAGGTATTGGCAATATTCGTGGTTAATTTTGTCCATCATTCTGAAATCACGACTCCTTTATGATAACAAATTGGGGTCACAGGCAACCTCTTGCATAAGATCTCATATTGCCGACCTCAAATCACAGTGCTACCCTAAGAAAATGAGTTCTATTTTCACCAGAATATTAAAAAGAGAGTTTGAGAAAAAAAAACAAAAAAACACTCAGTATAGCCTAAGGGCCTTTGCTAAATATTTGGAGGTTGATCACTCTTTATTATCTAAAGTCTTGAGGTCTAAAAGAGAATTTTCAACAAAGATGATTCTTCGAATAGCTCCGAAGATTGGACTTTCTAGTGATCAAGTAAAGCTAATTTCAAAACATCAAGGAAGCGGTAAGTTCTTGTGGGAAAAAATTGATAAAGATTTATTCAACAAGGTTGCGACATGGCTAACATTTGCAATACTAGAAACTATCAAAATACCTCATATTTCTTTTTCAGCATCTAAAATTTCAAAAGCTTTATCACTTGATATTAGTGAGATCCAACCAACTTTGGATAAGCTAGTATCTCTTGAGGTCATATCTAACAATAATGGTGTGTATAAATTTGATAATCCATCGACCAACTGGTTTGATTTTGAACACACTAGCGAAGTAAGAAAAAGGCTCCAAGAAGAATTTTTGATAAAATCAATTGAAGCTCTAAAAAGTGTTAACTTTAAAGAGCGAATTCATTCGTCACTTACCATTTCAATGAATAGAAAAGATTTACCTGCAGTAAAAGAAATTACTCAAGATTATATAAAAAAAATGAATACTTTTATCTCGACAAGCGACAAAGATAAAGAAGTCGTCTATCAACTTTGTACTTCATTTTTTCCTCTTTCTCAAATTGATTTCCAAGGAAAGGAGTACTTGTGAGAAAAATATTATTTTTTTTAACCATTGTTTTAAGTCATAATTCCATTGCTACTAATGGACATGGAGGAAATGGAGGAGGCGTTCATTATTGCCCTAAGAAATCTATTGAATTTTATGATTTATATGAAGCAAGAGAGATTTATCGTTTTAAACAAAGTAAACTGACGGAATCTTTAAAAGAAGAAGATGTTCAGAACCTCGATTCACTTATTAGGCAATACCTTGAGAAAGTTTTTTTAGTTGATCCTCTATTAGAAAAAGAGATTTATAAAATAGTCAAAACGATAGATACTAAATTTGTTTTTATTCACCAGAAAAATTTAACTCGCTTACACGACAGCAACATTCCTTTTACTGATATAAATTGCCAATATAGACAACTTGCAAATTGGCATAATTTAAGTGATTCCATCTTTATAGATATCACTTTATTTAATGAGTTAAGAAACTCTCCCCAAAATAGAGCGAACCTTGCTGCTTTTTATGTTCATGAAGCTTTATATAAGCTATATCGAGTCAGAAATCCTAATTTCAAGAACTCAGATGTTGTCAGGAAATTTGTGGCTGAAATCTTCTCAGACACACCTTTGACAATGCATCCACTATTTAAGCCTTAACTAAAAATAATTTTCAAAGGCAACTTCTTTAAAGTTTACTAAAGACCAAATTTAAATCAAAAAATCTCCCTATATTATTTAATATAGAAACTATGGAGAAACAAATAAGATATTATCCGGTCTTAAAAAGAACGATAAAAATAAAAAAATTTAGTAATATTCATTGCAAATGCTGGTGCCTGTGTTTCTAGAAGTCTTTGTAGAGCGCTAGAAAACAAATATAGTGTACTTACTTATTTTAAAGGAATTATTTACTTTGCTTACGCAAAATCTATTTACCCATATAAAGGTAAGTATTTATTCCAAGTGTCTGCACATTTAGCGAAAAAGATAAATGTTCAGGCACTTGGAATGATGTTTCAGTAAAAAAGACTAAAAACTAAAAGCACTAGATGTAAAAAACCTAGTGCCCTATTATTATCTTCGATCCATAAAGCGAACAACATACCAAAACATCAAGATAATATCAGAAAACAACGCAAGCGAAGCTGCAACATATCTAGAATCGCCTGGCATTCTTCTCATAACATTTGAAGTATTATAAAGAATCGCCATTCCAGCATAAGCAATCATTCCAACAGAAAACCATGTTCCAAGAGTAAAAGCAAAACCACTCCCAAAAAGCATAGGCCCTAAAAAACTTGTCACAATTAAAGCAATTGCTACAAACCCAAGCCATCTAAGAATTCCACCTAAAAATGAAAAATCAACTTTCGTAACGTAAACACCAATTGTTAAAAGAGCAAAAGATATTAAAGTGACTAAAGCTGCATTTTGAACCACAGCTCCTTGGCCATATAAAAACCTAGAAAAAATAGGTAATGAAATAACAGCATAAAGAAATACATATGCAAACAAAGCTACATACTGCATTCCTAAACTTTTTACTCTGTAGGCCATTCTTGATGCCATACTCGAAACAACACCAAAGATCATGAGAACGAAAAGCCAATTAATTGCGCCCATCGCTTTCATAAAAATTTGTGCTACTCCAGTTTGAAACATTACGTATTGCATTGCTACAAATGCTACAACAGCAATAAAAACATGCAGGTATGTTTTTACTAAAAATGATTTTTTACTAGGATTTGATAATTCAATTCCTTCGAATTGTAATCCGCGCATATAAACTCCTTTGAAATATGATGCTTTAATTTTCTTAAGAATTTTCTTTTGGGTCAAATAAACAGAATTAAGCTAAGTGCCATGACACCCATTCCTAGAATTAGTCCATAAATCGAGAGATGGTGTTCTCCATACTCTCTAGCAGCTGGTAGGAGCTGATCTAAGCTGATAAAAACCATAATTCCTGCTACTCCAGTAAAAACACACCCAACTAGCGTTTCACCCATAAATTGAGATAAAAAGAAATACCCAATTAACCCACCAATTGGCTCGGATAAACCAGATAAAAAAGAGTAAAGAAAAGCTTTTTTTCTATCTCCAGTTGCATAGTAGATTGGAACTGAAACAGCAATTCCTTCTGGAATATTATGTATAGCAACGGCAAAAGCAATTGCCATTCCCATTTTAGGATCTTGCATGGCAGAAAAAAAAGTAGCAAGCCCTTCAGGAAAATTATGAATAGCAATAGCTGAAGCTGTAATTAACCCTGTTTTATAAAGTGCTCGATAATCTTTTTTCTTATCTGGATTTTCTAAATCTTCTACTAGCATATCTTCATGAGGATTTTCTATACCAATCATATGAATCACTCTATCAATAATAGCAATAAGAAAAATCCCAGCAAAAAAGCTTACGACATTTAAGATTGTTCCAAGTCTAAGGCCATGAGATTCTACTAATAATTCTTGTCCTTTAAAAAAAATTTCAACAAAAGACACATAGATCATTACTCCTGCTGAAAACCCAAGAGCAATACTTAAGGCCTTTGTGTTTGTTCTTTTAGTAAAAAAAGCTAACGCACTACCAATTCCCGTTGAAAGTCCTGCAAATAAAGTTAAACCAATTGCTAAAATAATATTTGAGTTTTCCATTATACACTAAGCCTTGAGTTAATTGTTTCCCATTCAAAACATTGGGGGCATCTCCAAAAAATCTCATCAGACTTATAGCCACAATTACTACAATAATGCTTGGTTGAAGAATGCTCTAATTGTTCAATCAAACTTGATGCAAGCTCAGTAGCTTCCTCTGTTTTATTCATTTCATGTAAAATTTTAAAAAACTCAATCTTAACCATCTCTGAGGTTTTTTTCTTATTTTTCATCCAAGACTTCACATAAGAATAGGTATCATCCAAGTTCCCTGTTTTTTTCATTAAACGAGCTTTAGATAAAAACACTGAAGGTTTTTCCTCCTGAGAAGTTGTATCTGCTTCTAAAAAAAACTTTCTTAAATACGCTAGTTTTTCAGTGTATTGCTTTTGTTCTTTTTCATTTTCACTTTTATAATTCTCAAGTTCTTGAAACATAGAGCTTAAAAACATCTCATGTTCATTAATCATTTCTAAAACTAAAGTTTTAGCGGCGTCTAGCTTTCCAGTAATAAGGTAAAGTTTTAATTGATGAATTTTAGCAGAAACACTTGGAGCATATCTAAAGGCCTGTTCTATTCTTTCAAACGATTTGGAATACTCACCTTTTCTTAAATGCTGATCTGCTAACTTCACATAAATATGTGAAATTGTATCCAGATTTTTTTCTGAAGATAGGCTAGATAATTGTCTTCTATACTTTAAAGCTTCTTCCCAATCTTCTAAATCTTCTAAGATTCGACACATTGATTTTAATACATCTACTTGTTCATCATTAATCTCAAGGACATCTTTATATGTCTGCATGGCTTTTTCTAAAAACCCACCTTTCTCAAAATCTTTCCCTAGCTCTTTTAATGCCTCTAGTCTTGTTGATTCTAAGATATTTTCTCTAGCTGCAATGGATCTATGAATACTAACTGCTTTATCAATCTCTCCATTAGATCTAAAGAGTCTCCCTAAAGTAAGATAGGTATCTATTGTTTCTTTATTTAACTCCACAGCGTTTAAAAACTCTTTTATGGCAAGATCTTTATTTCCTGAAATTAAATAATGAGTTGCATTTAAAAAAATCTGAGACTGCTTTTCATAAATAGAATTTTTATACTTTCTAGAAAGTCCAATAACTTTATTTCTATCTACAAAGTAGTAATAAAAAAGAAAGATCGTTACAAGTGCAATAGCTATAGTTAGCAAATGCTCACTTAGAAAACTTAGTATTATGGCTTGATTAAAAAACATTATTTATACAAAAACATGGGAGTTTGAGTTTTAGAGAAAAAGCTCTTAACTTCTTCTTCTAAGTTTCCAAATAGATCAAGCATTTGAAACTTCTTTTTTTTCTTTATAAATTTTACTCCAAAGTCACTTTCTAATTCCAAGTCTTTATGAATTGATCGAGCTGCTCCCCATAAGCCTAGGACCTCATCTGCTAATCCTAAATCAACTGCTTCTTCCCCAGAGAAAATTTGCCCTTGAGCTAATTCTTCTATATCAACTTTTAAAACCTTCGCTCTTCTTCTAGTTATGTCATTTTTAAACTGCTGATGAACTTTAGTAATCATTTTATCCATGAACACGCGTTCTTCTTCATTCATAGCTCTAGCAGGGTTACCGATGTCTTTATATTTTCCGGCCTTGATTGTTTCAGGTTTAAGTTTTGCCCACTCATAAAGCTTAGACATATCCATAAACTGCATGATGACACCAATCGAGCCAGTAATTGTTCCTGCGTTTGTAAATATTTTCCTACAAGCAGCTCCTAGATAATATCCGCCACTAGCAGCAACACTAGAGAAACTCGCATAAATTGGTTTTTCTTTATCAATCCTAAGTATTTCTTCATAAATTTCTTGAGTTGGCCCTACAGCTCCACCTGGACTATCAATTCTTAAAAGAATTGCTTTAACTGAATCGTCTTCTTCTGCATTGTGAAGAAGTTTAATTGTTTTATCAGACTCCATAATCACGCCTTTAACTTCTACAACTCCAATCTCTTTATCTGCACTTCCCTCGCTAATTATTTGATCAGCATTGAAATTCACACTTCCTTTGCTAAGTCCTTTAACGGCAAAGACCCCAAATAAGAAAAAGCCAAACATAAAAATAAAAATGAGAGCAATAATAACGTATATACCTTTAGAGCTTTTATTCTGACTCACCGCGAAATCCTTGTTTAAGTTATCCTAAATATTAAAATATCGATTTCTTCTTGTCCAAGTGATAATTAAATACTCATGATAGAAATAAGTTTAAGAGGTGATAAATCTCTTAGTCATCGCTACCTTTTATTCAGCTCTCTTATAAACTCTAGTTGTAGAATTAAGAACTTATCTCTCGGACAAGATGTTTTGAGTACCAAGAAACTACTTGAGAAACTAGGGATGGAATTTACTGAGGTTGGCGGGGTCATTCAAACGAACAATGCTTACGCTTATACTAGAGAACCTGTTATTCCATTAAATTGTGATAACTCAGGGACAACGATCAGACTCTTGCTTAGTATTCTCGCATCTAAAGAAATCTCGGCCACACTGATTGGAGATGAGAGCTTATCCAAGCGTCCTATGGGAAGAGTTATCAATCCTCTGTCTTCTTTGGGTGCCAATATTTTTTCTAAAAATGATCTTACTCCTCTAAGAGTTTTTCCTGCTAAGATTCAAAAAAAAGAACATACTCTTGAGTTAGAGATTGCAAGTGCTCAAGTAAAATCAGCTCTTTTATTTTTTGCTTACTTAAATCGATTACATTTAAAACTTAGAGGAAAAATTTTAAGTAGAGATCATACTGAGATTTTGTTTCAAGAATTAGGTGCTGATATTAAAATCCATGATGAAGAGATAGAAATTTTTCCATCTAATGAGTTAAAGTCTTTTGATGTGCATGTACCTGGAGATATCTCTTCAGCTATGTTTCTTATTGTCCTTAGACTACTTTCACCTGGAAAAACTTTAAAACTTAAAGACATATCTTTAAACCCCACTAGATCACATGCTCTTAACATTCTAAAACAAATGAATGCTAAAATTAGTATTGAAAACAAGTCTTTGCAGTTAGGTGAAAGTGTTGGTGATATTCTCATTGATTACTCACCTGATTTAAAAAATGTTACTATGATCAAGGCTGAAGAAGTTCCTTTTATAGTTGATGAGTTACCGATTCTATCCTTAGCTTTCTCTGCGGCTTCAGGAGAAATCAAGATTGAAGAAGTAGGAGAATTAAAAGTAAAAGAGAGTAATAGATTAGATGCGATTCTCTCTTTATTTAATAGCTCGCTGGAAGGTAACAATTTAATCATTCAAGGAGGGCAAAAAACATACTCAACTTTAAAAAGTCATGATCATAGAATTTTAATGACTTCTAAAGTTATAGAAAAGATCAAAGGCAACGTTTCTTTTACGCTAGAAGAGCAAAACATTATGGCGGTTAGTTATCCAGAGTTTCAAGATCATTTAAAGCTATTTGAGTAAATTATTTTCTACGATATAAGTATTCGAAGAGAATGCTGATTTTGTGACAAAAAAAGGGCCATCAAAAGATGGCCCTAACAAAAGAGTATGAAAAATATAACTACTAAAGAGTTATTCCAAAAACTTCTGGTAGTAATTTTTGCTCAAGATTCGAAACTGTCGTTCCAACTGTTGCTGCTGCCTTCTCTACAATCTCAGCTTTAGATTTATTTTGAAGATCATCTAAAGTCACACCTGTTAACTTTGAAAGATCTGTTGAAAGAGCAATTTCATCTTCAATTGAAAGCTCACCCTTATCTAGCATGTTTTCAACTTTTTTACCTAATGTTAAAAGACTCATAGCTGTTGGCATATTAACTTTGAATTCATAAGAAACTGCTGAAGCCATTTTGAAAAACTTTGCTTCTGCTTTCTCAGCAGCCATTAAATTTACATCTGTAGTTTCATCTTCATCTTCATATTCATAACCAGAGTTTACTCCCCAGTAACTATCTGTTGAAGCATCATAATCAACAACTTCATAATCATCTCCAAAATAATCACCATACCAATCACCATTTTCAATATCTTCAGCTTCTATGTATCTGAATTCCGAAGCAAGTGAATCAGTATTACTCATATAATCGTAATACTCAATAGCTCTGATATATTGAAGGCTAACTGCTTTATATTCTCCATAAAAATCGTCCCAGATAACAAACCATTCATCTTGTCCTGGTTCATAAGTTCTATATGTTTCATCTTCATAAAGAACAACAAAACTATCTAATGTATCATCAACATAATTCAAAGAATCAACAAAGCTATCAGCTGAAGCATTTGAAGAAACAAGCCACTTTTTTGTAGGAGGATCTACAACAACAACTCCTCCAGATGAACCGCCCGATGAACCGCCAGATGAAGAACCACCACTAGAACATGAAGTCATGCTCACCATGGTCATTAGACTTAAAATCATTGTAACTAAAATATTTTTCATTTTTTCTCCTTACACACACCTATAGGTTTCCCTTTGTAGGTAATTAGTTAAACTCGCTAAAGTTTTTCCTAAACTTTGTAGCTCTTAATTCTAATCTCCTATGTTTAAATCAATTGGTAAACCAGTGATTTAACATGTAAGAACTTTGAGGAAAAAAGGAAACCAGAGGCCATTTTTTGGTGTCAAAATGGCCTTAAATTAGATGTTTAAAGGGTATTTCACTAGATAAGTCTTATCGTTAATCACGCAATTTAAAAAATATGAATGCGCTGAATCACCTTTAAACTTACCGGGAAGAACATAGGCACAATTTTCAGGCAAGGTAATCGATGAGATGATTGGTCTGTAAAGCTTATCTTCTTTAGAGGTCACAAGATATAAATGATCACCATAAAGAAGAGTGGAGTTTACAAATATAGCATCTTTAATATTACTCTTTGTTTGAACCTTAATAGGCTCTAACCCCTCACTAAATCCAACACCTGGAAAAGAGCTTTCTCTATTAACAGCAACCTTACTATAAGTTTTTCCATTGAAGAAATTAATCCAATATCTTGATTCAAAATAATAAGTTAGTTTTTCAGATTCAAAGTTTGCATGCAAAAATCCAAAGAAAGGAGCAACTCCAAAAAACGGATCACTCCAACCTGTAGATTTCACATCATACTCTACTATCGATTGAGTCTCAGAATTCACTAAGGCCACTTTTGCCTCAGATTTATTTTGAAGTTGAAAGAAAAAATTTGTACCTAAGTCATCTTTCATTCCAAAATTTTTAAATGTCGCTAAATCAAGTAAAGAGTTAGAGATCAAACTCATCTCACTTAACTTAAAAGTCTCAGAAAAACGAATCTGGAAATATTTTAAAGCAAGCCCTTCTCCGTAACTCATTAATAAGTTAATTTCTCCTACTTTATTATTTTCAAGAATAGAGTGTACATTTAAGTAATCACTAGAAGGAATAGAAAACTTTTCAACTAATTGCTCTTCAATATCAAAACTATTAAAAATTCTCGCTTGGATTTTCATGTCTTTTCCTGGAATAAGCATGAAATATCTCATCCTAGGTTTAAGA
This sequence comes from Bacteriovoracaceae bacterium, assembly GCA_020630335.1. Classification (GTDB taxonomy): domain Bacteria; phylum Bdellovibrionota; class Bacteriovoracia; order Bacteriovoracales; family Bacteriovoracaceae; genus JAHDHG01. Next base: position 67,483 of record JAHDBN010000010.1, read on the forward strand.
TCATGGATATCTAAAAGATCATCGGTTGAATCAATTGAAGGCCTTGCTCCTCTTTTCTTTACAACAGGAATTAACACTTCTCCTAAAACAGCATGAGTATGCTTGATCCAATGAAAGGCAGGCCTTCGTCTTCTTAGTTCTAAAAGATCAGCCTCTCCTCCAAACTCATCTTGTCCTAATCCAAAGACTGATGTCTTTTTATCAAAGATCCATTTTGATTGCCCAATAGGATATAAGTTTTTAAATTCATGAGTATAAAAGTTTAAAATAGTTTGACCCGAATTTTTAGTAACAATGAGATAATCTAAAATACCATCTAGGTTATAATCTCCCTTAATAATACTCCTAACTCTTTGTTTTTTATCAAACTTTAAAGTTTTTACTTCTAAATTCTCACCAACACGTCTTAAGACATTTACTACTGTATGCAACTTATTTTTTCTTGAAAAATAAAAGAATTCAGACTCGTCTAACTCACCTCTCATGGAAACAACATAGTTTAGAAACGAAGTTTTTCTTCCTTTTAAAAACACTAGATCATTTTTATTTTTCTCTGGGATTAAGAAATGTTCTAAACTAGAAATATCCACCTTTTTAGATAAGACTAAATTTACTTGAAAATTTTTACTAAAATTTTTACTTTTCAATTTAAATTGCCATGGAATAATCATATCTTGATCAAGGCTTGAAATTTTCCCTTGAATGTTAAGAGTCACTGTATCATTAAGGAAATGCTCTTCTAAATCTATACTTTTAAATACAATTCCTGGATGACTTAAATGTTCTAAAACTACTTTGGAAGAACTTCCTGCAAGTTTCTTAACCTCTAAATCAAAAGAAAAGCTCTGAGCATCAGTAATCTCGATTTTTTTTATATTTTTTAGCTGCGGATCTAAAACTTCTTTTTGCTCTAGGCTTAATGCTTTTTTTAACTTGATTAATCCAAACTTAGAAAACTTTTTCTCATCTCTCAAACTAACACTTGTCGAATAAGCTCTGGCCTTTAATTCATTTAAAGACTCTTTGGGGAAACTTTTTTTCAACACTCCCATTAAAGCAGTGACAAAAGGAGCTGCTTGCGATGATCCCTTCATCACCTCATAGCCATTAACTCTTAATTTTTTTGATTCAAGATCTAAGGGAAAAGTACTTAGAATAGACTCACCAGGGGCTAAAATATCTACCTTATGCCCAAAGTTACTAAATTCAGTAATAACACCTTCATTATTAATAGCGCCAACGCAAATCACATTTGAAAAACTACAGGGATAGACAGGAATATCTTTATTATTATTTCCAGCTGCTACTACCACTGGAATATTTGCCTTCTCAGCTCTAGCTAGAGCTTTCATAAATTTATCTGTAAGCACCAAATACGGAAAACCAACACTCATATTAATAGCATCAACTTCATGATCAACAGCGAAGTTAATCGCTTCAGTAAAATAATCTGTTACATTTTTTTTATTATATCTAAATGCTTTCACATCTTTACTAAGAACCTTTAGAGGCATAATTATTGAGTTAGGCAATACTCCAAGAACTCCTTCATCATTATTAGCAGCGGCCATAATTCCAGAAACATGAGTTCCATGACCAGTATCATCTTTAACACTTACGCTATTTAGAATTTGTTGCTTACAATAGGACAAATTTTTCTTACAAGTTTTAGCTGAAAGCATTTTCTTTACTATTTCTGAAACTTTTGAAACTAAAAAGTTTTTCCCATAACAAACTTCCTTAATTTCTTTAATCTCACAAGATGGATCTTTCCAAATTCTATTTTTGAATTCAGGGTGAGTAAAATCAATTCCTGAATCAATTACTGCAATTAAAGGAGCGGATTTAGAAGCTTCTAAGTCCCAAGCAATATCAACTCCAGCCACACCTTTAATCTTCTCCTGGTTTAACTCACCGATTCTTTTAACTATTTTTTGAGAATTATTCTGTAAGCCCCATTGTTCTTTAAAAAAAGTATTACTTTCTTGAGTCCAAGCATGAAAAGATAAAATGAGAAATAAAAAATACTTCATGGCCTAACCCTTAACCAATGCCCTTGGAGTTCTCCTGGATTTAGTCCAATCCTTCTTTGAATAGTATTTAAAATACCATAAGGGTATTTATTATGTTTTTTCCCTAAAGTATTAGAATAAACAGAATCATTTAATACTTCAGACTTAGATCTAAATCCATTAATAGATCCTTCCAAGTAAAATAGATCTTTAGGGATAAATTTCGTTAATACTTCAGCACCTAAATCTTTGGATAATAATTTAAAAAATTTGGGCCAACATTTTTTTGATTCAGACAAATTAGTCTTGTTTTCATCACAAATTCTTTTCTGCTTGATAAGGCCTTTTAAATAACCACAAGTAGGGATTTTCTCTCCAGAACTAAGCACATTCATTTTCATCCTATCAGCACATTTCTTTAACTTCTCTTTTTCTTTTGAATATGCCATTTTGATAAAAACATCATTAGAAAGTGCTTTTAATTTATCAATCCCCTCATCATAAATATACATGTTCGCACTCAAGGCATACATATTTAGCTTTTTTATATCTGTAACGAGAACATCTTTGAAAAGATTAAAGTCAAAGTCTTTATTAATTTTTTTTATAACTTTCTTTAACTTCTTTTTATTTTTACTCCATCCTTTATAACTTACTCCAAAAGAAAGAAATTCTTTTTTTATTTTATTATTCTTTACTTGAGCTTCATAAATAATATCTTGAGTTTTTGCTTTCCCAAAAATCGTATCATTTGGATCTTGCCATATATTATTGGCCCACGCTAAATTATCAGAAACCTCAGATAGACCAAAATTAACAACCTCTTTGACAAAGGATTCATAGTTAAATCCTTTATTATGAACATAATGATGAGAAAAATATTCTCCAGTAAGACCACTTGGTGTTTTTATACGATAGTCTGTTGCAGCATTCGTTTTTCTTGACTTCCAAAATAAAAAACTAAAACGTTTATAAATATCACTAAAATTACTACTTACTTTAATCGCAGGAGAAGCTTCTTCTAGAAGTTCAGTCGATCCAGTCTTCAAAAATGAATGAAGGGCCAAGAAATTTTTATAAAAGTTTGGATTTTTTCTAGTATCAGCTTCAATATTTAGCTCATGCGATTTAATAGAATAATCTCCCTTAAACCTCTCTTTTTGAAATCTAATAATTGGTACTAAGTATTTGAGCTCTACAGTAATAGTATGTCCAAAGCCATTACCTAAGTCTTCAAAAACCTGAATCGTTTTTGAATCTTTTCTAAAGATTTGAGTTCTTTTAATCCCTACATCTTTAGCACCTAGTCCAAGTTTGATTGATGCACCAGTATTAGCTAGAGGTATAACTGTAGAAGCATTCACTCCTGGAGTTAATTTTTCGGTAATTAGGAGACTCTCTGAATCCCCTAAATATTTAGAGATTTTAAGAAAAGTTTTTTGGATAAACTCTTCTTGTTCTTCTTCTGGCATATCATCTTTTTTCTGTAATAGCTCAATAGCTTTTGTTAAATCTTTTTTAAGCCAAGGGACGATAATGTTTTTATAATTTTCTTTAAATACTGCCTTTAAAGATTTCAAAGGTTTTAAGTGAGTATATGTTTTCACATAAGTAACATTTAGATTGAGCGCTGTTCCAGAGAAGCTCGGAATATTTTCAAAACCAAGAATAAAACCCGGCTTAACAGCGAAACCAAACGTATCAGCTAATTGGACCATATTGTTCGTTCCAAGATAATTTCCAACAACTACGTCTCTAGATAAAATTAAAGAACCATCAAGCAGTGGAGATTTCCAAGTCGATACTGGAAATTGAAGAAACTCCCCAGTCTTTACATAATGATCAAGCCCTTCTTTAAATTGTTTTTCCGCCAGCCGAATTCTTGCATCATTAGGATTAAAAACTCTTAGTTGTTTATTAAAAAGTCCAACAATATTACTTAAACTAAAAGATTGAGCTAATGATAATAAATACCTACCAGTTTCTGCAAAAGGTCCTTTTTCAATATTACCAGAGAAATCTGTTGCAAAGCCATCTTCTCTCCAATTCTTTTTCTTCAACTTTCCCTTAATAAGATCAGGTGGGAAATGCGGATTTTCATTAAATTTATATTTTTCTTTAGAAGGATTTAATTTTAAAAGATCTAATAAATGATAGGTTCTTGAAAGTAATTTATTATAAAGCATGACCTGAACTGATTTAGGAAGTGCTGTTTCAGACACAATCTCCATGAAATCTTTTCTACTTAACTTTTGAATTCTTTTGGCAATCCATTTAATGTCATACAAATCTGTAGTGGAAAAATTATGAGAATCAAGAAAATGCATAAGCTCTAATTTCTGACTCACTACTCTACCCGCATGCCAATGAAATTTATTCGCACTCTCTCGATACTCTAGTAAGGCATAAAGAAAAACAACGCTTCTAAGAGTTCTACTCGACAAAGTTTTCGTTGGTACACCCATTGCAAGATTATAAAGATTTTTATGACTAAGATCGATCGCTGCTAGATCTCTTAGAACTAATTGAGTAATCGAAGTATCTTCGTTATCAAATTCATTAACAATCCATCTTCTTGACCCTCCACCAGTATCAGCAGAGATTCTTAGCATAAAGTCTTGAACTTGTTTATTATTATCAAAATTTAAAGTAATTGTTTTAATTGGTTGAATTGCAGGAACAATATAACCAATTTTTCTTAATAAGTTTCTTCTAAGAATTGATGTATGAAGATATTTATCCAGATAAAATGTCTTTACTTCACCATTGTTATTAATCGCATTAAACCTTGCTATATTATTAGATTTTAAGTGAGAAGAAAAAGTAAACACATCTCCATTTTTTACGTCTAAATTATCATTAAATTTTTCTAAAGAATTAAACTCATTTTTCCAAATACTATTCTCTTCAGGATCGAGGGTATCTAAGGAAACTTTATCTTTTAAATTTTTTGCCTCTGAACTGTTTACTCTCGCATCTTCAAAAACTAAATCATCTGCTGGAGGCAGTGTATCCTTTATGGGAATTCTTGAAACCTGAGAATAAGAAAGAATAGAAAAAAAGAGAACAAAATACTTCATACCCTGCAAGGTTTACTCAATAAATGCGATTATGTCTAAGGAAGTCTTTAAAATGGTAAAGTTTACTTAATTTAGGTCAAACTGCACCACTTTTAGCTAAAGGGATCAACTCTAATTTACACCCTTTAGCTAATATATTTATAGTACTTCACAACGCATTTTATATGCTTGTAAACCACGCGTATCTCGCCAATTTAGAGTTGCTTTCACTTCGCTTGAAAATTTAAAAACTGATTGCTTCTTAAGGGCCTTTTTAGTTGTATTATCAGTAAATAACTCTAGTGCAATATTGCCATAAACATCTCTGGCGGAAACCTCAGTTTTTTGAATCTCATAATCATTAGAAACTCTTCCGACCACGAGATTAACGATCTCAAACTGCTCTTCTTCTGAAGCAAAGCTCACATCAACGATTTCATCATGAATATTACCATAAGAAGAAGCTCTAAATAACAATCTAACAGTTTCAATTACTCCCGTTCGATCCATTCTATGTCCTTCACAAAGCCTTGTGTATTGAATATCTGCATCTGCAATTGCCATAAAGTTAGCTAACAAAACACTAAGAATAATCATATTTTTCATTAAAATTTCTCCGATAAAAAGTTTGGATACTCATAACACGCATTGTCATTCATGTCGATAAGAGCTGTAATTTTTACAATAAGCTAAAGCTTTTTTTGAAATTAAAAATAAATTTAAGAATAAGTTAAATCCTTCCGATACAAATTACATGAAAGTACTTATATTTTTTATATTTTTCTCATGTTCACATTTCAAAGAAAACAAGACCTTTCAAGAAAGTAATAGAGTGATTTCTTCTGAAGAAACTAATCTTAAAAAGGCTCAAGAAATTTTTAAAAACTTTCTTATTTCATCTAGAAAGTATAATACTTTGAAGAAAGATATTTATCTATATCACTGGCGAGATAGAACCAACTCAGGCATTAAAGAAAGCTCAAAATTTAAAAAAGAAAACTCTAGGCTAGCAAAGGAATATATTGATTCACTCGCTTCTCATTTTTGGTCAGATGAAGCAAAACATGGAATGGTTGGTCCAGGCCTTTACACTACTCACGATCCATATAGCAGCTCAAGGTTTGCTTTCGGAACAAAAGCGGCTCATGGTTACGGAGACCATGATCCCAAAACAGGCCTTCTTATTCAAACTTTGGTCCCTAAAGGTACCGCATACCTTGACTTAAGAAGAAATAATAGAGGAGGAGGTGGGAAATCTAATACTATTGGACAAGTTTCTAGAGATATTACGGACTCTCTCAAATCCTATGGCTGTAATTTTGATGAATACGAGGAATGGAGAAATCTTTATGTTCTTGACCCAATTTGTAGGAAAATAATGCTTCCCGTTTTTAAAGAATTAAAGATCCATTTAGTCTTACATCATTGGTGGGATAATATGTCTTTCTCTCAGTATCAATGTCAATCACTGGGAATGGCCATACTCTTAATTTCTACTAAAAAAATTAAAAAGAAAAATGTTTTAACTTACATATCAAATGACTTCCAAAAGGAATCTCTAAGTAAAAATGCCAAACTCTTACTTTATGGAGCAAAAAGAATGAAGAGCGTTTCAGGTAGTGATGCTCTAATCATTCAAAAATGGGATCATTTAAATAGAAAAGATGAAGTAAACAATACCTTAGAAGAAAAAGAACGCAAAAAATGGTTAAACAGACATGCAAATTGTATAGATCATGTTCTTTTTTATCCAGAATATGAAAAGTAAGTTTAAAGGATTAATCTTTTAAACTTATTTTTCCAAAGAAATTAAAAGCTGCTTTTTTACAGACTCAGAATGAATAATTCTGTATATCTGCTCGATGCCTCTTGTGCTTAATCCCATTTTTTCAGCACTGGCGACTCTATCTCTTAGTGAAGCTTGATAGCGATTCAAAGAAAATACTTCTAACTTATTCTCTTTTTTTAATTCTCCAATCACTTCGATCACTTCTTGTCTTTTTTGCAAACTCTTTAGAATCTCTCTATCAATTATGTCTATTTGGTCTCTAAGAATATTCAAGTCATCATTTTCTAACTGCTGATTTGCTTTTTTTATGGGTAAGTTTTTTATTAAATTCTTCAAGCTACCAAAATTAAGTTGTTGAGCAGAATCAGTTAATGCAAGCTCTGGTTGCGGATGAGACTCAATAAATAGCCCATCTAACCCTAAATTAGATGCCATATAAGCAACTGAATCAACGAGCTCTGCCTTTCCAGCTATATGACTAGGATCATTAATAATTTTTAAATCAGGCCTAATTTCTTTTAAATGAAAGACTATGTCCCACAAAGGATCATTTCTATATTCTCCGCTAGAATAAGTGCTAAACCCTCTATGAAGAGCAAACACAGTCGCATTTGGGTTATACTTTTCAATTCTTTCAATCGCCCCTAACCATAATTTTAAATCTGGAGCTATAGGATTTTTAACTAATATCACTTTTGCTCTGTCGGCAATTGTCTTTGAAATTTCTTCGACAAGATAAGGATTTGTAGTAGTACGAGCTCCAATCCAAAAATGATTAATTTCATGATCAAGACACTGCTCTACATGTTCTTTTAAAATGACTTCGGTAAAAACCTTTAAGTCGTAATCTCGTTGAACTTCTTGGGCCCATTTAAGCCCCTCTACTCCTGCTCCTTCAAAAACACCTGGCCTAGATCTCGGTTTCCAAATCCCACACCTCATTGCCTTTATATCAAGTTCATTCATTGCCTTCGCAGAAGCTTTCATTTGCTCAAGAGACTCTGCTGAGCATGGCCCAGAGATAATAAATGGTTTAGATTCAAACATCCTCTGAAATCTAGCATTTCATAAAGATAAAAAAAAGAGTATTTTATAAATGTGAATCAATATTCTCTATTAGGAAAATTTGCCGAGAATTCTCTATCTCCCAAGATCTATCAGATCTTAGGAAATCGTTTTAACATAGAACTTAACTATGAAATTATTTTAAACATCAAAAGTTTTAAGATTCAAGATTACGCTGGCTTTAATATAACTAATCCTTATAAAAAAGAGTTTTTCAGTAAATATCAAGATCAATTCACTTGCTCTAAAGAAGCTATAGAAACTAATTATGCTAATACATATAATATGAAAACAATGAGTGCATACAATACTGATGTTTATGGTCTTTTAAAAACTTTAACTGAAAATACTATCCAGTGTAAAAAAGTAGCCATCATAGGTGCAGGTGATGTCTGTGAATCAATAAAGCAAGCTTTAAAAAAGAATTCCCCACCTGATATGATCAAAGTATTTAACAGAACTATAAAAGACAAAAATATTCTTCCGCTAGATGCTTATAAAAAAAATAACTTTGATCTAGTTTTTAATACAACTCCTCTTAGTATTAACCATTCGCAGCTCTTTGATCTTAAATATTTGAATATAGAAACTCAAAGTACGCTTAATGGTTTATCAATGCTCATTTGGCAAGCTCTTAAAAATTTTGAAATTTGGTTTGATTTTAAAATTCCAGACAAACAGAAACTAAAGGAGAATATTTATGAAAAGCTTAAATAACTCTTTTGCAATATGTGGTTTCATGGGAGTTGGAAAAACAAGTCTTTATCATATACTTAAAAATGAGTACGATGCTTTTGATCTTGATCTTATGATAGAGAAAGAAAATGGGAGTAGTTGCTCTCATCTTATTCGTGAAAAAGGAATTGAATACTTTAGAGAACTAGAGTTTCAAACAATCTCTGTTCTTATTAAAAACTCACCACATATCGTATTTCTTGGTGGCGGTACTCAAACCTATAAAAAGGCAGATTTACTTATTACCAAAAATTACACGACAATATATTTAGAAGATAGTCTAGAGAAGATTTTAAGTAGATTAAAACCTCATGAAAGAGCTCAAAGGCCATTAATAGATCAAGCGACTGAGCTTTATCCTAAAAGAGTATCAATTTATAGAAAATCAGATATTATCATTACTTGTCACGAAGATATTCACGTGACTGCTGATCAATTAAGAAAGGTTTTTAATGAGTAAAGTTCAATTCTTTAACGATACTGAAAGCTGCTTAAAAAGCCTTCATAGTTTTATTAATGAAAAATCTGTGGTTTTTATAGATTCTAAAGTGAAGTCTAAGCACCCAGAATTTTCTTCTTTTCCATTAACTTTTTCAATTCCAATCAATAATAACGTCAAGACATTGAAATTTATTGAAAGTTTGGCGAATAAACTTCTCAAAAAGAATATTGATAGGAGTTATCAATTCATCGTTATAGGTGGTGGAACACTTGCTGATGCTATTGGTTTTCTTGCTTCGATTTATCAAAGAGGAGTTCCATGGGTTAATATTCCAACGACTTATCTCTCACAGATAGATAGTGCTTATGGTGGAAAAACTGGAGTAAACTTAGATGAGTACAAAAATCTATTAGGATCAATTTATAAACCTCATCAAATATTAGTAAACCTTGATTTCTTAAAAACTTTGCCCAAAAGAGAACTAATGAGTGGCAAAGGTGAAGAGTTCAAATATTCATTAATTTCAAAGCATGAATACTCAAAAGATATCTCTCTTAGGAGTATAAAAAAACTTTATCGTATAAAAAGAAGTTTTTATGAACCAGATCTCTTTGATCGAAAGGATAAAAGAATATTTTTAAATTTCGGACACACCCTGGCCCATGCACTTGAAAAAGTTGAAGGTGAGAAAAAATGGAAACATGGGGAAGCAGTTATGAGAGGCTGCTTATTTAACATTTTTTTGAGTTCTAAAATTTTTGAAGAATTAGTAAACTCCGAAGTAAAAGCGCCTAAGTTTGAAGAGAAATCTATCAACAAGATCGTTAACGCAATGACCAAAGATAAAAAGAATTCTGGAGCAATAAAATTTATTCTCTTGAACAAAAAGCAACTAATCATTAAAGAGTTTGAGAAAAAAGAAATAATAAAGTATTTAAAAGACTATGTTTCACAACAGTAATTCATTTGGAGATAAGTTCAGAGTCACTGACGCTGGGGAATCTCATGGAGTTGGATATGTCATCATTATAGATGGTTGCCCTGCTGGAATTTCTTTATCTGAAGAGGACTTACAAATAGATTTAGATAAAAGACGCCCTGGAAAAACAGCGTTTGAGAGTGCTCGATCTGAAATGGATAAGGCAAAAATCTACTCTGGTGTTTTTGAGGGAAAAACTCTTGGCACCCCTATTTCTGTCGTTGTAAAAAACAATGACCAACAATCAAAAGATTATAAAAACTTAGAAAATATATTCAGGCCTGGGCATGCTGATTATTCTTACTTTTTAAAAAATGGGCATAGAGATCATCGTGGAGGTGGTCGCTCAAGTGCCAGACAAACTCTTAGTAGAGTCATTGCAGGATCAATTGCTAGAAAAATACTTATACATTTAGGCTACTCTATTCAATCAACTTCTTATGTACAAAGTGTTGGTAGCCTAAGCTTTGAGAGTGAATTAACAACAATTGATCCTTCTATTAACGCTCCTATTGAAATATCAAACAACTTTAAAAAATTAATCCTCGATGCAAAAAAAGAAGGAGATTCTTTAGGTTCTCAAGTTATTACAATTATAGAGAATGTTCCAAAAGGACTGGGCGATTCATTTTACGGATCTCTAAAGGCAGCTCTTGGATTTTCCATGTTTAGCTTGCCTGCTATCACTGCACTAGAGTTTGGTTCAGGAGTAAAAGCTGTTTCCATGAAAGGAAGTCAGCATAATGATGAGCTATATAGTCAGAATGGAGAAATTTACTTCAAAACAAATAATCATAGCGGTATTTTAGGTGGTATTTCAACTGGCGAAAAGATAGTGATGAAATCAACTCTAAAACCACCATCTTCAATTAATAAAGAGCAGCACACTGTAGATAAAACTGGAAAAAAAGTCTCAGTAACAATAGAAGGCCGTCATGACCCTTGCCTCGCTCCAAGGTTTTGCCCTATAGCAGAAGCTATGTGTTATATGACGTTATTAAACTTTTTACTCTAAAGCTTTATTTTCACAAAACCTTAAAGTTTAATTTGATGGTGGAGCAATACCTCCGCAAATGGCCCATTGACCATCAATCCCTCCTGAACAAGCAGAGTCTGAAGATAAAACACAGCTTGTTCCATTATAGGAGTAATCATCACACCAATACGTAGAACCTGCATTATTGGTACCAGCCGGACATGTTAAGGTTTGTCCCGGACATTCCTCACAAATCCCACCTGTTCCACATAAAAGCCCTGAGTCACACCCTGTTCCTCCAGATAGACAACAAGCTTCACCTAAGCCTCCACAAGGAGCTGGAGCTGTTCCACTCACTACTGCTGAATCACTAGTAATCATGTCTGAACAAGTCACAGTATATGTAAAATCCCATGCTCCTGCTGCTGTCGGAGTAATATTAACATTAGGAAGTACTCCATTTACAGTACAATTATTACAAGTACCTTCAGAGTAGGTCTCTGGAGTACATGTTGAGTTAATAGTATCATTAACTGACACATCAAGAGAGCTTGGAACACCTATAGCTGATCCCGTTACATTATCATCGACTGCAGTTACACTAGGTGCGGGATCAGCTGTTCCACTGATCACTCCTGAATCACTAGTCGTTCCATCAGAGCAAGTTCCTGTATAGCTAAAACTCCAAGCTCCTGGTCCCGAAGGTGTAATAATAAGACTAGCAGGTAAACTTGCACTTCCTGAATCGGTACAATTAGTACAAGTACCTGCAGTGTAACTTACAGGAGTACAAGTTGAGTTAGCACTCGTATCTGAAGATACATCTAAAGTAATTGCCACTCCTTCTTGAGAAGATGAAACACTTTGATCAGAAACACTTATACTTGGTGCGGGATCAGCTGTTCCGCTTATCACTCCTGAATCACTAGTCGTTCCATCAGAGCAAGTTCCTGTATAACTAAAGCTCCAAGATCCTGGTCCGGAAGGTGTAATAATAAGACTAGTAGGTAAACTTGCACTTCCTGAATCGGTACAATTAGTACAAGTACCTGCAGTGTAACTTACAGGAGTACAAGTTGAGTTAGCACTCGTATCTGAAGTTACATCTAAATTAATTGCCACCCCTTCTTGAGAAGATGAAACACTTTGATCAGCAACACTTATACTTGGTGCAGAACTGGCAGTTCCGCTTATCAATCCTGAATCACTAGTCGTTCCATCAGAGCAAGTTCCTGTATAGCTAAAACTCCAAGCTCCTGGACCTGAAGGTGTAATAACAAGACTACTAGGCAAACTTGCACTTCCTGAATCAGTACAATTAGTACAAGTCCCTGCAGTGTAACTTACAGGTGTACAAGTTGAGTTAGCACTCGTATCTGAAGTTACATCTAAAGTAATTGCCACTCCTTCTTGCGAAGATGAAACACTTTGATCAGAAACACTTATACTTGGTGCGGGATCAGCCGTTCCACTTATCACTCCTGAATCGCTAGTCGTTCCATCAGAGCAAGTTCCTGTATAGCTAAAACTCCAAGCTTCTGGACCTGAAGGTGTAATAACAAGACTACTAGGCAAACTTGCACTTCCTGAATCAGTACAATTAGTACAAGTCCCTGCAGTGTAACTTACAGGTGTACAAGTTGAGTTAGCACTCGTATCTGAAGTTACATCTAAATTAATTGCTACTCCTTCTTGAGAAGATGAAACACTTTGATTAGCAATACTTATACTTGGTGCTGAAGTAGCAGTTCCAAACACAGATGCAGAATCACTTGTTGTTCCATCAGAACAAGTTACAGTATAAAGAATATCCCAACTCCCTGAAGCGGTTGGCGTAATATTGATATTTGGAAAAGTTCCTGTAAAAGAACAATTCGAACAAGTACTATTTGAGTAAGTCACAGGTTCACACGTGCTGTTAATCACGTCATTATCGCTAACATTAAATGTGCCGATTGCCTGGCCACCTTCAGAAACACTAATAAATACACTATTAGCAGTTACACTTGGTGCAGGGTCAGCATTACCTGAGACTACAGCAAGATCACTTGTTGTTCCATCACTACATGTTGCTACATAGATAAAACTCCATGTTCCTACTCCTGGAGTAATGAAAAAACTTGGGCCTGTACCAGTAACAGTTACATTATTATGAGTATGATGTACGTATGAGATAGGATCGCAATTAGCACTCCAATCGTTTAGAGCTACATTTCCAGAAAATGTTAATCCATCCTGTGAGCTAGGAGTCCAATCATCGATAGCAGTAATACTAACACTACTTCCTGTTGTCGTCGTCGTAGAAGTTGTCGTTGTTGTAGAAGTTGAACTTGTACTAGAAGTTGACGTAACAGTTGTTGTTGTTGTTGTTCCTACAATACAAACAGAAGAACCTGGATTCATCAAATCTCTTTCACAAGTATAGCCTGAGCAACAATCTTCATTTTGAGTACAACTTGCAGGATTAGAACAGCCAGGAGCAATACATACAGGGACTGCTAATTCGTTATCACACTTTGTACAGCCTCCAGGTAATGCAGAACATTCAGAATCTCTATCACACTCTATTCCACACTGGCCTCCAGTAGTACACTTCATAAGGTTAATTGAGAAAACCTCTTCATCTGTCAATGCGGGTGCTTGCTGATCAGAAGCAATAATCTTAATTTCTAGAAAAGTACTTGGCGTGACAATATCTCCCTCAACTTCAAGTCTTCCTGTTGAACTATCAAACACAATTCCATTATGAGAAGCACATGTATCTACAGATAGCACTGCTCCGTCCACAACATAATCGTAATAACACTCATAAGACAATGAATCTCCATCAATATCTAAGTCATCTCCTCCATCATTTGCATCTATAACAAGGCCTTCTGGGTCAAGACAAGGGACATCAGGAATTTCATCTAAAACTGGAGGATTATTAATCGCAGGACAAGCTGAACCATTCACATTATGAGTAGTTGTTAACACATCACTCGAGGAATCAGGATCAAACTCATTTCCTACTGCAGCAGTTGTAGTATTAGAAATCTGAATTGGACATGAAGGACCAAGTACTCTACAGACTAGTTCCAACTCATGCGTCACAGAACCAACAGTCATGCTAGAGCTGATATGCCATACTCCAGTTGCTGGTGTATAAAGTCCATGACTTACAGTATGGCTTACATATTCTGTAGAGCCTGGACATAAATCGACAAGACCAACGCCAGTCGCTGTATCAGGACCAAGGTTATCTACTTTTATTTTATAAGCATATTCATTAGCAGCTATATGCCCTAGCCCATTAAAACCAAAAGAACCTTCTTCTTTAATCGTCCTTAAATTTGCGGACAATGTAGTTGTTGTAGTTGTAGTAGTCGTAGTTGTAGTAGTCGTAGTTGTTGTAGTCGTAGTTGTTGTAGTTGTTGTAGTTGTTGTAGTTGTAGTAGTTGTAGTAGTTGTAGTAGTTGTAGTAGTTGTAGTAGTTGTAGTAGTAGTAGTAGTAGTAGTTGTAGTAGTTGTAGTAGTTGTAGTAGTTGTAGTAGTTGTAGTTGTAGTTGTAGTTGTAGTTGTAGTTGTAGTAGTCGTAGTTGTAGTAGTCGTAGTTGTTGTAGTTGTAGTTGTAGTTGTAGTAGTCGTAGTTGTTGTAGTCGTAGTTGTTGTAGTCGTAGTTGTAGTAGTCGTAGTTGTAGTAGTCGTAGTTGTAGTAGTCGTAGTTGTTGTAGTCGTAGTTGTTGTAGTCGTAGTTGTTGTAGTCGTAGT
>JAHDBN010000025.1 GCA_020630335.1 Bacteriovoracaceae bacterium
TAGTCGTAGTTGTTGTAGTCGTAGTTGTTGTAGTCGTAGTTGTTGTAGTCGTAGTAGTAGTAGTAGTAGTAGTAGTAGTTGTAGTCGTCGTAGTAGTTGTAGTCGTAGTAGTCGTAGTAGTCGTATCTATCGTAACATCAGCAGTATAATTATCTCCCAACGTACTAGGGTCAGCCTCATTACCTGTAGCAACAGTCGTCGTGTTTGAAATGATAGACCCTGCGGCTGACGGAGCAACTAAACAGTCTAAATTTAAAGTAACAGGAACCCCTACCGCAATAGATCCAATACTCCACACTCCACCAACTGAAGAATATGTACCTGCGCCTCCAGTTGAGTGAGAAGAATAAGTTGTATTCGCTGGACAATTATCAGTTAGGCTTACTCCACTAGCGCTCTGAGGGCCAAGTGAATTTATCTCTATCGAGAATGTAACAATAGAGCCAACAGAACTATTTGTTGGTGCACTCTTCACCGTTACAAGATCAGATTCTGCAACAGCGATAGTGACACTTTCTCCTAAATCATCTCCTACAGTAGTAGAATCAAACTCATCACTATTTGCTCTAGTTGTGGTATTAACAATAGTCTTACCACCTGCTGATGCTTCCACTAGACAATCTAATTCTAAAGTTTCTGTAAACGAAGAAGCCAGACTCGAAATACTCCAAAGTCCAGAACTATAAGTTCCTGTAGTCACACTTGCTGTTACAAAACTTGTATCTGCAGGACAATTATCCGTTAAGTTAATATTAGTAGCACTCTGTGGTCCCTGATTTGTCACATCGATAGTAAAGCGTACGGTATCCCCTATTTTTGCATTAGAAACATCTGCAGTTTTGACTGTTATTAAATTTGCTTCTGGGCCACCTGCATTTACTGTTGCACTAGGAGAATCTCCTGAAGAATCAGGATCTATTTCATCTAAAGTCACAGCTCCCGCTGTGTTTACAAAAGAAGTTCCTCCCGCAACTGCTAAGACCTCACAGTCTAGTTCTAAAAGAGCAGAACTACCTACTGGAATAGAGGAAATATCCCAATCTCCTGAGAATTGATCATACACACTTCCAAGATTTGAGACATGAGAAGTATAATCAGTCTCAGGTCCTGGACAAAGATCGTTTAAGTGAACATTATTTGCAACATTGGGCCCTAAATTTTTAAGCTCTATTGTATAACCAACCACATCACCAATTGATGCTGTTGAAAAATCCACTGTTTTCGTTAAAACTAAATTTGCTGCCGCTACTATATTTACATCTTCTACTAAGTCATCACCTACACTAGAGACATCTAACTCATTTAGTGAAACACTAATATTTTCAGATATTATAGTGCCCATCGTTCCTAGATCAGCATTACAGACAAGACTCAAGGAGTGTGTCGCGCCAAGGGCCGTAACTCCTACATTCCATTCTCCCGCCGCAACACTATAAGTACCTGTACTTTCTACATGCGATACATAAGTTGTATCAACTGGGCAGGTTGCAAAAACAGTCGTTCCAGTAGTGACCACTGATCCCATGTTTTGAATATCAATAGAATAAGTAATATTTTGATTCTCGAAGTATGTACTCGCATCAGCACTCAGAGTTGTTACTAAGTCAACATAACTTCCTGTCGGTTCTTCATCTTGGGCATGAAGTCTATCTAATAATGGTGGATTAACTAAAGTAAAATTTTGGCTTGCGTAATTAAAAGGTTGTCCATAATAAAGATAAGCCTTGCACATTGTAGGTAATACAGGAAAATTCATACTAGCAATGGAAAAACTTCCATTCACACAACTAGTTGTCATGAAAACATTCCCACACTTAACTAAAATGTGATGATCATTAAAATCAGAAAAACAACTCCCTGATACAGGATATGTTCCTGGAGTATTCAAATGATTGACACTATTTAAATCAATATTTGCATTTGCTGTAATGACATTAGTAATTTTTTCATTACATGAAGGAAAAGTAATTATGAAAACAACAAATAATAATTTTAAAATTTTGTTCAATTATTCATCCTTCCATCTATTAAAAAGTATCAAAGACTGCAGCTATATCTTCTATTTCATCTACACTCAAAGAAGTAATTGCTGGCATTGCTCCCTTACCATTTAATACAGCATTTAATATTTGAGCATCACTTTTCGATTGAATATTAGGGCCACTGCTTGTTCCGGAACCATCTGAGTTATGGCAACTTGCACAGTGTTGAGAATAACGTAAAGCTCCATTAGATAAATCCCCGTCAGCTCGGTTTATGCTGCGAATTGAATTTGCGCTAGCATCGCTTAAAGAGTTTCCTAGATCTTGTCCGCAGCTAAAAAAAATCACTAATAAAACAACTTTATACATAAACTCTCACACCTAAATTTTCTCTCTATTGTAACATTTTTTAGTTTTCTCTAAGCATTCAAGAAAAAATGATCCAATACG
This sequence comes from Bacteriovoracaceae bacterium, assembly GCA_020630335.1. Lineage (GTDB taxonomy): Bacteria > Bdellovibrionota > Bacteriovoracia > Bacteriovoracales > Bacteriovoracaceae > JAHDHG01. Next base: position 2,433 of record JAHDBN010000025.1, read on the forward strand.
AGACTTCTTAGCTCAGACTGCCTACTTTTACTGATAATCTAATCTCTATAATCCCCATCTCATTTCAATCGTATCTCTAGGATCATGTGACACTTTTTCACTTTCCAAAAGAGTCAAGAATTTTGAGAGATTAAACTGATACGAAGTATCAGTTTCGACATTAAAACTTGTATTATTTAAGTATCTTTCTAAATTATAATAATCACTTTCTTGTAAGCTCTGATCGAGTCTCTCAAAGTTTTCTTTTACCACTTGAGATTTTTCTAAAATTTTACTGTCTCGAAAAGGAGAAGAATAATTATCATAGTTTTGAGTTCCTACATCACAATTATTTTCACGGCAAAACTCAAAACCTTCTCGAACATAAATAACCCTATCTTTAATCATCTTAGTTAAATTTTTTCTTTGGCTTAAATAATGAGAGGGATAATCCAAAGTCAATCCTAGATGATTTAAGAAAGCATTATAAAAGTCATCAAAACCATTCATGAAACTATCTTGAAACTGTTCTTCTGAATAATGTGGATGATCTTTGCTTGCGACAATTTCCCATTTTCTTTTTTTCTTTTTTATCCACTTCATTGATCTCATACTATAAGAATAAGGATCAACGAAACGTGGGGCTGTTGTTGTCGCTACTAAAGTTCTTACAGCTCTAGGCACATCTGAATACATAGTCTTTATAGATGAAGGACTTTCTTCTATATCATATATAATTGTTGTGTGCCCCATATTTCCAGCACCTCTCATTGTCAGAAAGAAATTCCCTTCACCAAAAGTTTCTCGAGAAATTTTCACAGGGAAGCTATCTTTATATAAACTTCCAGTCCAAGTATTGTTCATTAAATAATTAAGCGAAGCGAGAAACACTTTATCCTTATACCAAGTTTTATTTCTGCGAAGCCCACGCCAAGATCTTTTAAACGATCTATTAGTAAAAAGAGTGCCTGAACCCGCGAGTGTATTCCCTATCGCTAGATGATTTATCCTAGAGAAAATCCAACGCAAAACAAATAACACATCTGCACAATCTGTAGCTATATTAAATTTTTTGAAGAAATGCTTATCAACCTCTTTTTTTACCCATGCTCTATATTTACTTTCCCACTCTAAGCTCCAAGTATCTTTTTCTTTCCAAATGCTCCTTCCAAGTAGTTCTGATTCAATAAGGTTAGTGTTGTTTATAATGGGCTTATGCTTACGAGAATACTTTGAAACAGCTTGTTCCCATTCTAGGTAAGATTTAAAAACTGTTTGGGAAACTCGTTCCTGTAAAGAGTTAGTCTTAATCACATACTCATCTATAATCCACCTATGTAACTCTTGATAAGCAACGATATAATGATCTTGATTTTTGTTATAATCTCTAAACTGGTATTCAACTAAAGACAATGAATTTATTGAAAAGAATACACATAAAAAAAGAATACGCATAAAAAACCTCACGATCAGAATATTTCTAGAGGGTATCACCGCATCGCGTAATTCGATATGACGTATTTCTTTCCTAATGTTTTTTTATTTACAGCTTAACGACTAATCAATAGTCTCTAAGCCATTCATTGAGTACTTAAAAACAACTTCTTTATCATCATAGGTCGTAGCCAAATTCACAGGCCTTTTCCAAATTTGAAACAAATTCCTGAGTGTTTCAGCTGCGTACTGGGCATCTAGATCTACACCATTGTGTTGATGCTCTAGCAAAATTTCAGCCCTATTTTCAAAGTTCGCATCTACTAACTTAATAACAGGAGATCCAAAGTTTGTTAAACCAGAAAGAATTTTCTGTTTTATTGCTTGAAAATCTCTTTTATCAATCTCAAATCTATGAGTTTTAGCATTATATTTATAAGTAAATAGTTGTGCTCTCTCACAAAACTCAGGAGTTAAAAATTCATCGATAAAAGAAATATCATTATGTGTTTTTCTAATTTGAAAAATTTTATCTCTTCCCTGCATAATATTTTTATTCCAATTATGTTTCTCTACCATGTCATTGCACTCAAGATAGTCTTTTCCAAATTTCCCTGTATCCCAGCGATGTTCTATATCCCTAAAAAGCTCAATCCCAACTTTGTATGGATTAATATTTTGCTTACTCATCACCATCACACCTGCATGCTTATCAGCGAAATCAATAATCTCTGATGCCTCCAAAGCTCTTGAAGTCATAATCTTTGAATGCCAATAACTCGCCCAACCTTCGTTCATGATTTTTGTAATTCTTTGAGGCAAAAAATAATAAGCTTCTTCTCTAAGTATACCGATTACATCTGACTGCCAGTCTTCTAATGGAGCAAATTCCATCAAAAAAGATAACACGTCTTTGACTGGTTTTTCTGGAATTTTGCTAGCAAGTAAAAATTGATCTTGCTCTACCTCTTGAGTAGCTGCATTCTTCTTTTCTAATCTATTTTTTGATCTTAGATAAGTTTTTAATGCTTCAGAGTTTTTGTCTACAGGTTGGTATTCTATAGAATTTTCATAAGCAAACTGCTTTTCTTTTTCTTCTCTCGCTCTAATGACTTCATCTGTTTCAAAAAGATGATCAATATTTATGAGATTTTCTAATGATAAAACTGAATCAATAAAATTTTCAACTTTCTCAACACCATATTTTTCTATATAACGACGAACCTTTGCACCATGATTGGCCATCGTGTCCATCATTTTCCTATCTGTATTACTAAACCAGGCATTATTTTTAAAGAAATCATTATGTCCATAAACATGGGCCATCACTAATTTCTGATCCATCCAATTATTAACTTCTAGTAAATAGGCATAACAAGGATTTGTATTAATAACCATTTCATAAATTTTTTGCAATCCAAAACGATATCCCTTAGACATCTGATCATACTGCATTCCAAATCTCCAATGTGGATATCGACTTGGAAATCCTTCTTGAGCGGCTAAGATATTAATCGTGTCATAATCACACATTTCAAAAATTTGCGGAAAGTAATCTAGTCCAAACTCATCAGCATAACCCTGAATTTCTTTTTGTAATTCTCTTAATTCTTTATTTATGGGCTTGCTTCTTAACATTAATTCCCTTTACCTAGAAATTCTTTAATTGAGCCTAAAATTGCTTCTCTATCTTTAATTTTACTTAATACTATTTTCTCTGACTTTTCATTATAGGCAGCGTGTAAATCTTTATAAAACTGCCCAGATCCATAACGACTCTCGACTTGCCCATATCCAAACATATTTGAAGCAGGTAAAATTTCAGTATTTAAAATATCTAGACACAGTTTCGTATCATCACTGGACCAATTATCACCATCACTAAAATGAAAAGGATAAATATTCCAATCACTTACTGGATAATCTTCAGTAATAATTTGCTGGCATAATTTATAAGCAGAACTAATTAATGTTCCACCACTTTCTCTGGTCTTAAAAAAGACTTCTTCATCAACTTCTCTAGCTGTCGCATCATGAATAATATATCGAAAATCAATATCTTCATATTGATGTTTTAGCCATAAATTAATCCAAAAACTCTCAGTTCTCACAATTTCTTTTTGCTCATCTCCCATAGACCCAGACACATCCATCATATAAATAACGACAGCATTATTTTGCTTTTCAATCTTCGCCTTACTAGATCTAAAGCGATAGTCCTTTCTAGTAGGAATAATTGATGGATTACTAGGATCATAAGCTCCAATTGAGATTTGCCTTTTTAAAGATTGTTTGAAAGTTCGTTTATGATGTTTTAAAGAATCAGGCCCACTTGTCCCAATACTTGTATATCTATTTTTGCTGGCATCTATTTGTGCTGATCCCTTAGGCTCTATATTCGGAAGTTCTAATTCTTCAGAGAGAATAGAAGCTAGTTCTTCAAGGCTGACATCAACTTCAAGCTCTTTACTTCCTTCGTCTTGTCCTGCTTTCTCAGGTTTACCCTGTCCTTTTTCATCACCTTTTTTACCTTGAACTGGCTCGCCTTCAGCACCATCACCCTGACCTACTCCTCCTTCAGATTTAGAGCCAAACTTAAATTTTGGAATTTCAATAGAAGGCATAGGAATAGTAAACTTATCTTTTCCTTTTGGTACAATTTGTTGTCCTTTAGAGACAAAGCTTTTTAAGTTCTTTCGAAGCTTACCCTTGATGATTTTTCTGAACCTTGAATGGTCACTTTTAATAGGATGATCCATAATAATTTATCTAATTTCTATTAGAAACAGTATCTCCCTTTGCAAAAATACTAGCCACATAATTGAGTGCATCAGTCGCGCAGATATCACAATAACCAAAATTCTTAACAAGCCTTGATTTTACAACATCTATTTTCTCTTGAGTTTGCTTATCTACAACATTTGAAATTAAAGTTGTTAATTTGATTGTATCCTTTTGATCTTCAAAAAGTTTTAGTTCTAAAGCTCGATGTAACCTTTCATTCGTTTTATAATCAAATTGCTTTCCTTCAATCGCAAGAGCGCCAATATAGTTCATAATCTCTCTTCTAAAATCATCTTTCCTTGATTCTGGAATATCAATTTTCCCTTCAATAGATCTCATAAATCTTTCATCAGCATCTTCAAGCTTATTAGAATATTTATTTCTAATTTTTTCTTTTTGAGTGTAGGCCTTCACGTTATCAATATAATTCCCACATAAAGTTTGAATTGCTGACTCATCAACACTTATGGCCTTCATCACATCATTCTTTACTATATCTTCATACTCTGCTCTACAAACCGCCAAATGATCTTTATAGGCATCCATTTTTTCAGGGCTATTAATAAGTGAATGATTCTTTAATCCACTTTCTAATTCATTAAAAACCATAAAAGGATTCAAGCATCCTAAATGTGAATTTTTAACTAATGCATTAGAAATTTTATCTTGAATATATCGCGGTGAAATTCCCTCTAATCCTTCTCTTCTTGCTTCCTTCCTTAGCTCTTTTACATTATCTTCTGTATAACCAGCTAAGGTTTTCCCGTTATAAAGTTTTAACTTCTGCATAGCAGTTAAGTCTGCTTTTTTAGGCTCTTCTAGACGAGTAAGAATAGACCAAGTTGAAGCCATTTCTAAAGTATGGGGAGCGATATGAACAGGTAAGGTCGATTCATTAAAATCTTTTTGATAGATTCTAATTTCTTGATCTAAACGAGTAATATATGGAACATCAATTTTTACTGTTCTATCTCTAAGTGCTTCCATGAATTCATTATTTTGTAATTTTTTAAACTCAGGTTCATTAGTATGCCCTAAAATAACTTCATCAATATCTGTTTGAGCAAATTTTTTGGGTTTAATGGATTGCTCTTGCGAAGCACCAAGTAAATCATAAAGAAAAGCAACATCAAGTTTTAGCATCTCAATAAATTCAACAATTCCACGATTTGCTATATTGAACTCTCCATCAAAATTAAATGCTCTTGGATCAGAGTCAGATCCATATTTAGCAATTTTTCTATAATTTATATCACCAGTTAATTCTGTAGAGTCTTGATTTTTTTCATCTTTGGGCTGAAATGTTCCAATACCAATTCTGTCTTTCTCACTAAGGATTAATCTTTTCACTCTTATATGATTCATTACTTTTGACCAATCACCATCATATTTTTTCATGTACTGATCAAAAATAAACCTACAAGCTGGATTCACTTCTCCTTTTATTTTAAACTTATGAAAATCAGAATTCTTATTGATTTCTTTTAATAACTCTTTTCTCACTTCTAGAGGTAATAATTTGAAAGGCTCTTCGTGCATTGGACAAGCAAAAACCTTTGCTCCTCCAAGAATTTCAGATTCTTCAGAGTCAAACCACTCATAAGTATAAAGAGCTCCTTCATCTGTTCTTGAATAATGCTCCAGTCCTTTTTTTAATAACCTTGCAATAGAAGATTTAGCAGAACCGACTGGCCCATGAAGTAATAAAACTCTTTTTTCTGTTCCATAACCAGCAGCAGCTGATTTAAAAAAGTTCACAAGCTTCATTAAATGAACATCTATTCCAAAGATTGCATCTTTTCCATTTTCGACTAAATCATCAAAGAAATGATATCTAGTAATCTCTTTTTTGTACTCAGTATACTGACTAGTACCACCTCTTAAAATAAGATCATGAACTCTTTGAAAAGAGTTCCTAATAATCATAGGGTTTTTCATGACGAGATCTGTATAATCTTGAAATGATCCTTCCCAATTTAAGTGTGAGAAATCTTCAGAATTAAAATGTTTTGCTACAAAATCGTGGATATTAAGAGACATTCTTCCTCCCATGGATGTTAATTAAATTATACCCCTAAAGTTGTCAGGTTTGAAACTCTGTAAAATTGACTGACTTAGTAGTGCTTTTTTTGCCCATATATGTAGCGCTTTTTAAATCATCATAAAATATTAGAGAAAAGGAGTAGGACTTAATTATGCCTTTAATTTGTACTGGGAAATCTCATATAGGAAAAGTTAGGAAAACTAACCAGGATGCTATTTTTATCAATCCTAAGCATAAATGCTTTGTTGTCGCCGATGGTATGGGTGGGCATAGGGGCGGAGACATTGCTTCGCAATTAACGGTGAAAGTTTTTACAGAATATTTTAATGCTGCTCCTAAAATCACTTCGAATAAAATTAACTCTGTCTTAAAATGTATAAAAAAATCTAACACTAAAATTTTAGAAAAATCAGATAAAGAGCCTTTATTAAGAGGAATGGGAACAACAGCTGTGTCGATGATCATAGAAGGCAATAAAGCGTTTTTAGCAAATATTGGTGACTCTAGAGGATATCTCATTACAAATGGACAATTATTTCAATTAACTAAAGATCATTCTTTAGTTCAAGAAAAAATTAACCTTGGAATTATTTCGAGAGAAGAAGCTAGTCGCGATAGAATGAAAAATGTTTTAGTGAGAACAATTGGCTTTGAAGAAGATATGCAAATTGATACATTTGAGTACTCAATTAGTAAAAATGACATCTTTTTACTCTGCTCTGATGGACTTTATGGAAAAGTTTATGACAGAGAAATTCTTGAAATGACTAATGCCTTTATTCCCAATCCATCTAAAGCTTCCCCGCAAGATCTAGATAAACTCGTTGAAGCTTTAATTGATAAAGCAAATGAATATGGTGGCAATGATAATATCTCTATCATTATGGCCATTGCTCAAGTTAAGGAAGATTAAAGTTTTTCTTCTAATCAACCGATAACTCTCAAGAGGAGAATTTATGAAATTTTTATTTTTTTGGTGTTTTTTACTTTTTGGTTTTTTGGCCCTAGCGAGTGAATCTGGCCATGATGAAAGTTTTGATTATACAACAGAAGAGTTTCTTCCTGACACCGTTGCTATCTCTGAAGATCACATAGAATTAAATCAAACAGTCATTAGGTCTATTGCTAGTGATGCTGACTCTGAAGTTTCTCGAGAAGGTGGTGTTGAATTTTGGTTAATGGATTAAACTATCTATAAACATGTTGAGACTTAAGATTCTCAATTTCTCTTTTCTTATCAGCACTCCACAAATTCTTTTTTTCATGTTCTGATTTTAACTGCCCACAAGCAGCTAGAATATCATCACCTTTAGAAACACGAATTGTTGAAGTGAGACCACTTTCATTAAGTGATTCATTAAACCATTTAATCGTAGCATCACTAGGTCTTTTGAAAGTTGATTCAGGATATTCGTTAAAAGGTATAATATTTACCTTGGACTCTCTTCTATCTAGTAAATTTATCAAGGCACGTAGATCTTCTTTGGTATCATTTAGATCTTTAATCAAAATATACTCATAAGTAATTCTTCTGCTCGCTTTTAAAGGAATCGACTTAATTGCTTTGAATAATCTCTCTAGGTCATAAACTTTATTAATGGGCATCAACTCAGACCTAATATCATTTCTCGCACTATGAAGAGATATTGCAATATTTACAGGAGGAAAATCAAACAGCTTTTCAATCTTAGGTACAAGTCCAGAAGTAGAAAGAGTAATTCTTCGTTGCCCAAGGCCTAAACCTTTAGGTTCTAAAAAAATCTCTGCTGATTTTTTTACTTTTTCATAATTATGAAGTGGCTCACCCTGCCCCATATAAACAATGTTACTAATGGGCAAGGCATCTTTACTCTCTAACCAAAGAGAGATTTTCATATATTGGCCAATGATCTCAGAGGTTTTTAAATGCCTCGTTAAACCTTGTGTGCCTGTATGACAAAAAGTGCAACCAATTGCACAACCAACCTGAGAAGAAACACAAAGAGTTCTTCTCTCTTTTGAAGGAATCACGACACACTCAATAGATTCATTATCTCCCATTCTTAGTAAGAATTTTCTTGTTCCATCCTTAGACTCCCCAACCCAAATAACTTCAGGCAAGGAAAAATCTAATAAGTTTTGTAATTTCTCTCTATTAATCTTAGAAACATTTAGCCAAGTCGATACATCAAAGTTCTTTTTTCTATAAACCCAATCAAAGACTTGAGAAGCCAGAAATTTACTAGCACCTAGCTCGTTGACTGAGAAGTCAGTAAATTCTTGAAAATTAAAGTCAAATATCGATTGCATGGACGAATACTACCTCAAAAGCGTCTAAAGTTTAATCAAGCCTGAAATCATTACAGGGAAGTCAGATCTTTACCTAAATTTAAGAGAAAATGAAAGAGTATATTAAGAATTGGAGAATTTTGATGAATTTATTCACTATATTGACGAAAATAATAGTTCTAGTCGTTATATCTTGTGGCAAACCAGTCTCTAGGCCAGGAGAAGCTAAGGGTGATGATTTTCCAGAAGAATCTCTAACTCCTCCAGAATCCTTGAAATCTCACTGTTCAGCTCAAAGAATTACTTATCACTCAAAAATGATGGAATCACATTCCAAAAGTATGGATATTGCAGCAAGAGTGAGCTCAAATTTCAAGCAAGCTAGAAAAAATACAACTGATCTAGATCAGTTTATTCAGTCTTATGAAAATTTCTATACTCAATATAATATTTTAAAAAATACATGTATCGATTTAAATACTGATCTTTTTGATAATACTGACAACATTGTATGTAGCTATATTCAAAATGATAAAAAACACGTTCTTGTTAAAAGAAAATCAAGACATACAAAATCACTCTCGATTGATCATTATTGTAATAAAGATATTGCACTAACTGCAGACAAAATTGCTAAGTATCATGCTGAATTATTACGAAAACATCCTAGTAATAAAGATCTTTCAGAGCTACCTCTTATTAAGAAAATACCTATTACACCAAGAACTGAAGATAATGAGATTTGTAAAGCAACTTTAAAAAACTTAAAAGCAATTCACAGGTTAAGTACTGAAACAAATGATTTAAACAATAGATTAATAACTTTAAAGAAAACTCTAGATAAAGATTCTTCAGACTTAGAATCTCAATCTGAATTCGTCCAAGAATTTTATTACCTCTACTCTGAAACTGGTTTATTAAAATCATTAGAAGGAAGTTGTGAATATAAATCAGCTTATGATGATATTAATCTCAATACTTGCCTTCACAAATCTTTAATTGAAGACTTCAGAGAGAAAACACAAAAAAGTTGTGATCTATATCCAATAAAAAAAGTTAAAAATAATTTAATCACAACCTATAACCTACATTCCAAAGGAAGTATTTCATCAAGTGAGAAAATTCTTCCTGAAGATCTAAGTAAGAAAGAAGAAGAAATTAATTGTGTAAAATCAATTAACAAAGATTTATCAAGGCTTACTCGGAAAAGAAATGATCTTCATAGACTTTACAAGAAAACAACTCAGCTAAACTCTAAGTGCCAAAATGAGAGTGAGCATCAAGTATGTTTAGATATTATTGATATTTATCACACTGACTTCTCTACTCTATATAACTCTCTAGATTCTAAATGTGATACTATTCAAACAACACACTCCACTTGTATTGACAAAGGTCATGTTAATCATGAAAACATTGAGGAGCATTGTAAAATATCTTCTTTTAATTCTTATTTTTATTCATATAAAAATAAAGCCTTTACGATAACAGATCTTAGCTTGGAAACATATAAAGAAGCTATAAACAAACAAAGGGTTGAGCTTGAATCATTAAGAGCTGAGATTAGCTTTACTAAAGATGCTGAACTGAAAAAGAAATTCATCGAGAAAGCCGAGTATTTCTCACAAGACATACATATGTTTACATCAATTTGTGAACAAAAATGGAGTATTTCTTTAAGAAAAGAACATAAACGTACATCTCAAGTATTATGTGATGAGTACACTGACAAGATGAATATTGATGATCTCTTGCTAATAAAAACATATTAAATATAATAGTACAGATGATCTTTCTTATATTTTTAGTTTCACTCTGTATTCTACTTTTCTTTATTTATAAAAAAACTGATACATATACGAATATAAAATCGACATCTCCTCTACTAGATAAAAGTTTTTACAATAACCAAAACTCAATCAGTTTTTATTTCTTCTCTAGCCCTTTCGGTATTAATTGGGAGTCTCCCTCTACTTTATTTTTTAGCTCTGTTAAAAATGCTTTATCTCCTTTTAACCGAATAATTGGTCATGTCGCTATTGAAGTTAGATCAAAAGATAATCAATACTACGAATTCACAAGTATGACTGACACTAAAAAAGATTTATACAAGCGACTTGTGATCGATCAAATAGGCTTCGGACTGGCCTTAGCTAATTACCCAGGTCGTTTGGAAACAAAAAATCAATTATTAACAGAAACATCTAAAAAGTTTTCTTCAGGTCGAGTTCAAATAGTAAGCTATTTAATTAATGATTCATCTTTGGAGCGTTTTAAAAAGTACCTTGCTGAATACAAAGAGAAAGGACAAGATAAAAAATATTCAGGCCTTGATAAAAACCCACGTTTTGAAGAAGGTGCTGGCTGTGCTCCATTTTGCTTTTCAGTTAGTGAAATATTGGGATTAAACAATCACATTTCACAAAAGGATTGGTTAAGAAGTATCTACATTCCTCAAAATATTGTTGGGCCACCTCATCAAAAGAAAAAAGTTTCCTTATGGAAAATGTTTAATTCTCCCAGCTTTCAAAAATGGGCAAACAAAAAAGAAGCCATCACTATCACATTTTGGGATTTAGATAAGATCTTTCATATGATTAAAGATAATGCGAAGAAATTTTTAATAAAATCAAACGAAGTCAAAATAGCAAAGCCATTAAAAATAAGAAAAATTCAAAAAACCTATGAATTACTTTATGATACTACAAACTTAGATACGCCTACTGAACCAATCTGGCTAAAGAGAGAAAATTCTATCTAAGATTCCTTCAGCACTTGAATTCGAAATACGATGAGAAGGAATGTTTTCTAAAAAATCTTTAATATTTGAAACATTCTCGCTGTTTTCTATCATCTTAAAATAATTTTTCACACTAATAAACTTAACAGCATCTGATCTAAAGCTCGTCCCTAATGAGTGACAAAACTTTTTAAATTCATCAATGGATTCAAATATAAATTTTTCTTGATGATTTTTATCTGCTTGAAAGTAGGTACTGAACCTTTCTAATAAAATGCTCTGCGAGACTCTACCCTTATGAGAAAATACGGAATGAATTTGAAAAAAATTACTATCAACATGCTGTGATGGTATTTCTCTATAAAGTACGATCATTTCTTTTTTCATGTTTTTCCTTTATCACACCAAAATCTAAAATAACTTGGCCCTCTGATTTTAAGACAACCTCTACTCCTGCAGGAGTAGAACTCACCTCGGCTAAAGTAGCTTCTGTGAATTTTAAAAAGGCTAAATCCTTAGATGCTTTAAAAAAAGCTTTCTTCTTGGTATTTGAAAAATTATATAAATAGACTCTTCTAACTTCTTCGTAATTTAACTCAAAAGGTGAAACTTCTCTAGTTAAGACAAATGAAGAGATACCATACTCTGCTTTTAGATTAATAGATTTTAAATTAAAAAAATCCATCATTTTTTTCCAGAAATGATCTTTCTTTGCACCTTCTACCCCTTGGAAATGCTCACTTTCAAATGTTACTAAAGATCCACCATTTAAATGATAACAAGATACTGGCCCAATAATATTGAGGAGTTCTTTGTCAGCATTATTTTCTAGTAAGAAAAGTTCTAAGTTACGTCTCTGAGTTAGAGTCATTCCAGATAAATCTAGAGCAATTTTTTCTCCCTTAGAAAAAGCTTTAAGAATCTCAAGAAACTCTCCTTCTCCAAGGTAGCGAGCAAAACAAAAAACCAAAGACTGATCAGTTGATCCCTCTAGATATTTATAAGGATGACTATGTATATGATAATGATTAGAGTAGTTAGCTTTAAAAAAATCAGATAACCCCAGCACTCTTAATTCAAACTCTTTGGGAGCAAAAATACGACATAAAATTAGAGGCTTAAACTTTAGATTGGTTTCAAGGTGATAATCATCATAAACTTTAGACTCCAAATAACTAAAGTTCATCATCTCATTAAAAGCATTTCGAAAAACATGACTTTTTTGAGTTTCGTCTAAAAGATTCGTAGAACTTATAAAACCGTCCTTAACTACAGTTTGTAATTCTTGAAAGTAATAATTGTCAAAACCACCAAAGCCTGACCTAAACAAGAGATCATCTGATGATCCACCATGAAAGACAACTTCAATATTTCCATCCCAATAATTTTTCAATTGCTTTTCGCAAGCTTGTTCAAATAAATCACTTACAAGGATTCTAAAATCTTCTACATCTTCTAAAGAGATGTCTCTTAATTCAGAATTGTTTACGTAGCGATCAAAGGCCTTTAAAAAAGTCTTAGAAGAATCGGTAAAAAAGTTTTCAAATTTATTCCCTACCAATGAACCACAAACTAATCCTTTAATTCTCTTTTTAGATTTTCTTTTCTTGAAGCTATTACACAACTCTCTTAAGAATAAGGAATATTCCTTGTACATTTCAGGAGAATAAAAAGAAGGCATTTTACAAAGCTCCCCTTTTGCATTTTGAATCACTCGAGGCACTGAATTTAAATCATAGGCTTGGTGATGCAAATGTTTTGGTATTCCTCCTACGGAATCAAAACTATAAGGCCCCATAGGAATCAAAAACAATATATCTCTTTGATGTTCTATGGAAAGTTCTTCAATATATCCTAAATCGAAATCTCTATTAGAATGAAAATCATAATTTTGAGTTTCGGAAGAAAAATGATATCCCCAATGAATAGGAACAAAAATAAATTCTTGAGCTTCGGTTGATTCAAAAAATTCATTCCAACTACGATGTGGAATCTCCCAATAATTAAACCATTTAATTTTTTCTTGCGAGACTTGTTTTTCTTTTAAAAACTTTCTCTGAGTAAATATATTCTGATTAAGCGATGAAGATTTCATGGTGCACCTCAATCCTTGGTGTTTAAACTATTTCCTATAATTAAATTATTCCTAATTCTTTAATTACTGACAAGCTTTGTGCTTTTACATGACATATTTAATGAGATAGACTGAGGTTCTAACTCAAGATAAATTTTCGGAGTCCCTATGTGGTTTTTTACAGAAGAACAGAATCAATTAAAGGAAGTATGCAAAAACTTTGCTAATACTGAATTAAAACCCAAAGCTGAACACCACGATGAACATGAGACATTTAATATTGAAGCTTTTAAAAAGATGGGCGAATTGGGTCTATTAGGTATTACAGCGGATTCTAAATATGGTGGTTCTGGATTAGGTTGTACTGAAGCAACTATTGTTATGGAAGAATTTGGAAAGGTTGATGCTTCCAGTACACTATCTTATCTTGCTCACTCTATTTTGTGTGTTAATAACATCGATAAAAATGCGAGTGAAGAACAAAAAACTAAATACCTCCCAAAACTCATTACTGGTGAGCATATTGGTTGTATGGGAATGAGTGAGCCTGGTTATGGTTCTGATGCTGTTGGGCTTCAAACTAAAGCAAAAAAAGAAGGTGATGAATATATCATTAATGGAAACAAGATGTGGATCACCAACGCTCAATATTCTGATATTGCTTATGTTTATACGAGAACTGGGGAAGAGAAAAAAAATCTCTCTACATTTATTCTAGAAAAAAATATGCCTGGTTATAGCGTGAGTAAAGAAATTCACAAAATGGGCATGAGAGGATCTCCCACTGGTGAATTAAACTTTGAAAACCTCAAAGCACCAATAGCTAATAGAGTCGGAGAAGAAGGAGATTCTGTTTATCATATGATGAAGAATCTAGACCTTGAAAGAATGACTATTTCTGGAATCTCTCTAGGTATTGCACAAGCTTGTGTTGATCAATGTGTTCAATATGCTAAAGAGAGATCACAATTTGGAAAACCGATAGCCAATTTTCAATTGATTCAAAAAATGATTGCTGATATGAGTGCTGAAACAGAAATGATGAGACATTTTCTTTACTCTGCTTGTAGAGAATTTGATAACGGATCTACAGATAGAACTTTAGCTGCTAAAGTAAAACTCGTTATTCCAAGAATGGTGACAAAAATTGCACTTGATGCCATTCAACTTCATGGAGGCTATGGATACTCTAGAGAATTTCCAGTAGAGAGATTTTTACGAGATAACAAGCTTATGGAAATTGGTGCGGGTACAAATGAAGTTATGATCATGATCATCGCAAAAAATCTCTTAAAAGAAGCTCTCGCTTAAACCAGAGTAGAGAAGTCAGTATTCTTTTTATTTTTTACATCTTAAAAGTATCTACATAAGCTTTTGAGATGAAGATTTTATTATTATTTTTTGTTTCAAGTTTTTTGTTCTCTCAGCCTGTTTCTCAAACCAAAATTGATTGCATCAAAGATGATTTTTGCAAGCATGGCATGAGTGGGATTTATGGAAACACCGATGATAGAAGTTTAGTTAAAAATGCTGAATATCAAAAACACTTCTCTCCTATTGGTAAGATTTACAGAAGAAATGGAAATGTTCACTCAAGTTGTACTGGAACAATATTTAAAATTTCACCTGAACATCCTAGCCAGTATGTCATTACAGCTGCTCACTGTCTTTTCGATCATGGATTAAATGATATGGCTGAACCTCATAATATCGAGTTTATTCCAAACTTTGGAATGATAGGCATGAGTTTTCATATTTATAAAGCTGAGAAAATATTTTTTGACCAAGATTATTTAGATTCTTTACAAAAACACAGAAGAAGTATTCCAACTGCAGATTGGGCCGTTATAAAACTTAGATCAATAGTATCTGAAACTAAGAATTATGCTACTCTAAAACCTGTACTAAGTGCTTCTGCCAATAGAATTGTATCTCTCGGATATCCAGGTTATCAAAATTATCGTTATGTAGAAGCGAGGAGATTATATAAGTCTGAAGGCTTAGCTCTTTGTTCTCCTGAAGTTAAATTATTAAAATTAAGCTCAGAAATGACTCCAGGCCAATCCGGTGGCCCAGTTTTATTAGAATCAGAACTTAGAAGAAATAAACTTACTATTATTGGATTAAATAGCCTCACTTCAAAATATGAAAATCTTATTACTGAAATCCCAGATGAAGACTTTAATTCTGCTCTTACGATTTCTAAAAAAGTATTTACAAATATCTCGAATTGGATCAAGAGCGAAGAAATTTAGCTCTAAAATTTAGTAAATTTAAAAATTGCCTATATTCAGAGGCAATTTTTTCAAACTTTTTGAAGAATATGCCTTCATTACCTTAAAACGGCTTTAAATTATAAAATAGAAGTATAGGGGAAAACATGAAGGCTTTAGTCTTATATTCATTTTTGCTATTAATTACAGCTTGTGGACAAAATGCTCATCTTGGAGATCCAGGGAATCCAGTAACAAGCACTACTTTACCTTCATTTGGGAATTCAACGAGTACTACTACGACGACAACTCAATGGAACACTTCTAGTACAACAACTACTACTACAACTACTACTACTACTACTACTACTACTACTACTACTACTACTACTACTACTA
>JAHDBN010000039.1 GCA_020630335.1 Bacteriovoracaceae bacterium
CATAATTAACATAGTTTAAGTTTAAAAAGTACTGGATGTCTTCCATCTTGTATTTGATTTTGTTCCCTATCTGGGAGTAAGGTAATTGACCTCTTAAGCGATACCCCTGAATGGTGCTTTTACTAACATCCAGAAGTTCACAGGCCTGTTTTTCGGTAAGCCATTCTTGCCCAATTCTATTGGATCGATGCTCTACAATTAGCTGTTTGATATCAGCTAACATTTCTGACTTAAAGGATTCTAAATCCTTTAAATCAATGACATTTATAGTCATATTTTTAAAATTTTAATAATGAAAAACTAGCTTGGCCAAGCATTTATCTATAATCAAAAAAACATTTATCTTGATGCTACATAGCTGCTCTATTGATTACAAATACAAAGGTAAGGGATGGATGTGTGCCATACTGTTCTGGCACAGAAAGGAACAAAAAAGAACATTTTTATAAGGGAGGAAATTTTTGCATTAACTCTGCAAAATTATTATCGATTTGTGATTTATTTTTAGGGCAGCGTGGACTACCCCAATCTTTTTGACAACGGTTGAATTCTTTATGATTAAAAGGTTTTGATTTGGCATTGGTCATAAACCTCTCGGATTTTTCAACATTCTTTGTTGTCAATGCACTAAAATACGGCTGTAATTTATTAAATAATATATATGTAACTTGTTTATTATCTAGCCCAAAGTAAATTTTCGAAGCACTATCTATTTCATTTTTAGATTTTAAAATAAAGGTGAAATCCCTTAAGCTTGTTTTTTCTGTTTTGATTAAGCCAAGCCCATTTACATTAAATTCATATAAAGCTTCTAAAAAAGGATCTCCATTTTTATAACCAAAATCAATATTCTCAATTAATCTTCTGTTGTTTACTTTCTTTTCATCCAATTTACTAACTGATTCTCGTTTTGTAGCAATTGTATCAGTAGCTGGATTAAATAGTTGAATCATCTCATCAAGATAGACTTTTAGTTCACCAAAAATGTCTGATAAAGGAGTGAGTTTTTCTGCATATTCTATGAAATTAAGATTAGCTAATAGTTTTTCAAAATCAGTTTTCAACTTCTTTAGATAAACAATTGCTATAGATTGATCTTTAAGCTCTTCAAATAGATATGTTGTTATGATTTCTTTTGATCTTTTTAATTCATTAGTTGCCAACTCAGTCAAATGTTCTGTGAAATAGACGTTGTGATTGATTGGTTTTTTTTCAAGTCCATAGAATTCCCAAGCTGAATGATTCAACCGATTATATACATATATGCTGCCTTGTGATTCATCTACTCTAATTACCTCATATTGGGTCAAATTATTATTCCAGTAGTTTTTGTCAAAGAAATTACTGTAAGCTTCTGAAAAAGGTCTATCTACGAACATTTGCTTTAAACTTTCGAATGGATTGAGAGCTGTAATTTTCGGCATAAAATTTATTTAAGTGTTTCCCATTTATCAATAGCAGCATCTTTCTGCTTATCCAGAATCTTACTGTAGATCATTGTTTCTCGTAAGTTTTTATGTCCTAGCAGTTTTGATACTACTTGAATTGGAACATCCAAATCCAAGGAAATAGTTGCAAATGTATGTCTGCCGCAATGCATGGATATTGACTTATTTATCTCTGCTTTAGAACATAAACCCTTGATCACTCTATTATAATAAGCATTCTTAGAGCTGATTGCTTTCTTTAGTATTTTTTGATCATTCTGAGCATAAACCTGGTCAGCCAGGATAGGAAATACCAAGAGGGCATTATTAACTAGATAGCTCTTTACGATCCTCTTTGCTTTTGAATTTAATTTTATCTGTAGCATTTCCCTAGTCTTATCCATCCTAAAGGACAAATAGTAGTTAGTACCATTTTCTTTGTTTTTTTGGACTATTAAATCTTCTCTTTGTAGAGTAACAATATCAGAAAATCGTAAACCTGTATAGCAACTAAACAGGAAAACATCTTTTATTAAAGTTTGTAACTTTGTACTTGTTTCAATGGCTTCAAATGCACTCAATTCACTTCTGGTCAAGAATTCTCTTTCACCAGACTCCGTTTTACTCTTGTAAAATTTGAACGGATTATCATTTAGTAAGCCTTCTTCTTGAGCTTTCTTGGAGAGTTTTTTTAGGGCTTTCATACGTCCCCAGATAGTATTTATAGCTTTACCTTTACGAATTAGGTGCTTTTCAAATTTGGAAACCCATTGAGGGGTTAATTGCTCAAAATCTAATCCTGACGTAAATAAGTTAACTGCATTGTAGCAGGCTACGTAGCCTTGAATGGTGTTATATTTTAGATTATCTGGATTATCATCAATGTAGGATTTGAAGTATTCGAGGAAAGTGATTTTAGACACCGAAGGTTTACTATTGGGATTTTTACGCTCTAGGACAACCTCCTTTAGTGTAAATGGTTTAGCTGCTAGTTCTTTCTTTAGCAAAATTTGTTTGTAAGCATATTGCTCTCGTTCTAAGAGTAAATTGATACTCTTAGCATTTCGATTCTTAGCCTTAACCACTTTACGTCTTTCATCCCATTCAGAAGGAAAAACTTTCACTTTAAGGCTAATTTCAGTCTTATCTTTTCGATTTCTTATTATCCTTAAATAAAGCCCATTCTTTCCATCTGAAGACTTGACTCGTTTATTAAGGAAAACAGAGACAGTACTCATTAATTTTTGTGTTTATTTATTTTACGGAACATTTACGGAACACTTTTAACTTTCTATTGGTTCCCTTTAGTTAAAAATAATAAATAAAAATACATAAAACACTGATAAACAGATAAAATAGAATAAACTAACATTAACGAAAACAATCAGCAGATTCCCCTACGGGCTGCAACACTAACCCATGTAGGTCTTCTGACTTGCATGGGT
>JAHDBN010000011.1 GCA_020630335.1 Bacteriovoracaceae bacterium
TTGGTGGAGATGACAGGAGTTGAACCTGCGACCCTCTGAATGCAAATCAGATGCTCTCCCAACTGAGCTACACCCCCAAAAATCTTTGCCTCAAACGAAGTTGTAATTTAGTTTTATCTAAAAATTTTGTCAACAAAAATTCTTAACATTATTTAGTATCGTTCTACCAACTTGAACCGCTTCCGCCGCCGCCTTGATTTTCACTATACCAACAAACTGGTCTAATACCTTCTGAATCACCGTTTGTAGTAGAACACGCTCCAATATTAGCATCGTCCATATCAACATCAACGTTAAAATCAATATCACAAATTGCTCCAGCAAAATATGTATCTAGTCTACATTGTGGCTTTGGGTGAGAATGATTAGTTTTTGAAACTTTTCCTTTAGAAGGAGTTTCGAATTCAGGAAGGTCTTTCTTACCGCTAAGTGACTTTAAAAGTCTAGCTGTACTATATCCTGCCATTGCAGCTCTATAACATAAAGACTGCTCATTTTTGCTCTTAAAAGTCAGATTACATTTCTCTTTAGCTGTTTTGTTAACAGGAGACTTAGACTTCATTTTATCAGTAGCATCTTTGTCTGCATGAAGCTCTTCTCGTGCTTTCATAATCTCAAAATTATTTTTATTTTTAAATACTCTTCTTAAACATTTTAGAGTTGCCCAATAATCTGATTGCCCCTCATTACTTGCCCAAAGAGTTTTTCCAAAAACCATTTTTTTCCTAGGAGCTCCACCAATGTGATGTCCCACTTCATGACAAAGAACCGCATATACTGCATCTATATTATTTGCTTCATGTCTTGCTAGACCACCTAGATATTCTACATGAAAAATACTTTCTCCATTTTCAGTTTTTCTAGATGCAAAAGCATTTGCTGTATCGTTACTCCAGCTGTTTAAAATTCTTAATTTTGCATTAAATTGGCTTTTTACTATTGGTGCATATACAGCCATTACATCTTTGATGGCCTTATCTACATCTTCTTTCTTTACTCCATCTTTTTTTGACTTTCCTACTTTTACATCAGAATCTGGTGCAAAAATACAAAGTCGATCAGCATAAGCTGAGTTTAAAGTTAGCATTGCTAACAAAATAATTACATTTTTCATTTCTTCTCCTTAGAAAAATAATTGTCCATCCATAAAATTATAAAATTTCATCAATTGAAGTATTACAACTTAAAAATCTGAAATCATCATTTATATTTTTTTTATTAATTTTTTTAACTTCTAATTTATTCTTTCCTACTATCTTAATCTCTAATGACTTTTCACTATCAAAAACCAACCTATTATCTAAAATAACTTTTCCAGAAAAGACCTCTATTTCTCCAGCGAAGGTAGTCATGCTAACTTTTGCTTCAAGAGATTTTTCTAAAATAAATGTATAACCAGCATCAGCAAACTCTGAGCTTGAAACACACATTATTTTCCCGCCTCTTAAAACAAGGGAGTTGCTATTACAACTCCCTAAACTCATTAATAAAGTTATTAATAAAATTATCTTCATCTTATTTTTTAATAATAAACTTCTTGCTTACCTTTCGATTTTTCAAATAATTCATCTTCAGATAAAACTTTCTTTGATTTTCTATTAGCTAAAACTTTGCTATTAGAAGGTTTGTACCAACATTTACTTCTCGATCCTTCAATATTTCCTCGGTTTGTTTTAAATCTATTACAAACACCTTTATTAGGATTTACCTGACTTACAGATTCATCATAAGACAATGTACAAAGAGCTCCTGCTAAATATGTATCAAGTCTACATTGAGGTTCTGGATGAGTAGAAACAGTTCTATCTACTTCCTTATCAGTTGGAGTTTCAAAAGTTGGAAGATCTTTTGATTTTCGAGCTTTAGCAAGCATTCTAGTTACAGATAAAGCTCCGTTAGCACTTCTAGCACATAAAGCAATATCATCAGAGTCACTAAAAATATTTTCACATTTTTTCACAACTAATTTACTTACGAAATTTTTAGTTTTTCCAATCTTAGTTTTTGCTTTTTTAAATTTTTGAAACCTATTGCTTAAAATAGCAACATTATCATAATCTTCATAAATTCTTTTAGCGCATTTCATTGATGCCCAATAATCTGATTGTCCTTCAACAGATGCCCAAGAATTCATGCCGAAAAAACCAACATTTTTTGGAGCTCCACCTATATGATGACCAATCTCATGACAAAGAACAGTTATCAAACCATCAACCGTCATTTCTTCATGTCTTGCCAAACCACCCCAAATTTCAACATGATAAGTATTTGAAAACCATGGCCTTGTAGCAAAAGCATTTACTCTTTCGTCTTTCCAGTTATTAACAATCTTTAAAGTTTTCCCAAACTTCTTTTCAATTACTGGCCCATAAACCTCTAGGGCAATTTCAATAACTTTATCAGTTGTTTTTTTAGACAAACCAGGGTTTAACGCTGATTTTGTTTTAAAATTTCTAATTGGGATTCTTAAATCATTTTCAGGTAAGTAACCTCTACATAATTTGTGATCGTGTGATACCGTCCAAACTCCTGCAATCATGCACGTAATGAACAATCCCGTTTTCCATAAACCTCTCATCTACCCTCCTAAATGGCATATCAGATCTAAATCTTTCCATAAATCCTAAGTAAAGCACTCAGGTTTGACGATGAATCTTTCCTTTTATGATCTTACAAATTAGGTGTAAGAGAAGTTAATAAATATGAGTTCTAAGTTATTGAAATTTAGAATGATAAAAAGTTAAATTATTTAAACTTAAAGATCTTAAATTTAATAAGTTTGGCCTGAATCAAGAAGTCCTGCTCTAAACGAAGTCCCCGAAGCTTCACCTACCCATAGTAAATGAAATTTTTTTGCAAGAGCCGGTTTAACAAAAGTAGACTTTTTTCTACCTTTTATTAAAGTAACAGATGATTCTGTTATTTCGACAGACATCTCTAATCCTTTAGAAATCTTTCCAACGATTGGTTTCCATTTTTTCAAAATAAGAGCATTTTCTTTTGAATAGAGATTATACTTTTTTAAACTTTTCACTAAAGATTCTTCTAGTTTTTCAAAGGGAATATCCCTTAAATATTTTATAGTAATTCTTTTAGGAAAAAGATTATTCACCACAGATAAGTCACTCGATTTCTGGGGTAAATAGAAGGCAGCCTCATATACATCTATTTTAAAAAATGTAGCTTCTCTAATAGCAGTCCCATTTAAAACTAAAGACTTTTTTTCAACATTTATCTTTTTAGGAAAAGAAAAACTTAGAGAAATACTTAAAATTGATAGAATGATAAATTTCATTAGAGTGGTGTTACAATTCTTCAACTCTTCTATCAATACGCAATGAGAACTTATGGAAATTTTTACAGACTTACTTACCGTGTCGCTTATCGTCTTTAATATAAATAAAGAGCTTTAAAACAACAAAGAAAACCATTAAAAAGCTAACTAAACCCCAAGTAGGTACAATCATTTGATCATTTTCAATCCCTTCATGCTGCTTTCCAGGGAAAACAGGGTGATAAGGCCCGATATCTTTTTTTGCTTCTAACTTATGTGTCTCTCCGCTCATAATTACCTCGCTCCCGCTTCTAACATTAAAACTACAGCATAGATAAATGCTGATATAGGAATTAATGCAATAAACTGTAACCATCTAGATTCAAATTCTAAGTGCATGTAATACCAACCAACTAATCCAGCCTTCACTACTGCTAGAAAAGATAAAGATCCTGCATGCCATAAATAGCTAAGCTTCATTTCGGGGACTGCAATTTCAATTGCAGTAAGAGCTGCCAAAGCTAAAAATATCCACATATATTTTTTTGTGTGAGAATGAGCACCTTCTGCCATTTTAAATCTCCTTCACTTTATGAATGAGTTTATTAACAACTAAACCCAAATCAATCATCATTTTATTAATTTCTTTTTTATTATTTGAATACATCGCTCTTATTCTTCCCTTAGAATCAACTAAAAAGAATTTCTGAGAATGAGCAATATCATATAAGTCATCACTTGTTTCTTTTTGTCCCATAGCGACTTTAAAACCATCTACAATAACTTTTCTTAGCTCAGAATCTGAACCTGTTAAAAACTTCCAGACATAAGGATTAGCATGTAATTCTCTGGCATGTTTAAATAACTTTTTAGGAGTGTCAGTCTCTGGATCAACACTAAATGAAACAATACCTACTTTAGTTCCAAGTCCTTTTACTCTTTTTTGAATAACTTGAGTTTCTTTCATAATTTCAGGACACACACTAGGACAACTTGTGAAATGGAAATTTGCAATATAAGGTTTTCCATTTAAATCATTAGATCCAAAACTTTCTCCATTCTCATCAACAAGTTTGTAATCAGGTAATGTATAAAGAATGGGTAAAGGAGGAGGGAGTTCTCTATTTAAAGTACGAACTATAGGAACAGCAAAAAGTATAATACTAGCAAAAAACCAAAACCAAGGCTTAATCAAAAGCCTTTCTATGAAATTATTTTGTCTCAATCCTTCTAATTGTGTACTCAAATTATCCTACTTATATATAACGGATTTTCTTGAAGGTTTCCCCTTCATATCCATTAAGTGTTTAACATAATATGAAACTGCCCAAATTTCATGATCAGCAATAGTTTCTTTCCAAGCAGGCATACCAGTTCCGGTTACACCAGCTGCTAATCTATAGGCAATCTCTTCAACTGTTTGTGCAGACCTGATATTATGCCAAGTAAAATCTGGTGGAAGAAACTTTTTCATTCTTTCTTTTGAATCATAAAAATAATACTCAGATATTTGAAGTTTAGGTTGATACAAATCTTCATCAAACTCTGTTAAGGCTTCTCCGTTATACTTTTCATTAAGTTGAGATAATACCTCTTTTGAAACATAACCTTTATGACAAGTCTGGCAACTTGCACTCATATGATAAACTTCTCTACCTTTGTTAATAGCTGACTCTTTTCTCGCAATTGTAAATGGGTCAGCTTCAAGTTCTACTGGCTTACCAAGCTCACCTTCTCCTTCCCAGACTTGAGGAGCAAAAGTTTTTATGTATTGTGTAACTGCATAAGTTTGTTGATCAGAAATATCCCAAGGAAGCATTGCTGTTCCTTTTAAACCTTTTTGAATAATTCTTTTAAAATCTTCATCCGTAGGAAGAGCTCCATCAGCCACTAGGCCAAACTTATAAAGTCCTTGTTTGAAATTTCTAGGAGCTGGTATTGATCCCTTCGCTGCTGGACCATTCCCATCACCTTCAACTCCATGACAAGCCATGCAATACTCCAAATAAACTTGCCTTCCTAAATTTAAAGTGTGTGCTGGAACTCTTTGATTTCCAAGAAACACTTTTTCTTTTTTAAAACTATTTTCTCCTGAACAAGAAAACATAAATAGCAAAGAAAATAATAGCGATACTTTCATCATTATAACCTTTAAAATAAAAACATTGTTAGGAACATTAAAATCCAAACAATATCTAAAAAGTGCCAAAAGTGAGACACATGTTTAATTCTTAATTGGAAACTTTCATCTCCAAAATTATTATAAAATTTTCTTAAAAAACATAAACCAATCAAACCCATTACTATATGAGCAGCGTGCACCCAAGTAAATCCATGCAAGATAGAAGAAAAGATGCCAGAACTAACTACTAAGCCAACTTCATTCATATGAGACCAAAGCATTTTCTGGGAAACTAAAAAAACTAATCCTAAAAGAAAAGTTATCACTAGATTTTTATTTGCTTTCTTAATGTTTTTCAGATCATAAAATTTTGAAAAAGCATGAAGAAAGTAACTGCTTAATAAAATACTAATAGTACTTACCCATGGCCAAAGAAGAGAGACTGATTCAAAACCCATTGGGGGCCAATTAGTTTCTTTAAATCTTAATAAAGCATAGGATAAAAACAAAGATGCAAATAACATAACCCAAGACACCATTAAAATGGTGAAAGCGATCTCTTTTGGATGCTTCATGTCTTGAGTTGAGATTTTTTGCATTATACAAGTTCCTCAGTTTGATACTGAAAATCTCTGCCATCTTTTAAATTCGGATTTCCAAATTCATGAGGTCCACACTTAACAGTTGGGATTTCTTCAAAGTTATAATGAATAGGAGGAGATGGAATAGTCCATTCTAAAGTTCCTACTTCCCATGGGTTTTGTGGAGCTTTTTTACCTTTATAAAGTGAATAAACAAAGTTCCAAACAAAAGGAAGTTGTCCTACACCCATAAGTAATGCTGAATATGTAATAAACTTATTAATTGGAATGAGTTTTTCCAAGAACTCATAAACAAAAGGATTATAAAGTCTTCTATGCATTCCAGCAAAGCCCACTACCATCATCCCCATGAATACTCCATTCAATCCAATCATAGTAATCCAAAAATGAATCTTTGCTAATTTTTCATCCATCATACGCCCAAACATCTTAGGAAACCAAAAGTATGTTCCTGCAAAACCACCAAGAAGAACGGATGCTGCCATAGTGTAATGGAAATGTCCTACAACGAAATATGTATCATGAAGATAAAGGTCAGTTGAAACAGTTCCTAGATATAGACCTGTTAATCCACCAAGACCAAAAACAAATACTACTCCAAGTGAAAAGAGCATAGGAGAATCAAATCTAATTGATCCCTTATAAAGAGTTCCTAACCAGTTCGCAAAAAGAATTGCCGAAGGAATTGAAATCGTCATTGTTAAGGTCATAAATGTTTGGGTCAACAAAGGACTCATTTGTGTCGTAAACATATGATGCCCATAAACTAATGTCGAAAGAATCGTAATAGTAGTCATTGATAAAGCAGTTGCTTTGGCACCAAAAGCAGGCTTTCTAGCAAAGAAAGAAAGAAAATCTGAAACCATTCCCCATGCTGGAAGTATTAAAATATAAACTTCTGGATGTCCAAAAATCCAAAAAACGTGTTGGAATAAGATAGGATCCCCCGAACCTGAAGTTGCAGCTGCTCCAGCTAAAAAGAAAGTTGTTCCAAAAACTCTATCAAAAGTTAAAAGCATAACACCTGCACCAAGTACTGGTAAGAAAATCGCATTAAGGATTGCTGTTAACCAAAGCCCCCAAATAGTTAGAGGCATATCAAAGTAGCCCATTCCTGGCGCTCTAAAACATATAACTGTTGTAATATAATTTACTGCACCCATTGTTGAACTTACTCCAAGAACAAAAATAGATAAGCACCATAAAGTTTGTCCTGAGCCTGGACTTCCAACTAATGTAGAAAGGGTTGGATAAGACGTCCATCCACCTGCAGCACCACCCATTGGCGTGAACAAAGAAGCTAATAATAATACTCCCGAAATTACAGCAATATGAAATGAAAGCATATTAAAGAGTGGAAATGCCATATCTCTAGCACCAATCATTAATGGAATACAATAATTACCAAAAGCACCAATTAAAATTGGAGTAATGGCAAAGAAAATCATAATTGTTCCATGCAAGGTAAAAAGCATTGAATATGTATCAGGAGGGACAACTCCATCAGTATAAGGAAATAACAAAGGCCCCAACACTGGGAATGCTTCTCCTGGAAATGCAAGGGTCCATCTAATAAGAAGGGCCATCATTCCACCGATTCCTAAAAAGAATATTCCATACCAAAGAAATTGCTTACCAATAACTTTGTGATCATAAGAAAAAACATATTTACTTAAAAATGTAGTAGGTGCTGCGTGTTTACCATGTGCATAAGTCATTAGTTATTCTCCTTCATTACTACAGATTCATCATTCTCAGAATTTTTAGCTAAGTCTTCTTTTCCACTAGTTTCCCACTGCCAACCCCAATAATTATCAATGTTTTCAGTATCATTGCCGATGATTGCTAATTGTTCAGCTTCTGCCTTCCAAGCAGCATAGTCTTCTGGACTGTGCACATGAAGCTTCGCTTGCATTTTATAATGATGAGTTCCACACATTTCTGCACAAGCAATATCATAAACACCAGTTTTAGTTGGTTCAAACCAAAGTCTTGAAATCCTACCTGGCATAGCATCTACTTTTATCCTTGCATTAGGAAAAAATAATGAATGAATAACATCTTTAGAAGTAATTCTGAACTCTACCTTTTTACCAACTGGAATATGAAGATCATGATTAGATAAGACATCATCTGCGGTATTAAACTCACCATCAGCTCCAGCATGTCTAAAGTTCCACATCCATTGCTGAGCAAGAACTTCTATTCTTGTAATATCTTCATCGGCTTTAGGGAAATTCCAAAATTCAGCAATCATGTCATTATTGGATCTATATGTAATAGTTAAATCAATAACCACAAATACTAAAATACCAATTAATAATGTCGCTTTTAATTGTTTTTTTCTATTTCCATAAGTGTAATCAACTTTCTTATTTCTTTTCGCCGAATACTTATAAGAAAAACCAAACAATCCTAAGCACACAAAAATAAAGAAGATTGTGGCCATCACTGTCGTGTACATAAATAATGAATCAATTAAATGACCATTAGTTGAAATAATTTCTGGAGGTGCGATTCTTTCCAAAAAACTCATAGTGTTTCCTTAATTTAATAATCCAATCATTAAACTCATTTGGACTGGTAAATATACTAATGTGCTTAAAAAATACTTTCTCGCCCAAGGTTTATAATCACTTGTTTTAAAACCTTGAAGTGCTAAATATGTTGAAAAAGCTCCTAACAATAACGTTCCAATTAAATACCAAGGGCTTTTCGTTAAATAAAAGAAATATGGTAATGATGAAACAGCAATAAGGCTTAACGTGTAAAACATAATTCTCCATACAGTAGACTTTTCACCTGCCGTATTTGGAAAAACTTTAAAACCAGCTCCCTCATAATCTTCTTTATATCTCATCGATATCGCCATGAAGTGTGGAATTTGCCATAGAAATAAAAGCAAAAACAAAATAACTCCAAGTAATTGGATTTCATTAGTAACGATAGTATGTCCCATTAAAGGTGGCATTGCTCCTGGAATAGCACCTACAAAAACTGCATGAGAACTAACTTTTTTAAATGGAGTGTAAAATAAAACATAAAAAAGAGTAGCTATAATACCTAAAATAGTAGTGATCTCATTTGTAAATTTATAAAGTCCTAAAACTGCAACTACACACATTGAGAAACCAAAAAGGAAAGCAATATTAGGGTTAATTCTGTTGGCAGCTAATGGCCGATCAGCCGTTCTCGCCATTTTTTTATCAATATCTCTTTCTAAATAACAATTTAGAGTACAAGCCCCACCAACCAATAAAGTTGTAAATACTATCCCTAAAACAGCATTAACTGCACTGATATTACCAGGTGATAAAAAAATCCCTATTCCTGCTGTAAAAATAACTAAACTTGAAAGTCTTGGTTTTGACATGGAAAACATATCAAAAATAAAATCATGTCTTTTATTTTCAAATTTAACGTTTTTATTTATCCAAGTGATTTCTAAAAATAACTTCCAAGTGAAAATAAAAACCAGAGCTGCTCCACCAAGGTGAAGAGTCGTTGCTGCAATTCCTAAATTTGTAGCTACAGATAAAAGTCCTAGTTTTATTTGAAAAAGAACCAATACGGGTAAACTCATTAGTTTAAATCTAATTGCATTCCAAAATGGTATCTCTTTATTTTTCTTAAAAGTTTTAATAAATGTATAAGCACAATAAAAAATATAAAAAGCGAGAAGGTAAGCAACATACCTATGACCCATGTGAAACATTGCTTGGAAAGATTCTGGAAAAAAAGATTTCTTACCACTTAAAAGATCAAAACAAGAAAATGCATTAGACCAGCTTGTTCCACAAACACTTCCTAATCCTAAATGCCTCATAGAAGCACCCAGGATCATTTGTCCATAAACTGCTAAAAGTAAAATCGCACTATGTTTTTTTATTCCTTGATTCCAAATAGTTTTAGAAGAAAGCTCCTTCACTTTAATATTTGAAATCTGAATGAGGTGTATTAAATAGATCAACGATCCGAAAAAAATCATTGATAAACCAAGATGCATGGTTGAAATAATAGTAGGAAGTTTATAAATAACCGTTAAACCTCCAAGTATTCCTTGAATGATTACTAAAAACAAAGATAAAAGACTGGATTTAAAAATTTTTGATTTTCTTGAATAAACAATTGCACTAAAAAATGAAATTAAAATTGTAAGAAATCCTACTAATGCACCTAATAAACGATGAGAATGTTCTATTAAGATCCCACCTTCCATTTTAGGCATAAGCTCGCCATAACAAAGAGGCCAATCCGGACAAGCAAGAGAAGAACCTGTATTATGAACAAATCCACCCAAATTAATAAGAACAAATGTCACTGTAAGTGTTAAGTAGATTAAGTACTTTAATTTATTCACTAGTCTTCCTTTGTACTTTTACCACCTTGCTTCGCGGCCATCCTAAATAGCACATAAAAAGGGATATAGATTAAAGCAATAAAGACTGAAAGAATTACAACCGTGTACTTCCCACCACCTTCAGTTGATCCAGCACAATAAGGACAAGCCAAAAGAGTTTGGCTAAAAGAGATCAACAAAAAAAATAATATTTTAAAATTCATTATAATAAATAAATAAAAGTAAAAACTAAAATCCAGACTAAATCGACAAAGTGCCAAAACAAGCCAAGGACTTCTAGATTTCTATAATCACCATTATCATATTTGCCTTCGTAGGCATTTTTATACTCACAAATTAAATAAATGACTCCAGTCAAAACATGAAGTCCATGAAAACCGGTAACCATATAAAAAGTAGAAGCAAATAAGTTCTCCCCTTGCATGAACTCTGAAAGACTAATTCCTATATGAACAAGGTGCATGTATTCATAAGCTTGTATGCATAAAAAGATAGCGCCACCGATGATAGTGACTAAAAGCCATTTAAGCATTTTGTCTCTTTGCTTTAATCTACAAGCATCGATAGATAGAACCATTGAAACGGAACTACAAATCAATAAAAATGTTGCTATACCTGAAAGCGCAACACCTAAGTGTTCAGCAGGTGTTGGCCAAGTCTTTGAAGATCTCAGAACAGCATAAGCGATTAGAAATCCAGAAAAACTCATCGCATCTGTAACCAAAAAGATCCACATTGCAATTTTACCTGGACTAGCTTTCCCAAATTGCGGGTCTACATGATTTGGATTTAATAATTTATAACCAGAAGCCATTACTTTTTATCCTCTGTTTTATCTTCTTTTTTCGCTGTCTCAGTATTTGCTTTTTGAGCTTGAGCAGCACTTTCTATTTTTTTCATTTCAGTCTTCACATTACCCAACGAAAGAACGTACTTAACCATAGCGTTCATTTGTCTTTCAGGATCATCACCAAGTAAACCAGCTAAACTTTCATCGTATTCTTTCGCTGCTTTTGTTCCACCTTCCCAGAAATCAGGCATTGGAGTATAAAGCTGAATAGCAAGTGGATTTTTTAACCATTTCTTTATCCAAGTTGGTCTTAATCTTGATGCTGCCTTATGAAGATTAGGTCCTTGAGCTTCTTCATTATTAAAACCAATTGAGTGACAACTTACACAAGCAAAACCATCCCACATCTTTCTTGCAGCTTCTTTCTCTCCTGCTTCCCAGACAACCTTAGGTTTATTTATATAATTGCTAACTCCAGAACTTGCATTGAAATAAGTAATTAATTTATCAACCTCTCCAGGCAAGTAATCAAACGATGGCATTCTTACTTGTAAGTAAGGCCTAATAGGAGAAATATTTTGTAAAAAGTTTTGGAACCAATCAGGATTCACCCTATGTCCCTGATCAACTAACCATGGAGGCCCGGCATTTAAATCATCAGAATAAGCAGCTCCAATATCACCACCCATCCCATCAATTTTATGACAGCCATAACAATTATATTTATTAGCAACCTTCATTCCTTCAAGAGCTAACTTTCCAGCAGCATCATGGTTCTTTTTTCCTGCCATTGGAATAAACTGAGCATTAAAACCAAGAAGCGCAGTCGTCATTGCGTCTATTTCTTCTTTGTTCAAATAAAAGTTAGGCATTCTATTTAAATCTTTAAAAGGTTTTGGAACACCAATGTCCCATCTTCTTGGATTCTCAAGGTGAGCGTACATCCACGCATCTCTTCTATGAGGAATATGGTGTTGCTGACCAAATCCAAATTGATGAACAAATTTAGAACCAATTCCATTCCACTCTGGTCCTATAGGAGGTCTGTCTTCAGCGAATCCCTCAATTGTATGACATGAATAACAACCATATTTTCCAATACTTAATCGACCTAATTCAAGAGTTCTTTCTCTATCACTCATACTATTGAGTTTTGCTCTTGCGCTTTTTTCTGGATCAAATTGAGAGAAATAATCACCAACAAGGATTTCGTCTCGAACTGTCTTATTTAATGGCTCAAATTTTAAACCTTCAAACTTTGGATT
Organism: Bacteriovoracaceae bacterium; assembly: GCA_020630335.1. Classification (GTDB taxonomy): domain Bacteria; phylum Bdellovibrionota; class Bacteriovoracia; order Bacteriovoracales; family Bacteriovoracaceae; genus JAHDHG01. The sequence continues at coordinate 12,414 of JAHDBN010000011.1, forward strand.
TTTAAGTCCTAAAAGATAAGTAGCAATATCATTTGCCTCTGACTTAGATAATCTAAATGAAGGCATCACTGTATCTTTTTGGTAATGCGAAGGTTTAATCAACCAAGATACTAACCAATTAGCATCAACCTTAGAACCTGTACCTGTAAGATAAGGTCCTTTTAAAGAGTTCACTTTGTTATATGGTTCATCTATTCCTTCAATTTGGTGACAAGCAATACACCCTACTGTTTGAATTAACTCTTTTCCTTTTTCAGCGTTTCCTTGTTCATATTTAGCAAAAGCATTTGAAGTTTTTGATTTTTCATGAATGTATTCAGCCATTGCATTAACTTCTGCAATATTCTTAATCATAAATTCTGGTTTAGAGTTATTAGACTGTCCAAAAAATGCTGGCATTCTAGAATTTGGATTAAATGTATGAGGCGACCAAATCCAGTTTTTCATAAATTCTAAGCTAACTTTAGAATTTATTTTTGTAAGACTAGGTCCTGGCTTTTTTAGATGTTCCCATCCATCAGCTTTATGACATCCATAGCAACCATAATTTTCAAGAAGTTTTCGACCTTTATTTAATTTTTGAGAAAGACCAATTCTTTCTTCTCCAGAGTGACACTTTACACAGCTAGCTTCGGTGTATTGCAATGGTAACATTGGCTCTGGAATTTTATGAGGTTCATGCCAGTGATATTTTTTCTTCCACTCTTTTTCTTGTTCAGCATTTTGAGGCATATGAGCAGGTGCACTGAAATCAAAAACTCTATGTCCTTCTCCTCCATGACAACCTGTACATCCAAATTTTTTCATTGGATGCGCTGAGTTTCTACCAACAGCTAATTCATTAACTCTTGGGTGAGTTTTATAGGGATTTTCTTGATCTTCATACCCTTCTTTATCGATGAATTTATGACAAGTGATACATCTATCAACTTTTTTCGTCTGAACGAAATATCTATCATCTGTAATATTATCAAGAACAATTTGTTCAATCTTTAAAGTAGGATCTAAATAATCAATAAACGGTGAATTTCTTAAAAACCAAATCGGAGTTTTTTCAGTTTTTGACTTCGCAAATATTAATCTATCTTTTGCTCCTGTCAGCTTGCTTAACTCTTTTTCGAATTCTGATTTCTTAGAAGTTATTTTTTTTAATTTTTTGTTTAATTGGGATTGCTCTAATTGATAAGTTTTTAGATCATCTTTTCCTTCAGCAAAACGTTTTTTTGCTTCAATCATTAAAGCTTTATACTTATCTGCTCTTTTATCATGATGCATATGATAATGTTCATATTGAAATTGATACTCACCAGATTTTGATCCATGAATACCATTAGTCATGTTTTGAGCATAAATTTTCTTATCTAGAAGACTTAATTCTTTTTCTATAGATTGAATTTCTTTTTTTCGTCCTTCTATTTCTTTTTCTGCTGAATCAATTTTAGCTTTAATAGCTGCTAAATCTTCTTGATTAATATTTTTATTTTCTTCCGCTATTCTTTCAGCTAATACTTTTTGTTCTATCTCTAAAGCTTTTACCTGAATCGCTTTCCATGGCCTGATGTAATCATCAAGGAACATCCAAAGAGTTGCTATTAAAAATAAAACTGCGACAAAAGCAAAAACCTTGTTCAAGGTTTTTGTATTGTAATGCATTCCTGGTTCACGTTTCATTTCGCTTTAAACCTTATATGTTAAATTCAAACTCTGGCATAAAAACAATATATTTTAGGTTAATTAACCATCTTAAATACATTTTTATTGGAAGAGTAAGAGTCATTAATACTAGAAAAATTAAGATGCTATAACGAGCCCAACCTAATCGTTGTAAATATCTTTTACCTAAGAAGCCACCATTAAAAATAGCTCCAAAAGTTCCTTTAAAATTAAAAAGCTTTTTAGTGAGAAATAGTGGGAATAGTACTAAATATGCAAGTGTCATTAGTATCCCGGCTATCTCTCTTACAAGAATATTACTTGGCAGCTTTACACCTAAAGTATTAATCCAAAGCATTTCTGAAATGTTTACATTGTTAGCAGCAATAACTTTGTGGGTATCCCAAACTTCAAAAGGCCCATAAAATGACCAGTTAGGTCCTCTGAATACCGTTCCTATGATGATTAAGAAGTTCCAAAGAACTAACCAGCAAAACAAGTAAACAATTATCGCAAATTTTCTTTCTCTAAAAGTATAGTATCCATTTCCTTTAGGATTAACATCAATATAAGGAATAGCAATCAGCCCAACAACAATTAAACCAGGAAGTAAAACTCCTGCAAGCCAAGGATCAAAATATACGAGCATTTCTTGTAAGCCTAAAAAGTACCAAGGTGCTTTTGCAGGGTTTGGTGCCCAAGTTGGATTTGCTGGTTCTTCAAGAGGAGCTTTAAAAAATACGGCCCAGCCAATTAAAAATACTGTTCCCAAGATGATTGCAAAAAGTTCCGTATAAACTAAATTAGGCCACGCCCAAACTTTTTCTCTATTTTCAGGTGTTGCTTCTATAGGTGGAAGCCCTTGAGCCATTCTTCTATCATTATTTACTCCTTTATAAAGAGCAAACCATGTTGTCCATGCAAGCAGCAATACAAGAAAAATAATAGGAACGTTATCATTGGTCATATAAAAGTTTGCAGAAAAAACAGGATCCATAAAACAAAGAACAAACATTACGACTGTTCCTATCATTAATCCTATTCCAAACTTTTTCGTTGCTACTAAATCAACATATTTAATCATGAAGAAAAAAGCGATGCATACAAAGGTAAAAGAATATACTGGGTCTGTGTAAATGTTAAAAAATTCTTTCATAATCTTCTACAGCGGTGCTGATATTCCTCCATCTTTTCTAACTCTCCAAAAATGAACAGCTATAAGTACAGAAACAACAACTGGTATAAAAACACAGTGAAGAATGTAAAATCTTAAAAGCGCAGCTTCACCAACAAATCGTCCACCAAGAAGCTGGAACCTTACATCGTTTTTATCACTTACCATTACAAAGTCACCAATTTTAGCAAGCATAGCACCAGGACCACCATGACCAGCAAAAGGTGTTGCCTTTGCCATATTCGATCCAACTGTAATTGCCCAAATAGCTAATTGATCCCACGGAAGTAAATAACCAGTAAATGAAAGTAATAAAGTTAATACAAGAAGAATAACTCCAACGCCCCAGTTAAATTCTCTAGGTGGTTTATAAGAGCCAGTCATGAAAACTCTAAACATATGAAGCCATACAGTAATAACCATCGCATGCGCTCCCCAACGATGAAGCTCTCTCATTATGCCCAAAGGAACATGCTCTCTTAAAGCGATAACATCGTTATAAGCATACTCAGCAGTTGGTCTATAATAAAACATTAAAAGAATTCCAGTTACAGCAAGAGCAAGGAAAACAAAAAAAGTTAATCCACCCATGCACCAAGTATAACCAAGTTGAACTCCTGATTTCTTTAATTTGATTGGATGTAAATGTAAAAATACATTTCCTGCAATTACTGCAGCTCTATTTCTCGCATTGTCTGGTGGTCCATGCCTGAAAATAGATTTCCAAACTTGGGTCTTTGCAACTTTTTGAGCAAAACTGTCTTTGGCCATATATTCTTCTCTCTTAAACTACAATAAAAGAATCCGGGTGAGTCCACTCACCTTTTTCATATCTAAAAACTTTTGTCTTATCTACAATAATTTGTCCTGATGCATCCAAGTTCACTTTATATCTTTCCAAAGGTCTTGGTGCAGGGCCTTCAAAGTTAATACCGTTCGCGTAATAACCTGAACCATGACAAGGACATTTAAATTTTCTCTCAGCTGGAAGCCAAGTTGGAACACATCCCAGGTGAGTACAAATATTTGAGAGAGCTACAAGCTTTCCTTCATTTTTATAAACCCAAACTCCGTATACATTCTTCCATCTTTCATCAACACCATCATCAAAATCATCAGGTCTTCCTGCGACGAAATCCATTGCTGGTTCAAAAACAACATTGGGATATAGAAATCTAAAAATAAGTGATGCCATACCACCAGCGGCGGCAGCAAATGCTATCCATCCAACTGATAAAAAACTAAAAAATTCTCTTCGATTTAATGTTGTTCTCTTGCTCATGCTTTTTTGATGCACCTTTAGTGTTCTCACTTCATCTACGCTTAAAGTGAGTCATAATTAGTAAAAACCTCAAAACATTGTAATTACTTGTATTGGAAATCTAACATAATTACTTCAATCTTAGTAGAGCTTGTTTGGCCTTTGTTTTAACTTCTTGATTAGATTCCGAGCTAATTACTCGCTCAAGAAAGCCAATCAATTCTGTTTGACTTTGAACAGCTTGAAGCACATTCAGTTTCAACGATTGATGTTGAGCGACATCAACACCTGAAAGATCCTTAAAAAACAGATTTTCAAGATATTTCTCGCTTACTTTTTCATTCATAGAAACTAAAGATGTAATTGAATTATATTTAGTGATGATATTATCTGAACTCAACTGAGACTTAATATTTTCTTTTAATTCCAATAGCTTATGCTTAGCAGACATCAATAAAATAACTTGTTTTAATCCTTCATCATCTGAATCCAAGTATTCTTTCAATTTACTAATATTCACATTTTCAATTTTTTCTAATCTTGATAAGCCAACTACAGAGCTATATCTAATTTCTTTATCATCAGATGATAAACTAGAGTTTAGGAAGTTAAATGCAAGCGGATCTTTCAATGCTCCTAAAGCAAGAACAATAAAATTTCTTGTTCTTTGGTCATCTGAATCTTGATAAACAACACTCAACTCATCAATTAGCCAAGGAATATCTTCCTTGGGAATTTCTTCAGATGCAATATATTTAGATAAATCATAAGCTGCAACCCAACGATTTCCAAAAGTCTTTGAGTGAAGATCTTCAACTAACTTTTGATAGCCAGCTCCTCCACCTAACATTTTTGTTATACCCCATATGATTAAAAAGCCACCTACAAGAATAGCTATGGGTACTAGGTATCCAGATGAAGGATTATTAATTTCATCTTTTAATGTAGTTTTCTTAGAGTTCATAAATTGATGGCATTATGATAGATTGTGGCAACTCTGTCCAATACACAAAGAAGATACACATGGCCTTTTTATTAAGATTTCTTTTATTCATTTCTTTTATAAGTTTTGTTCTAATTTTTTGTAACGCTCATGGTTTTATAAACTTACAATACTCTCACATAGAAATAGCTATTCCGGCTGTAATGTTTCTTATTTTTTCTCAAGCTTTTATTATGTTTTACTTTATTGGAGTTGCTCGAATGGTTGAGAACGTTCAAGGCGTACTTAATTCAGAGAAACAAGATAATCTAAAAGAACTTTTTGATAATCCTCCAAAAGATTTAACTCCCTACTTAAAAAAAATGAATCGATTTATTTATCAAAGTAAGATGTCTAAAAGGCAAACGATTCCTTGGACTGCGCTTATTTTATTACTAGGAATTATTGGATTTTTACTAGGTGGAGCACATCATACTGGAATGGTGGATAAGACTGTACATTCTGGTGTCATCTACGGTTTTCTAGGTGCATTTCTCATTGGATTTTTACGACAATGGTTTTATCTTGGTAAGACTCATCAATTATTAAGAGAAATTAAAGCACTTTTTATGATTCCTGATAACAGTATGTAAACTGATATCTAATCAATACTAAGATCTTCACCTGTGCAAGCAGAATTATAAACTTTTAATCCTAGCCCTTGTGATAAAAGCTGTGATGTTCTAACTGCTTTAATATAAGCTTTCACTTCATAACTTGATAATCCTGTGTTGTAATAAAGATCTTTTTCAAACTCTTCTATGTTTTTAATACCATAAATCCCAAATTCAGGAACAACCTCAGATTTGACCATTTCGGCAACATGATTGCTAAATGAATTGATTAACAAATCAGCATCTATGTCACTTAATCTATGATCAAATATAAGTTCTTTTCTTAAATCTCTAAGATCACAATTTGTAGTCGCACTTTTTAATTTCTTTTCAAAGTTACCAGAGATTTTTTTTACTTTAGAGAATGCAGGGGAAAAAGAGATTAGTAGTAGTAAAATTAGTTTCATCATATAGCTCCTATGTAGTAGTTGATTGTTTTGGTTGATCTTTTCTAAAAGAATCAATAGATATACGAAGCAAAAATAGAAAAGTTTCATACATTTAATAGAAATGGGTTAAAATAAATAAATGAGATTTTTTCTTCTTTTATTAATTTCATTCAATATCTCAGCTAATCAAGGAAATAGGTATTCAACTCTTCAAAATATTCTACTTATAGAAAAAATTGAAAAAAGCGGAAAAAGAGGTTTAGTTGATTGTATAAAGTCTTATAAAGAGAACTTAAGAAAAGATTCAGATAGAGATAATTCTAAGCAACATCTAGAAAAAGCTTTAAAGTGCCTTACAGTAACACCATCAAATACTAAAGATTTAAAAGAACTCCTAGAAGATGATGACTCAAAAGTTAAAAGTTTAAAAAGAAAAGATCAAAAAGAGATTAGTAAGAAAACAAAAAAGAACTTAGAAAAAGAATTAGGCTTAAGTGAAGGCCAACTTTCTAATTTGAATACAAAGGATTATTTAACCCTACATCTAAAGCATTTAGAAAAGAAAAAAACTCTTATTCTAACTGAATATTGTCTTCAAAAAAAAGCAACTTTAACTGCTTCAAGTCCATCAAGCACAAAAAAGAAAAGCTATGAAGAAGAAATCTTAAGTGTTGACTCTGAATTATCAAAAGAGGAAGTTAATGAATGTAAAAAAGACTTAAGTAGTAAAGATGCATGTGATGATTCTAAAAACAATGCCTGTGTTTACCGCAAAAAGGTTCTTGGTTATTATAAAGCATCTAAAAAATCTAAAGAGTACCTAAAAAACCTTGAATCACTTAAAAAAGGTACAGGTTTCGCTTTCTCTAAAGAAAGCATTGATAAAAACAAACTAGACGATGCTCTCGATTTTGATACTGAGGAGATTGATGATATTTTTGGTTCAGAGAAAGATGATGATAAAGTAGCTCAAGATTTTGAAAAACAATGCCAAACAAAAGATTGCTCCGATTTATCTAAGGGAGATTTTGAATCTTTGAATGATTTAAAACTTCAACTAGAAATCAAAAATTTTGTAGAATTAGAAGAGATAAAAGATAGTAATAATAAAGATGAGATCATTGATATTGCAACGAAATCAGGTAAATTCACAGAAAAAGAAATAGAGAACTTTTCAAAACAAAATAATATTCAAGATTTAAAAGACAAGCTGAAAAAACGTTACGAAGGGGAGAAGTCTGCGATTATAAAAGATTTAGATCGAAAGTATGCTGATCGTTTTCTCTCTGATACTCATGAAAATACGAGCTATCATGGAAATATTGCAAGTTTTTTAAGAAATAGATCAAAAACATTAAAAAGTCTTATTAGCTACAATAAGAAAATTACTGAAATCTTAAAAGATGAGTCAAAAAATAGAAAACCTTCAAATCAGGATCCAAACTTTATCGATATTTTTTCTAATGACTAAGATTGTATTGAACCAAATACTAATCCTTGGGTAGAAACCTGAATTTCTTTAGCATTTAACTTTTCCATTATTAATAAAACTAATTCTAAGCCTGATTTAATAACCAATGATCTTTTGCCTAAAAATGGATAGATTTTTAATATTTCTTCTGAGTTTTTATCGATTATTTGTTCTTCAATCTCTTTAAGAGACTCACTCTTTAATAATGTGCCGTCTATCAATGATGCCTCAAATCTATTTAACTTCAACACCATCATGGCCAAAGAAGTCATTGTCCCTGCGACGCCAATAAGTTTATGAGTATTATAGATTGATAGATCATAACTAAAAAAATTACTATTTAGCATTTCAGTAATATTTTCTTCTTTTTTCCAATTATTCATTCTAACACTTCCAATTGGTAAGCTGATAGAATTTTTTACTTCAAACGGATCTGACTGAACACTTATAAATTCAGTAGAAGCTCCCCCTATATCTATTGCTATGAAATCATTTTCTTTTTGCCCCCAAAGAATTCCTTTAGCGCTAAGTAATGCTTCTTTCTTTGATGAGATAATCTCTACATCTACTCCAAGGTCATTTTTTATTGATTGGTAAAACTCTTCTCCATTTATTGCGACTCTAGAAGCTTCCGTAGCAGTGGCCCTAATTTCTTTTGGGTCTATTGATTCTTTTGCACAAAATTTTACACACTCAGCGATTGCTTTTCTTGTATCCTTCATTGATTTTTCATGAAAGTATTTCGTTTTATCTAAATCATAACCTAAGCTAGTTACAAACTGCTTTCGCATTAATACTTCTTGCTCTTTGATCATTAAAAACTGAACAGTATTGGAACCTATGTCAATTGCAGCTCTAGACTTCAACGTTTTCCCATCCTTCATTTTCAAGTAGTTCAATCGCTTCTGTTTCTTTATTATATTCAATTCGAAGTGATTCATATCGATTAGGAGCAGCATTTTTCAAGAAAGAACCATTTTTAAAATAGTAGACTCTTTTTGATCTAGAATCGAGGACTTTAATCAATTCTCCCGAAATTATATAATTTAGAATTTTGTTTTCTATTTGATCTTCGTATATTTTTTGTTTTTTAAATTCTCCTTTTGGGAGTATTTCAGTTTTTGAAATATCATCAGGATTAAATGTTTCAGAGACACTTAAAACCTCAAGATTTTCTTTTCTTAAATGCCAACTAACTCCCTCTCTTGTATCTCTTATATTTATTAAAAGACAATCATTACTAACTTTTATTAATGGTAATGATTTTTTATTCTTTATTTGATATCTAACTCTTCCAGCTAAATCCACATACTTCTCTTTGCAATCACTTGTTGTTTTTTTCAATAAGCCCACAGGAAATATTTCGGGGTTAGCCTTTAAATTAATTTTGCTCATTTGGATTTCACCTTGGTTAAAACCAAAGAAAAAATCTCCCTTAAAATTTCTACTTTCTACTTTTCCTAAAAAAAGATTTTTTGAATTTTCTGATTTTTTCACAGTAACTTTTTGATTATTCAAAAAACTATTGAATCCACTAAAATCAGAGAAACTTAAGATCCCATCTAAGGAAGGTTTATTTTTAACTAAATCTTTTAACTTCACTTCCCCGTTAAACTTGATTTTCCCATTTGATATATGCTTTGGGCTAAAAATAACTTCACCTGCAGTAAACCCTTCTTGGTTTAAGTTTCTGAAATAAATTCTATCAAAATTATAATCATTACCTGTTTCTTTAATGAAAATTTTAAGATTTTTCACTTCTAGTGAAATTTCGTTATTTCTTAAAATCTTGTGAACTTTCAAGTTTAAAAATGCATCTTTTGTTTCAAAGATACGTAGTAAATCTCTTAATCTATCAAATTCAATAACACCATTATCTATATTAATCTTAGCTCTTCTCCCACCAATTATTCCTGTAAGTGGTAATCTTAAATCAATGAATGGTATTGAAATTGTATAATTTTCTTTTGTTTTAAGATGAAAATCCTTGATTTGATACCTTAGCTTATTGGTAAGAAAATAATTAGATTGACCCATTACAAATTTTGATTCTGGAAAATTTTTAGAAATGTAATGCCTTACTTTTGTATCAAATCGTTTTTTATCAATTGTTGTATAAATAACTAAGTATGCAAGTGCAATTAGAAATACAAAAAATAAAGAAAGTGGAATAGGCCTTAAAGAAAACCCACCTCTCATAAAGACAACAACTTCTTTACTAGTTCAGTGGTAAGCTTAGGATTTGCTTTCCCCCCAGTACTTTTCATTACTTGACCAACAAAAAAACCCATCATTCGATCTCTTCCACTTTTCAGTTCTTCAGCTTCTTTTGGATTTTCATTTATTAATTTTTCTACCAATGCTTCAAGTTCATCTGTATTACTATTTTGCTTTAAGCCTTCTTCTTTAACTATATCACTTGCCAACTTACCAGTATCATAAACTTTTACAAAAATTTCTTTTGCAATCTTCCCTGAAATTTCACCTGACTCCACAAGAGCAACAAGATCTACAAGATGTGAAGGTGTTAGTTTAATCTTATTAATATTTGCTTTTGCTTCGTTCACATATTTCAAAAGCTCACTCATTATCCAGTTTGAAATCTTTTTGTAATTCTTACCAGCTAGATTACAACTTTTCTCAAAATAATTAGCTAAGTCTTTATCTGAACAAAGAACCTCCGCATCATAAAGTGGTATACTAAATTCACTTACAAAACGCTTCATTTTAACATCTGGAAGTTCAGGTAAGTTTTCTTTAATTTTATGAATTTGATTATCTGAAACTAAGAGCGGCATCAAGTCAGGTTCAGGAAAATATCTATAATCATCAGCATCTGTTTTGGTTCTCAAAACTTTGTTGCTATTCGTTTCTACATCAAAAAGAAGAGTCTGCTGCAATACTTTCTTTCCAGAGTTTAAAATCTCTGCTTGTCGTTTCATTTCATGTTCAATAGCTTTCTCTACGCTTCTGTAGCTATTTAAGTTTTTTACTTCAGTTCTTGTTCCTAAAACAGTACTACCAGCTTCTTTTAAAGATAGATTAACATCACACCTCATATTTCCATCTTGAAGATTACCTTTAGAAACTCCTAAATATACTAAAATCGCATGAACTTTTTTTAAGAAATTAGTGACTTCTTTTGCATTACTAAAATCAGGCTTTGTTACTATCTCAACTAAGGGAGTTCCCGCTCTATTCAAGTTAATAAGAGAATAATCCCCATGATGAGTCGATTTACCTGTATCTTCTTCTAATTGAATTCTTTCTAGTCGAATTTTCTTTGTTGAACTAGCATCTGCTTTTAAAATTTCTACAACTCCATCTTCACATATTGGAGTTTTAAATTGTGTTATTTGATAACCTTTCGGAAGATCTGGATAAAAATAATTTTTTCTATCATAAAAAGAAGTTTTATTAATATTGCAATTCGTAGCAAGTCCTAGCATCACTGCATAATTAATTGCTTGCTTATTTACAACAGGTAAAGTTCCCGGTTGAGCACTACATACTTCACAGACATAATGATTCTCAAAACCATTTACTTTTAATTCACAATTGCACCATGCTTTAGTATTAGTATCTAGCTGAACATGTATTTCAATTCCAATTACTGGTTCCAGATCCATCATTTTAAAACCTCAAATATTTTATGAGAATCCAGCAATAATTCTTCATCTTTAAAACTATTTGCTATTAGCTGAAAACCTGTAGGCATTTGATTCATACTAGATTTACCATAAGGCAATGCAATAGAAGGAAGCCCTGCAAGGTTAACTGGAATTGTATATAAATCATTCATATACATCTCTAGAGGTGTAGATATTTTATTCTTTTCAAATGCAGTCGTAGCACATACCGGTGAGTAGATATAATCACACTCTTTAAAAGCATTTTGAAAATCATTGTAAATTAATCTTCTTACCTTGCAGGCAGTTTTGTAATACTCATCAGCATAGCCAGAAGAAAGACAAAATGTTCCAAGCAATACTCTTCTTTTTACTTCATCCCCAAAACCTATAGATCTAGATGCCTTATAAGTTTCTTCAAGATCTGCACTTTCCCTAACTGATAATCCATAATGGATACCATCAAATCGGGCCAAGTTTGAAGATGCTTCACTTGTAGCAATTACATAATAAACAGCTATTGAATATTTTAAGTGAGGTAAAGTTATTTCTTTAAACTTCACTCCTTTGCTTTTTAAATCTTTTATCGATGCTTGCAAGTTCTCTTTCACATCTTCTCTACAAGCATCAATCATTGAAGGATCATAACCAACAGTCATATTTAGAGAGTTTTCTTTATTCTCTAAAATTTTCTTAGCTGAATTCATATTTCCTATAGGTGCCTGAGTAGAATCTAATTCATCATTAGTGCTCAAATGATCCATAATCATCGCAATATCAAGTGGTGTTTTAGCAAAAGGTGCAGCCTGATCTAGACTAGACCCGTAAGCAATTTGTCCAAAACGAGAAACTCGGCCATAAGTCGGCTTGAATCCCACTAATCCACAAAAATTTGCAGGCAATCTAACAGAGCCACCCGTATCAGTTCCAATACTAAAAAGGGAAGCCCCCTCTAAAACAGAAACAGCTGAGCCACCAGAAGATCCTCCTGGCAGAAAATCTTTATTTAAAGGATGTTGAACAGGACCAAAAATTGTATTTTCATTACTTGAACCCATCCCAAATTCATCACACCCAACCTTTCCAACTAAAACTGCGCCTGATTTTTTTAAGTTTAAAGAGGTAGCTCCATCATAAGGTGGAATATAATTATAAAGAATTTTAGAACCTGCAGTTGTTCTAATATTTTTCGTGATGAATAGATCTTTTAAATTATAAGGAATTCCATGAAGAAAACTTTTCGCACCAGTTTTGGAAATTTCTTCATCTTTTATTTTTGATTCCTCTAAAGCTGCATCTTCAAGCACAGAAACAAAAGAATTATTTTTATTTTCCTTCGCAACTTTTAAATGCTCACTTGTTAACTCAAAAGATGAAATCTTTTTTTCCTTGAGAGCTAAATGTGCTTTGTAAATTGTATCTAATTCATTCATCTAAGAATTCTCTATTACCGCTTGAAGTTTAAATTCATTGTTTTTTGAATCTGGTGCATTTCTGATAACATCTTTTACTTCCAAAGATTTATGAACAACATCATCTCTTTCTTTTCTTGTCTTCGAAATATTTTCTTCATAAAAATGAATATTTTCAACCAAAGGATTAGTGAAAGCTTCAACATCTTTAACATCAATCTCTTTTAGTTGATCTATATATTTCACAATAGATTTAAAATTATTTTCGTACTCTAAAATTTCAGTTTCATTAATATTTAACCGAGCAAGAGCGGCAATATGATTTACTAATTCTTTATTTATTTCAAAACTCATAAAATTTCTATTGGTGCGTACTTTGTTAAAAACTTCTTCGTTGCACCTTGCTTAAAACGGATAGTTACTTTTTCATCATTACCTGAACCTTCAGTTCTAATAATAACTCCAAGGCCATATAAGCCGTGATTCACTTCTTGACCTTCTTCATAATCAGAGTCTCTAGTTTCAGATGCTGCATTGTAATATGTCTTCTCATCAGCGTCAAAATCATCTGTATCTTGAGAAAACTCATCACTATAATCAATATATGAACCTGTTCTTTTTTGAGTAAAACTTGAATTTTTCTTAATATTCTTCCAAATTAAATACTCTTCAGGAATTTCATAGATAAACCGACTTGGTTCCTGAAACTGCACTTTCCCCCAAAGCATTCGGCCTTTAGCACAGGTTATATGCAGCTTACGCATTGCTCTGGTCATCGCAACATAAAACAATCTTCTTTCTTCTTCTAGGCCATGATCACCTTCCTCGAGACTCATGACTGAAGGGAAGATATTTTCTTCTGCTCCAACGATAAAAACATACTCAAACTCCAATCCTTTTGAGCTGTGAATTGTCATCAAAGAAACCATTTCTTGATAAGCATCATCTTCTAAATTTTGATCAAGAGTAATTGATTCAAGAAAATGCTCTACACTTACCTCTTGATCTTGAGATTTTGAAACCATTTCATACTGGCTAATAGCACTTATAAGCTCTTTTAAATTATCAATCCTCGCTTGATTCTCATAACTTTTATGTGATTTCAAATGATCTAAATAACCTGACTCTTCAATAATTTTCTGGCAAATATAACTTGGCTTATCACCATTCGCTTCTAGTATTCTTGCCTCCTCCATCAAATCGACAAAATCCACCATTCCTCTTTTTACTTTTTGAGACAAACGAAGGTGAGAATAAACTTCAAAATCTTCAGATATTTTTTTTACTAACTCATATAAAGAAATACCATCATTAATGGCTTCATTTTCTAATTTTCTTAAAGTAACTGCCCCAAAACCTCTTGTTGGTGAATTAATAACTCTGCTAAACGATAGTGAATCCTTGTTATTTGCTAAGAGCTTTAAATAACTAATGATGTCTTTAATTTCTTTTCTATCATAGAATTTAATTCCACCAACTATTTTATAGGCTATATTTTTTTTTCTTAAAGCATCCTCCAGCATTCTTGATTGAGAGTTTGTTCTATAGAAAACACTTATTTCATTTAAACTCGCATTTTCGCTAAGCTTTAAAATTTCTTGAGCTACATATTCAGATTCTTTTCTATCATCAAGACATTCGATGATTTCAATATCATCTCCTGTTGAGTTTTCGGTCCAAAGTTTTTTCCCTTTTCTTTCTTTATTAAAACTAATTACATGTGAAGCAGCCTCGATGATATTCTTAGATGATCTATAATTTTGTTCTAGTTTAACTAATTTATAATCAGGATAGAACTTTTCAAAATCTAAGATATTATGAATATCAGCTCCTCTCCAAGAATAAATAGATTGATCTTCATCACCTACAACACAAATGTTTTTATGTAATTCAGAAAGCAATCTTAAAAGATAAAACTGAGCTCTATTTGTATCTTGGTACTCATCAATTAAAACGTACTTAAATCTTTTTTGATATCTCTCTAAGACTTTAGGATGCTTACAAAAAAGTTCTAGAACTCCAACAATCATTCCTCCAAAATCAACAGCATTAGAAACATGAAGTTCTTTTTCATATTCTTCATAGATTTCATAATAAAGATCTTGCTTATCTATATCGAATTCATCTCCAAAGAAATCAAAAGCTTCTGCCCCTTTAAAGTGACCAACATTTTTTAATTCACCAATATAATATTTTATTTCATTAGGGTTTACTTCTTTTAATGAGATTCCTCTTCTTCCAAGAATTGCTTTAATAACAGATTTAGATTCAGAGTCATCGTAAATGCTAAAATTTCTAGACAGTCCTATATAGCTTGCTTCATTTCTTAGAACTCGAGCGCAAAAAGAATGAAAAGTTGTAATGAAAAAAGTTCCAAGAGGATAACCTGCCTGCCTTTCAATTCTCTCTCTCATTTCTTTTGCTGCTTTATTTGAAAAAGTCATCGCAAGGATATTTGAAGTTGAAATATTTTCTTGATCAATAAGGTATTGGATTCGATTTACAATTGTTCTAGTTTTTCCTGAGCCGGCACCAGCTAAAATCATCATAGGCCCATTAAAATCAACAACCGCTGATTTTTGTGCCTCATTTAAATTGCTCAAATCCATTTAGTGATTCTATAGTTATTGATGATTATAGGCTAGTTTAAGTTTTTATTACGCAATGTGTTTTACCTCTAATCCTTCAAGGATACACTGCAACTTGGACAATTTGTAAAACTATCAGTCATCATAAAATCAGATTTATTACAAGCAGGACAATTATAACTAAAATTCTTAGTATAAATATACAAAAGAATTATTGATACTATAAGAAAGAGCTCATGAACAGTAGTTCTTCTTAGTTCAAAATAAGTTAAGCAGTGCAAAAAAAACAAAAAACTTAATAAGCAAAGAACAATTCCTTTAAATCTATGTCTTAATCTTTTTGAATGTTCTATTTTAATTTCTTCTAGATTTAAATCCATAGCTTACTCTACAGTAACAGACTTCGCTAAATTTCTAGGCTTATCAATATCAGTACCCTTCTCTCTAGCAATATAATAAGAAAGAAGCTGCATAACAACGTTTACATAAATAGGAGAAAAATATTCAAATCCTTCAAAATTTAACGGAATAAACCAATCCGCAAGTTCTTCTAAATTATCATGCTCTTCAGGTCCAACAATTAAGATCTTTCCTTTTCTCGCTTTGATTTCTTCTATATTTGATAATGTTTTCTCATACAACTCAGGCCCAACAAGACAAATACTCACCATCTCTTCATCAATTAATGCTATTGGCCCATGCTTAAGTTCACCTGCCGCATAACCTTCTGCGTGCACATAAGCAATCTCTTTAAGTTTGAGTGCGCCTTCAAGAGCAATAGGAAAATACTTATTTCTTCCAGTAAAAATAAAACCTTTATAAGAATGAATACTATTTGCTATTTTTTTTATTAATTCTGGAGCATCGAGAATACCTTGAACTCTATTTTTGAGAACTTCTAATTCTTTTTCAAATTCTTTTGCTGGATTTTTCCCTTGAAATAATCTCATCAGAAAATGCCCAACAATAACTTGCATCGTAAATGCTTTTGTACTTGCAACTCCAATTTCTTGGCCGGCATGAATCATCATATTTTCATCACATAATCGATTCAAGGTTGAATCTTTTACATTTAAAATTGAGCCTAATTTTAATCCAAGTTCTTTGCATAACTCAGTACAAGCAATCGTATCTGCAGTTTCACCTGACTGAGAAATAAAAAGCCCCATGTCTTTATTCGTTAAATATGGTTTTCTATATCTAAACTCACTAGCTAGCTCTACATTCACTTTTTTCTTAAGTTCTGTTTCAAACATATTCCTCATGCAAAGTCCTGCATGCCAAGCTGTCCCACAACCGATGATATTAATTGTTTCAATGTCTTCTAGTTTTATATTTTTTAACTCTTGATATTCTGTTTCATAAATCTTTGCGATATTATTTATAAGTTTTGGCTGCTCATAAATCTCTTTGAGCATAAAATGATCAAAACCTTCTTTCGTTTCAACTTTCAAATCTTTTCTACTTTTATCTGATTGATAGTTCTCGCTTGGATTTCCTTCAATATCAAAAAATTCAACTCTTTTATTTTCCTTGGATAAAAAGCAAAGAATTTCTTCTCCTGGGAAAAATATATTTTCAACAAAACCAATCAAAGCGTAAGGATCTGAAGAAGCAAAAAGTTGATCACCTGAATCATTCTTACCACAAACTAAAGGAGCAGATCTTTTAATAGCGTAAATATTATCTTCATCTCTAGGAAGAATTACGAAAGAAGAGTTACCTGTAACTTGAGAAAATGTTTTTAGTACTGCAGATTTTATATTTTTTTCAGCTTTAAAGTTTTTAGTAAGAAGAACTAAAAACACCTCTGAGTCAGTTTGAGAATGAAAAACTTCACCTTGCTCTTTAAGTTCTTTTTTTAACTCAAAAGCATTTTCAATGATTCCATTATGAACAACAGAAAATAAGTCATTACCATGGGGATGAGCATTAATATCATTAACTTCTCCATGTGTTGCCCATCTGGTATGGCCTACTACTGCATTGGCCTTAATCTCACTTACTAAAGATTCTAAATTAGTAAGCTTCCCTTCTTTTTTTACAACCTTTAAATCTGAATTTTCCTTATAAGAAATTCCTGCTGAATCATAACCTCTATATTCTAGACGACTAAGACCTTCTAGAACTTTAGAGACACCATTTTCATTACCAATGTATCCAACTATTCCACACATATTTTACTTCTTTTTTAAAAACTGTTTTGCTTTATCTTCTTTAGTTACTTGCTTAGACCTTGCAATCGCAAAATCTCCTTCTTTCATATTTTTAGTAATTGTTGAGCCTGCCGCTACAAAACAATTATCTCCCAATTCAATAGGAGCAATCATCTGACAATCTGAACCAATAAAGCAGTTATCTCCAATTATTGTTTTGTGCTTATTAATGCCATCATAATTACATGTAATAAACCCACAGCCTATATTAGCATCTTTCCCTATTTCAGCATCTCCTACATAACTTAAATGAGAAACTTTTGAACCTTCTTTTAAAACAGATTTTTTAACTTCAACAAAGTTTCCAACTTTTGTTTTTGCATGTAAGTCGGCTCCAGGACGCAGTCTAGCAAATGGTCCTATAGAGGCATTTCCGCCTACTTTTGCATCTTCAAGATAAGAATAAGCTTTAATAGAAGTACCCGTTGCAATCTCTACATCTTTTAAAATTGCACCCATTTCTATTTCAACATTTTCTTTAATATCTACTCTGCCTTGAATTTTTACGTTTGGTCCAATTACTGAACCTGATCCAATGTGAACAGTATCATCAATATAAACAGTATCAGGTGCCTCAAAAAAGACACCTTTGTTTTGTAACTCTAAAACTTTTCTTTTTTGCAAAATTTTTCTAGCTTCTTCTAATTGTGACGCATCATTTACTCCAAGAAAAATTGATTCATCTTTATAAGTAATTGCTTCTACTTTCTCATTTTCTTTGAATAAATCTGTAAGGTAGAATTCTCCAGCTGCGTTTTGATTATCAAGATTTTTAAGATGTTTTTTTAAATACTCAGTTTTAAAAAGATACACACCAGAATTTACTTCTTTAATATCTCTTTGTTGTCCTTCACAATCTTTTTCTTCAATAATTGTTAAACCTTTATCGAATTTTTTAATTCTTCCATAGCCCTTAGGATTTTTAGCTATAAAACTTAAAACTAAAGCATCGCTTTCATCTATTTTAGAAAAAAGTGTTTCAAAAACTTCTTTTGTTAGCAAAGGAGTATCTGCACAAGTCACTAAGATATAATCCATCTCTAAGGATTGAGGAAAATCATTTATAAAGCATTGCAGGGCATGGCCTGTTCCATTTTGTTCATCTTGAGTAGTAAAGATAATTTTTTTATCTGAGTATTTTGATCCGACATATTCTTTAATTTCTGCTTTTTTATGCCCTAAAACAAGTCCGGTTTTAAAATTACATTTATCTAACAAAGATAGCGGCTTCAAGACAAAATCCAAAAGAGTTTCACCTAATATTGGTGCTAAAGCTTTAGGAACAGGGAGCTTTAACCTCGTTCCTTTTCCTGCTGCTAGAATTGCTATTGCACATTGCTTTTTAGTCATTTAAACCTCTAAATCGCTTTTTATCCTATAATTCTACTAAAAATCTCAAGATTTAGTAAGGTAAAAAACCTTCAAGCTTCTTTTGTTAAAACCGATTAGTAAGAATATGAGTAATGTGAATGACATTTTAACAGTTAAAGCGAGTTCTTAAATGATAGGTGTAAATAGCAAAAGAACAGTTAATGAATTACCTCTTTTACCAATGAGAGATATTGTAGTTTATCCATTTATGATTCTTCCCTTATTTGTAGGAAGAGAATCATCCATAAAGGCAGTTGAAGAATCAATTAATAATTTTGATCGTTTGATTCTTTTATCTTGTCAGAAAGATCTTCATTCTGAAGCTCCTACTCCAACAGATATTTTTGATGTTGGAACTGTGGCCATGATAATGAGAATGAGAAATTTGCCAGATGGAAGAATTAAAATTCTTATACAAGGAATAAGAAAAGCAAAAATTACAAGCTTTAAATCAACAAGGCCTTTTCATTTTGTTGAAATTCAAGAAATAAAGGATGCTCAAGCACCGAAAGATAATTTAGAGGCTATTGATATTTTATCTGGAGTGAAGGCGAAACTAGAAAAACTTGTTCAAGCCTCTAATCAAATAAGCCCTGATATTTTAATGATTTTAGAAGATATAGAAGAGCCAAATCGACTTGCAGATTTAATCGCTTCAAATTTAAATCTAAACATTAAAGATTCTCAAATAATTTTAGAAACAACAGATCCAATTGCTCGCTTGCGATATATTGATGAAATTCTAAAAAATGAAGTTGATATACTTAACAGTATTGAAAACCATGATAAAGGGCAAACAAAATTTAAGTCCAATCCTTTCATAAGTGATGAATTTAATGAAACTGAAGACATGGACGAATTTGAAGAGATCGAACAAAAAATTGCTAACGCTAAGTTACCTTCCAATGTTGAAAAGGAAGCTGTTAAAAATTTAAATCGATTAAAAAAAATGCATCAAGAATCATCTGAGTCTAATATTATTAGAACCTATCTTGATTGGGTTCTAGATGTTCCATGGAGTAAAAAATCTGAAGAGAATTTAGATTTAGTCAAAGCAAAAGAAATATTAGATCAAGATCATTTTGATTTAGAAGATGTAAAAGAAAGAGTTTTAGAGCACTTAGCTGTTAGATCTTTAAAAGAAGATGCAAATAAATCTCCTATTCTATGTCTTTCTGGTCCTCCTGGAGTTGGTAAAACCTCTCTTGGAAAATCTATCGCAAGGTCTATGGGAAGAGAATTCGTTAGAATTAGTCTTGGCGGCGTTAAAGATGAATCAGAAATTAGAGGACATAGAAGAACTTATGTAGGAGCGATGCCAGGAAAATTAATCCAAGCGATGAAACAAGCAGGTACGATGAACCCTCTCGTTTTATTAGATGAGATTGATAAAGTTGGAGCAGATCAAAAAGGTGATCCTGCCTCTGCATTACTAGAAGTTTTAGATCCTGAACAAAACAATTCTTTTAAGGATCATTATTTAAATATGCCTTATGATCTTTCAAATGTTCTTTTTCTTGCTACTGCTAATTACCTAGAAAATATTCCTGGTCCATTAAGAGACAGAATGGAAATCATTAATTTGTCTGGTTATTCACAAGAAGAAAAACTAGAAATTTCAAAAAAATATTTAATTCCTAAACAAATTGAGAATAATGGGATTAATGGAAACGATGTAGAGTTTACAGACTTTGCTATTCTGAAAATCATTAAAGGGTATACTCGAGAAGCAGGGCTTAGAAATCTGGAAAGAAAAATTGGCTCTGTTTGCAGAAAAATTGCCAAGAAAAAAGCTCTTGGAGAATTAACTGAAAAAATGATTTTGAATCCAAGTCTTATTGAAAAGTTACTTGGAGTTTCGTCTTACTCTCAAGATGAACTTAAGAAAATTGATGAGGTTGGAATTTCTACCGGATTAGCTTGGACTTCAGTTGGTGGTGAAATATTAGAGATAGAAACTAGCATGATGCCAGGACAAGGATTTACCTTAACAGGAAAACTTGGAGAGGTAATGAAAGAGTCTGCTCAAACAGCTTTTGGATTCATTAGAAGTAATGCTGGATTATTTGGAATTGATAATCAAGTTTTTAAAGACTATGAGTTTCATATTCATCTTCCCGCAGGAGCAATTCCAAAAGATGGCCCAAGTGCAGGTATTACTCTCGCTACGGCTCTGATTTCTTTGCTGACAAATTCTTATGTTTCCAAAGATATTGCTATGACTGGAGAAATTACTCTTAGTGGAAAAGTTTTACCTGTTGGCGGTATCAAAGAGAAATGTCTCGCTGCAATGAGGCATGGAATAGAAACAATTATTATTCCATGGAAAAATCAAAAAGATCTTGAAGAAATTCCAAAGCATTATAGAGAAAAAATTCATTTTGTTCCCGTTAAAAATATTTTTGAAGTTCTAAGTGTTGCGATTATTGATTGGGAGAAAAAAGAATCTGATAGTAAGTCTAAGAACTATAGAAAAAGTGCATAAGTTTTAAGAATACCAGAGCATTTAACTCGCAAATCAAGGTAGTTCTTTTCCTTTTAATTTTTTTCATTTTCCCAAGACATATAATCTAATTAATGAATTATCAAAATTTAAATATTCTAGTAGTGGATGATTCTGAGTTTTTTAGAAATCAAATACGAGGATTATTACAAGCAGAAGGCATTACAAGTAAAGACGATGCTCATGATGCAAAGGAAGCCCTTCTTAAAATTCAATCAAGTGATTTCAATCTTCTTTTAGTTGATATGGTCATGCCTAATATGAATGGGATTCAACTAATCAAAGAGATTAGAAAAACATCTAAAGTTAAAATTATAGCAATGTCTACTTTAGAACTAGATCATATTCAGGTTGACGCTATTAATGCTGGAGCAGATGATTTTATAAAAAAACCTTTAGATCCTAAAGAGCTCATAGCTTCAATTAAATTTTTAACAGGAGATAATGAATGAAAATATACTCAAAAAGATTAAAGTTCTTGATCACTTTTGCATTTTCATTTTTAATTCTTTCTATTCCGATTAATCAAGAACGACTATTTGATACAATTCACAATCTCTTACCTCAGATGATTAGCTCCACAAGAGAATATGCCTCTCAGGCCGCTGATAAAATTAAAAAAGTGCAAGAAAACCGAGAACAAGAAATGGTTCAAGATCAATTTGTTAAGATTCCTAAAGAAGAATATAAATCCATAAAGAAACTTAAAGAAAAGTTAAAACAAAAAATTAATGAAGTAGCTAAGAAGGAACGTCCTTTAAAGCTTCCAGTAACAAAAAAAGAAACTGTAAGTAAGAAAGCTCCTTCTTCAGAAGTCTTTGATAGTTACGACTTCCGTGAGTAACTATTTATGCATCAGCTGCTGAATCAGCAGGAGCCTCTGCAACAGGAGCAATATCCTTCTGCTTATCAATTTGTTCTCTTTTAGTTTCACTTCCTGATAAATCAAAGCGATTATTATCATAAATGCAATGATCTGAATTTTCTCCCATTTCACCTGCAAATAAAGTACATCCTAGAACAATTGTTAAAATTGTTAATAATTTAGTCATATCTTTCTCCTAAAAAGAGTTTTACTTATAGACACTATAAGCAAGTGACATGCCAAATATTTAGTCGGAATATTAATGTGATATTAAGTATTTAGAGATGTATTTTTCACTAGATAGATAATTAAATTGATAAGTGCTTAAAACTTAGACAATTTATTATGTCTTTGTAACCACTCAGGTCAGATTAATATTGGCTTAAACCCTCTATTCCTATGGACGAATAGGAAAGTAAAAAACTTCGTACAAAGAGTATGAACATAAATGCAAGAACCATTAACCTTAATTGGGATTTCATCTGCGTGCAGAACCTCCTCACGGTCATTCGACACTTCTTTTTACGCAAAAACAACCAAGGGTTCTTTGTTAATGGGCTTTTCGCTGCTTTTAACAGCTCTTTAAATTAAGACTTTTGCCAATTTCTTTTTGGCTAGATAATATAATAAATTAATCAGTATTATCAAAAGGATTTTATTTTGAAGTTTTTAATTTTATTACTATTAACAAATATAGCTTATTCATCTGAGTCGTTTTCTGATAGAGAATGGATTGGGTATAGACTCGTTTTCCATTCCACTCCTGATCAGGTTGCTTTCAAAAGTAATACTAATATCGATTATAAATACTATGGGGATTATAAAGTTGCCCAACAAATTTATACTACTGCTCGATACTATGGATATTATCCAAGTAAAGAAGGATTTTTGTTTCGCTTACCTAAGGTTCGTCCATCGCATGAAGAGTTAAATGAATTTATGAAAAAAAACTTCTGTGATAGAACTATCAAATTCACCGATACTTTTGTTGATATCAGTAATGAAACATTTAGAACTCCTGAAAAAATATATTTGGAAAAAAATTCATTTAGCATTAGAGTGTTAATGCGTGATAAAAGAACAGGTCAGCGAAACTGGCTTCAGTACTTATTTGCTGATCGTTGTGATTCGCTGTAGAGAATATCTTCCTTTGTTAGAGTAGAGGATTAACAGCTACTATTAGAATTTAGTCAATAATAATTAAAAGTTAAATTTATAGCTTCTTCATTAATATTTTTTTTTGCAAAATTGCTCTACTAGTAGCTGAAATCTTCTCGAAATCCATTTTTTTAGGTCTGTAACTCTGAATCCGGGAGATGATTTTTGATATAAATCTAGGTAATCTCATAAGTGGTCGTCCTTGGTTGTAGATTATTTGTTTTTGCTTAAATGATTTTTACAAACCAAATACGTACGGCTAATTATTTTTATTTAAATATCAACTTATTTGTTAAAGATTCCAATTTATTAGAAGCTAACTGCCTCACTACCGCTTTTAGATTCTCCACTTGGTGAATCGACTCTATCACTAACTCTGCTTGCCGCTGAAACTTCAGAACTAGAACATGAAGTTAATGAAACATCTTCTCCACTAAATTCACCAGTTGTCCCTGATTCAGGGCCACTGGAATTCCCAGAGATTCCATGTAAAGCACACATTCCTAATACTAATGCTGACTTAATCATCATTTATCCTTATAAGTTTAAGTTTACCCCAGCTGGCTTAACTATACTGAGTAGGTTCTGGAAAGCTCCTGTTACTTGACTTGCTATCCCTCTTCCACCTTTTGAATCGACGTTCTTTACTTGCCCAAAAGAATCATATTGGACATTAATTTTTCCAACACCATCCATACCAATAACAACAGGTTTACCTTGTGAGTTATAAGCAAAAGAGATGATCTGTTTTTTTGCACCTTTCTTTTGACTAACCATTTTAGAAATTTTTCCTTTCAAACCATAAATCAAAGCAACGGTATTCCCTTTTGAATCATTAGCTTTAGAAAGTTCACCCTTAGCATTATAAACATAATTGATGCTTCCTGAATTGTTTGTAATTTTAGAAACTCTTTTCGTTTTTTTATCGTATTCTAACTTAGAGAAACTTCCATCATTAGATTTCTTAGAAATCATTCTGCCATTATCGTATTTAAACTCAGAAACTTTTGAACCTTGAATAATTTTAACAGGTAACTCACAACATTCGTTGTTAAAAGTCTCTCTTAGTACCCCACCAACAAGTTTTGAACCTTTTTTATCTGCCCCTGTAATAAACTTTGTTCTATATAACCACTGAGAACCATCTGCTCTCAATTTATGCTCATATTCATATTTATTCGTATAATCAGATCCAGAAAGTCCTTTCTTTGTTACCTCTGTCCAATAATGAAGAGAACCTTTATCTAAAGTCCCATATTTATAAGAATTCACATCTCCATTTCTTTTCGTCACACTCTTAGTAAAAAACGTTTTAGGCTCATAAGCTATTTTTAAAGTAGATCTTTTAGAATCTTTGATTTTCATATCTTTAATACTTACTAAGTTATGATAAGAGTCATAACCATATGAATATCTATTATTATTAATATCTTTAGATGAAATTAAATCCTTACCATTATATTTAAATTCTGCTTTTGAAGCTCCTTTTGCAGCAATAGATGTAATAAATCCATCACTATTCCATGTTAAAGAAAACTGATTTCCTGAATTATCATAAATTTTCTCAACTTTTTTTGTGCTTTTATTTCTTTTAAATCTTAACTTGTAACCATTTTTTTCAATAGATGCTATCAAGTCTCCATCTTTATCAAAAAACTGAACAAATCCAGATTCAAAAGATCTTTTATAACCTTTTGGAACAACTGCTAATTTCTGATAACCATAGTTAAAAGAAGTTAATAACCTATTAGGCTGAAATTTTGCCTTCAACCCAAGCTCTTTAGCCATTTTATGTCTAAGAGAACTATCCTTGCTTAATTTTTTCACTAACTCTGCTTCGGAAGATTTAGTGAGTTTTGTTTTCTTTTTAAATGATTCTATGATTTTCTTTGATAATTTACTTACATCAGATTTTGATAATTCTTTTTTCCCAACAAACCTACTTTTTCCTCCTGTTCCATTTTCATAAATATAAACAGTACCATCCAAAGAAGCTTCTAATCTTGTTTCAAAGGGTGAACCCCAACCGTAACCAAACCAGCCTTGTGAGGTTGATTTTGAATTATAAGTTCTTGTCATCTCTAAAGTCTTGCCCTTACTCGTTGTTACGATATCAGTATAAGAAATGAAATAATTTCCATTTTTAAGATTAACCCCAGAAAAAAGAAATAATGGGAAAAGAACGACTAATAAACTCAAATTTTTCATATATTTTCTCTCTAAATAACTTACGCTTTTATTTTAACAATTTTGCTCATAAAAAAACCACCAAGCAAAACTAACCCTATAACTACAATGAATATTCCTATTCCTATAGGAGTAGAGAACAAGAGCTTAACTGCTTCAGGATTACTCGCTCCTAGCATGATTAAAAGCAAAAATGGCATAAGACAAAGTACTCTTCCCTGCATTAAGGCTTGCGCTACATATGAAGCAATTTTTTGCTGCAATCTAACTCTTTCTCGAATAATATCTGAAATTGTATCGAAGGTTTCCGATAAATTCCCTCCAGTTTCTCTTAAAATATTTATACTCGTTGTGAACATTTGAACGTCTTCAAGTTCTAATCTTTGATTCATATTTTCCAAAGACTCATCAAGAGAAATCCCTAATCTATTTTGCTGAAGCACTAGATTAAACTCTTGAGCGATAGGATTTGGAAGTTCTTCTACTACCATTCCAAAAGATTGAGGTAGAGATAAACCAGCTCTTAATCCACTGGCCATAAGGTTTAATCCATCTACCATTTGTGATTGAAACTTATTTCTTCTTCTTTGAACTAAAGTATTCATCAAAGGTTTAGGAAGTTGCCAAGCAATAAATAAAAAGATTATTCCAAAAATTATCCCCATTAAAACACTCCCCATAAGAGTAAAGAGTGTGAAAAATAAGAGCGCTCCTCCAAAAGAAAAGCCTAACAATCCCCAGGTAAGTTTTTCAGGATCAATTTTATAGAATAAAAACTCACACTTCTCTAAAATATAATCTCTTGTTCCAAAAGTTTTATCTTCTATAAATTGAAATATTTTCTCAGAATTTTTAAGACAAAAGTAAAATACAAGTATACCTATTAAAAGGATTACTCCTTTTTTACCAAGTACATTTAAAAAAAGAATTTCCATATTCTTTCCTATTCTTTATTTTGAAAAATCCCCCTTGGGATTTTATAACCTTTCCTTTCAAGATCTTCGACAAATTTAGGAATAAACCCAGTTGCCTGAAACTTCCCTACTACTTTCCCTTTTTTGTCTAAACCCTCTTGGTTGTAGACAAAAATATCTTGAAGAGTAATTATATCACCACCTTGAAGTCCAGCTACCTCGGTAATATTCATAACCTTTCTTGAGCCATCTTCTAATCTAGATTGTTGAACAACAACTTGTACTGCTGAAGCAATCATTTCCTTTATCGCTCTCGGACTCAAACCAGATTCAGCATACTGAACTAAGGTTTCAAGTCGTCCCATACAATCTCTGGGTGAGTTAGAGTGAACTGAAGTCATTGAACCTTCGTGACCTGTATTCATGGCCTGAAGCATATCTAATGTTTCTCCACCTCTACACTCTCCTACTATTATTCTATCAGGTTTCATTCTTAATGTTTGCTTGACGAGCATTCTGATAGAAATTGCCCCATCACCCTCTAAATTGGCAGGTCTTGTTTCTAAGCGCACCACATGCTCTTGTGGAAGATCTAACTCGGCAGAATCTTCGCATGTAATAATTCTTTCATTCGCTGGAATGTAGCTACATAGTACATTTATCAGAGTTGTTTTACCTGAACCCGTACCACCACTTACAACAACATTTTTGCCAGATTCTACAATTATTCTTAAGAAATCAGCCATTTCTTCAGTCATTGAACCAAATTTAATTAAATCTTTATAAGTAAGTCTGTTTTCTGGAAATTTTCTAATCGTAATAGTGCATCCATCTATCGCACAAGGAGGAATGATTGCATGAACTCTTGATCCATCCATTAATCTCGCATCAACATAAGGAGTCTTCTCATCAATTCTTCTTCCAATTGGATAAACGATTTTTTCAATAACTCTTAATACTTGTTTGTCACTAGTAAAAGTAACATCTGATAATTTATTTTTACCAGATTGTTCATAATAAATTTTATCAGGGCCAACAACCATAATTTCAGAAATACTTGGATCAGATAATAAATCCTCAAGAGGCCCCAAGCCTAGAGCTTCATCAATTATCTCTTTTACGATTTGAGACATTTGTTCACGACCTTTAACTATCCCTGCAGTTTCTTCTTTGTTTAAAAGCTCTACTATTTTCTTTTTAGTCTTATCTCTTAAAATTAGTCTAGTATTTTCATCTTCATCTAATGATTTATTCTGAAGATCCATTTCTTCAACCAAGCCACGTAATATTTTTTGCTTTAATATATTCCACCTATGAACTTCACCGGCATTTACCGCTTTTGAATCACCTTTAACTTGAGTTTTGGACGCAAGACTAGGTCTATTCATTTTCTCTAATATTCTTAATATATTCTTTGTTTTAATTTTTCTAACAATATTTAAAACGCCAGCAGAGTAAGCTGCTGTTTTACTTAACGTTAATGCTGGTGTTTTTTTAGTTAAGCTTAAAGAACAAGTGGCTTCATCTTTAGGTATTGCAGAAAATAAAGTTCTACCTAATTGTTTCGTTGCAACTTCTAAATTAACTGGATGTGATTTCTGAGCCTGGTTAAAAACAATTTGAATAACATCCTTAGGTATCATTAACGTACTCAAGTCTGATAATAATTTTTTCGTTTTATTTATAGCTAGAATATCAGGAGTAACTACAACAAGAATCAGGGTTGCACTTTCTAGAGCACGAGAACTTAAAGGATTGATCTCAGCACCAGCATCAATAACTGTCATTGGGAATATTTTTTTAGCTGACTTTAAAAGCTTTCCCACTCCATCAACATCTATATTAGAAGCTTCTACAGGATCTGCGTTCATCGAAATATGAGAAACTCCAGCCTTGTGATGTGCAGCTAAGCTCGTCATGATCCTAGAATCTATAACACCATTTAACTTTGAAATATCAAGTAAACTTTTTTTTGAATTAAGATTTGTTATGATCGATTGATCTCCACAAGCTTTCTGATCAAAATCAAGCAATAACGTTTTTTGCTTATTTTCTAAAGAAAAACCAAAGGCAAGGTTCGCAGCTAAAAGTGATTTGCCTAGGCCATCCTTGCTTCCAAAAACTGTAATCACATGGCCAGACATCCTATCGACGCCTCCTAAATTTTCTTCTAATTTCTTTAGTACCTTCTGATGCTGATTGAATTAACTCTGGAGTTATAAAAACAACGTATTGATTTTTTGCAATTGATCTAGATTTAGACCTAAGTAAATTAAAAAATACTTTGTTTGAATTATCATCACCTACTGGTGCAGGATCATTTTTATCAAAACCTGTAACGTCATTACTTTGAACAATCCCACCAAGGGCTGCAGACTGACCAGACTTTATATAAAGCTGCGTCTTAACACTATTGGAAGCAACTATTGGTGCCCCTGAAGAAGATGTTCCTGAAGGAACACTTACATTTAAATCTATCTTGATTTGTATATTTTCATCTTGTAAGACAGTTGGTGTTACGCCTAAAGTAAAATTCACATCTGCCTCAGCTCCTCTTGCGTTATCACCAGAACCTAGCAAAAAAGGAATTTTTGTACTTTTAGCTACACTACCCGTAACATTTTCTTGGGTAATAACCATTCCACTTTGAATAACTCTCCCATATCCAGCATTTTTAAGAGATTGAATTTTAGGAAAAAGATTTGAAATAATCGCACTAAAAGTTCCACTAGACCTAGCACCTAGTGATCCATTTTCAGTCTTTCCTATATTTATACTTCCACCATCATTATTAAGAAGTGGCGACCATTTAAAACCAAATATTTTAGAATAATCTTTAGTAAGTTCTACGAACTGACTTGATATTTTAACTTGTTTTGGAAGAGGTTCTTTCTTTTTTTTCTTTTTTTGATTAACTGATAAATAATAATATATCTCACCTTTATCTTTATTAACCAACAACCTGTCTGAACTACTGGAAAGACTTTCTATCTTTTCAGGTAAAAGTGCTTTTGTAATTCTTTTCGCTAGCTCTTCTTCTCCTTGGCTATTTACAACTCCCTCAACCCAATAAGCATGATTCACTACTCTAACGGAAGCATTTTTCAAATTAAATCGAGCAAGCTCTTCTGTCATTTTTCTTGCAATAATTCTTTGTGTCTGTGGATGCATTTCTACCATTCTTAAAACATCTGGATAGTTTATTAATACCGTTGCAACTTTTCCGATATCACTAGGAACAACAATATGGCCACCTACAAAAACTTTTCCACCTTTAACACCTATTTCAAGTCCTTCAATTTCTCCTAATAAATCCTTAAGCTCAGTTAAAGTTTTTGATTGATCGTTTTCTGTTACTGAAATAATGTATCGAATTTTCTCATTTCCACTCTTATCTCTAATAGTCATAGAAGTTGTTTTTCCTTCCTTTAACCCTACAAGATTTAATTTTTGAGCATCAGGAAAGACGTCTACTTTAATAACTTCTTTGTCACCAAGAGTAATGTTTGTGCTAAATGGAAAATCAATTTTGATAGTTTGATCTATACCTTTCACTAAGGTAATTTCTTTTCTTTTAACCTCAGATTGAGAAAAAGAAAAAAGAGAAAAAATTAATATAAAAAAAAGAAATTTATTTTTTGTTTTCATTCTTCTTCTGATAATACCTTCTTGCTTCCAGAGCGTCTTCTCCTAAAACATCAAAGAGCTCTGTTGCTGGTATTCTCCCTAAAGAAGTATCATTTGTATTTCTTAAACTCGTATAAATTCGCTGTCCAGAGTTGACTATAAAGATCAACTTTTGCACTTGATCAGGATCAAGCTCTAAAGTGATATTTCTATAGTTAGAATCCATTCTAAGATTAACTGTTTTATACTTTTCATCAGTCTTTTTTAAAGCAAGTGGTAATTGATTTGTTACATTCAACCCTGTTGAAAGAACCCTTACCCCCTGAAGAATTGTTTTTACTTTTTGTTTTTCAATTTGTCCCGGAGCATAAGCAACTACTGCTAAAACATCTACTCTATTACCAGGCTTAATAAGTCTACCTACTGATTGAGAATCATTTACTGAAATTGCATAAGCTCTTTTTCCTGGAGCTATCTCAGGAGCTAACCCTGTTCTTACTCCAGGTTGAGTAATCCTTGGCTTAGTGATCTGCTCACCTTTTAAGATGCTCACTGCTGCAATAGTGTTTGTTACTTCTTCAATGCTTGAAATATATCCATTCATTGCAAATTTCTTTGGAACAGTAATGATTTGAAGCATAGAATCGTCAATTACGGCTAACTCTTTAATATCTTCTCGTGCCACAACAACCGGCTGCATATTTCCATAAGTTTTTTTATACTGAGCTTCTCTCGCATCAATATAAGACCACGCCATAAACATTGCTATTCCTGCTATAATTAAAGAAAGCGTAAAAGACCTAGAATTCATAGGAATCCTCCAGTTTTAATAATAACTTAAATTCTTATTTCTAAGGAAAAGAGGAAAATGGGATCAATACCTAACTGAAACGCTTCACTATTTATTGTATTAAACATCCAGATGCACCAGAAGCTAAAAGAGGATCTTTAGAAAATGAACTGTTCCCACTTTTTTTGAGTGTTACTCCACACAATCCAAAAACTGTCCCCACTCTAATATATTCTGTAGAATCTCCAGAATATTCTTTGCACTCTCCTTCTGAGTTTGCACTACCTGTTGCTGGTAAATTTAATTTATAACAAGGTTGAACTGGGAATTGATCATTTTTTAATTCTTTTGCCCAACCTATATAAGTCATGCCTATACTATCGAATTGCTGATGTCCCTCGCTTACTAAAGGTACCATTGAATTATTTTTAATCTTTGAGAAAAAATAAGCTCTCGAAATTTTTTGTTGGTTTATTGCACCATTAATTGAATTACCTATTTTTAGTAGCAACACTAAAAGAGTAATCATTATAGGAAGAAAGAAAATAAACTCAAAAAGAGCTTGTCCATCTTCGTTTAATATTTTTTTCTTAACATCCATTATCATAAAGCGTTACATCTTCGTTTATATCTTCACCTTCACATTTAGAAAACCCCATTGCTTTTCTAATCTGACATTCGCAATCTGCTCTAGTAGGTTCTTTCCCTAAAAATGACTCTGACAATAACTTGTTTTTTTTACTATCAGTTGCAATTTTAAATGGTGGTGAAAACAAAAAATAAGCCCCAAAAAACTCTGTAATATCAGTTTTATTTGCACTTGCATTAATACTTGGATGAGCATTAAATTTTATATCACCATCTATCCCTAAAGATTTTAAAGGAATAGTTTCAAATGCTTCCTCGCCTTTTCTTATTCCTACCAAAAATCCTTGATCTATATCTTGAGAACTAGCATGATCACCTGTAAGGTATGCTCTTGATGCAACAAAAGTAGCATAGTGAGCGATATAACCTGTTGCTAAATTCATAGAATAATATAAAAACAAAACAACAAAACCAAAGGCCATGATAAACGTTAACAAAAATTCAATTGAAATCTGCCCATGATTTTTCATTAGTTAGGATACCTTGTATTTGGTCCAAAGAACCTTGTTTGTCCTACTGATTTTACATATGATCTATGAAAACTTCTGTCATTATAGTTTACAGAGTTTGGTGTATTTTTATCGGCTCCAGTTGGGTCTCCGTAAGCATTACGATAAGAAAATTGAAAACTTTGGTTCATCAATAAAAGTATATCGCCATCACGACCAAATGATTCATTATATTTTTGATAAAAAACACTAACTAAGCTTGCGACAAAAACAAACATGAGTAAGTATTCAATGACTGCCTGACCCTTATTATTTTTTCGTATCATTTTCATAGGCCCTAAAAAAACAAGCTTCTTCACAAACACCTGTAGAAAGATTTATGGATAATACATGAGCAAGCCTTCCAAACTTTTCAGAAGTAGATTCAGAAAGAGTTCCGACTACGTTAGTAGTCAATAATACTCCAAAAACCATTAACAAAAGATACTCTAAAAGAGCTTGTCCTAAATTATTCATCTCTATTATTTTATCTAAATCATTTAAAATAGCTTCTAGGAGGAGGTTCTTTCCTTTTTAAGGATATACAAGTCTTAGCATATTTTTCTACATCATTTTTTTTATAGAAATTTCCTGAATAAGAGTATAATAATCATAAGTGCTCGGTGAACAATATTGTTTCGCCCTACAAAGTTTGTTTCGGGAGCTATCCCTGGTTATGGTGAGCAAGCCCGACTATTTTTATCTGTTATGAATATTAATAGATAATCGGGAAGCCTAAAATAACTACTTATCGCGCCCACCTAGTATTTAGGGGCGCGAAACATATACTTCGCCGAGCCTTTTTTCATTTCTTTTTATTTATTATTTGCATAAATATCCTTCATTTAAGATTATACATATATGGAAAACTTCGAATTAAATGAACTCTCTTCAAAGTGGTTAGAATCTCTTGTTATTGATGAAATCAATATGGAAGAAACAGGTGTTGTAAACTTCAACGATCACATTGATCCAACATTGAATTTAGAGGATTCATCCATTGATTTAGTTGAAAGTCTCAGATCTATTTTTGAATTTCATATTCAAAAATTTAACCAACTAAGAGGGGATACTTCTAAGCATATAAAAATTTTTAAAATATCAGATACTATAAATGACTTTTTAATTTTTAGAAATTCGTTAAAGCTTGTTGTTTCAAGACCAAGTAAAGACTTAATAAGTATTGGCTTTATGAATAATTCAGGAAATTTCTTTCAAACAAGAAACTCTGAAGGACTTCAAACTCCTGATGTTTTTCATGAACTAAAAGCTCATCTTGGAGCATTTAATAAAATTATTTGGAAATACAAAGGTGAAGAAGTAGATCATCAAGCTCTTGTGAAGTTTTATCTAAGTGAATTCATTAAACAATCTGCAAGCTAGAATTAGCTTTTATCACATTTTCATATAAAAAAAGGAGCTCATGAGCTCCTTAATTTTTTGAATAATATGTATTCGTTATTAATTAAATATTTAAATTTAATGCTTTAATAGTTTCCATTGTAAGTCCACCACCTACAACTAAACCTCTAGATCTCTGAAAACTCTCAATCGCTCTATAAGTTCCAGGCCCAAGTCTTCCATCAGCTCCACCTGTGCTATGTCCTGCTCTTGTAAGTGCTTGTTGCACTTTAGAAATTGTTTGAGGTGTTGCATTTGTCTTACAAAGAATTTCAGACCAAAGAGTTTTTGAATCTTGAACCATTACTTTCTTAGTAATCGTGTCATACTTTGCAGCAATTGGAGTAGAAACAGTTCTTGGTGGTTCAACCATTTTTCTAATCTTTACTGTTTTGTATTGAGCTGGCACAGGAACAGTTTTAACTTGTGCTGGTCTATCTACAATTCTCTTTCTAACTGTTTTAAATTGACCAGGAATAACCTTCGTTTCAGTTCTCGCCGGCGCAACTTCTACTTTCTCATAAACTGTTTTGTACTGAGCAGGTTTTTCAACAAGACAAAGAGCTTCGTTACTTACTCCTCCTCCTCCTGAATTATCTCCCTTTTTCCACTCAGTAGTTGCTGGAGAAACCATAATTCTTTTTGCTACATTTTTATATTGAGCAGGAATTTTAACTAATTGCTCACTCGCTCCAACTACTTCAATTTTTTCTTCAACCCATTTATAAGTTGCTGGAATAGTAACGTGTCTTTCAGTTGCTTCTTGAACCAATACTCGTCTTTCTTCATATCCATATTTTGCAGGGATAGTTCTCATTGTAGAACTTTCAGGACTAACTACAATTCTTTCTTTTTGATAGCTATATTTTGCAGGAACAATAATTTTAGTAAAACACTGTCCAGGCCTAGCATTTGCTGGAGCATCATTTCCTCCAAAATTTGAAATTGGTGCCGGAGCATTAGAAGCTTGAGCTACTTCTGTAACACTTGCAATTCCTCTTATAGATCTTCTTGCTTTATTAAGCCCTCTAGATCCTCTTCTCTTGTAAGTTGATACCTTGTTTCTAGTCTTTGATGTAACTCTCTTTACCTTAGCAGGAATTTCATCATCGAAATCTGTTGAATAATTTGCATAAGAAGTTTCAGCAAATAAATTCGAAGTAAAAGTTAAAGCAAAAGCTAAAACTACAAATTTAATCATTTTAGTCATGGTTAGTTCTCCTTTAAAAAGAATAATACTCAATGATCATAGTATAACTCTCTAAATATTAGAAATTAAGGTTATTTTCCTACCCTATAATAACTGAGCTTTCAGCTATGCCATTTATGACAATTATTTTTGTTTCCCTGGGGCTAAATTTCTAAATCTGCCCAAATTGGCAAATGATCACTCGCTAGCTTCGTTTTATAAAACTCTTTGCTTACCCAAGCATAACATTTTTGATTTTCATTATTTTGATAGCTAACAAGAACCTTAGAAAATCTTTTATATTTCCTTGGAGTTCTTCCACAACCAAGGTCTTCTCTTTGCTCTAAAGGAAGATAAACCCCTGAGTTTAA
Source organism: Bacteriovoracaceae bacterium (assembly GCA_020630335.1). GTDB lineage: Bacteria > Bdellovibrionota > Bacteriovoracia > Bacteriovoracales > Bacteriovoracaceae > JAHDHG01. Next base: position 47,315 of record JAHDBN010000011.1, read on the forward strand.
AATCTTAATATTATTACTCACTAAAATATAATCAAGCTGTGCTTGAAAATTATTAGTTTCAAACTTTTGTCCAATATATGTATTTGTGTGATCTTTAAGCCAAGGTGAAAATTTTTCATATAATTCTTTTAACTTTTTAGCACCAAGATTCGTAGATTGATAATCAACGTTCCAATCTCCCATTGCAATAAATCTTGATTTTTCATCCAAGGGTTTAATGGCCAGTTTGTGTTTAAATTCAGATTTACCTGTTAAGTACCAAGTTAAAAACTCTAACTGATCGTAATTTCTTTTAAAGTTAGGTGTTAACTTGTTTCCAAATCCAAATGCTGGAACAGTATGTAACAAAATAATATGAACATCTTTTCCTAAGACATCCAGAGTTATATCGGTAAAGTTTTTATCAAAAAGTTCCATGTCTAAGGGCAAAGAATTCCCAAGGGAATCTTTAAACTTTGATAAATTAATTTCAGGATTAAAATCTCTCCACTTAATATCTGAGAACACTTTCACACTTTTAATAGGATATTTAAAAATCCCACCAGTTGAATATTGACCTGGGATTAATCCAAAGTTAATCAGATCAGCTAATTGATTTCTTTCATCTTTATTTGGATCTAAAACATAAGCACCATTTTTTCTCTTCGCATTCTTACCTGTATTAGCTTCATTGAATGAGTAAAAACTTTTATGAGGATCAAAACCAAACAACTTTGAGAGATTTGTTAAATTTTCTCCTTCAGTTGTAAAGGAACTATTAGGATTACCTATTTTATCAAATTGTAATTCATTTATTGAAAAAATATCAGGTTTTAAAGACTTAACAATTTCGCTCGAAAATTTAATTTGAAGATTTTTTAATCCCGCTTTAACCTTCACACTATCTAATTCTTTTATATTATAATGAACAACTTTCAATCTAACAGCCTTTGAGCTACAGCTTGTTAAAATTGCAAATACTATAAGAAATTTCATGAAGTTTCCTTTCCTGTTATTTTAGGTATTCATACTACGAGTAAATGCAAGCTACAAGGCATAGCGCTTTGCACCATAAGACTGTTTTGATTTCACATTACAAAGAGATTTACATATAAGATAAATCAACAACTTAGGAGAATATTTTATGAGAACAATCCTTTTATCATTTTTACTTTTATTAACAATCTCTTGTGAACACTTAACAACAGTATCAATTTGCGCTGATCAGAAAAAACAAAACTTAAATATCAAATCTGGCTTTCATACTTTATTTTCTTCTTCTAATGGGAATATTGAACCTGATTCTAAGACGCCTATTCAAATTCTTAAATATTGGAAAGGGCAATACCTTGTTCGCTTCAATTCATTATCTGATGAAGATGCCAAGCCAAGTATTACAAAAATGACTGTTTGTGCTATAGCAGGGAAAACATTTGCTGAAATGAAGGCCAATGAAAAAGGTGAATATCGTTTATTTCGAGTATCTAATAAAGATAATGAATTAGTGTTAACAACTATGGAATTTAATTCTACTGAATTAAGAAAATACAATATTCCATTTAAAAGTGCCGTTTTTGGAAATCTTGTTGTTGATAATAGAAATGTCGATTCATTATTAATTATTAAAGAGATTGCTAGTGAATCAGATTATGCTTTTCATATAAAATAAATTATCAGATCTATTTTCCCTTGAATCAATTCCTATCTTTAGAGAAGATACCTCTGTGAGTGAAAAAATTAAAAATAAGCTTCTAGAAATGATTTCTCTTGATCAGGATGTTAGATCTAAGCTTGTAAATACTGGAGAGCTTTTTAATGGCTATCATCCTGAAATGGAAAAAGTTCATAATCAAAATGCTTTAAAACTAGATGAAATTATTGATCAAGAAGGGTGGCCTTCAGTTGAAATGGTAGGAGAAAAAGCATCTGAAGCAGCTTGGTTAATCGTTCAACATGCAATCTCAAAACCTTACTTTCAGAAAAAATGTCTTAAGATTTTAAAACAAAAGATAAAAGAAAGTTCTGAAGAGTTAAAATGGATTGCTTTTTTAGAAGATAGAATAAATGTATTTCAAGGAAAGCAACAAATCTATGGAACTCAATTTGATTGGGATCAACAAGGATTATTAAGTCCATATCCAATTAAAGATGAAGAAAATGTTGATCTACGAAGAGCAAAAATAGGGCTTGTTCCCTTGAAAGACAGAATTAGGAAAATAAGAGCTAACGCACAGTTAGAAAATAATACAGCTCCAAAAGATCACAAAAAAAGACAAGAGCAGTTTGTTGCGTGGGCGAAAAAAGTTGGATGGAGAGAATAAAGTGGTGGGCCCTAGAGAATTCGAATCTCTGACCTCTACCATGTCAAGGTAGCGCTCTAACCAACTGAGCTAAGGGCCCCTTAAAAATTTAAAAAATTTAGATTATTTTAATACTTATTGCAAAAAATGGAGCGGGCGAAGAGGTTCGAACTCTCGACCCCCAGCTTGGAAGGCTGGTGCTCTACCAACTGAGCTACACCCGCATATATTTATTGTTTTATGGTGGCGCGAGATGGATTCGAACCATCGAAGGTAAAAACCGGCAGATTTACAGTCTGCTCCCTTTAGCCACTCGGGAACCACGCCACAAGTATTAATGTCAAAGAGCTAATGGAGCTGCTCACAGGAGTCGAACCTGCGACCGTCGGTTTACAAAACCGATGCTCTACCAACTGAGCTAGAGCAGCCCATTTAACTAAACTTATTAAAGTTTGGTAAGGAAATTTATAAACTTTAGCGTGTAATTTAGCAAGTATAAGCTGGGCTAAATTTTTTTAATTTATGTAGCTCTTAAGACAGGTATTTTGGATTGTATAGTTTTTTGTATTTGCACTAAAAGGAGATACTTTAAAGCAACCAGTAGCTGGATCAAGTTCTATTTTATACTTCTCACTTTCAATGAATTCCCTCTTGTGTTTTGCTGAAAATCTAAGCTTTAAAGTCTTAATTTTTTCAAGTGGAATTTTTTCACCTGCAATTTTTTCTTTAAGACATATATTTACTTTCTTCTTACATCTTCCAAAAGAATCTCTAAAAAAAGGAAAATTAATCTTTCCTGTTTCTTGTGTATGAATTCTGCAAGCCGCAGATGAAACTTTAATTGATTTAAATTTATTTTTAGCGCAGTATTTTTGATTCTTTTCAACATATTCAACGTAAGTAATCTTTAGTTTATCTTGAAAACTTGCACTCTTTTTAGAATATACTATGTAATCAATGTCTGAATACTCTACTTCTCCACCATTAAAGGCCCAAGCAACCTGATCAGCATAAGCACAATTAAAAATAATTAATAAAACTGCTAAAATTTTCATGGTTCACCTCTTTTTAAAGAATGATACCCCAGAAACTTTAATTACTTTCAGAGTATGTAAACTTTTCAAGAGCAATAGCTGCAGCTGTCGAAACATTTAACGATTTTATTTCTCCATAAGATTTAAGAGCTATGTGTTGATCAAGAGATCTTTCGACTGCGTGAGAAAGTCCTAGTTCTTCAGATCCCATCACCACGCACCATGAGTTTTTAATCTCTATTTCTTTATTTTCTACCTCTTCACTTAAGCCAATGGTCACAACTCCTTTTGAAGAGATTGTTTTTAATGTTTTAGCAAGATTGGGAGTTCTTATGATTGGAATATATTCAAATGCTCCAGAAGAAATTTTGAAAAAACTAGGAGTGTAGTTAAACGATGCTTTCTGACCAATAATTAAACCATCTAAGTTATAAAACGCTGAAGTTCTTAGTATCGCCGCAGCGTTGTGAATATCAGTAACTCTATCAAGAGCTAAGAATTTAAAAGATTTTTCTTTTTCTAAAAGCTTATAAAGATATCCATTACCATACTCTTCAATGGAGTTGGTCTTTAAAAATATCTCTCCTTGAAGTTTGGAGTTTTTTAATCCTTTTTCATTTGAAAAGCCAATAAACTTTTTAATGAGTTCATCTTTTTTCAAAGATATGAAATCTATTCTTTTTTGATACTTAGATTGAAATTTTTGAAAACCTTCTTGGGTTGCAAAAAGTTCTATTTGATTTCTCTTAGAATTATTTAGAGCATGATAAATGCTGTGATATCCAAGGATCAAATCAAAGTTCATGAAAGCTCTTTTATAGTATTTAAGATATTTTGTACTAACTCATCTCTTTTAATTTTTTTAACTTCTCCGTTTTTTCTCAATTTGATTTCAAGCATGCCATCTTCTTTATAATCTCTTTCTCCAAGTGTTAACCGAACTGGTACTCCAAGTAAGTCTGCATCCTTGAACATAGCTCCTGGCCCCTGGCCTCTATCATCAAAAAGAACTTCTACTCCAGAAGTTTTAAGCTCTTCATATATTTCGCTTCCTAAAGATTTCGTTTCATCACTTTTTCCAATCACCGCGAAGTAAACCTGAAATGGCGCTATTGCCATTGGCCAAATCATTCCTTGCTCGTCATGATTCTGCTCTATTGCTGCAGCCATTGTTCTGGTCACTCCTATTCCATAACAACCCATTAGAGGATTAACTTTTTTTCCATTTTGATCTAAAACCTGAGCTTTCATCGATTTAGTATACTTTTCACCTAACTGAAAAATATGGCCAACCTCAATTCCTTTCTTTATTTTGATTTTACTCTTTTTATCTAGAGTTAAATCATTCACCTTTGCCAATCTTAAATCAACTTGTGTTTTTTTATTTGTGCAGTCTCTAGATGGAACAAATCCCTTAAAGTGATAATCTAGTTTATTCGCTCCTACTATATAACTTGCATCCATATTGATCGATTTATCATACAAGACCTTAATTTTCTCACTACAGTTCATTGGACCGATAAAACCTTTTGTTAAGCCTAAGTCTTTAATTATTTCATCTTTTGTCATCGAAAGATAAGTACTACCTAGATAGTTTTTAAGTTTAACCTCGTTTAACTCATCATCACCTAATAATAAAATAAGATAATGCTCTTCTTTATTGTCTACTATAGAAGTATAAACAAGTGACTTCAGACTCTGATATTCTTTTACTTCCAATTTTTCACAAACATCTGCGATCTTTCTCATTTTAGGAGTTTCTACTTCTTCAAGATCAGACATTTCTAAAAAGTCTAAACCTTCTCGGATTGTTTCTGCTCTCTCTATATTCGCTGAATAACTACCGTCTTCTGTATAAACAATATCATCTTCACCAGTTTCTGCTATTACTTGGAATTCATGAGTTTTAGAATTACTACTTCCCATATTACCCGCATCAGCTTCAACTATCGCAAAATCAAGTCCCATTCTTTTAAAAATATTTGAGTAAGCTTGATACATTTCATCATATCCCTTATCAAGACATTCTTTATCAAGATGAAAGGTATAAGCATCTTTCATCACAAATTCTCTTCCTCTCATCAACCCAAACCTTGGCCTGATTTCATCTCTGAATTTTGTATTTATTTGATACAAGCTTACTGGAAGTTGTTTATAAGATTTTACAATTTTTCTAAAAATATCTGTTACCGATTCCTCGTTTGTTGGACTTAAACAAAGATCTTTTCCTGCTCGATCAGAAAATTGAATCATCAAATTTTCCATCAAATCCCAACGTCCTGATTCTTTCCAAAGATCCCCAGGTGTCACCATGCTCATTGTGATTTCTTGGGAGTAAATATTATCTAATTCTTCTCTTATTATTTTCTTTATTTTATGAATAACTCTTTGAGCAAAAGGAAGATATTGATAAATCCCTGCTCCTGACTTATGAAGCATTCCAGCTTTCATTAAAAGTTGGTGTGAAGGAATCTCTGCTTCTTTAGGTATTTCTTTATAGGTTTGCCAACAGGCCTTAGATAATCTCATTATTCATAAGTAATATCTAATCGACTCTCAGTCAATTTTATTAGATTGTTTTACGAAAATGATAAAACAGAGTTCTATCTGAGGCACTCTTGCCATAATCTTTCATTTTTCGATCAGGGCTATCATTAAACTCATCCATTTCAATTGTTTCATATACCTTACCATCTTCATCTACAAACTTTCCAAAACAAAGAATATAAAAGTGTCTGCCATCTGGCCCAAAACTACGATTATGATACCTAGCCTCATCAGCATTTAATTCAAAAGTGCTCCCATTTATATTTTCTACTTTAACTGAAAATTTTTCTTTAATTTTTTCATATCCTGAGACATGAAATCCCACATTTACCATTTTACACTCTAAATCTACTATCGTGATTTCTTTATCCTCAAACTCTAAAGTTGTATCTTTTATATCGAAAACCATGCTATTTATCGCAATTTTTAAAGATGTATCCGACTCTCTTTCGAAAGGCTCAGTTTTTGATAAATCTTTTAACTTGGATTTATCAATATCTTGAGTTTCATTTAAATCAAAAAAACTATAATTAATCTTAACATCCACAATTTCTTCAATTCCATTGCCGAGAAGAAAACCCACTTTTATCAATTTTTCAAAATCTTCCCTACCTGAAATAGAGTCAAGTCCCAAAGGTTTAAACCTTAATAAATGCCTAGTTTGAACAATCTCAAATGATAATTCTTCTTCTTCTAATTCATCACTGATAACTCTTGATGAAACATAACTTAAGCCAAGAATAGGGGAATAATCATTCGCATTTTCATTTGGATTATCACTTGATTCAAGAAAGCTAGTTTTTCCTTCTCCAAAAGCACCTAAAGAAAGTTCTAAAACTTCTCTTGAATCGTCTTTCTGGAATGGTATTACTCTATATGGAATGTTTGCACTGATAATTGTGATTGAATTATCTCTTGAGTTAAGGGTTTTTATTTCGAGATCAAGGGATCCATCTAAAGTCCTTGCATTCCCAATTAATAATATGCTTTTTTCATCTTCAACTAAAACTTCAACTCCTGCTGAAAAACTTTTAACTTCTGCCATCACAATTTTTTCATCTATTTCAAGCCCCGGAATAACTAAAACATCTTCCATTGAATTTTCATAAGCAAGAGTTATCATTTCTCCATGAACATATGAACGAACCTTCTCATTTCCAGTAGTACCACCTACTCCTGTGCTTCCATTATTGCTCACTGTTACTAATAATTTTATTTTAAATTCGAAAGAAACATTGTTTTCTTCTAGGTTTAGAATTATTTCATCAACATAAGAAGAGGAGCTTGTAACAGAGTTTAGGTAAAAATCATTAATCTTATATTTCAAAACAAAGTTATCTTTTAAGACACTTGCATTTACATGTGAATGCTCTAAAGGTTGAAAAGAAGAACTTTTAGCAGTGAACGGAAATCCTTCTAAGCTAAGAAGGTCTATGCTTATTTCACCATCTGTTTTTAGTATATGAAGACTTTTATCTACTTCTATGTTCTTCCTTACACCATTTTCTTCTTGCCTACTATCTCCACTAACACTTGCGACATCTCTTCTTTCAGGCGCACAAGATAAAGTTAGTAGTAATAAAATTAAAATTTTAAATGTTTTCATTATATTTATCCTATTGTTCATTTGGAAATCCATCCTGTGGTCCACCACCTCCAGAACCACCTCCAGAAGTTTCTATAGGTAGAACTCTACCGAAGACTCTTCCATTTAATGATTTTTTAGGAGCATCTTTACATTTAACTAAAAAATCATAATCCCAAAGTCCATTTTGGATTGGCTCTAAAGTCAATAATGTACCCGAAAGTACAGCGACAACATTACTCTTTGATTTTTCATTTATTTCTATCTCGCAATTTGGATCAATGACATCTATTAAGTCCATGAGATCTTTATCGAAAGGCTCTAAGTTTGTACTGTTTAGCCCAATACTTAGGGCTGAAACAGTAAACCTTTGCGTTTCACTTGAAGCTTTTGCAGTTCCAAAAATTTTAGCGCTAACTAATTCATTACTTCCTTCGCAAAAAATTGAAATATTAACAAACCATTCACCTATTGCCTTTACTGTAAAGCTAACAATTGTATTTTCGAAAGAAAGACTTTCAATGTTGCTTCGTGCTTTCGCAGTTGGATGAACCTTAACATTACAACTTGGATCATTTTTTGTTATCAAGTCAAGCAAATCTTTTTGATAACTTTTTTCCAATGGATTTTCTCCAAAATTAAAATCTTCAAAAGCAAGATCTCCGCCTCCTGTATCATTACTCCCTGATCCGCCAGAATTATCTCCTGTTGAATTATCTTCTATAATAAAAATGCTAAGATTAATTTTTAGTATTTTTTTCTCACTTCCTTGATGGAAGGAAACAATAACGACATCTGAAAAAGCATCACTTATTTTCTGATCTACCATTTCATTAAGATAACTTTCTTTTAGATTATAAATTATTTTGTTTTCATTTAAGAGGATTATTGAATTTTCATGTAAGTGATCAATATTTAAATTTTTAGCATTAGTGCTAAATCCAGGTAAAGAATTTAAATCAATTTCTTTGCGTGCATCAACAGGCATATTAAAACTTAGAATTACTTGACTAGAAAACACTTCAGGTAAGATTTCCTCTGTTTTATCTTCTACTACAGTGGAATCATCATTCTTTTCTGGCAACTTAAAGCAAGAAGATAATACCAACAATAAACATATCAAATTAAATACTTTCATAATTTACTTCCTAAAATTAACTTAAGTAAATTATAGTTCTGTAGCTCTTAGGCAAAACATTACCTAAAGCAAGAATTAATATAGGTACCTGAAATCATTAAGCTTTTAACTAAAAAGTCTATCTATTAAAAATAAAAAGATGCCCATAAAAGTGGACGATATGAAGTTTAAACCGGAACTAATACATCAGCAGGAAGCTGAAATGATTTTTCTGCTGCTTTTGAAATCTCTCTTGCTGAACACACTTCATAACAATTGGGATTAGCTAGTATCTTTCGACACAGAAGATTATGAACTAAATGACCTGACTTATAAGTAGTAATTTTCCCAGCAATCTCATGACCTAGTAAGGCAAGATCACCAATAGTATCTAAGATTTTGTGTCTAATGAACTCATCTTTAAATCTTAACCCTTGATCATTTAAAACTTTAAAGTCATCTAATGCTATTGCATTATCTAAACTCGCTCCCTTCGCCAGACCTTTTCTTTTCAAAAGAGCAACATCTTTCATAAATCCAAATGTTCTCGCTCTTGAAATTTCTTTAACATAGGCCTCACAATTAAATTCAAATTCCTTAGCCTGAACTTTAATTGCTGGGTGAGCAAAAACAATCGTTGATTTAATTTTTAAAACTTTTGCTGGCTCTATTTTGGCCCATTTCCCTTCATGCTCAACAACCACAGGCTCTTTGATGATTAAAAATTTCTTAGACTTATTAAGATTTCTTATTCCAATTTCTTTTAATAAAAATATGAAGGAAACACTAGAACCATCCATAATAGGAACTTCAGGTCCATCAATTTCAATTCTTATATTATCAACACCAAGTCCATATAAAGCAGAAATCAAATGCTCGACTGTATGAACAACATCTCTTCCCTCACCAAGCATTGTATTATTTTCTGTAGCACCAACATTTAATGCATTTGCTTTAATTTCAGGTTTATGTGGAAGGTCAACTCTTACAAAAGTGATCCCCTTATCCACATCTTCAGGTATGAGCTTCAATTTCACTTTCTTTCCAGAGTGAATTCCTATGCCTGTTACTTCAGCACTTGATGCAATAGTTCTTTGATTTATCATCTATTTTTCTCTTAAGTCTTCTCAGTATACACCTATTAAACAAATTAACCGATATAATGAAGAATTTACACATTTAAACCTGATTTTTTTACTCGTCAAGACATGCTTAAAATATAATCAGAATTTGTAATTATTACCAAAAATCCCCATGGGTAAAGCTTTTTTTATAAAATATCTAGGTGAAAATACTCTTTATTTCATTATTTCTCTCAATAATTACTCAAGCTTCCGTTTGGGTAGATACTAAGTCATGGTCCATTGAGGAAGAAAATAAATACCAAGCCTGGGTAAAATCTAGCTTAAAAAAAGACATTTTCTCTAATCCTCAAAGTAAATACTACGATATAAAAACTGACTGCGCTGACGCTATATACGCTCTGAGGGCCATCTATGCATTTGAAAACTCTCTGCCTTTTCAATTTAAAGATCCTACTAAATTTTTAGGAAATGACTTAATAACAAACAGGTCTTCTTCTTTTGATAAAACTATAGATCCAGTTAAAAGGCTTAAAAAATTTTTACATTTTTGGTTTCCACACCTCGGAACAACTACTCTAAGACTTCATGATAGCTTACCTGTTCTTCCATCTTCTTTAAAAGCTGGAAATTTCTTTGTTGCTCCAACAACTCAAACAGATTCTAATGGTGAACCTTACAAACACGCCCATCTTATAAAGAATTTATCTAACAAAGGTTACTACCACCTTCTCTCATCTACTGTTCCTGCAGCGGTTAGATCTCTAAAATTAATAAAAGGTTTTCCAAAGTCTAAAAATATTCTTGAAAATGGTTGGGGTTTCAAAAGATTTTTATGGAAAGAAGATTACAAACACAATATATCTCAAAAAAACTTAACCTCTGTAAACTCTTCTCAATACGAAAATTATATCAAAGAATACACCAATGAAGTTTTTAAAAACTTCATCATCACAAAAGAGCCTTTTGAAGAGCTAATAGATAGAAAATTTGAAAATATTTGTGAGCTTCTAGAGCAACGTATTCAAGAAATAAATAGAATTGCAAAACTACTAGAAAGTAATCCTCGAAAATATTTAGATAAAAACTCTTGTATCAAAAAAGATGCTTATGGAGTTTTTTCTACCCCTTCAAGAGATAAAGATATTTATAAAGAAATTACTGACATGTACTCTGTCTGGGATGCAACATCTCAAGAAACCAAAGACACTCTCAGTCTTGGCTATCTAAGCCTAATAGACAAACTAAAAACTTATGACCAATCAATTGATTTAGAACTTAAAATACCAGAAGAAGATATTCACAATGAAAGCTTAATACTTTTAAAAGGTTCTAAAAATATTCCTTCATTGTGTGCGAAAAAGATCAATGATAGATTTTTTCATGTAAGTGATTTTATAAACAGATATACCACTAAAATTTCTCAAAGAAACCAAAACAATCAAAAAGTTTGGTCAAGAAATTTATCAGCAAACCCAAATGATTCTTTTGATGCAAGATGGGGACTAACTAGAAAAAGAAGTACTTGCCCCAATTATGATGAATATCAAGAGATTATTACTTTTTAAAAGTTTCTACTTTTTTAGAAATTTTTGCTTCTAACTGAGTAATTTTTGTATTCAATTGCCCCATTAATTTCTCAAACTTCAACTTGTTTTCTTTTTTAACTTTTTTAACATTCGTTCTACAAAACTTCTTCCAATATTTTTTAATTTTAGGGCTTTCAGAAAATATTTTCTGAAGCTTAACTTGCTTTTGAAGCATTTCATTTTCTAAAACTTGAATTTCTATTGAACGTTTTTGAAAGTCTTCCTTAGAGTTTGCTTCACTTAGTTTTTTCAATTTTTCAAATAATTGTATTCCTTCTACGGACTCAATTTTTCCATAAATCTTTGCCATTTGAGAAAGATATTTTTTAGGGAATTTACAAACCCTGACTCCTGTATGATTAGATTTGAACTTCAAATAACAAGCTTTTTTAGATCGCTTTATCTCAACTTCAGTAACTATTTGATCATTAAAATTTAAAATTGATTGTAATTTCTTTGTGTCATCTTTTAAGCAAGTATAAGGTGTGCAAGTTTTTAATTGACTTGAAATATTCTCAGGACAAGTTTTTGAGAAGAGATTAATAGAAAGAAAAAGTATTAAATATCTCATTTTAAAATATGTTCTAATCCTTTTTCAGAAATAACTCTTCCTCTTGGCGTTCTCAAAAGAAAACCTTCTTTTAAAAGATACGGTTCATAAACTTCTTCTAATGTCGTTTTATCTTCACCAAGTGTTGCACATAGAGCCTCTATGCCTACAGGCCCTCCATTGTAATAATCTTGCATAACACTAAGTATTTTTCTATCCATTGAATCAAGTCCTTGATGATCAATATTTAAAAGATCTAGAGCTTTGGTAACTTCTTCTTTTCCTATAGTATCAGCACCATAGACAACAAAATAATCTCTAACTCTTCTTAAGATTCTATTTGCGATCCTTGGAGTTCCTCTAGATCTTTTTGCCATTTCGATTATAGCATCAGGATTTATACTCAAATCAAGCTTTGCTGCATTAAGAGCAATTATTTCCGCTAACTCTTCATTTGAATAAAAATCAAAATGAAAGGTCGCCATAAAACGATCTCTCAATGGATTTGAAAGAAGCCCAGCTCTTGTAGTTGCCCCAACAAGTGTGAATGGAACAAGATCAATTTGCATGGTTCTAGCAGATGGCCCTTGCCCGATAAGAATATCTAATCGAAAATCTTCTATTGCCGAATATAATATCTCTTCAATTGAAATATGAACTCTATGAATCTCATCAATAAAAAGAACGTCCCTAGGTTTTAAATTTGTAAGAATTGCTGCAAGATCACCTTTCTTCTCTATAGCTGGACCAGAGATCATATGAAGCTTACTTCCTAATCTCTCAGCTATAAGCATGGCTAAAGAGGTTTTACCTAAACCTGGAGGCCCTGAAAATAAAGCATGATCCATTGCTGCTTCTCTTTTAATTGAAGATTGAACCATGATTTCAATATTATTGATAACTTGTTCTTGCCCAATGTATTCACTGAAATCTCTGGGCCTCAGCCTTTTATCTTCTCTCCCATCTATGCCCGCACTCTGCCCAGGGTTTAAGAATCTTTCTTCATTACTTACAACTTCCATAGACTTCCTAATTATTTAATTGAACTAATACAGATTTAATTAAATCTTCTGCTTGTGAATATGTATTAGTTTTTAATTTTTCTTTTATTATTGGTCTTATTTCATTTTCTTGAAATCCAAGCTCTTTAAATGCGCTAATTGCTTCCATGAAAAATGAAGAATTACTTTCTGATTCCGAAGGCCCAGAAAACTCTGTATTTAAATCAATTTTATCTTTAAGATCCAAAATCATTTGTTTCGCTGCTTTTGGCCCAATTCCAGGAGCAGTTTTAATTGTCTTAATATCTTCTAAAAGGATTGCCTGTTTTAAAGCTTCCGTTCCAACTGTATTAATTAAAGAAAAAGCCGACTTTGGCCCAACTCCATTTACTTTTAGTAGATTTTCAAAAAATAATTTCTCATTCAAGTTCTCAAAACCATAAAGTTCTACTGATTTTTCTTTGAATATTTGAGATGTAAATATTTTTACATCTTTTCCACATGTTCTATTATAAAAAATTTCATAGCCAATCCCGTTGCCAGCTTTAACTAGTAATTTTTGTTCTTCTTTGAAAAGAACTTCTCCTTCTAAATATCCAATCATAATTCTATCCTATGAGATGAGACAAGCTCGCAGCAAGTCCAGATCCCTTTTGTTTCTTTCTAGACACATCTTTATTGTGGTTAAATCCATGACATATTGCAATTAACAGTGCATCAGACTCATCATCAGTCGTAAAATTTTCAACTCCTAGAAAAGTTTTTAAAAACTTCTGCCCAGCTTCCTTTCCTGCATGTCCATGCCCAATAGTGTTTGATTTTACAAAGTTTGGAGAATACTCAAATATTTTTCCTTCATATCCACATTCTGTAGCAGCACTGAGCATAATTCCTCTCGTTTGAGCTAGTTTAATCAATGCCGTCGGACTTTTTACATAAATAAGTGATTCTACTGATATAATATCAGGCTGCCATGAATCAATAATATCTTTGGTTTTTTGGTAAATTTCAGAAACTCTTCCAAGAAATTCTTTTTTTATATTAAATTTTACAGTTTCAGAACGAAGATAATCAAAGTTTATGCCATCAAAAGCAACTAAGCCAAACCCTGCCTTCCTAGAACCAGGATCGATCCCTAAAATTTTTAGCTTTTTATTCACAAAGACTTTTGTAATCTGCTGCTCCTAATAAAGAGTCTGCATCTTTAGAATCACTCATTTCAATTTTTATCAACCATGATTCATAAGCAGCTTCATTAATCTTTTCTGGAGCATCTGAAATAGATTCATTTATTTCAATAATTTTTCCAGCAACAGGTGAGTAAAGATCACTTACAGATTTTATAGATTCTACCACTCCAAAAGGATCATCTTTTTTAAGCTCACTTCCAATTTCAGGAAGTTCTACAAAAACAATATCTCCAAGAGAAGATTGAGCAAAATCAGTAATCCCAACAGTTAAAGTATTTCCTTCAACCAATCCCCACTCATGCTCTTTAGTATATTTTAAATTTTCAGGTATCTTTGTTGCCATTACTTATGTCCCCCAATAATAAAAGGTTTCGTATGATAATTAGCTTCGTATGTTTTACCCCTAATTTCAATATCATATTGCTTAACACCTTCTGTCTTTTCCCTCAAAACTCTGCCTATTGCTATGCCTTTACCCAAATTTGGCGACATCGTTCCAGAAGTAACCTCTCCAACCACCTCGCCTTGGCTAAGAATTTTATAACCTTCTCTAGGAATACCTTTGTCTAAGCTAAGTTTTATAAGCTTATGAAGTGATTTATAACTTTCTAAAGCTTTTTGTCCCACATACTTACTCTCTGATTTAATCGTCCATTTCAAAGCACAATCAAGTGGACTGAGCTCTTCATTAAGTTCGTGCCCATACAAAGGATAACAAACCTCTACCCTGAGAGTATCTCTTGCTCCTAGACCACAAGGTAGGACATTTGCCTTCATGAGTTTCTGCCATAAATTGACAATAAACTCATGATTCCCAAAAACTTCAAACCCATCCTCACCAGTGTATCCAGTTCTGGCTATAATAAAATCATTGTTCTCTAAAACTTCATAATAATTCATTTTTGAAAAATCATCTAAGACATCTTTTAAAATTTCTTCAGATTTTGGTCCCTGAATAGCAAGCAAAGAAAAATCTTCTGATCTATCTACAATAGTACAGTCAAAATTTTCTTCTTCATGAATAGAGTAAATCCAATCCCAATCTTTTTTTATATTACTTGCATTAACACAAATCATAACTCTTGATTCGCTTAATTTATAAGCAATAAGATCATCAATTATTTTTCCATCTTTATTAAGCAAAGGAGAATATACAGCTTTTCCATTGGGAACATTAAAGTTATTGGGAATCAAGAAATCAACAAATTTTACAGCATCCTTACCTTCTACAAAGAACTCTCCCATGTGACTTACATCAAAAACACCACAAGAGTTTCTGGTAGCTAAGATTTCTTCTTTTAAAGATGAATACGATATAGGCATTTCCCATCCTGCAAAATCTACAATTTTTGCTCCAAGTTTTATATGTTCATCATAAAGTTTAGTTTTCATAAATCTGACTTTTTGCTGTAATTAATAAATTCTCAACTAAAGAAAATACAGTCATTGGCCCTACCCCCCCAGGAACTGGAGTTATAGTTGCAACTTTTTCTTTAACATCATCAAAATCAACATCCCCTGAAATTTTACCGTGCTCATCTAAACTGATCCCAACATCAATTACTGTCATCTCTTTATGAATAAACTCAGAGTTTATTAGCTTATGCTTGCCTATTGCTGAAATTAAAATGTCTGCACTCTTGCAAATAGTTTTTAAATTCTTGGTCTTAGAGTGACAAAGAGTTACTGTCGCATCTTCGTTAGTCATTAAATGAAACAAAGGTTTTCCAACGATATGACTTCTTCCTAAAATAACAACTCTTTTTCCAGAAATTTCAATTTTATAAAACTTTAAAAGATTCATGATTCCTCTTGGAGTACAAGAGATTAAAGAGTCACTTTCTACTTGATTCTTATAAATTTTAGAAACATTAAAAGATCCAAAACCATCAACGTCTTTTACTGGCTTAATCATTTCATAAATTTTTAATTTTTTTAATTGATGCGGTATAGGTAATTGAATAATACAACCGTGTACTTCATTATCATTATTAATTCCCATTATCTTATTTGAAAAATCTTCAGCACTAATATTTGTATCTAAGTGAACAATTTCACATTTAGCTCCAACTTTTTCACAAAGAGCTTTTTTATTTCGCACATAAGACAAGCTCGCTGGATTATCCCCAACCAAAACAACTTTTAAAAAAGGTATTGCTTTCACCGAGATTTCAGCACATTCTTTTATTAAGCGATCTAAGTTTTGATCTATATAGTCTTTTGCTTTTATTAAAGTCGTCATCTGTGCTTAATTTAAAGCCAGCTCTAGCATTAGTAAAACTAGAAACTTGCCAAAATTATTAAAATTAGAGAGTTTACTCACATGAATGGATTTTATTTCTATTTTGGCCTAGCTCTTCAGTTGTTTGGATTCACCGCAGTAGGCCTATGTTTCTACTCAGGTATTCAATCTGGTGATTATGGGCGAATAGAATTGGCTCAATTCATCTTAGGAATTTTTTGTTTTTACGTTGGTACTTTCCTAAAGAATAAAGCCGCTTAAATAAGCCTTCCCGGCATATTCTTCCCCGATAAATCTCAAGCTTCACAGCACGCTAAGATCTTCCGAGAAGAATTTATGGGCCAAAGCTTAAAAACTAATATTCAATCAAGATCTCCAATAATCTTCTTTCTTGCTGCCCTTCTTTTACATTCGATTATTATGTTTCTTTATATTAATCCGCAGTTTAAAAAATTTGTGAATTCTCAAGAAAAACAAGAAGTAAAAATCAAGCTACGCCCTAAAATTATATCTCAATTTAAAAAGCAAATAGTACATACAAAAGAATCAGATAATAAAAATATTAAAGATGCTAAATACTTAAGTCATAGTGATAATTTTTTCAAAAAAGAAACTAAATCAAAAAACGTCAACCCTACTAATGACGGTGCAAAGGGTAGAATTAAAGCAAGAGATCTTATTAATCAATTCACCAAAAAGAAATCTAAAACAGTTCAAAGAGATAAGTCTAAAGGAAAACATCGCTTTTCTTTTAACCCACTTAATCAAACTCCTAAAGATGAATCTAGGGTTTCAAAAACCAAGAAAGGATCTGCGACTGGAGAAAAAGGAAAAACTGGAATTAATTCTTCTAGTGATCATTTAGAAAAATTAGAACTAGCAGACTTTACTCAGGTCAATACTTTAAAATATAAATATTATGGTTACTTTCATAGAATTAGAAAAAGATTAGAAGCACATTGGGGAAAATCTTTAGAAAACAAGGTCCGTATTCTTTTTCATAAAAACTCTAGACTTCCAGCTGAAGAGAGTTATCTCACTCAACTTACCGTTTCTATGAACACTCTAGGAGAAATTCAAAAAATACATGTAAGAGCTGATAGCGGAATTCAAGAACTCGATGATGCTGCAATTGAAGCTTTTAATGACGCTGGACCATTCCCTAATCCCCCTAAAGGTTTAATTAAAGATGGAAAAGTTAAAATAAAATGGGGATTTGTAGTTAAAAACTAATTAGAAGTATTAAGCATATTTTTAAGTGAATCAATTCCCTCCATCATGACATAATCTGACCAAATAGAATCTAAATCTCTAATTAATTCAATAATCATTTGTGCTGATTGATCATGAGTAACATTTGCAGAGCTAGATAAACTTTGAATAGCTTTATTTAAATGCTCAATGGCAGGAGAATCACAAACCTTCTTAAGTCTTTCTTCATATGAATCATCAATTTTTAATTCTTTTGATTTTACAATCGCAGTATTTAAAAGTTGAATCGCGTCCATTGTTCCCTTGGGCTTGAAGGTTAAACCGAACAAGAGTATTAAAAAAAAGTAACATCAAGTAAAGTGGATTTTTTATTGATTAGAAAAATAATCGTCATCATCGATTATTTCGAGTTTATCTAGCTTTTTTTCTTCACTCAGCTCACCTCCTGGCTCAGTACCTTTTAGAAAAAATTCCTTGACGACTCCTTCTTCAAGGCCAACTTCAGCTAGTTTGCCAGTATCTCGATTGACAAGAAGCTCAACAACTCCCTCTGGTTGCTCAAACTCTAGTGCTCTTTTCACCTTTAAAGCTGGCTTCATGAAATCAACCCAAATAGGAAGAGCTGCTTTGCCACCAGATTCATCATAACCCATAGTTTTATTATCATCTTGTCCAGTCCACACACCAGTAACAAGATCTTTTGAAAAGCCAATAAACCATGCATCAATATAATCATTGGTCGTACCAGTTTTCCCACCAATAAACCTACTTACATGATTTGCTTTTGTTCCTGTTCCTCTTCTAATAACACCATTAAGAAGTTGAGTCATAATATAAGATCGTTCTTCATCATAAACTTTTTCTTTTGCAACTTCAGGTACTTTTTCTAGTTCATATTCTTTTCCAGTTTGATCTTTTACTGAAAGTATAGATCTTGAAAAAACTTTGTATCCACCATTTGGAAACATCGAATATCTGTTTGTCATATCTAAAAGAGTAAAGCCAAATGAGCCAAGAGCAATACTTAAATCAATATCTCTGCTAAGATTAAACCCATATTTTTTGAGATACTTATTCATTTTCTTAAGTCCTATATCTCTAAGTAAGGTTACTGTAGGAACATTTCGACTTTCTTCTAAACATCTTCTAAGGGTAACAAACCCCTTAAACTCGCCATCATAATTCCTTGGTTTCCAATCAATATCATCAAAGCCATCAAGAGCTTGAGGAGTATCTAGTATAGAGCTTACAGGTGTATAACCTTCTTCTAGAGCAGCAGCATAGACAAAAGGCTTAAAAGAAGATCCAGGTTGTCTCTTAGCTTGGATAGCACGATTAAATTGAGATTTAGAGAAATCAGTTCCACCAACCATTGCTAGGATATGTCCAGAATGAGGATCAATAGTTACCAATGAAGCCTGAGTTTCAGGAACCTGTTCAAGTTTAAAAATTCTAAAGCTTAAACTTGAAATTAATTCTGAAAAATCTTTGTTTTTCATTTTTTTCTTAGGAACAAATTTTCTTAAATTAATCTTCTTAGATCCATCAATTCTTACTGTGATAATATCCCCAATCTTTAAAAACTCACTTGGTTTTTTATACGCGGGGTTACTTTCTCTTTTATTTGAAATTAATCTTTTCTTTGCCCATGAAAGATAGTCGGCTGGAATAATTCCTCTCACTCCACCAATATCTACAAAAACTCTTTTTCTAGAATCATTAATTTCTAAAACAACTGCTTCATAATCTTTTTTCTCTTTAAGTGATTTTAAAGAAGCTTCGTGCTCTTCAGCAGTATTTCCAAGAACAGCTCTTAAATCCAGTGCTGATTTAAATGAAGAATCAAGCTCTAGTTTATTTTGAATCTTTTCTAATCTTTCTTCTTTTGATCCAGAATTCACCTCAAGCTCAAACTTTCTTTCTCCATCTGTTGTAAAGTAAGAAAACGCAGATGATTCTTTTAAAAAAGTATTTTGCGAAGCAAAAATAAATTCAATAAGCTCATCTCCTGATACATTTTTTAGTGGGCCTTTGAATCCTTGTCTTTTATCTATGTCCCTAACTCCTCTCTCAAGAGATTTTTCTGCCAACTCTTGTAACTCTAAAGACACTGTTGTTTGAACTTCAAAGCCTTCAGTTAAGAATCTTTCTTTTCCTACAAGATCGACCAAACGTTTTCGAACCCATTCTGTAAAATAAGTAGCTTTTAAAGAACTTTTTCTCTTACTACGAAGTTTAATGTTCTCGTTTATCGCTGCTTCGTGCTCATCTTTAGTAATTTTCTTTTCCGCCAGCAATCTTTGTAAAACATAAGTTTGTCTCTTCTTGGCATATTTAGGTTTTAAATATGGAGAATATTTACCCGGAGCAACTAACAAACCAGCGAGCAAAGCAGACTCAGCGACTGTAACTTCATCTGGCTCTTTATCAAAGTAACCTTTTACCGCAGCTTTAACTCCATAATAACCACCACCAAAATAAACTTGATTCAAATAAAGATACAATATCTCATCTTTAGAAAACTTTTCTTCAATATGCTGAGCTAAAATAAAATCCTTGAGTTTTCTTTTAAAGCTTCTCTCATTAGTAAGAAGCAATGACTTTGCAACTTGTTGAGTAATAGTACTACCACCCTGAACAACTCTTCCTGCTTTAAGATTCGCCCAAGCTGCTCTAAAAACACCCATATAATCAACACCATTGTGATTATAAAAATTTCCATCTTCAGCTGCGATAAATGCATCAACTAAACTCTGAGGTAAATCAGCAAGCTTCACAAGCTCTCTTCTTTCCTTTCCAGTTTCTAATAATACTTTTCCATCTCTTGAAAAAATCTTGGAAGTGACAGGAGGCGAAAACTCCTTGAGTTTACTAACATCAGGCAAGTCAAAATTTGCATAAAAATTATAAGCAAATACACCTACAACTAAAATCAGAATTAGAGTAACGGGCAACACAAAGTATTTAAAAAATTTCTTCAACTATCTCTCTTTTGAAAAAGACTCTCTAAAAAAAATTTTACCTTGTTCTAGAATATCTACAAGAGAATCTTTATTAATTAACCCAGCACTTAACTCAAACATTGTCAGGTTTTTAGAAATTTTGATAACTCGGTCTTGTACGCCTGAAATAAAGCACCAAGTTTCATTAGTTGAGTTTTTAGATAAGTTTAAGCAATCCTCTGCAGAGTAGTCTAAACCTAACTGCATCATTGCATTTTCATTTTTAAGAAATGTTCTAACTTCCTTGTTTTTAAATTCATCATCTATAAATCGATAGACTTCTTTTTGATAAACCTGAGGAGAAATAAAATCTGAATTCTTCACATCTTTAAAATATTTGTAAACAACCCAGTCAATCATATTAGAACTTAAATATTTCTTATAACTTTCTGCTAAAACTGCTCCAAAACCTTTACCAATTATTTTATCAATAACCCTTCGTTGATCTTCTATTTTTTTAAATGCTTGAGATAATCCAAATGATTCAAAGCCGCTACCTAAAAATACTAAATCTAAGTTTTGGACTAAACCTAAATCAACAGTACTTTCTAGTTGCTCAGTATCCTCTTCTAAAACAAGAGTCACATCTTCTTTTTTTTCCTTCTTGAGAAGAGGACCTTCTTTATTTAAAATTTTTATTTGTGAACAAGAGACAAGAAAAAAAACAATAAATAATCTCACTATTCGAAATCTTCTTCTTTTAAGTTTTCAGATAAAACTTTTATTTTTTTTTCTGCCTTATTTAGATAATCTCTACAAGATTTGTAATGCTTTACACAGGTCTCAAAACTCTTAAGACTCTCCTCAAGACTCATTTCTCCTGATTCAAGCTTTTCTACCATGCTCTCAAGTTCAGCTAAATTTGATTCAAAACTATTTTTTTTGCTCATATGCCTTCTAATTTCTCCTTTTCTCAGGAGACTGTCCAATAATTAGGCAGTAATTTCAACAAGAGAGTAAATAATATAAGAAATGATAAACAACATCATTTCACAGGCATAATTAAAAGGTGAAATTTCTTTTACTATTTATAACTATCTCTCTGAGTTCTTTTGCAAACTCAAATCTATTTTCTGCTAGCTGGGAAGTTAATTTTTTAAGAGTCGAAATACTAAATGATGATATTTTTTGCAAAGGAGTTATTTTAAATCCCTATTGGGTCTTAACGGCTGCTCACTGCAAAGAAGGTTACAATAATCAAGGACACCTAACATCTGCTCTTCAAACTTCTTATAATCAAAATTTTAAAATTTCCAAATTTATTACTCATCCAGAGTTCGATTCCTTGCAAAAGCATATAAAAGATCATGATATTGCACTTGTTAAACTTCAAAATCCTATTTTTTTAGATAATTACGGAACATCTTCGATTTATTTACCCAAAACCCAGATAACTTCAAATTTATCAGCCCAATTTTACACCTCTGGTTACAATAGTACTGATAAAAAGTCGCAAAAGGTTAGGGTTCAAAATATTCAATTATTAGAGAATAGAGAATTAATCTCAGCTACCACTACAGGAAATCCCTGCCGAGGTAATAGCGGAGCTCATTTAACGAAAATCAACAAAGACAATCAACCTGTTCTCCAAGGACTCATGATTGCTGCTAAAAAGAATTGTCATCCTGACGATCAAAAATATTTTATAAAAGTTAAGCCTTATATTCCATGGATTATTGAAATCATTAATTCTCATTAGACTTTTTTGCCCCTATTCTGCGCTATAACTTCTTTTCTTGTATAATTTAGACTGAGGTAATTATGAACAAAGAATTAGAACTTCTAAGAAAAAGAAAATTCTCAAAAACAGTTATCGAGGAGAAGTTTGATATTCACAATGATCCCTTATTCGCCAAAGCAGTTGCAGCTGTTTACAAATCTGAAGAGATTGATTGTTCAGAAAGAATCGCTGAAATCAAAGAAATGATAGCTAAAGGGGAATACAATCCCTCTATTGATGCTATTAGTCAGAAAATTCTAGAGCATATGTCATAAAAATGAAAAATTCTTAAAAAACCTTAACTTTAAGCTTGCCATCTTTAACACCTAGTACTAAATAATATTTAAGAAAACACTTAGAAAACCATTATTGTTTAAATAATGGGGCCTAGTTGAGGAATAACTATGTTAGTTTTAACAAGGAAGCTTGGAGAAAGTATTGCGATTGACGATAATATTAAAATCGTTGTCGTCCAAATTAAGGGCAAGCAAGTAAGGCTTGGAATAAAAGCTCCAAAAGAAACTAAAATTCACAGAGAAGAGGTCTATCAGGCCATTCAAGATCAAAACAAGATATCGCTAGAACCAAGCCAAGAAGGATTGCAAGGACTTACCGACGATATTTCTGAATAGAAATGACAGTTTTTAAAAGTTTTTGAAGCTCCGCAAACTATTGAACAACAAATATCTGACTGCTACCATCAAGTGAATAGTATTGAAGCGCGTTAGAAGATTTCTAACCATTTTAGAAAAGAGGACACTTGATAACAGTAAACTCAACAAGATTTGGAAATTTAAAAATTCAAGAATCTGAATTAATAAACTTCCCTGAAGGAATTTTAGGTTTCGAGACTGAAACAAATTTTTGTATTGTTGATCCAGATGATTCAACTTTAATTATGTGGTTACAATCTACTTCAACTCCTAATGTTTGCTTTCCAATTATTGAGCCAAACTTTTTTACTGAAAATTCAAATTTTCAATTACCAAAATCAGATCTCGCCTCTCTTGAACTTAGCTCTGAAGGAAATAAAGAAGTTTATAATATTTTAACTATTCCATCTGAAGCATCTAATATTTCAGCAAATATGAAGGCTCCAATTGTGGTGAATACAAAAACTCTGAAAGCAAAACAAATAGTTCTTCAAGATAACAAACTATCAGTTAATGAAAATATTTATGATGGTTTAAAGCAATCTATTGCTCATTATAAAAGTACATCTCCATCAAAAGAAATGACTTCAAGTCGTTTTAAAACTATCAATTTATAAAGATACTTCAGTAGCTGACTGAGATAAGGTTAGATACATCCTAGCTTCTTTGTTTCTAGGTTCTCTATTTAAAATATTTTTCCATTCATTCTGAGCTTCTATAACTTTACCTCTTGAATAAAAATGAATACCAAGCGCTAATCGCACAGGAACGGAATTAGGTGTTTCTGATTTAAGTTTTAATAATTGCTCTAATGACTTTGAATGAAACCCTTTTTTATCATAAGTCTTAGCAATTTTTATCTTTGAGTCAAAGTCTAATGGATTTAAAATTGAAGCTTTTTGATATTCTTTTAATGCTTCATCAAATCGCCCATAAGCAAAGTACATTTCAGCAATTTCAAAATGAAGTCCTGCGAACTTTTTGTTAATATGATTATCAACAACTCCATTGGTACCTTGTTTTACTTTATTGTTTGCTCTGTTAAAAAAGCTCTGGGCCTCAGAGTATTTCCCTATATCATTATACAATACAGAAAGACTGATCATCGCATCAGTATTATCAGGGTTTAATTGCAAAACTTTTTTAAATGATTGGATAGCAGCTCCAATCTTTCCTTGTAAATGAAGTATATTAGCTTTTAAAAAGTGAGATTCTTCATCAGATTTTTTAAAATGAAGAACTTCGTTAACAACTTTTAATGATTTTTCATAATCAGCATCATTGTAAAACTTAGTAGCTCTTTCTTTTAAATATTTTACCTCAGAATTTAATCTCAAAAGTCTCTCCGGTTCTATTATTTCTTCATTTTTTCACTACACTTACTGACATACCCATCTGCAGATTTTGTAGCATCTTTATTAAGAGTAGATGCAAACATTTTAATATAGTTTAAGCACATAGGGTAATCTTTAAGTAAATATGAGGTTTCAACAACTTTCATCTTTGAATAATTGGAAATGTCAGATTCTTTGAACCTATTGGCCATATGTAAGTATCTATAACGTGCTGCTTGATAATTTTTGGTTTTAAAATAGAAATCAGCGATATTTCTTTCTTTACTTATAACCATTTTTTTACATTCTTCTAAATGCTCTAACGCAACTTTCTTGTTTTCAGAGTTTGGAAATCTAGCTAGAAATTCTCCATATGATCGAATAGCTCTTTGGGTCATTGAAATATCTCTATCAGAAGTTGGAGGCATCTGTTTGTAATAAGATTCTGCAATTTTAAAAAGTACATAATCCATATCTTTGTATCTTGGATGTAATTCTTTGAAAACATGATAAGAAGTTGCTGCTTCTAGATAATTTGCTTGCTTGAATAATATATCAGCACTCAGTAACTCTGCTGGAGTAGCGTAATAACTATATGGATACTTGGATCTTATTAGAGCTATTTTTTCTAAAGCAACTGTGTAACTTTTCTTGTCTGAAAGTGCCTTTGCTTGATTGTATAATAATTCCGCGTCAGTCTTTCCTTTTATTTTACTCTCATCTATAGATGAGCAAGATATAAAAAGTAAAAGCGTTAAAAGTTTAGTAAACATCTTGATTTCCTTTTAGCATTGTAGATGCATTTAATTTCACCCACCCTCTATAAGGCTGAGGAAAATCTATATAATGCCAATTATTATCTCTTTTCTCAGAAAGAATTATTTTAACTCCTTCTGGAATTTCAGAAATTTGCTCAAACACCTCAGATGGCCCATCAAAAACGGCTGTGGAGTCAGTGACTATAGCTCTTTTATAAACTGTTTTTAAATACTTACTCACACCTAATGGAATTAGTGAGCAAAATAAAAAAAGAAAAGCTAAACTTAAAGATTTAAATTTTTTAAAAAAGATTGAAGATAAAATAATAAATATTAAGAAAAAACTTAAAAAATAATCTTTTGATAAACCATCAAAACTATAAATAAGATTTTCAGTAAAAGATTGAGGTTCTTCAATCACTTCTACTTGAAGATTTTTTTTCACAACTTCTAAGTTGTTCTCTAAGGCAGTAGAATTAAAATTTAACTCTTTAGCTCTTTCAAAATGCAATCTTGCTTTTGCAAAACTTTCTTTTTTCGCTAAAAAAGTTCCTTTGTTGTAATGATAAACACTTGGTTCAAGTTTTTCTGATAATTCATCAAGAAAAACTAAACCTCTGTCATACTCTTTATTGACGTAAAAACTTTCTAATTTTTTAAGTGAATCTTTCATAATTTGTTCTCCTAATATATAAGGAAAATGAGCAATCGTTAATCATGAGCGCAACGCATTAATTAAATAGAGTTTTCTAAGCTTCTTACTTGTATTAAGCTCTTTTTCTATGTTTCTTATCAGATCTGCCAATATTCACGATTTAAATGATCTTTATGAATTAAGTAAGCTTGAAAACTTCTTAAACCTTCCAAATGACAAAGAAAAATTGACCAAAAATATACAAAAATCGATCTCATCTTTTAACTCAAAAAATTTTTCTCCAGAGAACGTTTATTTATTTGTTCTTGAGGATCTAGAGCTTAATAAGATTATAGGTACAAGTGTTATTCATGCTCAACATGGAACGCCTGAAAGCCCTCATTTCGCTCTTAAGGTGGGCAAGGAACATAAAAAAAGTTTTTCTGTGGATAAAGCATTCACCCATACAACTTTAAAATTAGATATTGATTCTAATGGCCCTACTGAAATTGGAGGTTTAGTTCTCGCTCCTGAATACAGGGGAACGGGTAAAAAGCTTGGAAAGCAAATAGCTTTTTCTAGATTTTTATTCATGGCCTTTCATAAAAATTTTTTTAGAGAAAATGTACATGCAGAACTCCTTCCTCCATTTAACGAAGATGGGTCTGCTCCTTTATGGAAAGCATTAGGTGAAAAGTTTTTTCATATGGATTATCAAAAAGCAGATTTATTAAGCAGGAAAAATAAGGAATTTATTTTAAGTCTTTTCCCTTCTGAAAATATCTATGCATCTCTACTCGAAATGGAAGCTCAAAAAGCAATAGGAGCTGTTAGTAAGAACACTATTCCTTTAAAGAAGATGCTCGAAAAAATTGGTTTTAATTATATTAGCGAAATTGATCCATTTGATGGTGGACCTCATTACCGTTGCTCTTTGGATCAGATCCTACCCATCAAGAAAAGATTTGAGGGAAATTTTGAATATTCGGATTCTGAAGACTTCCAGAATTTTCTTATTAGATCTAATAATTCCGATGATTTTTCATGCTTTAGAGCTGAAGGTTTTTTAAACAAAAAACACTTAATCTTGAAAAAATCAAAGCTCACAGAGCAATATTTGGATAGCAATAAAGAAATCCAAGCTATTCCTTTTTAAGGTCTCTCGGTAAAAAAACATGGACAAAATTCTCACTAAAGAATATAAAATTATACACACAGAAATACTGGGGAGTAGCGCAGTTGGTTAGCGCAGTAGACTGTTAATCTATTGGTCGTGGGTTCGAGTCCCACCTTCCCAGCCATTTGATTTTTAATCCGAAACAATTTTTTAAAACAAATTCTAACTAATTAATTTTATTAACCTGTCGTAATTTGAGGTTTAGCTGTATCTCGTTTTTATTATTTCACGGAGTTTCAGAAAGTTTCTGAATTTTGGCTAAGTTTGGCTTACTGCTGGCTTAGCCAATTTTTAATGCTCAAAAATCCCTAGGGACAAAGAAGCACTTTCATTGCACCTTGTTGTGATCAGAAATGAGGAAGTTTTGTATTTTTTAGCTAGGGTGATTCTGAACAGGTATTCAAGTGAAGTTCAAAAATTTTTTTGAAAAAAATGAGAATTGATATTTTGAGATATCTTTTAAGATCAGCATGAAAAAAGGCCACTTTAAAGTGACCTTGAATTAGTAGTTTAAATATTGTGAGATTGGGATTATGACAAGTCATTTTCGGTCACGCAATCAAGTATTTGAAATCACTTAATGTTTCCATTTGTATCAAAAAGTACTTTACAGCTGTATTTTGAGTTTTTAAATTTACTTGAAAACTTCTTACAAGCAATTGAATCAGTTCTCTTTTCAAAAAATTGAATAAACTCATTTCCACTTGTCATAACTTCAGAAATATCAAGCTTAGCATAAGCTAGCTCGGCTGCTTCTCCCTTGAGAGTGATTTCTATAATACTGGGAACCTCTTCCGCCACTCCAACATATGCTATTCCTTTCTTGATCTCATCAGCAAACATTGTATTGCTCAAAGCCAATGTAAGTAATAATAAAGCCTTCTTCATGATGTTTTCTCCTATTAACTTTTTACAATATATAGTTCTAAATCAAATATGATGCAACCTTTGCTCTAAATAACCCTGTAACTAATTCAAATAAATGATGGGCTATTCGCTGATCAGATCTCTGCGCGTTTCTATAAGTGGTTGAAATTAGTTCGAATCCGTTTGAGCTACTTGATTATGGGCAATAATCGCCATTCATTTATTAGTCAAAAATACACCCTTGATAAAGACTTGAGTAAAAAAAATTTTTCCTTAGGATTGATATATTGAATCTTAGAGGAAGAAGTCTACTCTTGGTGTATTTAATATTCAGTCTTTGAAAAAAATCAAGTGAACTCATGAGCTGATACTTCGAAAGCAGTTTATCTTTTACGATAGATTTTCACATAAATTTATATAATCGCTGAGGTTTTATGACAAAATCTTCTATTACTTTTCTCAACGACAGTTAGGGTTAGCAGTATTCAATGTCTCCTGCGTAAAGACAGATCATAAGTAAAAAGGCCAGAAGATCTGAGCTATTAATTACAATTATTTACTTATGGGGCTATAGATGAAAAATATTACTTTCTTTTCAGGTAATATGTTTTTTCATATCCACAGTATACAGAATATTTATAGTCATCAACATATGTTACTAGAAATGAATCCTCACCGAGCATTTCTCGACAACCATCATCTAGGATTTCTTCAAGTTTATCAGCATCTTCATATTGATTTTCTTCGTGAGTTTCAGCCAATTCCTCAACATCTACTTCAACGGAAAGATCTACTTTCACATAGAAGTCACCTTTTTTATTTTCTTTGAAAGTGAAATAAGTTTCATAAGTGATACATCCTGGATCATCGCATTCATTTTCGATATCTGAGAATATATATTCATTATCAACGATATCTAAAGAGTTGAGCTCGAAGTCATATGATTCGTTATCTTTGCTATTAGATTCAAACTGCCCATAATATTCAAAAGTTTTGCTTCCAAATAAGTCCAACTGCCCATTTTCTTTTAATATGTTGAAATTTAATGCAAGTTTATCATTCCTAGAGTTTACGTATTCACCACTAAGTTTTTTCAATAATTTAATCTCTTTTTTGCTGAAATCGCTTAAATTATACTTTTCTTGAGAGTAAGCACTTGAAATCGACAAACCCATTAATAAAATAAGAGTTATTTTTTTCTTAATCATAAAATCTCCATTTGTAGTTTTTAAGAGCTTTTATCAAACACATCTAGATCCTTCAAATTAGTTAGCTTTCAAGCTCTAAAGCAGTGTAAAAATTACATTATAATTAAATTTTCAAATTGTAGATACTCAAAATGAAATAATAAGTCCCTAATAGAAAAAAATCGAGGAAACACAAAAGACCCCAGAGTTGCTAATTTTTTCTGAGGTCTTACTAACGATTACTAATTATTATTCAAGTGTTATGTGGATATCAACTAATGATCTGTTTTTTTATAATTTAGTCTAAGTACTTCAAAACAACTTTTGAAATAGCATACTTATACATCTTGTTAAGAAATAAAGTTTTCTTGATCAGTTTCCTAGTAAAGTCGCACAAGGAAGCAACTTTTCGAGTACAATCGTTGTAGGGTCAGAGCCATTAATAACGATATCTGAAGCAGGATTGATTTGAGCCAGAATCCTGTTTCTCTCAGCTATAGTATTAGCCCTTTTTGCTTCCATTTTTAATTCTAGGTTATGTGGAGCTTCTACTGTATATGAGTTTTTACTACCCATAAATTCATAATTTTTCTCAAAGCCAGAAACATGTCGAAGCTTCATAAAAACAAATAAGCTATTATCATTTTTGAAAGTATTAACTTTGTATGTATATTTAAAACTCGCCTGTTTAAGTTCTTTTTTGTTAGAAGCGACAATATAACCTTTTGCTTCTAAATTTGTAACAATCTCATGTGAAAGTTCTTTTTCCTTTGTATTGTTAAAATTCAAAGTACACTCAGCAAAGCTTAGTGAACTACATAATAGCAATGCTCCAATCATTGTTAGCAATTTCATTGAAAATTCTCCTTTTAAAACTATTAAATTTTCTACCTTTTACTTCTAACCCCTAGCAACTTCAAGGGAGCATGTATTTTGTACAAATAATTTATTAGGCCTGAGGTGTTCTTAATTTTGAGCTTAAAGAATAATCCTCGTAAGTGTCTAAAATCATTAAGCTGCTTTTTTGACCTCTAATAATGGAGTGAGCCATTAGAAAGAGAATTATTTCTTAAATGTTCAAAGAAAACACCATACAATTAGTTATGAATCAAAATTATTTTAATCTTTTTCGCAAAAATAGTTCTGAGCTCAATCGATGGCAATATATGCTAGCCTCAGCTCCGTTTTACTTATTATTTAGTTTAATGATGCAATTCAAAACTAAAAATTTACTATCCTCAGTTTTGAGCTTATTGCTTTTAATTATTTTGTGCTATCCGTTTGCAATTGTTTCTTTAAAAAGATGGAGAGACTTCAATACAAGTAGGAAAGAATATGAAATGACACTTATAAAAAGTTATTTCTATTTTTGGATACCTTTTGTAAACATCGTTCATGTATTTAAATGCTGTTTTTTCAAGGGAAAAGCCAAACAAGAGAAAAATATTACTAATTTTCAAAACATAATGTGCAACCTGATTCTGGGAGTTTTATTCTTTTTTCAATTTATCTTTGGAGGCTTAAAGTTCCTTTTTAAATATTATTCTCACTTAACATAATGACATGCGTTTATAGAAATCACTTGTAACAATATCAAATCAATAAACTTAAGGCCGCGACTTTGATCGCGGTTTTTTTATTCCCAAAA
>JAHDBN010000026.1:0-13474 GCA_020630335.1 Bacteriovoracaceae bacterium
TTCGAAGCCAACTACTCTATCCAGCTGAGCTAACGCCGCGATGATACATCATTTTATAATCTTAAAAACTTTTAGTCCAAGCTAAGAGAGAATATTTATTTTTTTTTCATGATTTTCGAAGAAAATACTATCAATAAAATTCCTGTAATAACGCTAAGAAAAATTATAAGCTCTAATGAGTTCGATAGATTGGGAATTAAGCTTTCGGCCCTGCCATTCCCCCAAGGCCACAACACATGAGACGCTCCAAAAACAATACCTAGAAAAAATAAAATAACGCCTTTTTCATGAAGCTCTAACATTTTTTTTATTATTTTCGAAATAAATAACATTCCAATACCCATACCTATTCCAAAGACTGCTAACGATAAAAAATTATCAAGAACTTTTAAATTATGAAGTAACTCTAAAATATATTCATAAAGTCCAATCATCACCAAAATAAAAGATCCACTAATCCCCGGAAGCATCATCGCACAAGAACCTAGAATACCTGCTCCAAAAAGACCAGCTAAGTTTCGAGGAAAATTAATACCTATACCTGTTAAAACTAAGCCAGCTAACATTCCAGGAACTAGCCACTTCAAAGACTTACTATTAAACCATCCTCTTCTCATTATAAATACAATTGTGCTTCCAAGAACTAAAGTAAAAAACAAGGCCCAGGTTTGCATTGGATAATTCTCAAGGAGATGTTTGATAATTTTACTTAAAGAGAAAATTCCAATAAAAATTCCAGCAAAGACTGGTAGTAAAAATTTCAGATTTAATGATTTTATAAACGATGAAATATCTAATCTAAATAAAGATTTTAAATCAATAGAACCAAGAGTTTTAATAAATTCAGGATAAATTCCTGTTAAGAGAGCTACTGTTCCTCCAGAGATTCCAGGTACAAGATCGGCAACCCCCATGAAAAATCCCTTAAAAACTAATTTCATTCGTTTTCTATTGAATCAAAGTTAAGAAGCTCATCCACTTCCTCTAAGTCATTTTCAGTTAATCCATACGGATTTTCTTGTTCATTCAAATCTTCATCAAGATACTTTTTACCTTGCTGTCGTTCTATACTTTCAAGATCTTCAGTTACCACATCTAAATCAGTTGCTTGAACTTCTTCATCATAAACTTCTTCATCTATCGCTGGTGCTTCTGCCCCTGTGCTTCCATTAGCCAAATCATCAATATCTCCAAGCTCTGCTTCAAGGCCTTCAAAGTCTACTCCCTCATCATTAGAATCTTGAGGCACAGGTTCTTCGTAATTATCATCTAAGACTCTATCATCATCAACTTCTTGATCTCTTAAATCAAAATCATCATCGTCACTTACAGCGTCTAAATCATCTGGTCTTTGCTCTGAGAAATCCTCATCACCAGAAAAGTCATCTAAATCATCCGAACCATCAAAGCTATCATCTAAATCATCATCTTTCCCATCAAACTCATCATCGTAACCTTTGCGCTCATTAGCATATATATTTGTTTTATCACTATAAGGAGCTGATAAAGTCCGCACATAACTATCGAGCTTAATTGGAGCAGATGCACTAGTAACCAAAGCTGTTGCAAAAGAATCTGTAAGTCCTATTATAGTTAATTCCCCTTGGTAATAAAGAGGAAGATCTCTAATAGTATCATTCAACAATTGATCTTTATTTCCGAATGAACCAAAAACGTGACCAATTCTTACTCCATCAGATTTTCCTCTATCTAAATAAACTAAATCTCCAAGAGTTAAGTATTTTCTATTTTTTTCATAGCTCCCTATTAAAAAAGCTTCTATCTTTTGGCCGGTATATTTTTTTCTAATTCTTTTAATTTTAGGAGTATAACTTGTAATTTGATCTTCTCTTCTTAACTCTCCAAGGACATTGTAAACTCTTGCTTCCCACAAATCATCCACTCTTCTTACCAACTGAATATGTCCAACAATTACAATTTTATCACCTTCTCTATCTCCATTTTGACTAGAGACTTTATCTAAATTTCTAAAAATGGAAAAAGTATCACCTTTCTGCTGACTTCCTCTATCAAATTCAACAAATACTCTGTTATGATTATCTAGTAGAACAGTATCATGGATCGAATTCTTAATTCTCCCAAAGCTTTCAACTTCTTTTTCTGAAATAAAAGTATTAATTGAATAACCTTGCTTCAAAGAATTTTTTTGTCCATGCTGAGAAATGACTTCTTCTCGAGCTTGCGGAGTTTGCTTAGATTTTGGCAATAAATGATCATAACTTTGAGGTTGATATGCTCTCCACCCATCACTGCCCGCAGAGCTTCCTTCCTCAACATACTTTCTCATATCATCACTTGCATACTCAACCTGAATCCCTTGACTGAGTAATCGTCTTTTTTCATCCTGCCAATTTCCATTAAGTGCCACTGGATTACTTGGCTGAGTAGTTGTATTACCAATAGATAAATTCGCACCACTTGCACTTGAATCAAAAACCAAAACCATTCCTGGTTCAATTTCATGAGGGTTTGTAATATAAGGATTCAGGGCCCAAATTTTGGGGTAATAATGTCCTGTTCCAAATAACTTTTTTGAAATTTTAAATAACCAATCACCTGATTGAACGGTATATGTCGATACAACATTAGCATTAGACTTCGCCGATTCCCATTCAGCATCAGTAAGTTTATAAGATAATTTCTCGGCTAAACTTAATAATTCTTCTTCTGACTTACCAGCAGAAAAATTACTTTGAATCTCACCACCTTGAAAATCTTCAACATTATCTTCACTAGGCACATCATCAAATAGTTCTGACTCAAAGTCTTCAAAATCTTCTAAAGAATCATCTTGAGCAAATAATGAACTACTTGTGCATATATGCATTAACAGAAAAAATTGAATAAACTTTGGAAGGATTTTATTTAGCACTTGCTCTTGTCCTCCATGACAGATAAAAATAAGCTTAATTTAATTTTAAGATACTAACGTGTAAAGTCAATTTACTATGACAAATATAGATGTTTTAACAAAGATAATTAGAGTAGATAAAGCAAACTCAAGTTTTGTATATTTCACACTTGAATCTAACGAAGGCATAGCTTTTCACTCAACTTTAAGGGAAAGCCTAAAGATGCCTTACAGAGATATTGAAATTAACTATACTGAATCTACCAAAACTCACTTATTGAATATTCTCAAAAATTTAGAAGAAAAGTTTAGCATAGAGTATCTATAAATTCTCTTTAATAAAATTTAAAACATCTTCGTGGTGACTCTTAGTTTTTACTTTCTCCATAATATGTTTAATTTTTCCATCCTTACCGACAATAAATGTTCTACGATGAATTCCATCATAGACCTTGCCCATAAATTTCTTTTCTCCCCAAACACCATATTTATCAGCGACTTTATGTCCTTCATCACTTAAAAGATCAAAGTTAAGTTTTTCTTTTACCCTAAATTTATCAAGCTTATCGACAGGATCAGGACTTAAACCTAAAACCACAGTATCTCTAGAGGTAAACTTTCTTTTATTTTTTTTTATCTCACAAGCTTGAGTGGTGCACCCAGGAGTCATGGCCTTTGGGTAAAAATAAATGACTACATTTTTTTCCCCTTTATAATCACTTAGAGAAATTATTTCTCCGTCCTGGTTTTTTAACTTAAATTTAGGGGCTATTTTCCCAACTTCTAATTTTTTCATTTTTCTCCTAAAAAGAATCTCTTTTAAACCTTAAAAACTTAAAAACATCTTCTCCATTCTTTAAATCTTGTCCGTGGTTTTTATTTAATTTTATTCTTAATTTTTCATCATCAAATTGAAAAAATAAAGATCTGTCTAATTCATCTCCAAAGGTTTCGTGATCTTTAAACTCAATTTGCTCTTTTAAGATTGATTCTGAGAATAAATGATTGGCATTATAATACTTATGCCCTGGGTAGAACTTTACTTCTCGATCAATTTCTTTTTTTATTTTTTTTATCGTTTGAAACAAAATATTTATATCACCACCATTTTTTGTATTTCCCACTCCCATATGAAAGAGTAAATCTCCAGCGAAAAAAGCTAACTGTTGATTATCCTTAGAAACAAGAAAACTAATATGATCAAGTGTATGACCCGGAGTTTGAATTGAAGTTAAAAAATAACCATTTGATAAATCAATATTGATATTTTTTTTATAATCATAAAGCTTAGCTTTATTAAGCTTTAATAGCTTTTTATTTCCTTTCGTATGATCAAAATGAGCATGAGTATTAAGTATTCCTTTAAGATCTAAACTTTTACTATCTAGTACTTCTTGTACTTGCAATGCATTATAGGGATCTATCACCCATGCTGACTTATTATTGTGAAGGATATATGTATAATTTTTTAACATATTCCCGACATCTATTTGTTCGACTATCATGCTGGAATTTTATAAAATTAAATCTAAAATTACTATAGAGGCTTTTATGACTTTCCTTCAAATTTTAACATTTCTTTTTTTTACCCTACTTGTTTTAAAAACTCTCGCAGAACTTTACTTAAATCTTAGAAATGAAAAACACGTTCTTTCCCATTTCAGTAAAGTCCCCGAAGACTTTAAAAGTAATATCACTTTAGAAGAACATCAAAAAGCTGCAAATTATACTGTCACAAAATCTAAGTTTTCACGCTTAACAATGATCTTAGGTCTTGTTACTTTTTTAATCTGGCTTCCACTAGGTTTCCTAGACAGGTTAGACTTTTGGGCCAGATCTATTTATGATTCTGAAATCTCTAGAGGACTTTTAGTTTTTGGTATATTTTTTCTTGTGAATCTTATAATAGGCATTCCTCAGAAACTATATTCTACTTTTGTCATTGAAGAAAAATTTGGATTTAACAAAATCACTCCCAAATTATTTTTTGTTGATATGATTAAACAACTATTCTTATCAGCTCTTATAGGCTTGCCTTTTTTATACATTCTTTTAAAAATTGTAGAACAACTTGGTGATCTTTGGTGGGTGTATGCCTGGGCCTTCATGATAGGGTTTCAATTTCTCATGATACTTATTTACCCTACCTTTATAGCTCCATTATTTAATAAGTTCTCTCCTCTTGAAGATTCAGAATTAAAGACTACTATCGAGAATCTTCTTAAAAAAACAGGATTTGAGTCAAATGGCCTTTTTGTCATGGACGCTTCTAAGAGAAGTTCACATGGAAATGCTTATTTTACCGGTTTTGGAAAAACGAAAAGAATCGTTTTCTTTGATACAATCCTTAAGAATTTAACCTCAAATGAAGTTGAAGCTGTACTTGCTCACGAGCTTGGTCACTTCAAACATAAACACATTTTTAAAATGCTTGCGATGTCTGTGCTAAGCTCGTTTATTGCATTTTTTATAATTGGTTACTGTTATCAATCTCTTGATTTTTTTAATGCTCATTTTATCACTCAAAAATCTTCATACATGGCATTATTACTCTTCATGCTCGTATCTCCCCTATATACATTTTTTCTCACGCCAATTTTTAGTATTATGTCTAGAAAACATGAATATGAGGCAGATGCTTTCGCAGCGGAGCATTCAAATTCCAATGATCTCATTACTGCTTTAGTGAATTTATATAAAGAAAATGCGAGCACACTTACTCCAGATCCCTTATTTTCTAAGGTTTATCACTCTCACCCGCCGGCCCTTGAGAGGATTAAGCATCTGAAAACCTTGAGCTAATTACAAAGAGGGACATCTAAAAACTCTTCAGCCAACTCATTGGAGCCTTTGAGAAGAACACGTACTGTTGATGCTCCAAGATCAGTATCTAGAACTCTTATTGTATAAGAAGAGATTTTTACGAATTGATTTGTTATTTTGTATTCTAGATCTAAAGCTCCATTTAACTCTAACAGCAAAGCTTTTTTAGAATTTTTACTTCCATAAACAGAAATTTGGTGATCTTTTCCTAGAGCTTCTACACTTACACATTTAGGAGTTAAAAGCTCTTTATCATCTTCCTCGCTATCGCTTGCAATAATTTTTCTTAATTCATCAGAAGAGATTTGAGAAATTTTCCAAATGACGGAGGTATCATTAATAAATTCTTTAAACATCTTTTCTATCAACTCTGTATTTGCTCTGGAGCTGAGATCCTCGTACATCGCGTCCGCTAATTCTACATCTCCACTTGTTTGATCATTACAATCCGAAGCATTTAACTTTAAAACATAAGGGTGAAGATTCAAACAAGAAGACTGAATCCCAATTCCAAATACTCCCGTGAACTGAAAGTTACTTTCATTTTTGTTCGCTTCTTTACTTTTTGCAGCAAAAACAATACCGACTAATTCATTTTGAGTATTTAGAATCCCTGATCCACTATTCCCACTAATTACGTCACAATAACCTAGCGCCATCATTGGGCCTTCAGTATCTTTAGTTGAAGGATTTAGAAAAGTTCTATGTCGATTCATACATTCACGTTTTCTAATAATACCCGATGTACCTGATAAAATATTTGCTGTATATAATTGGACATCAGTTCGATCTACAGGAAGACTATTAAAACTACTCACCTTTACTGAATCAATATTAACAGGAGCTTCCTTTAGCTCAATTAATGCATAATCTTTGCTAGTATTGCGACCAGTAAGGTGATGAAGAATTTTTATACTTTTACAGTCATAATATACTGTATCACCTGACTTATTAATAAAAAAACTTGTCACATCAGAACAATCAGAACCGACAGTATAGTTTCTTTCTAAGCAATGGCTATTTGTAAGAACATACTTCTTATTAATAAGACTACCTGAACACTGTCCCGTTTCACCTATTAACAATAAAGAAGCAAAACTAGGACAATCAGCAGCTTCACAATCAAGCTGGAAGGCATCCTTATCTACTGTAAAATCATGAGAATCATATACAGGTTTATTATCTGAACCTCCACAAGAAATTAAAATTAATTGCAGAGCCAATAATAAATAACGCACGCTTTCTCCTCAGTTTTAATTTCTGAGAACATAACACAAAGTAGAACTTGGGTCGATTGCAATTGTAAGATTTTCAATGAATTCTAAAATAACGAAAACTAAGCTCTAATTAGCTTTTTTAAGGATCTGAAGTTCTTTTTGGTCTAAGTCTTCAAGAGAATCACCAATAGTTTTCTTTAAAGAATAAAGCTTTTCTTCTAGGCCTGAAATCTTTTCAAGATAAGCTTTTTCTCTATCAACGCTATCTTTTAAATCAAAATCAAGTAAATCAATTTTTCTTTTTAAGTTAATAATTCTTCTTTCTCTGTTTTGAATCTGGCTAGCAACATCATCTTTAATAAGCTCAATTTTTTCTTTTAAAGCTTCTTCTTTGAGCTTAACTCTTTTATGATCAAAAACATTTTTCTTACTCAAATCTTTGTTTTTATCCAAAAGATCCTTATTCTTATCAGTCAGAATTCTTACTTTTTCATTTAAATAATCTATTTTCTCTAAAAGCTTCTCTGTTTGGGAAGTCTGTCTTTTATCATGAATGGAAGCCTTAATTTTTAATTGATCGTAATCGACTTCTTTTTGCTCGAAATTTCTCTGTGCTGTACTCAGTCTTTCTTCTAGTTTTACGATGTCTGACTGGAGCTGTTTGTTTTCATCTTCCAATGTCTCATTTCTATTAATGATTTTTAAGAACTTGTCATCTTTATACTGAATGAGTTCTTTAATCTCTTTTGAGAAATCTTCTTCTTGCTCTACATTATTACCCTCAAGCAGGATCTCATCATTTGCACTAGATTCAAATATTGTTTCAGTTAAATCTTTGCTCACTCCATCAGCTTCATCTTTAGCTACAAAGTCTTCAAGTTTTTGAACAAATGTTTCTTTTGATTTTTTTATTTTACCAATAATACTTTGTTTGTGATCTTCTTTAGAAATCTTAACCGTCTCAGTGTCTCCACTGCGTTCAATCTCTAACTCATCACTAGGTGTAGCAGGTAGATCTAAAGCAGAACTCGTCATCAACTTTGTTTCTTCTGAAACTAAGGCCGTCACCATAAATTCATATTGAGTAAAATCTAAAGGAGCTTTAAAAAATAAATCTATAACTTCTTCTTCATATTGAAGTCTTTTAACTTGATCTTCAGAAATATCTTGAGCAACCAAAGTGATTTTAAGAAAAGGAAATTTTTCTCGTAAAACATCTAAATTATAAAGTCCCTCTCCTGATTTAACACATACAATAACAGAACCATTCGTAACTTTCTCAGTCACTGACAAGCGCTTAAGCTCATCCATTTTACATTGATAATCATAAAGATCTTCAGCTACGCTCGCATAATCTTTTATGAAGTCATTTAAATCTAAATCGGCTTCTCTAATTACTATATGTTTCATCTAATATAGTTATCGACAAATCTAAAAATAAGTTTAATAAGAATCACATAGCCGATTATCGGGCATAAGCATCAAAGAAATAGGAGTTTTATTACAAAAAGTTTTTTACATCAACAACTTCAACATCAAATTCATTCATAGACTTAATCTGTGAAAGAACAGTCTCATCTCCAAGAACAAATGCCATCTGTTTTTTCCAAGCAAAAATATTATTTGCTTGGTCGACAACATTTTTCACTGAAAATTTATCTACAATAGAAGAAAAATTATAAAGATCCTCATGCTTTTTCTCTATATGATCATAAAGAATTAAATTAGAGATATAACTAGCGTTGCTTTCAAATTTCAATAAATGTTTTCCTTTTAAAAACTTCTTCACAGTTTCAACTCTTTCTTTTTCAAAAGTATTTCCGGTCAAACTGCCCACTGTATCTTTTATTGTTTTTAGAGCATCTACAATTGTTTTGTTTTTAGTAGATGTTCTAATAACGGATCTTGCATATTTAGATTGAGGCGAAGCATAAGCGTATGCTCCATAAGTTAGTCCTTTTTTGACTCGTAATTCTTGCATAAGCATGGATGTAAATGATCCACCTAAAATGGTAGACATCAATTTCGTTAAATCATAATTATTCCCAGAAAAATTAGAAATTGCTGGCGTCCCTCCCATTCTAATTTGAGCCTGATTAGCACCTTTGACTGAAGCGAAATATAACTTTGGCTTACCTGTATTACTTGTTATAATCTTAGCCTCTTTAAGCTCACTTGTTCTTTTAAACTTGGCCTTGCCACTCCATCCACATGTATTTTTAAAAATGTCTTTTATTTCTAGCGTAGACTTTGGCCCAGAGATAAATATTTTCTTATATACTTTTTCATTGAAATGCTTTTTTTGAGCTAGTAATAATTCTGAACTTAAAGACTTCAAAGTGCTAATTTTCCCATTAACAAAACTTCCAAAAGGTGTGCCTTTTAAACTTAAATTTCTAAATACCCTATCAGCCAATGCTCCGTGATTAGCCACTAAATTTTTGAGTTGACTCTCAGATTTTCCTTTAAAAGAATCAAGTTCTTTAGCAGGGTAATTAGCATCTTTTAATATATGACAGAATAGTTCACTAACCTCCTTGGCATCTTTGACTAAGCCTCCGAAACTAAGAGTTGAATACTCATGAGTCACACTAGAAGAAATTCCTGTTCCAAAAAAATCTAATTTCTTAGCTATCTCTTTTTGATTAAACTTATTTGTTCCCTTCGTTAATAAATCAAACATCGCACTAACTGCTCCATCTTTACCTTGATCCTGAAGGGCCCCATCGGCAAAATAAATATTTACAGAATAAGTGGGGAATTTGTCATCTTCTAACCAAACAACATCCACTCCGTTCCAATCAAAGTTTTTTACACTTTGGGCCTTAGAGAAAGCAAATGTTGAAAAAAGTAATATACATAGTAATTTCATAACGACCTTTTAAATATTAAGTTTCTTTTTGTTATCTTTCCAAACAGTCATATAATAGTGATTTTTTGAAAGTAAAAAATCTTTGCATGATTTCTGAACTTCTTCAGTGGTTATTGACTGATAAATTTTTATTTCATCAATATATTTTGTAAAATCTCCTAGATAAGACTCTATCGTTCCAAGATAATTAGCGACTCCAGCATTAGTACCTAATTCATCATAAAATTTTATTAAGTATTGATTTTTAATCGTTTGAATTTTTTGATCATTAATTTCATTAGCACAAAAATGCTTAAAATCAGCCAAAAGATCCGTTTTTAATTTATTGATATCATACTTTCTAGAGATCTCACCCATAACAAAGAAAATTCCAGCATTTTCTAAAGTATAATTAGAAGCACTTATATAATTTAAAAGAGGTTTTTCTGAAGCTACATATTTTTGATTCAAAAAAGCTGATCTCGATCCAGCCAGAACTCCAGAAAGTATATCTCCAACATAGCCTTCCCTTGTTCCGTATTTTATCCCAGGAAATGCAAGAGTAAACATTGGATTTTCAGATTTTCCATTAAAGTGATCAACTTGATCTTTTTTAAACTTACTTTCAAAACCAACTTCTTCTTTTGCTTTTAATGCTTTTAGATCTTTGGAGGCCGGTATTTTCCCAAAGTACTTATTAACCATCTTATAAGTTTTATCATATTCAAGATCGCCAACAATCAACATGATTGCATTATTAGGAGCGTAATAATTTTTAAAGTATTCAAAAACCTGATCTCTAGTTACGGACTTGATATCTGGTATTGTTCCAATGACAGGAACTTCATAAGGAGTTTTCTCAAAAATTTTACTCATCATTCCAATATAAAGTTGTCCTCTAGGGGAATTCTCATAACGCATCTTTCTTTCTTCCAAGACAACTTGTTTTTCACTTTCAAATGCCTTGGGTTCTAAAAGAAGATTCTGCATCCTATCTGCTT
Source organism: Bacteriovoracaceae bacterium (assembly GCA_020630335.1). Taxonomy (GTDB): domain Bacteria; phylum Bdellovibrionota; class Bacteriovoracia; order Bacteriovoracales; family Bacteriovoracaceae; genus JAHDHG01. Next base: position 10,765 of record JAHDBN010000026.1, read on the forward strand.
CAAGATCTAAGATAAGTTCTAAGGAATTAATAGGAAGAGATTCATAATAAACAGTCTCATCATAATTGGTGTATGCATTCGATGAACCACCGTTACTTTCAATCACTTTATCAAAACGTCCTTGAGCAAATTTTTTAGCTCCTTTGAACATCATATGCTCTAAAAAATGAGACGCACCAGTCATACCTTTGGGTTCATGCTTAGAGCCAACCTTATAAAAAGTATAAATAGAGAAAACAGGTAATTTCTTGTTTTGAGACAAGATTAAAGTTAATCCATTATCGAGCTTATATTTCTTCGCATCAATTTGATAAATCCCGTCCTGCAAACCGCCCTTAGTAGCTGAAATAACTGATTTATCGGCAGCTTGATTCTTCTTTCCATCTGAACAGTGCGTAAAAAGAAAAAGAGATAGTATTGAAATAAGTAATTTAAACATGAGTTCCCTCTCAAAAAATAAATAATTCTCTAAATTCTAATCGAAATATCGGAGAAGATAAATTAAACTGTTTTCCTATGAATATTGGAATACCTAAAGAAATCAAAAATAATGAAAACCGAGCCGGCCTTGTGCCTGGAGGGGTAAAGCAACTTACTCAGGATGGACATACAGTCTATTTTCAAGCTGGATTAGGTTTGGGCATTGGTATTGATGATCAAGAGTATGAAAACGCTGGTGGTATAAAGCTTGCGAGCTTAGAAGATATTTTCGAAAAAGCTGACTTAATCATTAAGGTAAAAGAGCCTCAACCTGTAGAAATCGCTCTTTTAAAACCAAGACATATCTTATACACCTATCTTCACCTTGCTGCTGACAAAGAACTCACTCAAGGTTTAATGAAATCTGGTGCAACTTGTATAGCTTATGAAACCATTCAAAACAAAGACGGATCACTTCCTTTATTAATTCCAATGTCTGAGGTTGCTGGAAGAATGGCCACTCAAGTAGGTGCTGCTTATTTGCAGGCCAACAATGGAGGAAAAGGAATACTCATGGCAGGTGTTGCCGGAGTTAGAGAAGCAAAAGTTACAGTAATTGGGTGTGGAATTGCTGGTAATAATGCAATCAAAATGGCACTTGGACTTGGAGCAAAAGTCACTGCTATTGATATTTCAACTAGGCGCTTAGCTCAATTAGAAGATATTTATCAAATGGGACTTTCTACTCTTTATTCAAGTCCTGAAACTATTGAAAAAACTGTCATTGAATCTGATCTCGTTATCGGTGCTGTTTTAGTGGCTGGAGCAAAAGCACCTAAGCTAGTTACTAGAGAGATGATTTCAAAAATGCAAAAAGGTTCAGTCATCGTTGACATTGCTGTAGATCAAGGAGGTTGCATAGAAACATGTAAACCTACAACTCATGAAAACCCAACCTTCGAAGTAGATGGAGTTGTTCATTACTGTGTAGCAAACATGCCAGGAGCTGTTCCTTTAACATCTACTTATGCTCTTACAAATGCAACACTTCAGTACGCTAGAATGATTGCAAATCATGGAGTAGATAAAAGTGCAGAACGTGACGAAGCCTTTAGAAAAGGAATCAATATATATAAAGGAAAACTCGTCTACAAACAGATTGCAGACGATTTGGATTTAACTTTTAGTGAATTAAGCTAGTTGTCTACTTTACTGTTGTTTCTTCAACATTCTGAGAGTCATCAGGAAGACTTGCTAAAAATTTATCAACATCTTCTTTAGTTATTTTACCTTCTTGAAGTAATCTCTCTCGAACTCGTTGATCCATTAATTTTTCGTCTAGAGCTTGTTTTAAAAGCATGAAAATCTCCTAAATATAATATTATCTAGAAGTTTTATAAGATTATTTACATTAAGGCTAAATGCTTTGCGTTATTTTATATCAACGCACACTTCTCTATCTTCTAACCGTTCAAACTCTTCACTCGCCGCGTTCGTTCCTACTGCTCCTCTTTCTTCACACCTTCCGTCCACACCATAGCTTCCATCAACATTTGCTCTAAACTCTTCTCCAGCACCTATAATTGTTATGTCTAGACAATCACTTCCACAGTTAGTTGTACCAGTTTCAACTTTTTCAAAAGATATATTGTTTGCAGTTAAACATTCTTGGACTCTAAATTTTACGTTATTTAACTCGGGTTCCCATACTCCATTGGCCCAAATAATTTGAGTTGGAAAAGAACAGTATTCTTCTTTTAGGTTCATACCACAAATATATCCAAACTCTCGAGATAACTTATGAACTGTTTTTAACTCACAGTTCTTTTTGGTTTTCTCACAAGCAATAGATCTAGGAGTCGAGTCATGAGCTTTCCCATTTACGGTAACTATACTACCAGCGTTTACATCTCCTAGTACAATTGCTGTAGGGCCTCTAACTTCAACAACTAAAACTGGAGCATCTCCTATTGGTGAAGAAGCATTGCCAACAAATCTCCACTCAACATCATCAACGATGTATCCAATTTGTTCTATACCACTTTTCACTGCAGCTTCTATTTCATTTTTAGCACTAAGAATAAATTCTCCATTAGCATCAACAAATTGGATGCCTATATCGATAAGTGTAGAATTGACTTTTAGCTTGCTAAAAACATGATTAGGATCTAGTCCATTAGATCCAGCAGTAAATCCATATAAAGCCCCACAACTTTTAACTATTGGAGCTAAAGTTGTAGTTGGTGCCAAGGTTGTAGTTGGTGCCAAGGTTGTAGTTGGTGCCAAGGTT
>JAHDBN010000026.1:13574-17936 GCA_020630335.1 Bacteriovoracaceae bacterium
TGTAGTTGGTGCCAAGGTTGTAGTTGGTGCCAAGGTTGTAGTTGGTGCCAAGGTTGTAGTTGGTGCCAAGGTTACTGGTGGAGCTAAAGTCGTCGAAACAGTATCTTCTTTAGGTAAAAGAGGATCTGAGTCTAAAGCTGATGAACCTGTTATAACATTTGTTTCTTTATTAAAGCAACTTGTTAAAAGAAATAAAAAAAATAATAGTTTCACAATGACCTCTTTATTCAAAGATTGTTATCTACTTATTTTACTCTATTTTATAATTTTTTGTTTTTAGATAGAAAAACTATTCTCTCATAAGGAAAATTTTGCCTACCTTAATGCCAATATTTAGGCTCGTCATCATCACGCTTAATAATTTTTAGATTCGGTCTTTTGCTCTTTGCTTTTTTGAAAAAATTTGTTCCATTGGCTTGAGCACTCAAAAACTTTAGATATAAAAATGAAAAACCAATAGCAAATAAATGAACCCAACTGCTTGCCGAATAAGGAGACATTAAAGTTCCATAAAACTCCATCGCAATTAACAATAAGCAAAAATAAAGTGCTTTCATTGGAAATAAAAACATAAAGGTTAAATGTCTTTCTGGAAATACTAGAGCATATCCAATCAAAATAGCATAGCAAATACCTTCAAATCCTAATAAAGGAACTTCTGAACTTGTTCCCCAAAAAAAATACGAAAGCAATAGATAAACAATAGCTACTGTCAAAACGTTTAAACAAATAAACTTCCTATAAAATGATTGTCCCCAATGAAGCTCTAAATCAGAACCAATAAACCATACAATTAATCCATTAAAAACTACACTTAATAAACCATGCTGCAAGAAGGGAAATGTAAATATCTGAAATATTTTTCCAGATATAACACCTTTCAGACTTAAACCTAAAAGCTCAATCAGATTAATATTTAAATATGTCTCTAAGACGGCCGAAGATAAAAATAAAACGGCAGTTAAACAAATAAGAATTTTATTTGTATTTGTTAATGGGGGAACATGTAATTGTTGATTCATACACTTATTTCACTTCAACTTTTCTGATATTTCAATCAATATTCCATTAGCAGACTTAGGATGTATGAAATTAACTAAACAATTTCCTGCTCCTATGAAAGGTTCCTCATAAATGAAATTCATTCCTTTTTGACTCAATTTAGTCTGGAGCTCTCTAACACTTGCGACTCTAAAACATAAATGATGAATTCCTTCCCCTTTTTTATCAATAAATTTTTGTATAGTGCTTTCTTTGCTAGTTGCTTCTAGGAGTTCTATTTTAGAAAATTCATCAATTTTACAAAAAGCAGTCTTAACCTTTTGCGACACAACTTCTTCTCTATGGTCATCAAATTTTAAGCCTAATGATTCAAATAACTTTATAGAATCATTAATACTTTTTACCGCTATTGCTATATGATCTAATTTTACTTTCATAACTACTTACAAGTTTCCTGGTTAACACAAACGTCACACTCTTCATTTGCTCCATTATTTACTGCTGTTGAACAGTCATCATCTTCTAAATTATTATTTTTCCAATTAAGAAAAGATGGATCTTTTACTCTCTCATCTGGTTTAGAATTTTTTAATTCTTCATTTGTGAACGGATGAACACATTTTTTATTCACACAAAGCATTCTCTCCGTTTCATTACAGTTTTGATTAGAACAAATATTATTACTTACTGAGGAAAAAATTCTTTTACTCCAATACACTGTTTTTTTGCCACAAAAACTCCCTCCAGAGCAAGACTCACCTTCCTCCTTATCACAAGTATTTCCATTTCCATGCGCCTTACATACTCCTGCTTTGCAACATCTACTCACACACTCAAGATCTTCTCCACAAGTATCTCCTACTGGTTTAGCACTTGGAGGAGGATCGCAAAAAATTGAATCAAAGCAAATATTATTCCGACAACATCCACTATCACATTGGCTATTTATCTGACATTCAATTTCTTCATTATTAATTTTCAACTCACTTACAATCTGAAGTTTAAGCTGATTAGGTTTTTCTTGTAATGCATTTGATGCCAATATAACTTCTTCCCCATTTTCTTTATAAAAAATTTCTATATTAGAAGTAACGGTACAAGATCCATAATTAGAATTATCAAGCCCAGTTTTTTTGATACGTAAATTGCACCCATCTATCCAATCAGTTTCGCCATTCGCATCTACTACTTCTGTAATTTCTTTCTCTCCAAAAGTTGTTTGTGAACCTAGATATTGTACTTTTAAATTATTTCTAAGTTTACCTTCTCTCGGGAACAGATTAGATTGAAAGCCTAAATCAACATTTTTCCCACCAATCATTTCTGATCGAAAAATACCAAATCTCCCCCAGATAGCATCATCTTTTATATGCCATTGTGATTGAGAAATAGAATTAAACATCCCTTCAAAGCTATACTGTTCTCCCTTTAGAGTTATTTTTTCTAAAAGAGATAATTTTTTATTTTTCACAAAAGGCTGAGTTGAGTCGGATAAACACTTTTCAAGAACATGCTCGTCTGAGTCTTGAGTATAAGCTCCTTGTCCTACACTAAATGATTTTCTTGTTGGATTCAACTTAACTTTGAATCCATTAGGGTCTGAAGAAACTTTTACTAATCCCATATCTTTAACATTCGCAAAAGAATATAAACACGTATCGTCACTTTTTGAACAAGTTTCAGAATTTGCTGTTGGATCATCAGCTAGATTCAGACCACGACAAAAAAGATTTAAGTTTGTATTATCATAGATAATATCCTTACCATCACTATAATTATTGTAATCATAAAGTTGGTACTTTAAATTTGCATTTGCTAATTCATCAGTAAAGTTCACGAAAAATAATTTTTTAATTTTATTATTAGCTTCTGGAACATTTTGAATCCCTCCAGACATTTCTATTTCAAAATCTTTGTTAAGGCCAAAAGTAAACCTTGCAATAAGTTGTTTATCTTCAAATTTTTCAATATCTGGTATTTCAAAAAATAGTGGGCCTTGATATCTTCTTGATAAAGATATCTTTGATACTAGTTCATTAGATTCTTGGTTAAAAAATTCGTTAAGTTCAAAAATCTCGCGTTCTACTGGCTTGAGTGGTTTGGGTGGTTCAAGCGAACAAGAAAGAAGAATGATTAAGAATGACAACACTTTCATTAATATTTAATCGGCTCTAAGAAAAATAACTTTACATTAAAATTATAAGTAAAATTATGGCACGATAGTAAGAGTACCACTTGTCCCAGTGATATGAGCGCCACAAGCTGGTCTGTGATATTGTTGTACAGATATCTCTAGATAAAGCTCTGCTGTCCCAGACAAGACGGAGAAAGAATCTTTTAGATTACCATTAACAGTAATCTCATAATTATCTCCAGCATATTTAACTAAGTTAAAATTATTATCCCAAGCATCGTTATACTGAGTAAGCGTTGTATTACATACTCCTCCAGAGACAGACCCAGCATGCTGCAACCAACCTACTCTTGATAAAAATCCGGGGAAGATAGATCTCTCACACTTCAAACCATTATCAAAAACCCATACAATATTGTGAGTTACTTCTAAACTCCCTCCAAAATTACAAAAACCAGTTACTGAATCTAAGTGATAATCAGAGCAAGATGTAGGTAAACTACCAACTGGAGTTAAAATTGGATTAAGAGAATTATCAAAATCAACAGAATCGCCAGCAAGCATTCCTAGGATATCAACATTATAGATATCAAGAATAGGATGCGAACCTGACAATGGAATGTTAGACCCCCAAGGTTGAGCTGGATGGGTATCCCGTAATCCTATAGCCGCACAAGAAGATGGCCCAGCAAGAGTGGTGGTGGTGGTAGTTGTTGTAGTTATTGTAGAGGAAGAACTCGTTGTAGTTGTCGTAGTTGTAGTTGTAGTTCCCCCACATTTAGTAACATTAATAGAGAAAATCTCTTCATCTCTCAATGCTGGTACTTGCTGGTCAGAAGCAATAATTTTAATTTCTAGAAAAATACTTGGTGTAACAATATCTCCTTCTAATGCAAGTCTTCCTGTGGAACTATCAAACAAAATCCCGTTGTGAGAAGCACATGTATTTACAGATAACACTGCTCCATCCACAACATAATCGTAATAACATTCATAAGACAATGCATCTCCATCAATATCTAAATCATCTCCTCCATCATTTGCATCTATAACAAGACCTTCGGGATCAAGACAAGGAATATCTGCGATTGGATCTAAAACTGGTGCATTATTAATAGGTATTGTAGTTGTAGTTGTAGTTGTAGTTGTAGTTGTAGTTGTAGTTGTAGTTGTAGTCGTAGTTGTAGTCGTAGTTGTAGTCGTAGTTGTAGTCGTAGTTGTAGTCG